>CAJUJP010000050.1:14229-24646 GCA_910586615.1 uncultured Lachnospiraceae bacterium
GGAAAAACAGTCAGGTAAGAGCCCGGAGGAGCAGGAAGAACGGTCAGGTAAGAGCTTGGAGAAGCGGGAAGAACGGTCAGGTAAACAGCCGGAGGAAGTGGAAGAGCAGTCAGAGGATAGGGAAGAACAATCAGGCAAGAATCCGAAAGAGCAGGAAAAACAGTCAGGTAAGAGCCCGGAGGAGCAGGAAGAACGGTCAGGTAAGAGCCCGGAGGAAATGGAAGAACAGTCAGGCAAGAATCCGAAGGAGCGGGAAGAACAGCCAGATAAGAGTACGGAGAAATGGGCAGAACAGTCAACGGAGAGGGAACAGCCTGAATTGCACACATCTGTGACCAGGGAAGCAGAGATGCTTCAGCGGCTCAGACATCCCATGCTGCCGGTGGTTTATGAAGTATTCCAGGAGGACGGGTGGTATCTGGCCATGGAGTATATTCAGGGCATCACTCTGCGCGAGTATGTGGAGAGAAACGGTTATGTCCGGGAGAAACAGGCATGTGTATGGACAGACCAGCTTCTGGACGTCCTGGGATATCTCCACACGAGAAAACCACCTGTTATTTATAGAGATCTGAAACCGGATAATATTATGGTGTGCTCTGACGGACATCTGCGGCTGGTGGATTTCGGGGCGGCTTGCCGGCAACAATTCGGTGTGGCATCGGACGGGCAGATGGCGGCGACACCGGGGTATGGCGCGCCGGAACAGTTTGGAAGAACCGGAGATGGTATCCGGGCAGATGAACGAAGTGATATTTATGCGCTGGGCAAGGTTCTGTACTATATGGTGACGGGATCCAATCCGGCCAGACCGCCTTATGTGTCATTGCCTATCAGAGATTACCAGCCTCTTCTCACGCCTGATCTGGAACGGATCATACGCAAATGCATTGAGGATGAGACGACGGACCGATATCAGACTGTCTGTCAGGTGCGGAATGATCTGGGCGAATGCGGCAGAGGAAAGCCATGTATGCGCCGGCGGTCTTTTATCAGAGTCGTGGAAAAGCAGGTGTGGCTGACGGAGAAATGAGAGTGCACATGGCGGGACTGAGGGGCGTGTGAACAGTAACCAGAATGCATATGCAGTCTGTACTTTTTAACACAAGATATGGTATGATAAAAACATAATGCGGTTCCGGGGAGACAGGCTGCACAATAGTGTATTGACAATATCGCATGGTTTCTGTCTGGTACGGCGGTCAGGGGAAAGAAGGAGAATGGTTATGCATCGTGAACATACAAAAGTGGTGAAAATCGGAAACAGGGTGATCGGCGGGGGGAATCCCGTACTGATCCAGTCTATGACCAATACGAGGACGGAGGACGTGGAAGCAACAGTGGCGCAGATCCTGCGCCTGGAGCAGGCGGGATGTGAGATCATACGTTGTACGGTTCCGACCATCGAAGCGGCACAGGCACTCGGCAGGATCAGGGAGCAGATACATATTCCGCTGGTGGCGGATATTCATTTTGACTATAAAATGGCCATTGCGGCTATGGAAAACGGGGCAGACAAGATCCGCATCAATCCGGGAAACATCGGAAGCCGTGACAAGGTGGCGGCGGTGGTGGCCGTGGCCAGAGAACGGGGCATACCCATCCGTGTGGGGGTCAACAGCGGTTCTCTGGAAAAAGAACTGGTGAAGAAATATCATGGTGTGACTGCAGAGGGCATTGTGGAAAGTGCTTTGGACAAAACAGGAATCATCGAGGAATTAGGGTATGACAATCTGGTGATCAGCATCAAGTCTTCGGATGTGATGATGTGTGTGCGTGCCCATGAGATTCTGGCGGAAAAGACGGATTATCCGCTGCATGTGGGTATCACGGAGGCGGGGACGGTGACAAATGGCAATATCAAGTCAGCCATCGGTCTGGGACTGATTCTGCATCAGGGCATAGGCGATACGATCCGGGTGTCCCTGACCGGTGATCCGGTTGAGGAGATCAGGTCTGCCAGATTGATTCTGCGCACATTGGGACTGCGCAAGGGTGGTATTGAGGTGGTGTCCTGTCCCACCTGCGGCAGAACCCGTATCAATCTGATCGGACTGGCAGGTGAGGTGGAGAAACTGGTGGAGGATTATCCGCTGGACATCAAAGTGGCGGTGATGGGATGTGCCGTCAACGGACCGGGCGAGGCGAGGGAAGCTGATATCGGCATTGCCGGAGGCCAGGGAGAAGGACTTTTGTTCCGGCACGGGGAGATCGTGAAGAAGGTGCCGGAAGATCAATTACTGCCGGCGCTGCGGGAGGAACTGGAGAACTGGCGGCAATAAATATTCCGGCATGATAAGTGCGGGACAGGAAGGTATGGCGGCAGATGGGAAAGAAATTTTTTGATGTGTTTCCTACATTAAAACTGGATACGGGACTCAGGGATCTGTATGAGCAGGTGACGGTGGACAAGGTTTCTTCCACAAAAAGGAAGGATTTTCTCCGGGTATATCTTTCATCAGACAGACTGATTCAGAAGGAAGATATTTTCCGCGTGGAGAGTGAGATCAAGAGACAGTTCTTTCCAAACGCTTCCATGGTCATCAAATTTTATGAGCGGTTTCATCTGTCGGCCCAATATGATCCGGTCAAGCTGATGGATGCGTACCGGGACAGTATTTTGCTGGAACTGCGGGAATACTCACCGGTGGAGTACAACTTGTTTAAGAAAGCCGATTTTGCTTTTACGGAGAACGGCAGGCTGGTACTGACGGTGGAAGATACAGTGCTGGGCAAAGGTAAAGCCGAGGAACTGATTCATATTCTGGAAAAGATTTTCAACGAGCGCTGCGGTCTCCCGATGGAGGTACAGATTGCCTATAAGGAGCATATTACAGGTAAATACAAGGAAGAGGACGAACACAGACTGGCTATGCAGGTGGCGGAGATCTCGAAAAGAGCGGGATACTATGGCGGCGGACAAGGATCAGACGATTCGGTTTCAGAAGATGGAATAACGGATGATACGGTAAAGGGCCGGGATGTGGCAGGCACTATCGTGGATTATCCTGCAGGATCCGGTCAGCAGGCCGAAAACAACGTCAGTCACATGGGCGGTGCAGGACAGGGCAACACCGGCAAAAAGGCGGATTTCAAGCGGGCCATTAAGCGCTCCGATAACCCGGACGTATTGTACGGCAGAGACTTTGACGAGGAGGCGATACCCATCAACGACATCATCGGTGAGATGGGAGAGGTGGTCATCCGCGGCAAGATCATCAGCATGGACAAGCGTGAGATCAAGAATGAGAGAACGATTCTGATCTATGATGTGACGGATTTTACGGATACCATGACGATCAAACTGTTTGTGCACAATGATCAGGTTGGTGAAATAACAGATGGTATGAAACCGGGCGCTTTTCTGAAAATCAAGGGTATGACCATGACGGACAGGTTTGATCAGGAGCTGACCATCGGTTCATTGACCGGGGTCAAAAAAATTCCTGATTTTACGGTGTCCAGGATGGATACCGGTGTGCGCAAGCGGGTGGAACTGCACTGCCATACGAAAATGAGTGATATGGATGGTGTATCCGAGGCGAAGGACATCGTGAAGTGCGCTTATAAGTGGGGACATCCTGCTATTGCCATCACGGATCATGGTGTAGCGCAGTCTTTCCCGGATGCAAACCATGTGTGGGAAGATCTGTGGAAAGCGGAGAAGGCGAAGCGCAAGGAGGCTGGCGATTCTGATCCGGACAAGCAGGATTTCTTCAAGGTGATCTACGGGGTGGAGGCTTATCTGGTGGATGACCTGCATGAGATCGCCGCCAACGATAAGGGACAGAATTTCAAACAGGATTTTGTTGTATTCGATATTGAGACGACGGGTTTTTCACCGGTAGAAAACAGGATCATAGAGATCGGTGCAGTGAAGGTGTGCGGCGGTAAGATCGTGGATCATTTTTCAGCCTTTGTCAATCCGGAAGTGCCCATTCCTTTTGAGATAGAGAAGCTTACGGGAATCCGGGACGATATGGTGGTGGACGCAGAGAAGATCGAGACCGTTCTGCCGGAATTTCTGCGGTTTTGTGAGGGATGTATGCTGGTGGCCCATAACGCCCGGTTTGATATGAGTTTTATCATGGAAAACTGTAACAGGCAGGGAATAGAGCATGATTTTACCTATGTGGATACGGTGGGGATAGCCCGTGTCATGCTGCCGGCACAGGCAAAGCACACGCTGGATGCGGTGGCAAAAACGCTTGGCGTATCACTTTTGAATCACCACCGGGCGGTGGATGATGCGGAAGCCACGGCTGAGATTTTCGTGAAGCTGATCGTTATGATGGAAGAGGACGGCATCACGACGCTTGCACAGATCAATGAGAAGGGCAAGGCCAGCCCGGCCATTATCAAGAAGCTGCCCACCTATCACGGCATTATTCTGGCAAAAAACAATGTGGGACGGATGAACCTTTACCGGCTGATTTCCATGTCCCACCTCACTTATTTCGCCAGAAGACCGCGGATTCCCAAGAGCCTTCTGAACAAATACAGAGAAGGACTGATTATAGGCAGCGCCTGTGAGGCGGGAGAACTGTACCGGGCCATTCTGGAAGGCAAGCCGGATACGGAGATTGCAAGGCTGGTGGATTTTTATGATTATCTGGAAATACAGCCCCTGGGTAACAACCGGTTTATGATCGAATCGGAGAGGATTCCGAATGTCAATTCTATGGAAGATATTATGGAGATCAACCGGAAGATCGTGCGTCTGGGAGATCAGTTCCGCAAGCCTGTGGCGGCTACCTGTGACGTGCATTTTCTGAATCCTGAGGATGAGATTTACCGCCGTATCATCATGGCGGGACAGGGATTTCCCGACGCGGACAATCAGGCGCCCCTGTACTTCCGGACCACGGAGGAGATGCTTCAGGAGTTCGCCTATCTGGGCAGCGATAAGGCGGAAGAGGTGGTGATCACCAACACGAACCTGATTGCGGATATGATCGAGTGCATGTCACCGGTGCGCCCGGATAAATGCCCGCCGGTGATCGAGGACAGCGACAACCAGCTTACGGAGATCTGCTATAACAAGGCCCATGAACTGTATGGGGAGACTCTGCCGAAAATCGTGGAGGATCGTCTGGAAAAGGAACTGCATTCCATTATCTCCAATGGATTTGCGGTGATGTATATTATTGCCCAGAAGCTGGTATGGAAATCGGTGGAGGACGGTTACCTGGTGGGTTCCAGAGGATCTGTGGGCAGTTCTTTCGTGGCCAATATGGCGGGAATCACGGAAGTAAATTCCTTAAGTCCCCATTATCTGTGCCCGAAGTGCCATTATTATGATTTTGATTCCGAGGAAGTGAAGGCATACGGCGGCGGCGCCGGATGTGATATGCCGGACAAAGACTGTCCGGTCTGTGGGGAACCACTGAACAAAGAAGGGTTTGATATTCCTTTCGAAACCTTCCTGGGATTCAAGGGAGATAAAGAGCCCGATATCGATCTGAACTTTTCGGGAGAATATCAGAGTAAGGCTCATAAATATACGGAAGTGATCTTTGGAAGCGGGCAGACTTACCGGGCGGGTACCATCGGCACGCTGGCGGACAAGACGGCTTTCGGTTATGTGAAAAACTATTACGAGGAGCGGGGCAGGCATAAGCGGGTGTGCGAAATCAACCGTATCGTTACGGGCTGTACCGGCATCCGCCGGAGTACCGGGCAGCATCCCGGCGGTATCGTGGTGCTGCCGGTGGGAGAGGATATCAATTCCTTCACCCCGGTGCAGCATCCGGCCAATGATATGACCACGGACATCGTCACCACCCATTTTGATTATCATTCCATCGATCATAATTTGTTGAAGCTTGATATTCTGGGACACGACGATCCTACCATGATCCGTATGCTGCAGGACATGACGGGCATTGATCCGGTTACCATACCTCTGGATGACAAAAAGGTTATGTCCCTGTTCCAGTCAACAGAAGCGCTGGGTATCACGCCGGATCAGATCGGAGGCTGTAAGCTGGGGTGCCTGGGCATACCGGAGTTCGGCACGGAGTTTGTTATCCAGATGGTAATTGATGCGAAACCAAAGTGCTTTACGGATCTGGTGCGTATTTCCGGCCTGTCCCACGGCACGGACGTGTGGCTTGGCAATGCACAGACACTGATCGAAGAGGGAAAAGCAACAATTTCCACGGCTATCTGCTGCCGTGACGATATTATGATCTATCTGATGCAAAAAGGCGTGGAGCCTTCCCTTTCTTTTACCATCATGGAGAGTGTGCGTAAGGGAAAAGGGTTGAAAGACGAGTGGATCGAGGCCATGAAGGCGCAGGATGTGCCGGACTGGTATATCGGTTCCTGCAAGAAGATCAAATATATGTTTCCGAAGGCCCATGCGGCGGCCTATGTCATGATGGCCTGGCGTATCGCCTACTGCAAGGTGAATTATCCGCTGGCTTATTACGGGGCGTATTTCAGTATCAGGGCATCGGCTTTTTCCTATGAGATCATGTGCCAGGGGCAGCAGCATCTGGAAAATGTGATGGCGGATTACAAGCGCAGGAGCGAGGAACTTTCCAAGAAGGAGCAGGATACACAGAAGGATATGAAGATCGTACAGGAGATGTACGCCAGAGGGTTTGAATTTGTGCCCATTGATATCTTTTCGGCCCAGTCCAGATTGTTCCAGATCGTGGATGGAAAACTGATGCCGTCCTTGAGCAGTATAGACGGACTGGGGGAGAAGGCGGCGGATGCCATTGTAGAGGCAGCGAAAGACGGACCGTTTTTGAGCAAGGATGATTTCAGGCAGCGAACCAAGGCATCCAAGACTGTGGTGGACCTGATGAGCAGCCTGGGGCTTCTGGGGAATCTGCCGGAGTCCAATCAGATCAGCCTGTTTGATTTTGTGAGTTGAGAGGGAGGTATATGACTATGAGGAAGATCATTACAATCGGAAGAGAATTTGGCGCCGGAGGCGGCGAGATCGGTAAAAGAGTGGCAAAAGAGCTTGGCATCGAGTATTACGATAAGGACATTATCTTCAAGACGGTTCTTGCGGGTAAGAGTCTGAGCCCGGAGCAGGTGCGCAAATGGGATGAGCGTGTGCCCAAAAACTTCGGTTTTGCCCAGAGCCTGTTTGATTTCTATAACAAGCCGCTGGAAGAGGAACTGTGGCAGGCGCAGAGGGATGCCATCCGGGAACTGGCCAACAAGGAGAGCTGTGTGATTGTGGGGCGTAACGGTGATTATATCCTGCGGGAGTTTGACCACTGTCTGAATGTGTTTATCCATGCGGGCTTCCAGTGGCGCGTGAAGCGTATGACGGCGATGATGGACCAGGTGCCGGCTGACCAGGTGGCCAGCGATGTCAAGGCTGTGGACAGGGCGCGGAAGAAATACTGTGAGTATTATACCAAGTGTGCCTACGGTGATGCCCGTAATTTCGATCTGACGCTGAATACAGAGAAGCTTGGAATTGACAAGGCGGTGGAACTGATTTTGAGAGCAGCCCAGGATCTGTAAAATGTTCTGCTTTATGATGTAAATGCGGAACTGTTCGAACCGGTGAATACAGTGATATTATTGTATTGTTGTATACAATGTGTCTTGACAAGAGAATCAAAAGTCCATATACTTAACAGTGGGCATCAAGGACGGTGTAACTGATCATGATTACACCGTCTTTTATGCTAACAGGGCATTTTGCCACAGGAATGGAGGAGTAGTTATGAAAAAATTATTAGCAATGGCTCTCATCGGA
The DNA here is from genome assembly GCA_910586615.1 of uncultured Lachnospiraceae bacterium. Taxonomy (GTDB): domain Bacteria; phylum Bacillota; class Clostridia; order Lachnospirales; family Lachnospiraceae; genus UBA3282. The sequence goes on from CAJUJP010000050.1 coordinate 21,962, forward strand.
TGCATGGCGCTTAGCATGATGGCATGTGGTTCTGATAACGGGGGAGCCCAGGCCGGCACACAAGACAGTGCGGCAGCGGACAGCGCTGCAGATACAACGGCAGACGGAGACAAGGTATGGGTAGTCGCTACAGACACTGTATTCCGGCCCTTCGAGTTCACCAATGAGAACGGTGAGTTCGTGGGAATTGACGTGGATATTCTGGCAGCCATCGCAGAGGATCAGGGCTTTCAGTATGAATTGAAGAGTCTGGGATGGGATGCGGCAGTGGCAGCAGTACAGTCCGGTCAGGCGGATGCAATCATCGCGGGAGCGACAATCAAACAGGAGCGTATTGATTCCGGCTGGATGTTCTCCGACGGGTATTACAATGCAACACAGACATTTGTACTTGCAGAAGGAAGTGATATCAAGGGCTTCGAAGATCTGGCAGGCAAGAATGTGGCAGTCAAGAACGGTACGGCAGGTATGGATTTTGCCAACAGTCTGAAAGATGAGTACGGTTTTACAACATCTGTATTCGAGGATTCTCCGACCATGTATCAGGACGTTATTCTGGGTAACTCCGCAGCTTGTGTGGAAGATACCCCGATCATGGCTGACTCAATCAAGATCGGCAACCTTGCATTGACGATTCCCGAAGGAATGGAAAGCGAAGGCGCACCTTATGGTTTTGCGATCATGAATGAGAGCAACCAGAAGCTGCTGGACATGTTTAATGCGGGTCTTGCCAATATCAAGGAGAACGGCAAGTATGACGAGATTCTTGCAAAATATTTAGGCGAGTAATTTTCTGGCAGAAGTAACATTTTTGCATGGAATTGTGTAAAGGAGTACATATTCCGGGAGATTTTTTATGCTTCCCGGAATATGCTGCTCATGCCTGCTTCCTTCGGAAAGAATATCTCAGGGAGTTGTTTTTTGCGAAAGAGGCAGATGCCGGCGGAAAAGCCGGAAGGTAATCTTTCACTGGTTTTGAGAAAAAGTAAGGAGATACGGCCCTATGATGATGATAATTCAGACATACGGTATGATGCTGGTCAAGGCGCTGGGACAGACAGTGCTTCTGACGGTGCTTTCACTGGTGTTTGCCATGGTGATCGGTATGGCGTTCGGACTGATGAACGTAGGACATAACAGACTGCTTAATTTTATCGGTACGGTCTATGTGGATGCGGTGCGCGGCGTGCCTCTGATCGTGCTGGCGTACTTTATTTATTTTGGTATTCCCCAGGGGATTCACAGCCTGGGATTTAAGGATTTTCGGATGGGGCCTCTGCTGGCAGGTACGATTACCCTGTCCATGAACTGCGGTGCATATATGGCGGAGATTATCCGGGCGGGTATCCAGAGTGTGGACAGAGGACAGATGGAAGCAGGCAGAAGCCTTGGATTGTCTTACAGTGCAGGCATGGCGCTTATCGTAGTTCCTCAGGCGATCCGTACCATGATTCCTTCCATTATCAATCAGTTTATCATTACATTGAAAGACAGTTCGATTCTTTCTGTTATTGCATTCCCGGAACTGGTCAATGTGGGTAAGACGATCATGGGAAATACTATGAAATGTCTGGAGACATGGGCGATCATCGGCGCTATGTACATGGTGGTGATTATCACGCTCAGCAAGGTTTCCAAGAAGATAGAGAGGAGGGTGAACCGTGGCAGATAATAACAAGCCGGGCAATACTTCCGGGCAGAACAAAATTGTCGTAAAAAATCTGAAAAAGAGCTTCGGATCACTGGAAGTTCTCAAAGACATCAATATGGAAGTGAGCGAGGGTGAGGTAGTGGTGCTGATCGGTCCCTCCGGCAGCGGAAAATCCACGTTCCTCCGATGTCTGAATCAATTGGAAAAAGTAACGGACGGACAGATCATCATCGACGGGCATGATGTCACCGATAAACATACGGATATCAACAAGGTGCGGGAGAACATCGGTATGGTGTTCCAGCATTTTAACCTGTTCAATCATCTTACTGTGTTGAAAAACATGACCCTTGCGCCGGTGCACTTAAAGACATTGACCAAGGAAGCGGCGAAAGAAAAGGCATTTCAGCTTTTGGAGCGGGTCGGCCTTGCGGATAAGGCAGAGGCGTACCCCAGCCAGCTGTCCGGCGGACAGAAGCAGCGTGTGGCTATTGCCAGAGCGCTGGAAATGAACCCGGATATCATGCTTTTTGACGAGCCTACCAGTGCCCTTGATCCGGAAATGGTGGGTGAGGTGCTGGCTGTCATGAAAGAACTGGCAAGAGAGGGCATGACCATGGTGGTGGTGACCCATGAGATCGGTTTTGCACGGGAAGTGGCCAGCAGAGTGGTATTTATGGAAGGCGGCTATATTGTGGAGGAGGGTACTCCCGATCAGGTACTGGATCACCCGAAGGAACCCAGAACCATTGATTTCTTAAGTAAAGTACTGTGATGTCCGGGGCCGCCGGCCGGTGGCCGATAAATACGGCCGTCCGGACTGATAGAAGTGTTGCGAATTTACGGCTTTTTAAAGATGTAAAAAAGTTTTTGAAAAAAATCGGGTAAAAAATAGAAAAAAGTACTTGCATTCTTATAAAAAATGTAATAAAATAAGCAAGTGTCAAACAGATGGCTCGTTGGTCAAGCGGTTAAGACGCCGCCCTCTCACGGCGGAAACAGGGGTTCGATTCCCCTACGAGCTGTTGACTGTT
>CAJUJP010000051.1 GCA_910586615.1 uncultured Lachnospiraceae bacterium
ATCCCCTTTTCATTTTCAAAGTTAACTTAATGACATTGAAGGCTGAACTGTTACGAATCTACTGTATGATAATCAGAAAAAATTGAAAAAATAGCAAAGATAGGATATGATGATTTATAAGTGTAATGGCATTGTCCGGCCTGAAGGGACGGCGGCCTTGTAATTGTAATTTTGATTTATGATCTGAAACCTGAAAGGTAGGAGTTTATCATGGGTCTGTACCGTATCATGCTGGTAGATGATGAAGAGGAGGTTCGCAAGGCGATCATCCGCAATATGGATTGGGAGGAACTGGGTTTCACTGTAGTAGGAGATGCCGAAAACGGCGAGGATGCGTTGGAGAAGCTGGAGCAGTGGGAGCCGGACGTGGTCATAACGGATATCCGTATGCCCTATATGGACGGGCTGACTCTGACAGAGCGCATAAGAGAGAAGTATCCTTCCATAAAGATTCTGATTTTTTCCGGGTATGATGATTTTGAGTATGCCAAGCAGGCCATTAAGCTGAATGTGACAGAATATATTTTAAAGCCGGTAAACAGTGAAGAACTGGCGGTGATCTTAAAAAGAATCCAGGCCAGTCTGGATGAAGAGATCAAACAGCGGCGTGATATTGATTCCCTGAGAGCGAGTTATCAGGGAAGTCTGCCCATTCTCCGTGAACTGTTTTTAAATGATCTGGTACGCAGGACAACGGATATCAATGTGATTGCGCCGCGCTTTGAGGAATATAACATTGATATTCTGGAAGCCCGCAAATGGCTGGCGGCGGTGATCCATGTGGAACAGGTGGAACGGATTGAGACAAAGGAACTGTCCATGCATCAGGAGCTGATTCCGATTTCTGTGCGCAGTCTGGTGGAAGACTGCCTGAAACCGTACTGCCGTTTTGCCATTTTTACATCGTCAGAAGGAATTACAGTGATTGCGGCCATTGATGAAAATAATACCCAGACCGGACTGATCAATCTGTTCCATGATATCTGCAAGGAAAGCAGACGTGTGCTGGAAGTGGCCATTACCATCGGTGTGGGACATAGTTGTGAGAGTCTGCAGCAGATCGGCGATTCTTACCAGACGGCTGTGGATGCCCTGGGATATCGTGCCATTGTGGGAAAAGGAAAGACGATCTACATCAATGACGTAGATCCCATGAACCGTGGAAAACTGCAGTTTGACATCAAAGATGAAGAAGAATTGACTGCGGCCATTAAATTCGGTTCCAGGGAGACCATTGAAGATATGGTGAGAAGCCTGACCGCCTGTATGGAGGATGCAAAAGTTCATACCAGACAGCATCAGCTTTATATGTTGTCTGTCGCGAACTGCCTGATCAGACTCATGCAGCAGTATGAACTGAATATGGATGAGATGTTTGATTCCAAAGAACAGTACGAGGATATTCTCGAAGGAATCTGCCGGAGAGAGGACTTTGCAGACCGGATTATTTCCGTGGCCTGTCGTATGAATGATGCCATGAACAGAGAAAGAGACAACACCACGAGAAAAGTCATGGAGGAAGCGAAAGAGTACATCAGGGAACATTATTCCGATCCTGAACTGTCCGTGGAGACGCTTTGCCGGCATCTGCATATGAGTCCGGCATATTTTTCCACAGTGTTCAAGAAAGAGACAGGGCAGTCTTATGTTAATTATCTGACGGAGATACGGCTTAAAAAGGCAGTAGAATTATTGAATGAAACTGATGACAAGACATATATGATTGCTCAGAAAGTGGGATATCAGGAGCAGAATTACTTCAGCTATGTATTTAAGAAAAAATACGGTGTGTCGCCTACCAGATACCGGGGCGGGGGATCAGGCTGATCAATCAAAGATGGAGCGTCACAAATGAACCTTGACGGCGGATGCAGATTCGGGATTTGCGGCTTTGTGTCTGCAAAGTATTGTTCTCATGTTGTGGTGAACGCTCCGGAACGGGGTTTTTATGGAACAGGACATGCCCGCAGGACGGGAAAAAAAGACCAGCATCCGCTATATGATCTTCATCTATTTTACTGTCAGTGCGCTGGCGGTGATTCTGCTGACCGGCGTGGTGCTTTATCTGCAGATGTCCCGTCAGCTTACACTGGCTGTACAGGATGAGAATCAGGCGGTTCTGGGACAGATCAACCGCTCGGTGGACTCCTATCTGCGCACCATTATGAAACTGTCCGACAGCCTTTATTATGGTGTGATCAAAAACGCGGATTTGAGCAAGGAGTCGGTCAACAGTCAGTTTACACTGCTGTACGATAATAACAAGGACAGCATTGCCAATATTGCGCTTTTGTCCAAGGAGGGAGAACTTCTGGAGGCGGTGCCGGCGGCCCGTTTAAAGACGGGACTGGATGTGACGGAAGAAGAGTGGTTCGGCAATACTTTGAAAAGAACAGACAACCTGCATTTTACCACGCCTCATGTACAGTACATTTTTGACAGCAATGAGAATCAGTACCGGTGGGTCATCACGCTGACCCGTGCGGTGGAGATCACACAGGGCACGTCTACGGAACAGGGCATCCTTTTACTGGACATCCGCTACAACAGTCTGGAACAGATTCTGGAAAATATCACTTTGGGAAACCAGGGATATCTTTACATGATCGGCAGCGGCGGTGAACTGATTTACCATCCCAAGATGCAGCTGATCGGAACAGGACAGATGGAAGAGAATATCGACGTGGCGGTAGGCTACCGGGATGGCAGTTACCGGGAGAAATACAACGGGGAATGGCGGGAGGTAAGTGTAAAATCCGTGGGATACACGGGCTGGAAGCTGCTGAGTGTCACGCCGGAAAAGGGACTGCCTCTCAATAATCTGAAAATGCGCCTTTTCGTGGTGTTTGTCATTGCGGCGTTTTTACTGGTGCTGGTGCTCACAAATACGTTCATTTCTTCCAGAATCACTACCCCGATTCAAAAACTGGAGAGATCGGTAAATGCCATAGAGGCGGGGGACCTGGATACAGAGGTGTACATGGGCGGCTCGTATGAGATCAGGCATCTGGGCAGATCCATCGGTGATATGGCCAGGCGGATCAAAGCGTTGATGGAGGATATCGTGGCAGAGCATGAGTCAAAGCGCAGGAGCGAGTTTGACACACTGCAGTCCCAGATCAATCCTCATTTTCTCTATAATACACTGGACATTATTGTCTGGATGATCGAAAATGAGCAGAAACAGGAAGCGGTCAAGGTGGTGACGGCGCTGGCGCGGTTTTTCCGTATCAGTCTGAGTAAGGGAAAAAGCATTATTACCGTGCGGGATGAACTGGAACATGTGCGAAACTATCTGACCATTCAGCAGATGCGGTTCAAAAACAAGTTTGTTTACAGAATAGAAGCAGCAGAGGATGTGATGGATCTGGTCAGCCTGAAGCTGATGCTGCAGCCGCTGGTGGAGAATGCCATTTATCACGGTATGGAATTTATGGACGGCGACGGCGAAATCTGTGTGGAAGTATATTGTGAGGCCCGGGAACTGTGGTTCAGGATCAGTGATAACGGGCTGGGAATGACACAGCAGCAGGCGGCAGGCCTTCTGGGAGAAAAACACCATGTTTCTTCCAGAAGGGGTTCCGGTATCGGTGTGAAAAATGTAAATGAGCGGATAAAATTGTATTTTGGTGATGATTACGGTCTGTCGATTCAGTCAGAACCGGATGAAGGGACAATTGTCAGCATTCATCTTCCGGCGCAGATTTACACGGAGATGACGTAAAAGGAGCAGGTATGGTAAGCAAAAGCGGAAAATGGCTGATCTTTTTGTATGTGGCATTTCTGGTGCTTCTTTTTCTTATGTGCTCTACGGATCTGATCATTCGGGAGCCGGAAAGGGAGATTTATCAGATCGCAGTTATTATAGAAGATGCCCGGAGCGATAATTATGCTAATTTTCGCAAGGGCATGGATCAGGCGGCTATGGAATTCAATGTGGATGCCCACTTTATAACCTTATATGAAAAGTCCGATGAAGAGCAGCAGATGGAGTTGATGGACAGGGAACAGCAGGACGGTGCAGATGCGCTGATCGTGGTTCCGGCGGAGCAGGAGCAGATGGCCGGGAAGCGGATGAATGTACCGGTGATTCTTTTGAGCCCCGGTCCGGCAGAGGGTGCAGCTTCCGGCAGTATTGTCATAGATTACGAAAAGATGGGAGAACAGCTTGCCCGTGAAATGCTGGCCAGGATATCGCCGGACTGTTCGCTCATGATCCTTACAGACCCTGAAAAGCAGAATGCCATGGATCGCCTGTTTCTGCAGGGGGCGCAGAGGGTATTTGATTCTGAAGGGAGAAAGACAGAGGTTATGACGCGGGATGAAAAGGAAGGGTTCCGGGCAGCGCTTGAGATGCAGGATCTGCAGGAGAAGGCAGTGCTTTTAGCAGAAAATCCGGAGATACTGACGGAGGCGGCGGGAATCCTGGGGGACAGCCAGACTGCGGCGGAGCGCGTGTGCGGTCTTTACGGCAGAGGAAACACGGTGCCGATCCTTAACGATCTGGACCGCGGGCGTATATCGGGGGTTTGTGTGACAGATGACTACAGCATAGGCTATTTAAGTGTGCGTGCGGCGGTGCAGGTACTGGAAGGTGCAGACAGTGTGCCTATAGCGGCAGAGACTTATTATATTGAGAAAGAGGATCTGCGGGAACCGCTTTTTGAGAAGCTGCTGTTCCCCATTGAGTGACCGGGAGGTAAGAAAATGCGAAAGAAAAAATTTCTGCCGGGATTGCTGGCTGTGATCACGGCCGGTGTGTTCCTGACTTCCTGCCAGGGGGTTGGAAAGGAAGAGAGGAAAAGTTCACTGCGGATCGGTATCAGTCTGTATCGGGCAGATGACACTTTTATCAATAATATCCGTGGTATCATAGAGGAAAAGGCGAAGGAGTATGAGCGGGAGAGCGGCATCAAGGTGACTCTTGATATCCAGGATGCAAAGGGAAGCCAGAATACCCAGAACAGCCAGGTGGAACGGTTTATCGCGCTGGAGTGCGATGTGCTGTGTATCAATCCGGTGGACCGTATGGATGCTTCTGGCATCATAGACGGGGCGATGACAGCAGGTGTGCCGGTGGTGTTTTTTAACCGTCAGCCCGTGGAGGAGGATATGAACCGCTGGGATCAGCTTTATTATGTAGGGGTGGATGCCAGGGAGACAGCGATCCTTCAGGGTCAGATGGTGGTGGATCTGTATCAGGAACAGCCGGAGACAGTGGACTTAAACGGCGACGGTGTGGTGAGTTATGTGATGCTGGAAGGAGAGACAAGTCATCAGGACTCCCTGATCCGCACGGAATGGTCCATTCAGACGCTGAAGGACGGCGGGGTTCCCATTGAAAAGATCACCGGCGGGATAGCCAACTGGGAGCGCAGTCAGGCATCGGCCCTGATGGAGCAGTGGCTCTCGGAGTATCCGGATAAGATCGAACTGGTGGTCAGCAACAATGATGATATGGCCCTGGGAGCCATTGATGCACTGGAACGCGCTCAGATCACAGAGGTGAACGTGATCGGTATCGACGGAACTACACCGGGACTGGAAGCGCTGGAAAATGGCAGCCTTCTGGGAACAGTATCTGCAAACAAGGAGCTTTATGCCAGTGCCATCGTGGAACTGGCGGCAGGCTGCGCCCTGGGAGAAGCTCCGCCGGAGGAATATCCGCTGACTGACGGGAAGTATTATTGGACGCCGCAGGAGATATTAATTAATAAAATCAAAGAAAATCCATAAATATTCAAAGAATTTCTTATGGAAATTGAGAATAAAATCAGTTACAATGACTTCGTCAGCAGTCAATATGTGCAAAATAACATGCGCTATATGGCAAAAATTGACAAAAACGCCCAAAAGGGCAGAACAAGGGAGGATTTGTAACTATGAAATTAAAGAAAGTACTTGCAGTGGCACTGGCATCTTTGATGGTGTTTTCTATGACAGCATGCGGTAATGATTCTTCAGCACCGGCAAGCTCCACAGCTGAGGCACCGGCAGCAGACGACACGGCAGAACCTGAAGCAGAGGCACCGGCAGAGGACGCAGCAGAAGATGCGGCGGCTGATACAGCTGATGCAGCAGCAGAGACAGCAGGAGCAGGCGGAAACATCGGTGTCTGCATCTACAAATTTGACGATGCGTTTATGACCACTTATCGTAACGCACTGCAGGAGATCCTGGAAGGCAAAGGCTACACCGTGACATTCATGGACGGCAAGAACGACCAGGCAGAGCAGAACAACCAGATTAACAACTTCATCGCACAGGGCGTTGACGCTCTGATCATCAACCCGGTTATGACTTCCGCGGCAGACCAGATCATTGCAACCGTTAAGGATGCAGGCGTTCCTACCGTACTCATCAACCGTGAGCCTACAGCAGACCAGATGAGCGCATATGACAAGCTCGTGTATGTAGGATGTGACGCACGTCAGTCCGGGACCATGCAGGGTGAGTTGATTCTGGACACACCGAACAAGGGTGATATCAATGGCGACGGCAAAGTTTCCTATATCATGATCCAGGGTGACCCGGAGAACGTTGACGCACAGTATCGTACAGAGTTTTCTATTAAGGCACTGACAGATGCCGGAATCGAAGTGGAAGAGCTTGATTTACAGCGTGGTGACTGGGATCGTAATAAGGGCCAGGAGATCGCTCAGAACGATTTAGCTAAATTCGGCGATGAGATCGAAGTAGTTTTCTGTAACAATGACGATATGGCGATTGGTGCACTGCAGGCAATTCAGGCAGCAGGCCGTACAGTAAACGAGGATATCTATCTGGTAGGCGTTGACGCTCTTGATGCAGCTTTGAATGAAGTGGCAGCAGGCAACATGACAGGTACAGTTCTGAATGACGCACAGGGTCAGGCAGAAGGCGCTGTTCAGGCTATGGAAGATCTGTTAGGCGGCAAGACCTATGCGGCAGGCGAGCAGTCCATCTATGTTGACTATGTAAAGGTTACTCCGGATAACGTATCTGATTTCCAGTAATCATAAGCAGAATGGATCAGGCCGCGCATTGTCAGACTGACATGCAGTATGCCGGTATCAAAATATGAATCATTGAGAAGTGCGTGTGCATTGGCGCACGCACTTCTTTGTTATGTTATAGGAAATTCCTTGCGAATTTCGAGTTTGCGAAGCGAATCTCGTAAACGAGCTTGCTCGTTTTGTTAATATTGCGAAGCAAATTTACTTTTAACGAAGGGGGTTACTAAATTGTCAGAGTATCGTTTGGAAATGCACGACGTCGTGAAAACATTTCCGGGTGTAAGAGCGCTGGGCGGCGCCCAGCTTAATTTGCGTCCGGGAACGGTTCATGCCCTGATGGGTGAGAACGGCGCCGGGAAATCTACCCTGATGAAGTGCATGTTCGGAATCTATCACATGGACGAAGGAGAAGTGATCTACGAGGGGGAAAAGGTAGAGATCAAAGGCCCGCTGGATGCCTTAAACCGCGGGATTGCCATGGTGCATCAGGAGTTACAGCCCATACCGGAAAGAAGCATCGGCGAAAACATCTATGTGGGACGTTATCCCATGAAGAAGATCGGCCCGGTTTCGGTGGTGGATCATGATAAGATGTATGAAGACGCTGCCAGAGTGCTGGAAGAGGTTCACCTGAACTTTGACCCGAAAGCCAGACTGGGCAGCCTGTCTGTATCCCAGATGCAGCTTGTGGAGATCGCAAAGGCTGTCTCAGCGGACTGTAAAGTCCTGATTCTGGATGAGCCTACGTCATCCCTGACAGCGGCAGAGGTGGAAGCACTGTTTACGATTATTAATGAGCTGCGAAACAAAGGTGTTTCCATTGTATACATAAGCCATAAAATGGATGAAATCCTGCGTATCAGCGATGAAGTGACCATCATGAGAGACGGTCAGTATATCGGAACCTGGTCTGCAAAAGAGCTGACCACAGACTTTATCATTACCAAAATGGTGGGACGTGAACTTTCCGAATTGTATCCTGTCCGTGAGAATGTACCCGGTGATGTGGTCTTTGAGGTGGAAGATTTTACATCCATCAATCCCAAGAGCTTCCGGCATGTTTCCTTCCAGCTCCGAAAAGGTGAGATTCTGGGAGTGGCGGGCCTGGTTGGTGCACAGCGTACAGAACTGATGGAAGGACTTTTCGGGCTTAGAGGTCATACGACCGGTAAGATTACCTATAATGGACAGGAGATCAGGATCACACAGCCTAAGGATGCCATCAACAATGGCATTGCAATGCTGACCGAGGATCGTCGTGCTACGGGAATTCTGGGTGTGCTGTCCATTGCGGATAATGTATCTATTGCATCCTTAAATCAGTATTTGATCGGCGGGATTATGCTGGATGATGCCAAGATTGAGAATCTGGTACAGGAAAATGTAGCCAAACTCTCCATCAAGACACCGTCTTCCAAGACGCAGATCCAGTCGCTTTCCGGTGGTAACCAGCAGAAGGTGCTGATCAGCCGCTGGCTGGCAAACAGTCCCGATGTCTTTATCATGGACGAACCGACCCGTGGTATTGACGTGGGAGCCAAGTATGAGATTTACTGTATCATTGCTGAGATGGCGAAACAGGGTAAAAGTGTCATCATGATATCATCCGAGATGAGTGAATTGATCGGTATGTCAGACCGTATCATGATTATGTGTGACGGCCGCGTGACCGGATTTATTGATGGAAGCGAGGCTAACCAGGAAAATATCATGGCACTGGCGACTCAGTTTGAATAAGGAGGGAGATCACTATCATGCAAACAACATTTAGTCTGAAAAAATTTATTTCCAACAACGCAATCATCATCCTGATTGTGCTGCTGGCTATTCTGACAGGATTTACCACAAAGAACTTTTTTACGGTATACAATTTTAAAAATCTGGTCGTAAATGTATCTCCCAGATTCATCATCGCCTGTGGTGTGTCAGGCTGTCTGATCACAAAGGGTACTGACCTTTCCGCAGGACGTGCGGTAGGTCTGGCGGCGTGTCTTTCGGCTATGCTGCTGCAGAGTGTGGATTACTCCGCGCGTATGCTTCCGTGGATGCCGGATATCCCGTGGCCGGTGGCACTTGTCATCGTTATGGTGATTATGGGCTGCTTCGGCGGCGTTAACGGTGTGGTAGTTTCCATGTTGAAAGTGCCGCCTTTCATTGCGACACTGGGTATGCAGACGATTATTTACGGACTTTGTTCCCTGATCACCAACAATCAGCCCATGGGCGGTTACAAGAGCAGCTATCTGACGGTTGCAAGCGGTTCTCTGGGACCGATCCCTTACCTGATGATTTTTGCTGTAGTGGTAGGCGCATATTTCTGGTTTTTGTATAATAAGACCCGTCATGGTAAATATATGTACGCCATCGGCGGAAATGAAAATGCAGCACAGGTTGCCGGTGTCAATGTACAGGGTTCCCTGATCCGTATTTATATTCTTGCAGGCTGTATGTACGCGCTGGCAGGCTTTCTGGTAGGCGCCAAGGCCGGCGGTGCTTCCACTGCAACAGGTAACGGTTACGAGCTGGAAGCCATTGCGGCATGTACCATTGGTGGTGTATCTGCTAACGGTGGTGTGGGCCGGGTTGGCGGTATCCTGATCGGTGTATTGGTATTTGAGATTCTGAAGATCTGTCTGCAGTTCCTTGGAGTGGATCCGGCATATACATATATCGCACAGGGTCTTGTTATCGTGATCGCAGTTGCACTTGACTTAAGAAAGTATCTGCAGAAGAAGTAAGCAGAGAAGAAATCAGGATCAGCCTGAAAAGCAAGTGTATTTACAGTTTGTTTTCAGCATGTCTGCAGAAGCGGCAATGCTTGAATGACAGAAATGAAAAAGGAATCATTGTTATGGAAAAAGATCCAAAGACAGAATTAGAAATAGAGCGTGACGAGGCGGTATCCGGCATAGTGCAGGAACCATCGGCGGAAGCAGTCATGGAAACAGCACAGACACAGCCCCCGGAGGTGTCGGCGGAAGAACCGCCGGCAAAGCAGTCCCACGGCAGTCTGTTTGAGGGCATCTATGATCAGCTGCCGGATATTTCCGTCCGGTCTGTGGACCGGTTCATTATCCTTTGTGTGATCGCGCTTGTGGCAGTGATTCTGATCGGGGTACTGAAGGCAAATCATATTTTTTAATACAGGAATACAAAGCACATTTTACGCATTATAATGCAAAAAATGTGCTTTGTTTGTTGTACGGGTATGATATGCTTATAGAAAATATGGTATGCGGGTAAAGTTATTTCGGCTGATGCGCTTTGGCGTTTAAGCAGAAGATGAGGATGTTTTTCTGTCAGGGTACAGGTCAAAAGATTCTTATGGCGTTTCAATCCCGGAATATCGGAACAGGCAGGCGGGCAGGTTGAGCAGGAATGGAGGGTTACTATGAAATTTACGAAAATGCATGGATGTGGGAACGATTATATTTATATCAACGGATTTACGGAAAAGATCGGGCAGGAGAAAAAGCCTGAACTGGTGCGGCAGATCAGCGACAGACATTTCGGCATCGGCGGTGACGGGGCGATCTTTATCAACCCTTCGGAGGAAGCCGATTTTGAGATGGAGATGTATAATGCAGACGGCAGCCGTGCGGAGATGTGCGGAAACGGAATACGCTGTGTGGCCAAATATGTCTATGATAAGGGGCTTACTGATAGGACTGACATAAGTGTCATAAGTTGCGGGCAGATCAAATATCTGCAGCTTTTTGTAAAAGAAGGAAAAGTTGAGTCGGTCAGGGTGAATATGGGAGCGCCGCAGCTGCGGCCGGAACTGATTCCTGTGCTGGTGGAAGGCGGAAGAACTAAGGGTAAAGACAGCGCCGGCGGTGAGGATTTGGTCAGTGGACCGGCGGCAGACGAGGCTTTTGACAATGAAAATGCTGTGATGCAGGATCAGGAAAGTATCATTGATGAACCTGTTATGGTACAGGGAAAAGAATATAAAATGACATGCGTGTCAATGGGGAATCCTCATGCGGTTATTTTTATGGATGATGTGACGCATCTGGATCTTGAGAAGATCGGACCACATTTTGAAAATCATGAAAGATTTCCGAAGCGGATCAATACAGAGTTTGTGAAGGTGCTGGACAGACAGACGGTGCAGATGCGTGTCTGGGAGCGGGGGACGGGAGAGACGCTTGCATGTGGTACGGGCTGCTGTGCCACGGTTGTGGCTTGTATCTTAAATGGTTTGACGGATAACACGGTTACTGTTAAACTATTGGGTGGTGAGATTGAGATCACCTGGGACAGAGAGGCTGATCTGGTCTATATGACCGGGCCGGCGGCTGCGGTGTTTGAGGGAGAATGGCAGGCATGATCTTTTATGAACGGCAGTGAGAGTGCAGCAGTATATCCATGATTAACATAGAGGAGGACAATATGGTTAAAGTAAACGATAACTATTTAAAATTACCCGGCAGCTATCTTTTTTCAACAATCGGAAAAAAGGTGAATGCATATGCGGCGGCAAATCCGGATAAGAAGATTATCAGACTGGGAATTGGTGATGTTACAAGACCACTTTCCCCGGCGGTGATAAGCGCTATGCATGACGCGGTGGATGAGATGGCGGATGCGGCTACATTCCGCGGTTATGCACCGGATCTGGGGTATGAATTTTTAAGAAATGCGATTGCGGACAATGATTATAAAGCGAGAGGCTGTCAGATCGAGGCGGATGAAATTTTCGTGTCAGACGGCGCGAAATGTGATTCGGGTAACATCCAGGAAATCTTTGCCCTGGACAATAAGATTGCGGTATGCGATCCGGTATATCCTGTCTATGTGGATACCAATGTAATGGCCGGCAGAACGGGTACATATGATGCAAAGACGGAGAGATGGAGCGATGTGATCTATATGCCATGCACAGCGGAGAATGGTTTTGCACCTCAGCTTCCGGAGGAAGTGCCGGATCTGATCTATCTGTGTTTCCCCAATAATCCCACAGGGTCTACCATCAAAAAGACTCAGCTTCAGGAGTGGGTGGATTATGCGAATAAGAACGGTTCTGTGATTATTTACGATGCGGCATATGAGGCATATATTTCCGAACCGGATGTTCCGCACACGATCTATGAATGTGAGGGAGCAAGAACCTGCGCCATTGAGCTTCGTTCTTTTTCAAAAAATGCAGGATTTACGGGTGTGCGCCTGGGATTCACGGTGATTCCGAAAGAACTGAAGACAGGCGATGTATCCTTACATGCTCTGTGGGCGAGACGCCATGGGACGAAATATAACGGTGCACCATATATTATACAGCGGGCCGGAGAGGCAGTATACAGTGAGGCCGGCAAACGGGAGACGAAGGAACTGGTTGCTTATTATATGAAAAACGCGGCTTATATTTTAGATGGGCTTAAGTCTGCGGGATTCAGTGTATCCGGCGGTGTGAATGCACCTTATATCTGGCTGAAAGCGCCGGATAATATGACGAGCTGGGAATTCTTTGACTATCTGCTGGAAAATGCCAATGTGGTGGGTACACCGGGATCAGGATTCGGACCAAGCGGAGAGACCTATTTCCGCCTGACGGCATTCGGAAGCTATGAGAATACAGTAGAAGCGGTTGACAGGATCAAAAAGCTTTCGATTTAGTGGACGGAAAAGACAGGGATTCAAATCCTGAATCTGCATTGTATCCCGTCGTGCAAAATGCTCGGAAATGAGGATCGATATGAATATATATTTATTACGGCATGGAGAAACTGACTGGAATCGGGCCGGTCGTTTACAGGGGCGTACAGATATACCTTTGAATGAAAAAGGCAGAGCGCAGATGAAACACGCCGGGGAGATTTTGAGAAAGTCAGGGATCAGGATGGATCTGATTCTCGTCAGCCCGCTGTCCCGTGCAAGGGAAAGTGCAGAGATTACTGCCGGCGGGCTGGATTATCCGAAAGAGAAGATTCTTGTGGAAGAGATGCTGATCGAACAATGCTTCGGTGAGGGAGAAGGACTGACGCCCGGTGAGCGGGCAGCACGGTTCCCCGATGACATTTTTCCCGGAATGGAATCAAGGGGGGAAATTCTTGACAGAACCCGTATGCTGCTACGAAAGATGATAGATACATATGAGGATAAGGAGCATATTCTGCTGGTTGCCCACGGCGCCATTTTTTACGCACTTATGTCAGCGTTTGCCGATGGACGTTTTGCATATATCGGAAAGTCTGTCATTCATGACCAGGGAAATGTTTATCTGATCAGATGCGGACAGGACAGAACGGAAATGGCAAGATACAGTGAAGAAAAATCGACTTTTGAAGATGTTGATTTTTATGATGGCAGGATCATCTGACTGGCATGGAGTGTATTCTGAGTATGATACGGCAGGCTTCGGTGAATGAAACATATTACACATGTCGGATATTCTATTGTCATGCGGAACGAAAAGGAGAGAACCACTATGGGAAGACCTGCATCAAAGACAGATTTATTAAGCGCGGCAGCGGCAGGCTATGAAGAACTGAACCAGTTTATCGCATCTATGACGAAGCAGGAACTGGCAACGCCGTTTGCATTTGACGATACGAAGAAAGAGGCACACTGGAAACGGGACAAAAACCTGCGGGATGTGCTGATACACCTTTATGAGTGGCATCAGCTCACGATCCATTGGATTGCGGCGAACTTAAACGGAGAGGAGCAGCCTTTTCTCCCGAAGCCGTATACCTGGAAGAATTATGGCATGATGAATGAGTTTTTCTGGAAAAAACATCAAAATACCACGCTGGAGGATGCAAAAAGAATGCTGGCAGATTCCCATAAACAGGTTATGGAACTGGCGGAAGGCTTTACGAATGAGGAACTGTTCACGAAGGGAGTCTATCAATGGGTCGGCGGCAGTACGCTTGGTTCCTATTTTGTCTCCAATACTTCGAGTCACTATAATTGGGCGATCAAGAAACTGAAAGCGCACAGGAAGAACTGTAAGGCGGCGTTTTCTGTATAGACCTGAACAGCGTCAGAGCAGTATTCTTCGCATAGAACTAAGCGGCGGAGGGAGGCATAGCAGGGATACCGGAAGTTGACCTATGAAGGAAGCGTGTGGAGATGAATACTAAAATGATTTTACCTGAGAAGATACGCAGTCTGATAGCAGATGAATCTTTCCGGACAGATGGGACCGGCATGTCTGAATCTTCTGTATATATTTTTAAAAAAAAGATATTAAAGGTCTCAGAGCACACGTGGGAAGCGGAAAATGAACACCGTATGATGATTTACCTGCACGGCAGACTTCCGGTTCCGACAGTATATGCCTATGAAGTATCGGATGGCAGATCCTGTCTTTTGATGAGCAAATGTGCAGGGTGGATGGCGTGTGACGAGGCATATATGCTGGCACCGGACATGCAGTGTAAAATGCTGGCCGACGGGCTTAAGAAGCTGTGGAGCATCGACGTTTCAGACTGTCCTTCCGACCAGAGGCTGTTACGCAAACTGAAACAGGCGGAATATAATGTTGAAAATGGCCTGGTTGATCTGGATAATGTGGAGCCGGATACTTTCGGTGAGGCCGGTTTCAGGGATCCTGCGGATCTTTTAAAGTGGCTGTACCAGAATATGCCGGAGGAAGAACCTGTCTTGTCTCATGGCGATTACTGCCTTCCGAATGTGTTTGGAACCGGTGGTGCGGTGAGTGGATATATCGATCTTGGCAGAGCAGGGATAGCAGATCGATGGTGCGACATTGCACTGTGCTACCGCAGTCTGTCCCATAATTACAGCGGGAGATATCACGGCAGGTCGTATGCAGGATCAGACGATCTGCTGTTGTTTCGGGAACTGGGGATAGCACCGGACTGGGAGAAAATAAGGTATTATATTTTGCTGGACGAACTGTTTTGACGTAAATACGGCTAAATATTTTAAATAAAATTCAGTTAATTATTGTATTAAAAAACAAATTGTGCTATAATCTTTTCAAGCAAAGAAATAATCTAAGATTCTTATGATATCTTAACGGGTTTTCATACAATCCGTGCCTATGCAGAGCGGTCTCTGCGAGAACTCCTTGCTTACAATTAAATAACTGCAGGGAGGAAATCAGAACGGTCATAAGTTAATTTCTTCTCTGCCGTCAGGAAAGAGAGGATTTACTTATGAGAAACAAAACAGAAAAGCATGTACAGTCAGTATATGCAGAAAAACCTGATGTGACAGGTACGGGGCGGGAAGCACCGCTCAGAGAAACAGGTATCATTGAAGGCGTGGTGGACACGCCGGTTGACAACGGACAGACTAATTTAAGTGATTTTGCATTGTTCTTGTCGGTTTTGAAAGTAAAGGACGCATATGAAGACGTGCTGAGTATTATACTGGATGAACCTGACTTAGAACTGAAAGAAGTCAAAGTAGAACAGGTTATTTTGAACCAATCCGGCAAACGGGCCATACGTCTGGATGCATGGGCATCAGATCTGCGGGAGCGGCAGTTTGATATGGAGATGCAAAATGATACGAAAAGTGATGATGTCCGTAAACGATCAAGATTTTATCAGGGAATGCTGGACACGCCGGTTTTAAAATCAGGCAAAGAAACCCGTTACAAGAATCTGCCTTCGACGGTGATTATATTCATTACGCAGGAGGACATTTTCGGAAGAGACCGGGCAATGTACACTTTCAGCGAACGGTGTGAGGAAGTGCCGGATTTACCACTGGGTGATGGTACGAGTAAAATTTTTTTAAATATGATGAGTACAAACGGACGTCCCGAACTGGTCAGTTTGCTGCAATATATGAAATGTACAACACTGAGTAACGTGAACGTTACGGTGAAGGATGATCGGATTCTGGATCTGGACAGAATCGTGGAAGAGGTAAGGCAATCCGAAGAATGGGAGGCTGTAAGGATGAATATTCTTGAGATTGGATTTGAGCAGGGCAAAGAAATGGGGATTAAAGCGGGCCTCGAAGAAGGAAGAGAGAAAGGAAAAAAGGAGGGAATTGAAGAAGGCATAAAAGAAGGCATAAAAGAAGGCATAAAAAAAGGTATTAAAGAGGGCATTAAAGAAGGAATAAAACGCGGGACCCAAAAGGGCAGTAGAGAAATGCTGGTCAGGAATGTGGAGGCGGCGATGAAGAATTTCGGCGTTGATCTGCATAAAGCCTGTGAAGGACTTGGTGTGTCTGTGGAGGAATATGAAGAGGCAAAGCGGCAGAGTGCGCAATAGGGAATCCCCCCGAAGTATGACCACAGTTGTCTGCAAAGGCACGTCCGGCGCTTTTCTGCTATTTAGATGAAAACGGAAAATTGTATTTTTTTTCGTACAAAGGTTGTGCTTTGATTATTTTTGTGATATATACAAAATATATTTGAAAATGCGGTGAAGGAGACTCACCTTGCGGGAAGCGACAGGAATACGGCGTCACCGACTGAGAGCGCTGTTTGTGAAAGGCAGGGAACGGGAACACTCCGGAGCAGGTTATCTGAATTGTATTTTCTCAGGCTGTGCGAAGCAGAGAGATATATGCGGCACAAGTGATAAAAGTACACTAGGGTGATCCGTTTGCACGCGTTAAGTGCTGAGAGTGGGTAAGGCGAAGAAACACCTTGTTGGAGGTGTCGGCTTATCAATGCGGGTGGTACCGCGGATAATTATAACTATCCGTCCCGGAATGCAGAAATGTGTTCCGGGACTTTTTTGCGCGATTAAGCAGAGTCAGAAGACTTACGGAACAGGCGCCATGCTCGCATGAACGCATGAGGAGAAAGTCTTCTGACGAGCATTGCTTAATCGCAAAGAGTCCCGGCAGCACAGTCAAAAGTAACATGCGAAGGGAGACCAGAATTATGACAATCAAAAACATCTACAGAGACGTAACTTTACAACAGATCAGTGAGGGCGATATCGGCAAAGACATCCGCGTGGCGGGCTGGATCGAGAACATCAGGGATCATGGCGGCGTGTCTTTCGTGGACTTGCGTGATATGTACGGCGTGCTGCAGGTCGTTATGCGGGACACCACGCTGCTGGACGGGCTTTCCAGAGAGATGAGCGTGTCCATCGAAGGGCTGATCGAGCACAGGGATGAGGAGACATATAATCCCAGGATTCCCACCGGTACCATTGAATTGGAAGCGCACAAGGTTGACGTGCTGGGCAGAGTCTACAAACAGCTTCCTTTTGAAATTATGACATCTAAGGAGACGAGGGAGGACGTTCGCTTAAAATATCGTTATCTGGACCTGCGGAACCAGAAGGTGAAGGACAACATCGTGTTCCGCTCCAGGGTCATTGCCTATCTGCGGGAAAAAATGACGGAGATGGGATTTTTGGAGATCCAGACGCCGATTCTGTGCGCTTCTTCCCCGGAAGGCGCCAGAGATTATATTGTGCCGTCCAGAAAATATAAGGGTAAATTCTATGCGCTGCCGCAGGCGCCGCAGCAGTATAAACAGCTTCTGATGGTGTCAGGCTTTGATAAATATTTTCAGATCGCTCCATGCTTCAGGGATGAAGACGCCAGAGCTGACCGTTCGCCGGGGGAATTTTATCAGCTTGACTTTGAGATGAGCTTCGCCACACAGGAGGATGTGTTCCGCACAGGGGAGGAAGTGCTTTCCGCCACGTTTGAGAAATTTGCGCCGGAAGGGTATGCGGTTACGAAAGCGCCTTATCCGGTGATCAGCTACAAGCAGGCTATGCTGGAGTTTGGCACGGATAAACCGGATTTGCGTAACCCGCTGCGGATCATTGATCTGACGGGATTTTTCCAGGTATGTTCTTTTAAACCCTTCCATGGCAGGACAGTTCGTGCCATCAAGGTGCATGCAGACATGTCCAAAGGATTTCATGAGAAACTGTTGAAATTTGCCACCGATATGGGCATGGGCGGTCTGGGTTACCTGGAAGTGGCAGAAGATATGAGCTACAAAGGACCGATCGACAAATTTATACCGGAAGATAAGAAAAGTGAGCTGGCGGAGCTTGCAGGACTGGCGGCGGGAGATACGATTTTCTTCATTGCCGACAAAGAGGAGCGGGCGGCATATTATGCGGGGCAGATTCGCACGGAATTAGGGCAGAAGCTTGAACTGATAGAGAAAAATGCCTATCGTTTCTGCTATATCAACGATTTTCCGATGTTTGAGCTTGACCCGGATACGAAACAGATCGGCTTTACCCACAACCCTTTTTCCATGCCGCAGGGCGGTCTGGAGGCGCTTACCACCATGGACCCGCTGGAGATTCTGGCGTATCAGTACGATATCGTGTGTAACGGCGTGGAGTTATCTTCCGGGGCGGTCCGCAATCATGATATAGATATTATGGTGAAAGCATTTGAGATTGCGGGTTATGATGAGGAAACTCTGAAAAACAAATTCGGCGCACTCTACAATGCATTCCAGTTTGGTGCACCGCCCCATGCGGGCATGGCGCCGGGGGTAGACCGGATGATCATGCTGCTTAGGAACGAGGAGAACATCAGGGAGGTCATCGCTTTCCCGATGAGCGGGTCGGCACAGGACCTGATGTGCGGCGCGCCGAATGATGTGACGGAGCAGCAGCTCCGGGAAGTGCATATTAAGATCAGAAGTTAGAGAGGACAGGGATCATGGCAAATATCATCAGCGACGAGACAATTGAATATGTGGGCATTCTGGCGAAGCTGGAATTGTCCGGCGGGGAAAAGGAACAGGCGAAGTCGGACATGGGGCGTATGCTGGACTATATCGACAAGCTGGGAGAACTGGATACCACGGATGTGGAACCGATGTCCCATGTATTTCCGGTGCAGAATGTGTTCAGAGAAGATGTTGTGAAAAACGGCGACACCCGTGAGCAACTGTTAGCCAATGCGCCGGAACAGAAGGACGGGATGTTTATGGTGCCGCGGACGTTTGAATAACGTGAGACGAAAGTTGTTTCGCAACTCCGTTTCACGTCAGAGAATGCCCGGAATACGAGCATTCTGCACACTGTATTTAGATTTTGCAGTTTAACAATACGTTCTCGGAATATAAGAAAGGAGAATGACTCCCTATGGATATTACAGAAATGACAGCGACAGAACTCTCTGCCGCGATCAGGGCGGGAAAGACCACTGCCGTGGAGGCGGCTGAGGCCATGCTTGCCCGCATAGAAAAACAGGACCGGATTTACAACTGTTATGTGACTGTGGACAGGGAAGGTGCCTTGAAACAGGCGGAAGCGGTGCAGGCGAAGATTGAATCGGGGGAACTGACAGGCCGGTTAGCCGGCGTGCCGGTGGCGGTCAAAGATAATATGTGTACGGCTGGGCTGCTCACCACATGCTCTTCCAGAATACTCGGCAATTTTGTGCCCGCCTACACGGCGGAGGCAGTGTTGAATCTGCAGAGAGCGGGTGCGGTGATCCTGGGCAAGACCAATATGGATGAGTTTGCCATGGGTTCCACGACGGAAACATCCGCTTACGGTGTGACCAGAAATCCCTGGAACACAGAGCATGTGCCGGGCGGGTCTTCCGGCGGCTCTGCGGCTGCAGTGGCCGCGGGAGAGTGTATTTATGCGCTTGGCTCCGACACCGGCGGTTCCATCAGACAGCCTGCATCCTACTGCGGAACAGTGGGGATGAAGCCGACCTACGGCACGGTGTCCCGTTACGGGTTGATTGCTTACGGTTCTTCTCTGGATCAGATCGGACCGCTGACGAAGGATGTGACGGACTGCGCTGCGGTGCTTGAGGCGATTGCTTCTCACGATGAGAAGGATTCCACTTCCGTGGCAAGAACAGATACGGATTTTACTTCCGCACTGGTGGATGATGTGAAGGGTATGCGCATCGGGATTCCCAATGATTACTTTGGAGACGGACTGGATGAGGAAGTGAAGGCGGCGGTACTGCGGGCGGCGGAAGAACTGGAGAAAAAGGGTGCGGTGACAGAGCATTTTGACTTGAGTTTTGTGGAATATGCGATTCCGGCCTATTATACCATTGCAGCCGCGGAGGCCAGTTCGAATCTGGAAAGATTTGACGGCATTAAATACGGTTACCGCGCCGAAGACTATAACGGACTCCATAATATGTATAAGAAATCCCGTTCCGAGGGCTTTGGCGAGGAAGTCAAACGGCGTATTATGCTGGGCTCTTTCGTGCTAAGCTCCGGCTATTATGACGCTTATTATCTGAAAGCGCTTCGGGTGAAGGCACTGATCAAGAAGGCTTTTGATCAGGCTTTTGCCAAATATGATGTGATTCTGGGACCGGTGGCGCCCACGACGGCTCCGAAGCTTGGGGCGAGCCTGTCCGATCCGATCAAAATGTATCTGGGCGACATCTACACCATAGCTGTTAATCTGGCGGGGCTGCCGGGAATCAGCCTGCCCTGTGGCAAAGATAAGAACGGGCTTCCCATCGGACTGCAGCTGATCGGAGACTGTTTTCAGGAAAAGAAACTGATTCAGACGGCGTACACTTATGAGAAGATCAGGGGCCCGTTCCGAATGGACCGGGAGCCGGCAGGAGCGGGTCATACCGGACAGGGCGAAACAGGAATGTGCCGGATAGGACAGGAGGGAGAATGTTATGAGTAGCAAACAGTACGAAACAGTCATCGGTCTGGAAGTGCACGTGGAGCTTGCCACGAAGACTAAAATATTCTGCGGCTGTTCCACGGCCTTCGGCGCGGAGCCGAACACCCAGACCTGCCCGGTTTGCACGGGGATGCCCGGTTCCCTGCCGGTGTTGAATAAACAGGTGCTGGAATATGCCATTGCGGTAGGACTGGCGACGGACTGTGAGATTACCCGGTACGCCAGATTTGACAGGAAAAATTATTTCTATCCCGATAACCCGCAGAACTATCAGATATCCCAGCTGTATCTGCCCATCTGCAGAAACGGCGGCGTGGAGATCGAGACGGAAGCGGGCGGCAGGAAGACCGTGGGCATTCATGAGATTCATATGGAGGAGGATGCCGGCAAGCTGATCCATGATGAGTGGGAGGACTGTTCGCTGGTGGACTACAACCGTTCCGGCGTGCCGCTGATTGAGATCGTGTCCGAGCCGGATATGCGCAGTGCGGAGGAAGTGATTGCCTATCTGGAGAAACTGCGGCTGATTATCCAGTATCTGGGCGCATCGGACTGCAAGCTGCAGGAAGGTTCCATGCGCGCCGATGTGAACCTGTCTGTGAGGGAAGCAGGCGCTGCGGCATTCGGCACCAGAACCGAGATGAAGAACCTTAATTCTTTTAAGGCGATTTCCAGAGCTATTGCCGGTGAGACAGAGCGGCAGATCGACTTGATCGAGTCCGGTGAGAAGGTGGTGCAGGAGACGAGGAGATGGGATGATACGAAGGGAGAGTCCTATGCCATGCGAAGCAAGGAGGATGCGCAGGATTACCGCTATTTCCCGGACCCGGACCTGGTGCCGATCGCTGTGAGCGATGAGATGCTGGCACAGATCAGAGAGAGACAGCCGGAGTTTCGCACCGAGAAGATGATACGTTACAAGGAAGCGTTTGACATTCCTGACTATGATATCGAGATCATCACCGGCGACAAACACCTGGCGGATCTTTTTGAGGCGGCGGCAGCAATCTGCAATCAGCCCAAGAAGGTTTCCAACTGGCTTATGGGCGAGACGCTGCGTCTGATGAAAGAGAAGGAGACGGACGCGTCCGATCTGCGCTTTTCACCGGAGAACCTTGCGAAGCTGATCTCACTTACAGATGCTAAGGCAATCAACAGCTCTGTGGCGAAGGAAGTGTTCGAGGTGATGTTTGAGGAAAATATAGATCCCGAACAGTATGTGGAGGAAAAGGGATTAAAGACAGTCAATGACGAGGGGGCACTGCGCAAAACCGTTGAGGAGGTCATAGCCGCAAATCCGCAGTCCGTGGAGGATTATCATAACGGCAAGGAAAAAGCCATAGGATTCCTGGTGGGGCAGACCATGAAGGCTATGAAAGGCAAGGCCGATCCCGGCATGGTGAACCAGATGCTGAAGGAACTGCTGTAATAAATAAGTTGTGGTGCCATTGCTCAGAAGATTTATGGCAGCCGAATGTATACAGAGTATGGAAGCAATACTGCTGTATGCATTCGGCGCGATAAGATCGGATCAATTCTGTCCGAGCTTCAAATACTCTAAAAATTTAACCGCCATCTCCGGCTGTTTACAGGAAATGGGAATTCCCAGAACAGCCTCTGAAGAATGCCCCTGATAATCGTATTCACTGTTATCCAGATAAGCGTAATATCCTGCATCAGCCAATAAGTTGTCCTCGCTGACAACAATGCCTACAGCCACGGGCTGTTCCATGGAAGCCGGATCACGGTGGTCGATCACAAGAGCGCCCGGATCAGGCCGTTCAGTCATATCATAGTATGTGTCATCATTATCTTTTTCAAAGGAAGCAGCGTCCGTATAGTAGAAATAGGGACGGTATTTTTCCAGTTCCTCAGGAGAGAGGATCATTTCCAGGTTGCAAAAATATTCAAACTGTGCATATTCTTCAAATATTTTCGTGTCAGCCACAATGGCATTGATCGTGCCGATCTGCATCATGGCCAGCATCTTCTCCCGATTGGAGATGGCATATTGTGAGCCAATGTCGTCGGACAGGGAGACAGTGGTGTCAATATATACCAGATATTCATCGGGATCAATTTCTGCATATTCCTGAAATTCCTGTGCCCATGCGGCGGAAAGTTCCGCGTTGGAGTCAGTCTGCATCGCATTGATCAAGGTGGCGTAGAAAGCATAATCCTTGTTCGTCACATACTGATGGATGAACATGACAGTGAACGCGGCCACCACAATTGCCACTACCGTATGTATTTTATAATAATCCCAAAAATAAGCCAGTTTTTCTTTCGGACTCATGGTGCTGAGCGCTTTTCGCTGTTCTTCTCTGATTTCTTCTGCAACTGACATGCTGTGATTCCTGCCTTTGTTTTTTATCTGTTTGCTATAAAGATTAGGGTGTCAAAAAGTGCTTACGAAAGGCTGAGAGGGCAGATTACACAAAATATTCGTTTGTG
>CAJUJP010000052.1 GCA_910586615.1 uncultured Lachnospiraceae bacterium
TATATATCTGTACGGACAGCAGATTGGAGAAACCGGAGAGCAGACAGAAGAAACCGGAGAGCAGACAGAAGGAACCGGGCAGCAGGCAGGAGAGACTGGAATACGGACAGAAAAAAATCAGGTGTCAGACGGGAGAACGGCGCAGAGAATCGACATCACGCAGATGAAGGCGAAAGAGCTTGCACGGTTTCGCAGAGAGAATCTGGGATTTGTGTTTCAGGATTTTAATCTGTTGGATACGTTGACGATTTCTGAAAATATTGCGCTTGCACTGGCAATCAACAAGGTTCCGGCAGGCGAGGTGGAAGGGCGCGTTGAGGAGATGTGTGAAAAGCTGAATATTGGCGATATTCTGCACAAATATCCGTACCAGGTTTCGGGCGGACAGAAACAGCGTTGTGCCTGCGCGCGGGCGTTGATCAATCACCCGAAGCTGCTTCTGGCGGATGAACCCACAGGGGCGCTTGACAGTCACTCTTCCAGAATGCTGCTTTCTACCATGCAGCAGATCAACGAGCAGCTGTGCGCGACGATTCTCATGGTAACCCATGACGCTTTTACTGCAAGCTATGCTTCTCGTATTTTATTCCTGAAAGACGGTGCGGTTTTTACGGAACTTCGTAAGGGGGATGACGAAAGAAACACTTTTTTCCATAAAATCTTAAATGTGCTGACGATGATTGGAGGTGGACAGAGCCATGTATGCGAAACTCGTGTTTAGGAATGCAAAGCGGTCCGTGAAGGAATATCTGGTCTATCTTGTGACGATGACCATTTGTGTTACGCTGTTTTATTCTTTTCTGTCTATTTCCAGCAAGTATTATCAGCCGGATATCGGGGTGGAGTATCATTTCAGGATATTGGGCGACGGCATGAAATATGCAGTCTGCGCGGTCACGCTGCTTTTATTATTTCTGATAAGTTATGTAAACCGATATATGCTGCGGAGCAGACAGAAGGAATTTGCCCTGCAGGCAATTATGGGAATGGAGCAGAAGACGATCGGTATGCTTTTCCTGGCGGAGACATTTGTGATGGGGTTCATTGCCATCGGGCTGGGGATTTTCCTGGGTATGTTCGGTTCGCAGTTGATCACTGCCATGGTATTGTCTACGTATGATCAGGAGTTTCACATTACCTGGACGCTGTTTCCGGACACGGTTCTGCTGACAGTCAGCTTTTTCGTGTTGAGCTTTATTATTGTCGGGCTGTTGAATCTGCGTACAATCAGGAAAATCAAAATTATTGACATGCTGTCTGCGGACAGGGAGAATGAGCCTTCTTTGCGCAAAAGCCGTCAGATACCGGTTACGATTATTCTGTTTGAAATCTTGACAGTATGGATGTTAGCGGGGGGAATTGAAAAGAAGTATTTTTATTTTGACAGACGGTTGCCATTTCCGGTGCATATCATGTTCTGGGGAAATATTCTGGTTCCGGCGGTGACGCTGCTGTGGTCTGTAATATGGCTTGTCAGGAAACAGAGGATAATAAGGTCGTCACGTCCGGCAAAATATATCAGTGACAAAGGCTCTTTTTCTGCAGGCGCAGATGGACAAAAAGGTGTTATGTCCGCCAATGCGGCAGAAAGCAGCCAGAGGCGCTGTACTGACAGGCAGCGGGATACACTGCTGACCGGACTTCTGGTATGTGCATTGTTTCAGACGCTGTTCGCGGCAATCGTGCCTTCCGTGCAGAACAAGTATTATCTTCCGATGGGCACCGGCACTGTCAATCAATATATGATGTTTGTGCTGGGAAACCTGCTTTTCATCATTTGTGCGGTCATTTATCTTGCAAATACCGTGCTCGTGGCATGGAAGGAGCGGTCGCCGGAACACAGATACCACAACCAGAACTTGTTTTTCTACGGGCAGATCACAACGAAGCTGTCTACCACCAATCAGACTATGACCCTGATCTGCGCAACGCTTGTCCTGGCGATTTTCCTGCTGATGGCGGCACCCGTTTTGCTTGGATGGGCGTTCGGGTATCTGGAGATACGTTCGAAGTATGATGTGCAGATTTCCACCGGATATACCGGCGTCTATGAGGAAGCGGAACTGCCCCGCGGGGATTATGAATTTGTGACGGAGTATCTGGAAGAAAACGGGATTGAGACGGCTTACGATCTTACTTTTGATTTGTATCTGCCCAAAAGAGAAGATTTTCACAGACGGGTGAAATATGACTTTCCGGCGGTGGCGATCTCTCTGCACGATTATAATGTCATCAGGGAAATGCTGGGATATGATACGGTTTCTCTGAAAGATAACGAGTTTACGACACAGTGGCAGTCGATCGCCACGGCGGATGAGCGGGACAGATTTTTAAAAGAAAACGGAGAGATTGTGACAGATACGGGCAGGCTGACACTTGCCGAAAAAGACTGCTATACGGAGGAACTGGGGGAGACTCTTTATAACCGGTACACGGATGTTCTGCTGGTGTTTCCCGACAGTGTCTGCGAGCGGCTGCTTCCGGTTATGCGCAACAGATACATCACCACAGCCGACAAGATTTCTTATGTGCAGGCGTGCGGCCTGGAAGAACTTTTCCTGTCGGTATATCCGGAAAATGCGGGCAGCGGAGCGGATTACTATATTAGAATGAGGACGCTGCAGGTAAACGGTACGAAGGCGAATATGTTTGTCCTGCAGGCGGTCATGCTTTACGGTGCGGTGGTGCTGATGGTGATCTGTTTTACGGTTCTTTCTTTGCAGCAGCTTCTGGATTCGGCTCATTATAAATATCGTTTTTCAGTGCTGCGCAAGCTGGGTGTGGAAGAGAAAGACATCGGCCGTCTTGTGCTGGGGCAGCTTGGCGTCTGGTTCGGGCTGCCGGTAGGGGCTGCGGTCTGTGTCGCGGCGGTTATCGTGGCGTATTATGTGCAGTCGGTGTCGGCAGAGATCACAGCATACATCGGATTTGGCATCTTGCTTGCGCAGATGGCTCTGACGGGTGTGATTCTTTTCTTATTGCTGCTTAGTTATTTCATCAGTACATGGATCCTTTTCAAAAGTTCCGTGGAGGCGTGACCGCAGCATTGGGCGGATCGTGAAACTGCCGGATCCG
This sequence comes from uncultured Lachnospiraceae bacterium, assembly GCA_910586615.1. GTDB lineage: Bacteria > Bacillota > Clostridia > Lachnospirales > Lachnospiraceae > UBA3282. The sequence goes on from CAJUJP010000052.1 coordinate 3,076, forward strand.
GGATCGCCGTGCTTCCGGCGTTTCCGGAACAAAATGACAGAAAACAGAAATATCTTCCGGTATCAGGGGTTGAACTGCTCTCGGTTGGCGCGTATGATAAGAGTATGCATTATTAAAAAGGAGTTTACGATGATTCAACATCCGATTGCACCCGTCTATGACGCGGAATCCAGAATTTTAATACTGGGAAGCTTTCCCTCCGTGAAGTCGCGGGAACAGCAGTTTTTCTACGGGCACAAGCAGAACCGTTTCTGGAAGGTCTGCGCGCAGGTGCTTGGCTGTCCCGTGCCGGAGAGCGTAGAAGAGAAGCGGAATATGCTGCTGTCACATCACATCGCGGTCTGGGATGTGATCGCAAGCTGTGAGATCACGGGTTCCTCGGACGCCAGTATCCGGGACGTGGTGCCGAATGACCTGTCTTGTATTTTGTCCCATGCGGATATTCGGGCAATCTATACGAATGGTTCTAAAGCGCACCAGCTGTATCAGAAATATATTTTTCCGGTAAACGGGAGAGAGGCGTATCTGCTGCCTTCCACCAGTCCGGCGAATGCGGGGTATTCTCTTGAGAGGCTGGCGGAGGCGTGGAGGGTGATCGGAGATATTCTCTAAGCTTTCCACGGCCTGCCCTTCCCGAGCCATCCTTGTTTTGCCCAGTACTTTCCGTCAAGAGATTCGGGATCATTTTTATGTAACGATTTTTGCAGCATACGACAGATCAGGAACTTTATTCTTGTAATGGTATTGACCCGTGCGGGCTTTTTGTAATTGATTTTGAAAAAAATGTCTGACAGGCGGTTCAGCTTCCGGGTCAGTTCGCGGCGCTTCCTTTCGTCAAGTTTTTCCCAGACGATGTTGCTCGTAAGCCTGCCGGTGAATACGCTGATTCGGGATATGCCCCACCATGAAAGGCTGTGTCGGATGTCCTGCGCCGCAGATTTTGCGCCTGCGCCGGCACATTGTGTGATCACAACAGCCCGTTTGCCAAACATTTCGGGTGCGGGACGGTGCGGCATCCACAGGTAGGCAAAGTGGTCAAGAAGTGTTTTCATGGCACCGGTTGTGTGCAGCACGTAAGCGGGCGATGTCATGACGATCAGATCAGATGCTGACAGGGAGGCTGCTATTTTCTGTACGTACCCGGCGTCCTTGCAGGTATGTTCGCCTCTAAGGATGCAGCCCGTACAGCCTGTGCAAAAAGACGGGCAGTCTGCCGGCAGGTAATATTCCGTGATTTCGGCTTTTTCTCTGAAGCGTTCCAGAAATATTTCTTTCAGGCGATAGGTTACGCCGTGTTTTTCGGTTCCGTTTATGACGGTAATTTTCATAAGTCATCCCTCCAGAATGTCGTGTAAGATGGTTTCGTGGAATGCTTCCCGCTCTTTGGCAACGGTTAAGTCGATTCCGTAGAACTGTCTGATTATCTTGTGCCGCAGAAATGACTGCTGCATGACTGAAATCAGATAAAATGTCTTCCGGCTCAGCGTCTTAGCGTCCCAGTCCGGACGGCAGGCGGCCATCAGCGGCAGGTAAGCCAGATACGTTCTGTGCGTGTTGTCATCTTCTTTTGGCATACGCATATCCGAAAGGATAGAAGTTCTTGACACAGCGTAGTGTTCAAACAGAAATGTGAATGTCATGTTGCCGAGATAAACAAGCTTATCAAAAGCGGTAAATTCTTCTGTCTGTTCCTGAATGATTCGAAAGGCGTCAACGATGCCGTTTACAATACGTTCGACACACAATTCTATGAGTTTGTCTTTGCTCCCGAAGTAGTAATTGATCAACCCTAATCCCACATTTGCTTTTTGAGCTATTTCACGGACGGTAATGCTGTCCATCTGTTCGCCTTTTTCATGGATGAGGTCTATTGTTGACTGGATGATTGTTTCTTTATTGTCCATTTTTGATACCTCCTTGAACACTGTTCAAACTATATTATATTGAACGGCGTTCAAAGTGTCAATATAAAAAGTCAGAAAAGAAGCAGAGTGGAAGCAGAGAAGACAGGAAAGCCGAAGGCAGCAGATTATGAAATACAATTACAAAAATATCAACACCGCAAAGAATGCATTGTGGTATAATAAGTCTTATTACATATAATTTTGATAGTTTACCGGGGATGAGATTTGAACAAAAAGATATATTGTACAATGTTGTCTCTTGTGAAGAAGACTGATCGGCAGCAGATGAGCTGAATACATATCATGTGTATGGATATTTATCAAATAATTTTGAAAAAGGTACGGGAAATTTAGCTGCAATAGCGGCGGAATTCCGCACCAGTATTGCATAGATATTATGATCGCGGAAGAGGTAAAATATTTTTATTATGAAAACTTTGTATGTTACTGATTTAGATGGGACTTTAATGCGGGATGATAAAATAATTTCAAATGAAAGCGTTGCCATATTGAATCGTCTGCTTTCTCAAGGTATTTTTTTTACATATGCGACTGCAAGATCGTTTAGCTCCGCTTCAGAAATCACAAGAAATATTTCCTTTAACCTGCCCGTCATTATCCGCAATGGAACAATTCTTGCCGATCCTCAGTCCAAAAGAGAAATCGAGATTTCAATGTTTGGAGAAGAATTGCAGCACATAAGGCAGGCTTTAGCTGGCACCGCCATCCCCGGATTCGTAACCGCTTATTTTGGGTCGAATGAAGTAAAATTATGCCTGGCAGGAAGAATGAATGAAGGTTTTCAGGATTATTTGCAAAACCATTCTGCGGACAGGCGCATTCATATGGTTGATACAGAAGATAAATTGTATGAAGGGGAAACCTGCTACTTTACATTTATTGCTCCCAAAAATGAATTACAGCCCCTTTATGAACGCGTAAAACATATAGAGGGCATTAATTGTGTTTTTCAACAGGACAAATACAGAACAGAATACTGGTTGGAACTATGTCCGGGGAATGCAACAAAGGCATCGGCAATTCAAAGAGTTAAGCAGTTATGCGGCTGCCAGAGGGTAATTGTATTTGGCGATTCGGAAAATGACATTTCCATGTTTCAAATGGCAGATGAAGCTTATGCAACTCAAAACGCGATTGACGAATTAAAGGAAATTGCCACGGGAATCATTGGAAGTAATAATGCTGACGGAGTAGCAAAATGGTTAGAAGCGCATGTATGACAATACGGGCAGTTTGATTGGAGGATAAACAATGCTATGTGATGACATCAGATATTTGACAGACAGGGCCCTGTGGGAGACGGAGAATCTTATGAAGTGTATTCCGGACGAGTTGTGGGCGAAACGTTACGACGGGATTCCCATGTGGAAATTCCTGTACCATACGTTATATTCCATGGACAGGTGGTATATCAACCCGTGCGACGGCGCTTATCAGGAACCTCCTTTCCACACAAAAACGATGGCGGACCTGAACGTCATACCGGAGGAAGAATATTTGAGCCGGGAACAGCTGGAAGGATATTTTGATCAGATTCGGGATAAGATACATAGCTATATTACCGGGCTGTCGGACAGGGAGCTTTCTGAGAATCCGGAGAACTGTGATATAAGCAGATTCTGTCTGATTCTGGGGCAGTTCAGGCACTGGCACCGTCATATGGGTGTCATTTACGGCTTTATTATAGAAGATGCGGGCAAATGGCCGTATGTGCTGAATATGTTTGGAGCCTATCCGGAGGATCCGATGCCCAATTATTATTCATGAGGTGACATTGATGGAGGATTTTAAATGACCACAATCTACTACATAGAAGACGACAACTCCATCGCACAGTCCGTCAAAGAGTATCTGGAACAGTATGATTTTCACGTGATCATTTACACATCCATCGCCGATGCAAGGCAGGCGGTCAGATCCATGCCTCCGCAATTGATTTTGCTTGACCGGAATATGCCGGACGGACAGGGGGACAGGTTTTGCCGCTGGATCAGGTCTGAGGAGAAGGAACTTCCGGTCATCTTTCTGACTGTGCGCGGTGAAGCGAAGGATATCGTATCCGGCTTTACGGACGGCGCGGATGATTATGTGGTGAAACCTTTTGAGCTGGAAGTGCTGCATTCCCGCATTCTGGCTCTGCTCAGGCGGACAGAACGCCTTAAGCAGACAAAACTCACATGCGGCGGCATTACGGTTGATACGGAGAAAGTAGCGGTGTTCTGCGGCCGGGAAGAAGTGACGCTGAGCCAGCTGGAATATCAGCTTCTTTTGCTGCTTATGGAAAACAAAGGAAAAACAGTTATGCGTGGACAGATTCTGGAACGGGTCTGGGATATAAACGGCAGCTATGTAAATGATAATACGCTGACAGTGACCATGAAGCGGCTCAGGGAAAAGCTGCATAATCCGGCGTGTATCAAGACCATACGCAGTTTCGGCTATCGGATGGAGGACATGTAGAGTTATGAAAATAAAACAGTACAGGATTCGGGTTGTTATTGCAGCTTTCATATGTATGATTACGGTACTTGGAACGATGGCGCTCTATATGCGGGAATACCGCAGGAGCGCTTTTATACATTTGTCCGCGTTTTGTGAGCAGATGGTAAGGGAAAATCCAGAGATGGAAACGGCGGTTATGGATGCCATGAAACAGTATCGTGATGATCCGGGATATTTCAGAGAGGAGAAGACGGGGGACGGTATTTTGCAGGAGCCGCGCCAGCGTGCATACATGGACAGGAAAGCGGGCGGGCTGTTTCTGGAAACATACGGTTATCGGAGCGGGGAATTCGGAGAGAGCGTGCCGACGGGCCTTGTGGCTGCTTCACTGGCGGCAGTTTTCATATCAGCCGGAGGATTTCTTTTTGTGATTTGGTATCCGCACAGATACAGTCAAATGAGGATTGCAGAATTGACTGGTTATCTGGAACAGATCAATACGGGATTAGGCGATGGTGCCCTTTTGACGAAGGAGGATCATTTTTCAAGACTGCAGGATGAAATGTATAAAACGGTCACGGAACTGTATCAGACGAGGGAACAGGCAGTTCGGGCGAAGGTGAGCTATGCTGAAAATCTTGCCAATATAGCCCATCAGTTGAAGACGCCGATCACAGCGGCCTTTTTATCTTTGCAGATGATGGAAAGGGATATCGCTGCGGCAGGAGAAAAGAAAGCGGATAAGACCGCAGAAGGGGAGAAAGGGAAGTATGTTCAGCGCATCAAAAAACAGCTGGCGCGTCTGCAGCATCTGGAAGAGGCGCTTTTGACACTTTCCAGGATTGATGCAGGTGTTTTGCAGCTGGAACATACGGAGGTGGATATTTATACAGTTTTAAATCTTGCCTCTGAAAATCTGAATGATCTGCTTTTGCAACATGCAGTTTCTGTCTCAATTCCTGACAGGGGGTGTGCCACATTCCGGGGAGACATGGAGTGGACCATGGAAGCGCTTATGAATCTGATCAAAAACTGTATGGAACATTCTCCCCGGGGCGGCACGATTTTCTGCGACTATTCTGTCAATGCTCTTTATGCGGAGATACGGATCCGGGATGAAGGGGCTGGGTTTGTGCCGGAAGAGCTGCCTCATCTGTTTGAGCGTTTTTACCGCGGAAGAGAAAGTGACACTGGTGTCGGAATTGGGATGCCGCTGGCACGTGAGATAATTGAACTGCAGAATGGAACCATCACGGCGTACAATCTGCCACAGGGCGGCGCATGTTTTGAAATCAGGATTTACAGTCACTGAGCTGTCACTTTCAGGTGATATGATAACCATGAAAAGAACTCCGGCGTAACAACTCTGTGCACAGGGTACACGGGTCATGCAGCCTGTCTGCACGGGCGCAGGAGGACTTGAACGAGACAAAGACGAAGGGAGCTTATCATGGAAATACTGAAATGTGATAACGTCAGGAAAGTATACGATTCCGGCAGCAATCAGGTGACTGCGCTTGACGGTATTGACCTGACTGTGGAAAAAGGAGAATTTGTGGCTGTCACAGGTGCTTCCGGATCCGGAAAATCCACATTACTGCATATACTGGGCGGTGTGGATCAGCCCACGGAGGGCAGAGTGATGGTGGAGGGGACGGATATTTCTACCATGAACCGCACACAGGCGGCAATTTTCCGGCGCAGAAAAGTTGGATTGGTGTACCAGTTCTACAACCTGATCCCCACACTGACCATCCGTAAAAATATTTTAATGCCGCTTTTATTGGACAAGAAAAAAGTAAATCAGGAATATTTTGAACAGATCGTGGAATCTCTGGGCATTGAAAACAGACTGGAAGCCTTGCCCGGTCAGCTGTCCGGCGGGCAGCAGCAGCGTGCCGCAATCGCCAGGTCTTTAATCTACCGTCCGGCCATTTTGCTGGCGGATGAGCCAACCGGCAATCTTGACCGGAAAAACAGTGTGGAGATTATGGATCTTTTAAAGCTTTCCAATCGAAATCTGAATCAGACCATTGTTTTGATCACGCATGATGAAAAAGCTGCGCTGGAAGCGGACCGCATCCTCACGATAGCAGACGGGAAGGTGGTCAGTGACCGCAGGAGAAATGAACTGCATGACAGGTGATGGATCCGGGGAGATCAGAGATTAGAGTGTTTTTATTTGTGCTGTTAATGAAAAGACGGCGGAACGGAGACTGGTATGTGGAAAGATTACTCGATAAGTTTTATTAAGAAAAACCGTGCTTCTACCATTTCCATTATGGTGGCAGCGTTTATTGCATCATTACTGCTGTCACTGCTGTGCAGTTTTTTTTACAATATGTGGGCGTATGATGTGGAGTCGGTGAAATTGGAAAAGGGTGACTGGCAGGCGTGCATTGCCGGGCACTTTTCAGAAGAAGATTTGAATCTGATCCGCAATTTCTCAAATGTGGAAAAAGCGGTGGTGAGGGAAGAAAAAAACGCGGCAGCAGACAGCGACAAGTCGATCATGGAAGTGGATCTGTATTTTTACAATCCGCGTACTGCTTATGAAGATATGACATTGATGTCAGAAAAGTTAGGCCTGCGGGATGAACAGGTCACATACAACTATCAGCTTCTGGCAATGTATTTTATTCGTATTCCGGGGGACACGGCACCAAGGATGCTTCTGCCGCTTTACTTCGCAGTGGTCATGGTCATGTGCTTTTCCCTGATTCTTGTGATCCACAATTCCTTTGCAGTGTCTATGAATGCAAGGATTCATCAGATGGGGATTCTTTCCGGAATCGGTGCAACACCGGGGCAGATTATGGTCTGTCTGCTTCAGGAGGCGGCCGCGCTGTGTGTTTTGCCGCTTTTTGCAGGCAGCGCGTCTGGTATTGCATTGGGGTTCGGAATGATGCGGATGATGAGTGCTTTTGCCGTGGGGATGACGGGAGACCATGATCTGCCGTTTCAGTATCATCCTGTGATTTTCGTGCTTACAATGCTGATTTCTGCAGTGACCGTTATGGTCTCGGCCTGGATTCCGGCGGGAAAACTGGCGAAACTTACGCCATTGCAGGCCATTCGCGGCGTGGAGGAATTAACCCTCAAACGCAGGAAGCATTCTCCGGTTTTAGCTATGTTGTTTGGCATGGAAGGGGAACTGGCGGGAAATGCATTAAAGGCGCAGAAGAAAGCGCTTCGGACTTCCACGCTGTCGCTGACCCTCTCTTTTCTTGGATTTACGGTGATGCTCTGTTTCTTCACGCTTTCGGATATCAGTACAGAATACACTTATTTTGCGAGATTTCAAGATACGTGGGATGTGATGGCGACGGTGAAAAATGTGAAGATCGAGGAACTGGACAGTTCAGGCTCGATCGCCGCATTACAGGAGGCGGAACAGGAACAGGGCGCTTCAGGCTGTACGGTGTATCAGAAAGCATATTTCACGGCGAGCATTTCACGGGCACAGATCAGTGATGAACTGCAGGCGCTGGGCGGATTGGAAGCGGTGGCCGGCGAAAGTGTAACTGCCGGTTATGAGAATGTCAGTGAAGACGAGGCAGAAAACAGCTATGCCGTACAGGCACCGGTGATCATAATGGATGACCTGGGCTTTATGGAATATTGCAGACAGGTCGGTATTGCACCGCGGCTGGACGGTGCAGTTGTCATGAATAAAATCTGGGACAGTCTCAACAGTAATTTCCGCCATCGGAAATATGTTCCATTTATAAAAGAAGAGGCTGATATGACAATAGTGCAGAACGAGGAAAGTGCAGGACAGATTCCAATACTTGCCTGCACAGACCAGGAGCCTCTTTTGCGGGAGGAGTATGATGATAATACGCTGGTTCATGTGGTCCCGCTGTCGTTGTGGAAAACCATATCAGATTATGTACCAGAGCGGGATTCAGATGTTTTTATCAATATTCTTGCTGAACGGAGTCATGAAAAAGGAAACGTGGCAGAGGAGGAAGCTTTGCAGGTATCTGCGAAAGAAATGACTGCTTTAGAATATCCTGTCACGGAGATTATGGGACAGAACAGCGAAACGGAAGTGGAGAATCGTCTGCAGGAAAAGCTTACGAATGACAGGCTTATTCTGGGATACAAGATTTTGCTCGGCACATTCTGCACACTGCTGGCCATGATCGGAATTGCCAATGTTTTTTCCTATACGATGGGATTTCTGCGTCAGAGAAGAAGGGAGTTTGCCAGATATCTGTCGGTGGGGATGACACCTGCCGGGCTCAGGAAAATGTTCCGGATTGAGATTCTTGTGATTGCGGGACGGCCGGTGCTGATCACGCTTCCGCTTACGGTACTGTTTGTAGAAGCGGCATCCGGGGCAAGTTATCTGGATTCCATGGAGTTTTGGGTGCGGGCGCCTTTTATTCCGATCACGGTTTTTATTGCAGCGATTTTTGGTTTCGTGATGCTGGCTTACCTGATCGGCGGCAAAAGGATTCTGCAGGATAATCTGGTGGAGGCGCTTCGGAGCGATATGATGGCGTAATATTTATGCCGGCCATTGAGAAAAGAATGGCCGGCATTACGCATTGTATTTCTATTTTTTTCGATTGCTGTGCTGGCTCATCTTGTACGCGAACAGATCCTTCCAGATGGACGGATGGAACAACAGCAGAAGCGGGAACAGTTCCAGTCTGCCTGCCAGCATGTCAAACATGAGGACATACTTGGAAAAGTCGGAGAAGAATCCGAAATTCTCTGCCGGCCCCACCAGTTCAAGCCCCGGACCGATATTATTGATAGTGGCGGCAACCGCCGTAAAACCGGTCACCAGATCGGTCCCGTCAAAGGATACCAGAAAAACCGACAGGACAAAAAGAACCATAAAGGTAATGATATATACGTTGACCGTGCGGACGGTCTCATGGTCGATGGGTTTTTCATCCATCTGGATTTTCTTGATGCTCTTAGGGTGAATATAGGAAGTAAATTCCTTTCTCACCGTCTTAAAAAGAATCACAAAACGGGATACCTTGATGCCGCCGCCGGTACTGCCCGCACAGGCGCCGATAAACATCAGAAGTACCAGAATGACTTTGCTGGTACTTGCCCATGTGTTGAAATCAGTGGTCGAAAATCCGGTGGTGGTGATGATGGAAGCCACCTGGAAAGCCGACTGTGTCAATGCATCAAAAGCGCTGGCACAGGTTTCCAGAATATTGAGGAAAATAATACCAGAGGAAACAATAATCACCAGCAGATAGTAACGCACTTCTTCCATTTTCAGGGCTTTTTTGATTTTACCGAAAATGATCAGATAATAGGCGTTAAAGTTAACGCCAAAGAGGATCATAAATATCGTGACAACCCACTGCAAATAGGGGGAATAACCTGCAATACTGCTGTTTTTGATACCGAATCCACCTGTTCCGGCGGTGCCGAAGCTGGTACAGATCGCGTCAAATAAGGGCATTTTTCCAATCAGAAGCAAAACCGTCTCGATGACAGTCATGCCGAAATAGATCAGGTAAAGAATCCTTGCGGTATACCTTACCTTTGGCACCAGTTTTTCCACAGACGGGCCGGGGCTTTCCGCGCGCATCAGATTGATGTTGGAGCCGCCGCTTAAGGGAACAATGGCAAGCAGGAAGACTAAAACACCCATACCCCCGATCCAGTGCGTAAAACTGCGCCAGAAAAGGGAACAGCGGGAGAGCGCTTCCACGTCGCTTAAGATACTTGCACCGGTAGTAGTAAAGCCAGAGATGGTTTCAAACAATGCGTCTGTAAAAGAAGGGATTTCTCCTGTCAGACAAAAAGGAAGACAGCCGAAAAAGCTCAGGAGAATCCAGCTTAAAGAGGTGGCGATACAGCCCTCTTTCAGATAAAACACCGTGTCTTTCGGTTTCCTTCCCGTCATCAAAAGTCCAAATAAAAAGCAGAGCGCGGCTACCGGAAGATACCACAGGCCTTCGCGCTCGGCATAGATGAGTGCCACAAAACACGGGAGCAGCAACAGTACAGCCTCCGTTTTTAAAATAGATCCTAATATATATCGAATGATGGAACTGTTCATTGGTAGATCAATGTCCTTTCAGGGTCAATTATTTCATATGCAAAATAATATTTGATGCATTAGTTCAGGATATCCTGAATCGAATTAAAGCCTGTGTGAGTGGTAACGATCATCACCGTATCCCCCACCTGGATGGAATCCTGGCCGCTTGGAATGATGATGGATCCGCGGCGGTGGATCAGGGAGATCAGCAGTCCCTTTTTCAGCGAAAGCTCCGCCAGTGGAATATTGGTTACTCTGGATGCGCTTTCCACACGAAATTCTATCGCTTCCACACGGGAATCAAACATATGGTAAAGGGTTTCGATGTTGCTGTTCATTGAATCCTTTTTGGCACGCACATAGGCGATGATTGCCTCGGAAGTGATGAACTTCGGATAAATGACGCTGCCCAGATCCAGGCTGCTTACCACATCGTCGAAGGTGATGCGGTTGATTTTCGTGATGACTTTTGCCTGGGATACCATTTTTGCATGAAGCGTCAGCATGATATTTTCTTCATCAATTCCGGTCAGCGGAACAAAAGATTCCGCGTACTCGATTCCTTCTTCCTTTAAAAGCCCTTCGTTTGTGCCGTCACCGTTGATGACGATCGCCTTGGGCAGGAGGATGCTCAGCTCTTCACAGCGTTTCGGATCACTTTCAATGATCTTTACGGAAATTCCCACATGGATAAGCTGGGACGCCAGATAATAGGCGGATTTGCCGCCGCCGATGATCATAGTATTTTTAACGGCGTGTGTCTTGAAGCCGATTTTTTTCAAAAAAGCTTTTGCGCTGGCACGGGAGGCAACAAAAGAGAGAAGGTCCCCTTTCTGGATCCGGAAGTTACCGGAAGGTATATGGATGTCCCGGTCCCGCTCCACGGCGCAGATCAGAATATGGTCAGCAATATTTTTACCCAGCGTCCGTCCCAGATCGGCAATGGTCATGCCGTCAAGCTGGTTGCCGTCGGGCACTTTGAATTTGATCATTTCCGCCCGTCCGTGGGCAAAAGTGCTGACTTCCAGGGCAGTGGGGATAAAAAGAATCCGGGCGGCTTCTCTGGCAGCTTCCAGTTCAGGATTGATGATCATGGCAAGACCCAGCTTCTCACGCAGATATTCCGCCTCCTTGCTGTAGTCCGGGGTGCGCACTCTGGCGATTGCGGAACAGTTACCCACACGTTTGGCAACTGTACAGCACAGCAGATTCAATTCGTCAGAATCAGTTACGGCGATAATCAGATCTGTATTTTCGATACCTGCTTCGATTTGTACGCTGAAGCTGGCGCCGTTGCCCGCGATTCCCATCACATCATAAAGCCCGGTCAGTTCCTGAATTTTCTGCGCATTTTGGTCAATCAGGGTAATATCATGCCCCTCTTTGATCAGCTGGGCAATCAGCGTTCTGCCGACCTTGCCGCATCCGACGATGATAATTTTTAAACCCTGTTCATCAGAATTCTTTTGTTTAGCCATTTTCTCTCCATTCCGAAGCGTCCTAAAATATTGAAAAAGGTTGTTTCCTGTTTTTATTTTAAGGAGAAAGACCCTTTGTTCATCTGACGTTTCCGGTCAGCCTGTCCCGCACAGCGCTTATAATGTTTTGGGCTGGTACGGACCTGTGTGCACAGGCTCTTGCAGGCATATACACCTCTAATATAGCACCATAAGAGGAAAAAAGCATTATGTTTTTTAAATAGTACAAATCAGCTATAGTACAAAATGGGGGAAATCTCTGGACAATGCAAAATACGGACATGATCCGCAACGAATCGGGTGCCGTCAAAGCGGGAGGGAACCGGGATGAAACTTAAGGTTGCCGGTCTGACACTTAAAATTGCAGGATTGGAAGCTGGAATTGTCGGACTGACACCCGGAATGTATTGTGCAACCAATGCCGTACCGTTAGAATCTGTGATATCAGAACAAGAAAAGGAGAAAGAGGTTATGGAGAATAAGTTATCTATGGAAGACAAATCAGTACACGGCTCAGAATCGGAAAACGGACAAAAGACGGTACACAGTTCAGGATCGAAGGACGGGTGTCCGGCAGGAAACGGGCTGTTCACAAGAAATTTTACACTGGTGGTGATCGGGCAGATCATCTCGCTGTTCGGCAATGCGGCTATTCGGTTTGCATTGCCGTTGTACCTGTTGAATCAGACGGGTTCTTCCGCATTGTACGGGACAGTGATGGCCTGCGCATTTATCCCGACGATTCTGTTGACGCCTGTAGGCGGATTGATCGCTGACCGGGTCAACAAAAGGAATATTATGGTGATACTGGATTTTAGCACGGCGGGATTGATCCTGCTGTTTGCCTGTCTGATGAACAGCCTTGATCTGGTGGTGCTTCTGACACTTACGCTGATGATCCTGTACGGTATTGCAGGCGCTTATCAGCCGGCAGTGCAGGCGAGTATTCCGCTGTTAGTCGGACAGGAGCATTTCGTGCAGGCAAATGCGGTGGTCAATGTGATCAGTTCTTTTGCTTCGCTTTTAGGACCGGTGCTGGGCGGTATCCTGTACAGCGTGTACGGTCTGCGGCCGATTCTGGCAGTTTGTATTGTCAGCTTTGTGGTATCGGCGGTAATGGAGATTTTTATCAGAATGCCTCACTGTAAACAGGAGCAGGAGGGGAAAATGCTGCAGATTGTCCGCAGAGATTTTGCACGGAGTATCCAGTTTATACGCAGAGACAAACCGGTGATCGGAAAAGGCGTGCTGGTGACCTGCGGCATTAACCTGTTTCTGTCGGCGATGATCGTGGTCGGACTGCCCTACCTGATCACTGAGGTGCTGCCATTTACGACGGATGAGGCGAACCGCCTGTACGGATACGCACAGGGAGCGCTGGCGGCTGGCGGTATTGTGGGCGGTATCGGGGCAGGTGTTCTGGCACAGAGACTTCAGATCAGAAAAACAGGGAATCTGCTGGTTCTAGGTGCAGTCTGTGTGTTTCCTATGGCGGCGGCGCTTTTGTGGCAGAACCACGGGATGGTATCGTATCTGATTATCGCGGCGGCCTGCTTCTTGATCATGATAATCTCCACGGTTTTTACGGTGCAGATTATGTCCTTTGTGCAGACTGAAACACCGGAGCAGCTGCTTGGAAAAGTGATGGCGCTGATCATGACTGTGGCTATGTGCGCTCAGCCCTTCGGAAGTGCGATGTACGGGTTTCTGTTTGAACTGTGCGCGGGATATGAGGCGGCAGTGGTGCTGTTTGCGGGCGGCGTCTCTCTGATGATCGCGGTCAGGACGAGGAAGGTATTTGCAGGACTGTAAAATGCAATAGACGGTTTTATGATAATACATCACTTGTAACGATTTGAAATAATATTAATAAAATGATTGAAATAACATTGACTTAAAGAGTTCAAATGATTATAATCTTAACAGGTGCTGCCCTAAACGGTAAGCGGTTCACCTTTTGCCAAGATGAGTACATTTTGAGAACTTCCTGTATTTTGGAGGTGATACATATGGAAAATATGCGAAAGGTACAAGATATGATGTTCGAAATAGTCCTTGGAATTGTCGGTATTATAGTGACAATCATTAGCATTGTTGTCACTATAATCAGCATTCGACAGTCCTGCGGAAAACAAAGACATCAAAAAAGCAACCGCCGCTCGCCCAAGTGAGATGGTTGCTTTTTTGAAATGTAACTATTAACTGAGGTGAACCGTTTGCTTTACGGTCAGCACCTTTTCTAGTTATATTATAACAATTCTTTTTTGTTTGTCAACTCAAAATATATTGTATTGCGTTATTGAAAGTATGTTAGGTTACTGTTCACACCCGCACCATGCACTTGCTGCATGGTGTCGGAGCCAGCGCCAAAATGCCTGTTTTTTGGCATTTTGTGTGCATCATCGTTGCAATTCACACTGGATAACCGTAAATTAATGCGAAATCTGGCATAGGTGTGAATTGTAACTATGTTAGTTACGGTTCATACAGGACTTGGCATTTACTGCTAAGTTCGCACGGAAACGTATATATCGCAAGTAAAAATCCATTTGCAAAGCAAATTTTGCATATTATATGCTATAATAGCCGCAGAGGAAGAACAAGCGACGGGAAGCGGCATTTTTCCAGCGGCTGCGCCTGAATTTGCAGATTGGGCAGGAACGGGGGATTTTATGGACAATAATAAAGTGTTTGCAATGAAGCTTTCGAAGATTTACCCGCTGCTGGTGCAGAAGGCGGTGAAGAAGAACCGTACGAAGCAGGAGGTCGATGAGGTGATCTGCTGGCTCACGGGATATGATGAGGACGGGCTGTGCAGGCAGATTGAGAATGACGTTGATTACGGCGCTTTTTTCGAGCAGGCACCCTGTATGAACCCGAACTGTACGCTGATCACGGGCACCGTGTGCGGGGTACGGGTTGAGACCATACAAGATCCGCTTATGCAGAAGATCAGATATCTGGATAAGCTGATTGACGAACTGGCGAAAGGGCGGCCCATGGAGAAGATCCTGCGCCAGTAATCAAAAGGGTGGTGAAGCGCAAATGAAAGGGTTTGAGAGGTCAAACCAGTTATTTTCGCTCTGCGGTTTGAATTGCGGGCTCTGCTCCATGCACCTGGGCGGGCATTGTCCGGGCTGCGGAGGCGGAAGCGGAAATCAGTCATGTAAGATCGCCAGGTGCAGTCTGGAACATGGCAAAATAGAGTATTGTTGTGAGTGCGGGGAATATCCGTGCAGTTACTATGAGTTGATCGACAGCTTTGACTCCTTCATCACGCACAGACATCAGAAAGAGGATCTGCGTAAAGCGATGCGCATCGGCATAGAGAATTACAATGCCGAGCAGAAAGAGAAAGCGGAGCTTCTGCGTATACTGCTGTCTGATTATAATGACGGACGAAGAAAATCTTTTTATTGCGCGGCGGTCAATCTTCTGGAATTGACGGATATTAAGAACATCATGAAACAGATCACAGAAAACGGAACCCTCGCCGGTCTGACGGTCAAGGAAAAATGTTCTTATGCGGCCGGTTTGTTTGAGCGCACAGCCAGAGAGAAAAACATAGAATTGAAACTCAGAAAAAAAGTGAAATGAGGTATGTAATATGGTCGATCTGCAGGATAAAAATTATGCTCCTGTATTAGAGGAAGTGGGAGAATATGTGGGTAATCCGGTATTTATGAATTTTTGTACGGAAATAAAAGAGACTTATGGCTGCAGTGAAAAAATAGAGTACAGTTGCTGCAGCATGGAGCCGGGATGGAATGTCAAGTTCAAGAAGGCGGGACGGACCTTGTGTACCCTGTACCCGAAAGAGGCATATTTTACGGTGATGGTCGTGGTTGGTCTTAAGGAAAAAGAAGCCGTGGAGAAAATTCTGCCGGAGTGTACCGCCAGACTGCAGGAAATATACGCACAGACGCAGGAGGGAAACGGACAGAAGTGGCTTATGATCGATCTGGAAGATCAGGACAGTGTGTATCAGGATGTTTTCCGGCTGATTGCCATTCGCAGGAAAAAGCAGGTTGAAAAATAAGTCTGACATGGCTGACCGGATATATCGGGCCGGGATGCCTGACGGAACATAGATGATTGAGGAGGAGAAGGAAAACATATGCTGAATCTGTTATCAAGTCTGGACGATAACATACTGCTCTTTTTTCAGGAGGCAATCAGGAATCCGGTTCTGACGCCGATCCTGAGGGTGATTACGACGCTTGGAAACGGTGGAGCAATCTGGATTGTGCTGACGATTTTTATGCTGTTACTCCCGAAAACAAGAAAAGTCGGGTTTATGACAACACTGTCGTTAATTGGGACGCTGCTGGTGAATAACCTGTTTCTCAAGAATGTGGTGAACCGCACGCGGCCGTACGAGGTGATAGAGGGACTGACCTATCTGGTGCGTGCGCCGGTGGATTCTTCCTTTCCGTCAGGGCATTCGGCCTGTTCCTTTGCGGTGGCCTGTATCATGTTCCGCAGACTGCCGAAAAAGTACGGTGTACCGGCGCTGATCCTGGCAATTCTGATTGCCCTGTCGCGGCTGTATGTGGGAGTGCATTATCCCAGTGATGTGTTGTTTGGAACAATAAGCGGTATTGCCATAAGCTACGGAGCGGAGGCCCTGGCGGCGTGGATCATGAAACGGAGGGAAGCAGGCCCTCACACAGAAATGCTGCGGCATGGAGGTAAGAATGAAAATGACAATTAATCTGGCGGGACGTAGTGCAGTTGCTGTTCGTTTTTTTATTGCCCTGGCAGTTGTTTTGTCCGATGTTATGTGTGCAACAGTAGCCTATAACTATTGTGCATTTCAGTGGGGCGGCAAATATGAGGGATGGAGTGCACCGCCGGATGTGGCTTTTGTATCCGGGATTCCGTATGCGGTGGGGATTGTGATATGCCTGATTCTGGCACGGATCTGTCATAAGAGAGAACAGAAACAGAGAGAAAGATGAGAAAATGACTGCCTGCTATCCGGTGCCGGAGCAGATCAACGGTTATGAGTATGAAGCGGCAGCCTGTGCGCGGGCCATTAGAGCCGGGCAGACAGAATGTGAGGAAATGCCGCACAGCGAGACACTGCGGCTGATGCGCATCTTAGATACGGTCAGGGAGCAGTGGGGATTTAAGTAGCAGCGTAATTCTTGAGGAGGCGATTTAAACATATGACAAAGAGCATGACAGAAGGGAAACCTTTGCCTTTGATTCTGCAGTTTGCGGTTCCTTTGTTGATCGGAAATCTCCTGCAGCAGACATACAATATCATAGATGCCGCTATTGTGGGGCGGATTCTCGGCGCGGATGCGCTGGCAGGTGTGGGCGCTTCCAGCAGTGTCCAGTTTCTTGTACTGGGATTTTGTATCGGAGTCTGCTGCGGGTTCGGGATTCCCATCGCCCGCAGCTTCGGAGCACAGGATTATGACAAAATGAGGAGTGACATTTTTCACGGGATGGCGCTGACCGGAATTTTTGCAGTGGTTCTGACGGTGCTCTGTGCACTGTTGTGCCCGCAGATTCTTCAGATTCTGTCCACACCGGATGATATTTATGAAAATGCATACAGATATCTGTTTATCATTTTTCTGGGAATTCCCTTTAATCTGCTGTACAATCTGATGTCCGGGATTTTCCGGTCTGTGGGAGACAGCAGGACGCCCTTTATGTTCCTTGCTTTTGCCACGGTGTTAAACATCGGACTGGATCTGTTTTTTATTGTGGTGCTTCATCTGGGCGTTGCCGGCGCGGCGGCGGCTACGGTGATGGCTCAGGCGCTGAGCGGGATTCTGTGTTTTATTTATATGAGGAAAAAGATGCCGGTTCTGCATCTGGGGCGGGAGGACTGCCGATGGTCAGGTGATACAGTGAAACTGATGTTGTCTATGGGGCTTCCCATGGGACTGCAGTATTCCATTACCGCAATCGGAAGCATGGTGATGCAGTCGGCCAACAACGGTCTGGGAAGCGTCTATGTCTCCGGCTTTACGGCGGGTGCGAGGATCAAACAGTTTGCCATGTGTCCTTTTGATGCGCTGGCTACAGGTACGTCTGTATTTTGCAGTCAGAATCTGGGTGCGGGTAAGATGGAGCGCATAAAGACAGGGATTAAGCAAGGCACGGCGGTGGGAATCCTGTATGGGTTGTTTGCGGGACTGGTGATCATCTTTTTCGGCAGGACATTGTCCCTTCTGTTTGTTTCGGGCGAAAATGGGGCGATTCTGGATGCGTCTGCCAGATATCTGAGGTGTATGGGGTTTTTTTTCTGGAGTCTTGGTATTCTGAATGTCTGCCGTATGTGCACACAAGGGCTGGGTTTTTCGGTGCGGGTAGTGTTTGCCGGACTGCTTGAGATGGCGGCAAGGTGCGTGGTCAGCCTGTTTTTTGTGCCGGTGTTCGGATTTACGGCGATCTGCTTCGCGGATCAATCGGCATGGCTTTCGGCCTGTATCTACATCGTGCCGACCTGTATGCACTGCGTAAAACTGTGTGCGGATAAGTTGAAGAATTATGATGTGTAAAAAAATACAAATTTTGTGATAACTTGAAAATGTTTTTTTGGCTGATACTGATAATAGATTATACTGTTTTGCAGAAGCGCTGCTTTTGGATGGGGTATTGGCTTGTGTCAGGGTTTCTGCGTGAGACGCATTTCAGGAAAAATGTTTCTTTCGGGAAAGATGAAGCAGGCAAAGCGATCTGGAAAGATGTCTGTGTATATGCCAGACGAAATGATAACACGTAAATAAAAAGCAGACAGTATGTAAAAGGAGAAATCACGCCATGCACTTTGTAGACGCCAAAGGAATCTTATCAGCGCATAACGGCATGAATCTGTACCGCGGCTGTACGCATGGCTGCATATACTGCGACAGCCGCAGTGAATGCTATCAGATGAAGCATGATTTTGAAGATATCGAGGTAAAGCAGAATGCGCCGGAACTGTTAGAGCGGGCGCTTCGCTCCAAACGGAAAAAATGCATGATCGGCACAGGGGCGATGTGCGATCCGTATATGCACTGCGAGGAGGAACTTCGACTGACGAGAAGATGTCTGGAACTGATTGACGAGTACGGGTTCGGTGTCACGGTGCAGACGAAATCAGACCGTATTCTGCGGGATCTGGACCTTCTGCAAAGCATCAACCGCAAGGCAAAATGTGTGGTGCAGATGACGCTTACAACATATGATGAAGATTTGTGCCGCATTGTGGAACCGAAGGTGTGTACGACAAAGCGCCGGTATGAAGTACTGCAGATTATGAGGGAAAACGGTATTCCCACAGTAGTGTGGCTGTCGCCGATCCTGCCTTATATCAATGACACGCGGGAGAACATCGAGGGAATTCTGACGTATTGCCGGGAAGCCAATGTGTATGGGATCATTTGTTTCGGAATGGGCGTGACTTTGCGGAAAGGGGACAGGGAATATTTCTATGCCGCATTGGACAGACATTTTCCGGGAATGCGTGAGAAGTATCACCGCCGGTTCGGGTACGATTATGAAATTCCAAGCGAGCGGTCTGGAGAACTGATGAAGTACTTTCGGGATTTTTGCAGGAAAAATCATATTGTCAGCGATGTGGAGAAGGTGTTCGCCTATCTGAGTGAATTTCCGGAGAATAAGGGGTATGAGCAGTTGTCGCTGTTCTGAAAAATGTCATAAGAATATGGAAGTTTTAGAAGCTTTTAAGGAGATGAGCAGGTACAGACGAGACTGTAAAAGGGGTAGTGTAAAATAGTTTGTGTCTTTGGAAAAAAATACCTCTTTTTTGGTAAG
>CAJUJP010000053.1 GCA_910586615.1 uncultured Lachnospiraceae bacterium
TTTATGAAATCTAACCATACAAATATCGCTATTAACTTAATGACATTGGTTCAGCTCGGCTTCACTGTCACTCCTAATGCACACAAAATGCTCCAAAGTCGCATTTTGGCACTTTCACAACTCATAAAATCGCATACAGAGCGATTTTACTCGCGGAATAGTGCAAGGCTGAACTGTTACGGATTTTAACAATTCCAGTATGTTTTGTGCTATACTGTGTAAAAGCAGTAATTTATGATTTTGGTTTACCGTTCACTTATTATTGGATGTAAGTATGCCAGCAGAAGAGCGGATAAAATATGTGAACTTTAGAAAGAGTGAAGAAACGCGTGTTGATGGCGGAGGCAAATCAGGCCTGGGCAGTCTGGCGTTGGCAAAGACATGCTTCCTGCCGCGTAAACGCTCCGGAATGGAGAGGAAGATGAAACGAAGAGACAAGGTTAATTACTACTTAGACTTAGCCAGGATGGTGGCACAGCGGTCCACCTGCTTAAGACGGCATTACGGTGCGGTGATCGTGAAGAATGACGAGGTGATCTCCACGGGGTATGTGGGTGCCCCCAGAGGCAGGAAGAACTGCACGGATATGGGGGAGTGTATCCGGATCAAGATGGAGATTCCGCGGGGAGAGCGGTATGAGCTGTGCCGGAGTGTCCACGCGGAGGCGAATGCCATCATCAGCGCTTCCAGAGATAAAATGATCGGCAGCGCGCTCTACCTGGTGGGCGTGGAAGCGGACACGGGCGAGTATGTGAAGAACTCCTGCAGTTGTTCCATGTGTAAGCGGCAGATCATCAATGCGGGCATTGAGACAGTCTATGTCAGGGATACGGAGGATGAATACCGGGTGATTCCGGTTCAGCAGTGGATCGAGGATGATGAATCATTGAACGGAACGTTGGGGTATTGAATCGTGGAGGATAAGATGATACGGGCGATGACAATAGAAGATTATGAGGGCGTCAAGGCACTCTGGCTGACCATCAAAGGGTTTGCGATCAGGAGCATAGACGATTCCAGAGAGGGCGTCACCCGGTTTTTAAACAGAAATCCGGGCACCAGCGTGGTGGCGATAGAAGACGGCAGGATTGTGGGCGCGATCCTGTGTGGGCATGACGGCAGACGAGGCTGCCTGTATCATGTCTGTGTGGCGAAGGAATATCGTCTGCGCGGTATCGGCAAGGAGATGGTAGTCTATTGCATGGAGGCGCTGAAGAAGGAGAAGATCAACAAAGTATCGCTCATTGCCTTTACCGCCAACGATATCGGCAACGCGTTCTGGCGGCAGATCGGATGGACGAAGAGAGAAGATCTGAATTATTATGATTTTACATTGAATCGGGAGAACATTACGGCTTTTATCAATGAGGAGACAGCCTGAAAACGGGTTTGGAACATGAACAAAACAACCGATATATGTAATGACACGGTAACAGGGATACATAGAACAGTTCAGAGATCTGAACTGTGGTGAATACACGGATGTATTCTAAATGCATAAGGACATGAAGGAAGTGATTTGATGAAGATCAGGGAAGCGAGAGCAGCATACACACAACAGCTTGATATTTTGAGAAAGAGACAGAGAGAGCTGCTTAAGGAGAAGGAGGCTCACGAGGCGCAGGCATTCGGTGCTGCAGGCAATATTTCGTTTGGCGGCGACGGCACAGGCGGAGGCGTTGTGCTTGAACTGTCTGAGGAATACCGCAGGCAGGCACAGGAACTGCAGGAAAAGCTTGACCGGGTGAAGGAACAGATTGAGGAACATATTAAACTCAGAGATGACGTGATCGAGCTTGAGACCGGTATCGCTAACGCGGAGGCGGCTAAACAGCAGGGTGAGGCCATGCAGGAATACGGTGAAGAGGTGGCCAAATGTCTGGAAATTGCCAGACGGATCTCAAACGGGGACAGAGTACCGGCGCAGGACGAGAAAAAGCTCATGGATTTTAACATGGAGGTTTACATGACAGCCAAGCATATGGCATCGATGAACCTGGATAAGGAACATGAGGAGCATGACTCACTCTGGGGAGAAGAGGAAGAAAAGGGTGAGAATCCGGATCCAATGGAGACAGCGGCAGAATCGGAAGTCAATGTGGAGATTCCGGAGATTGATCTTGCAGACGGCTCAGCGTAAAACAGGTATGCTGCAGTAAAATATGGCTTTTCAACGGCAGGCTAATGTATTAGAATAGAAAAATGTGTAGAAAGCATTGTGCGGCATGTAACCGGAACAGCGATGGAACGGACTGCCGTATGCGCCAGCAAGGATGCTCCGGTGTGCATGGCGGCAGACGGGGCGTATATAAAGAGCAGACTTGACATGGAGGATGAATATGAAGATCATAGAAGGCGGTGTAACTGCGGCAGCAGGTTTTGAGGCGGCAGGTGCCGAGGCGGCAATCAAATATCAGAACAGAAAAGATATGGCGATGGTTTACAGCCGGAAGCCCTGTAAGGCGGCCGGTGTCTTTACGAGTAACGTTGTGAAGGCGGCCCCTGTCATGTGGGATAAGGAAGTGGTGGCTCATTCTCCTTATGTGCAGGCGGTTGTTGTCAATTCCGGTATAGCAAATGCATGTACCGGGACACAGGGCTACGAATGCTGCAGGAAGACGGCTGACCGGGCGGCAGAACTTCTTGATCTGTCCGCGGATGCGGTGCTGGTGGCTTCCACCGGCGTCATCGGAAGCCAGATTCCGGTAGACCGGATCCTTGCCGGTGTGGATAAACTGGTGCAGGACAAAAAGGATACCATCGAGGCGGGGACCATGGCGGCGGAAGCGATCATGACCACGGACACCGTATCCAAACAGGCGGCGGTGCAGATTGAACTGGACGGCAGAACAGTGACTGTGGGAGGCATGTGCAAAGGTTCCGGTATGATCCATCCGAATATGTGCACCATGCTGGGTTTTGTGACGACCGATATCGCGATTTCAAAGGAACTCCTGCAGGAAGCGCTCAGTGAGGATGTGGTGGATACCTTCAATATGGTTTCTGTGGACGGTGACACCTCAACCAACGATACCCTTGTGGTATTGGCCAACGGTATGGCAGGCAACAGAGAGATCATGTCGAAAGATGAGAACTATTATAAATTTACGGAAGCGTTACATTATGTTAACCAGACGCTGGCAAAAAAGATGGCCGGAGACGGAGAAGGCGCCACGACGCTTTTTGAGACCAGAGTGATTCATGCGGCAACCAAAGCGGATGCGCGCAGACTGAGCAAGTCCGTGATCGGTTCCAGTCTCTGCAAGACGGCGGTGTACGGAAATGATGCCAATTTTGGAAGATTCCTGTGTGCGCTGGGCTATTCCGGTGTGAAGTTTGACCCGGAGAAAGTTTCTCTCTATTTTGAGAACGGGGAAAAGAGTATGCTCATCTATGAAAACGGCGTTGCGGCGGACTACAGCGAGGAGGAAGCATCAAAAATCCTTGCTTCGCCGGAAGTCAGAGTGCTGGTGGATATGCATACAGGTGATGCGGAAGCCACGGCCTGGGGCTGTGATTTCAGTTACGACTACGTGAAGATCAATGCGGATTACAGGAGCTAATCCGTACATTCCGGTTTGTCACAGGACCCTTCTAACCTGTTAACCGGTTGAGAAGACAAAAAAAGTATCTTACAGGCTGTCTGCCGACAGGTTGACATAACACAAATAGAAATGCGGAATATGCAAATCAAGGGCATGTTTCAATAGAAAAG
Organism: uncultured Lachnospiraceae bacterium; assembly: GCA_910586615.1. Taxonomy (GTDB): domain Bacteria; phylum Bacillota; class Clostridia; order Lachnospirales; family Lachnospiraceae; genus UBA3282. Next base: position 3,716 of record CAJUJP010000053.1, read on the forward strand.
AGGACATATAAAGTCATGGAACAGAAGGAAATGAATATTCTTTTGGAGAAAGCGGAGGTTCTCATCGAGGCGCTTCCCTATATCCAGAAATTTAACCGGAAGATCATCGTTGTGAAATACGGCGGCAGCGCCATGAGCAACGAGGAACTGCAGAGGAACGTGATCAAAGACGTTACGCTGTTAAAGCTGGTAGGTTTTAAACCGATCATCGTGCACGGCGGCGGCAAGGAAATCAGCCGCTGGGTAGGCAAGGTGGGCAAAGAGGCGAAATTTGTGAACGGACTGCGGGTGACTGACGAGGAGACGATGGAAATCGCTGAGATGGTCCTCAACAAAGTCAACAAGAATCTGGTGCGGATGGTAGAGGAACTGGGCGTGAAGGCCATCGGGATCAGCGGCAAAGACGCCGGACTTCTGCAGTGCACAAAAAGATGCCCGAACGGCGAGGATATCGGTTATGTGGGGGAGATATGCGGTGTGGATCCCAAGGTGCTTTATGACCTTCTGGAAAAAGATTTCCTGCCCATCGTTGCGCCTACCGGATTGGACGATCAGTTCATGACTTACAATATTAATGCGGACGATGCGGCCTGCGCCATTGCCAAGGCGGTGAATGCGGACAAGCTTGTCTTTTTGACAGACATTGAAGGGCTGTACCGTGACATCGAGGACAAGTCCAGCTTTATATCCAGGCTGACGGCATCCAGGGCGGATGAACTGATTGCAAGCGGCTGTATCGGAGGCGGAATGCTGCCGAAGCTGGGCAACTGCACAGATGCCATTAAACAGGGCGTTAACAGAGTCCACATTCTGGACGGCCGGATCGCACACTGCCTGCTTTTGGAGATCTTTACGGATCAGGGTATCGGCACGGCCATCATTGCGGATCATGATGAAGCCGCAATGGACTAGATGAACATTTCAGGAGAAAACAGAATATGAGTGCAACAATGCAGAAATACATAGATGAAGCCGAGCAGGCGCTGCTCCACACATACAACCGTTACCAGGTTGTTTTTGAAAAGGGAGACGGTGTGTATCTTTATGATCTGGACGGGAAGAAATACCTGGATTTTGTGTCCGGTATTGCGGTGTTTGCCCTTGGCTATAATAATAAAGAATATAATGATGCCCTGAAGGCACAGATCGACAAGATCATCCATACTTCCAATTATTACTATAATCTTCCGGCTGTGGAGGCGGCGAAGAAGCTCAAAGAGATCTCCGGCATGGACAGGGTCTTTTTTACCAACAGCGGAGCGGAGGCAGTGGAGGGTGCCATCAAGACGGCGAGAAAGTATGCGTATCTGAAGGACGGCAGGACGGATCATGAGATCATTGCCATGAACCATTCTTTTCACGGAAGGACCATGGGTGCGCTGTCGGTGACGGGTAATCCTCATTACAGAGAAGCGTTTGAACCTATGATCGGCAATATAAGGTTTGCCGATCTGAATGATTTTGAGAGCGTGGAGGCGCAGGTGACGGACAGGACGTGTGCCATTATTTTTGAGACGGTACAGGGAGAAGGCGGGATCTATCCGGCTGCGGAAGAATTCATGCAGAAGGTGAGAAAACTCTGTGACGAGCGTGATATTCTGATGATTCTGGATGAGATCCAGTGCGGCATGGGCCGTACCGGAGAAATGTTTGCATGGCAGCGTTACGGGATCAAACCGGATGTGATGACTTCGGCCAAGGCGCTTGGCTGCGGCGTTCCCGTGGGTGCATTTTTGATGACGGAAAAGGTGGCTGCCCGTTCTCTTGCAGCGGGAGACCATGGCACGACTTACGGCGGCAATCCTCTCGCCTGTGCAGCGATTTGTAAGGTGGTGGAGCTTTTCGAAAAACAGGATGTGCTTGCAAATGTACGGGAAACAGGGGCATATCTGGGAGAAAGGCTGGATCAACTGGCGGAAGAATTCGACTGTGTGAAGGCAAGAAGGGGCGTAGGGCTGCTGCAGGGTCTGGTCTTTGACCGGCCGGTAGGCGATATGATTAGGAAGGCGATGGACAAAGGACTTGTCCTGATCAATGCGGGAGCGGATATTATCCGTTTTGTGCCGTCCCTCATCATTACGAAGGAAAATGTAGATGAAATGATCGTAATCCTGCGGGAGAGCCTGAAAGAGACCTGCAGTCTGTAATCTGAAATCATCCTGGACCGGAACTGAAATGGCATCTGTGCCTGAGAAATGATATCAGCAGAGGTGAAAAGCCGGGGGAGTGTACCGGACGAAAGGACACAGAGACGGACTGATCTGAATGGAGCGGATCTGTACAGAAAGAAGGATACGATAACCGTATATAGAATAAAGAAGGAGAGCAGAAGTGACTCTTAAGAAAAGATTGACCATGATACTGGCCATCGCATTGTGCGCGGGCGGTATTTACGGAGTGGGACGGCTGGGGATTGCAGTGCGTCCCGCCGAAGCCGAAGATGTGGAAGAAGATTCTCTTTTCGGACATAGAGAGACGTTATATTTATGGTATACAGACGAGGCGCTGACAGATTATCTGAACAGCGTGGCGGTGTCTTACAGCGAGTATCAGGAGGAAACGCGGGTCATTCCGGTATATACATCCGGCCGGGAGTATCTGGAGACTATCAACCAGGCTTCCCTGCACACGGACGAAGTGCCGGATCTTTATATTGTAAGCAATGATTCTCTGGAAAAGGCTTATCTTTCCGGACTTGCATCGGAGATCGAACTGTCGGAAGGGACGCAGTCTCTGCCTGATCTTTTTCCGGAGACGGCAGTGGATGCGGTGACCTATCACGATAAACTGATTGGATATCCTTTTTATTTTGAGACAAGCTGTTTCCTTTATAACAAAAGTTATCTGAATGACTGGGCCAGAGCGCAGCTTGAGGCCGAAGCGGATGCCGCTATGGGGGAAGAGGCGCAGGCACAGCTTGAGGACGGACAGGATCCGGAGGAAGACACCAGCCCGGAAGAAGGAGAAACAGAAGGGGCGGCAGCAGCGGTCTCAGATGAGGCGGTGGAAGCCAAGGTGGCGGAGACATTGCCGAAGACGATAGATGATATTCGTTCTTTTGCGGACGTGTATGATGCACCGGAACAGGTGGAAGCGGTGTTTAAATGGGATGTGTCCGATATTTTCTATAATTATTTTTTTGTGGGAGATTCCATTGATGTGGGCGGCAAATGCGGAGACCAGGCTGACTCCATACGCATTTATAATGAAGACGCCATCAAGTGTATGAGGGTTTATCAGGATCTGAATCAGTTCTTTTCCATTGATACGAAGGAAATCAGTTATGACGGGATCCTGCAGGATTTCATGGACGGCAAGATCGTCTATTCGGTGGTGACATCGGATGCGCTTTCCACCATAGAAGGGGCCCGGTCGGAGGGGAATTTTGCCTATGAATACGGCATTTCCATGCTGCCGGATGTGAGTGAGGAGATTGGTTCCGCGTCATTGTCCGTGACCCAGTGTGTTGTGGTCAACGGGTATTCCCCGCGTAAGGCCATGGCCAATGATTTTGCGGTATATCTGGCGACGCAGGCCACAGATACGCTGTTTACAAGAACAGGGAAGCTGCCGGTATATGACGCCGGTGATACCTATGACGATCCGAATAAAAAGGCGTTTTTAGATGAGTATATGTGTTCCGTTCCCATGCCGAAGCTGGTGGAGACAAGTAACTTCTGGGTGGAATTGGAGATTACTTTCGCCAGGATCTGGGGCGGAGAGAATGCCAACAACGATCTGAAAGCATTGTCCGAGAAGATCATGTCACAGGTTGTGGGCGGAGAGTATGAGGAAGAATACATTGATCTGCCGGAGGAAGTGGTCGAAGAATATGAGGATGAAGAATCCGGCGAAGGCGGGGAAGAATAATCGAAACATCCGGAAACCAAAAAGAAGAATAGATGCCATCGGAATGGACAGACTAAAACAAGGCGGGAAATCTGCCTTGTTTTAGAATTATTTTTTGTCCGGAAAGGGGTATCTTATGTTTGGATTTTTGATTGCGTTATTGTCGGGGGCACTGATGAGTGTTCAGGGGGTATTCAACACGCAGGTTACGAAGACGTCAGGAATCTGGGTGGCCAATGCTTTTGTACAGTTTACGGCGCTTTTAGTCTGCCTGGCGGCATGGCTTGTGACGGATCGGTCTTCTTTCACCGCGCTGTGGAAAGTGGAGCCGAAATATATGCTGCTGGGAGGAGCCATCGGTGCAGTCATCACCTATACGGTGATTAAAGGAATGGAAATGCTCGGACCGGCGAGAGCAGTCATGATCATCGTGATCTCACAGCTTGCCGTGGCCTATCTGATCGAGCTTTTCGGTTTGTTCGGTGTGGAAAAACAGCCTCTTGAGATGCGCAAGATCACCGGAATGGGAATTGCGATTGCAGGAATCATTATTTTTAAGTGGACATAGGGGTTAATTTACTTTACAATAAAAATACAGTGCATGGCGGGAACTTCCTTGACGATTCTACAGAGTTTCGGAAAGGAAAATGCATATGACCATAGTAAGAAAAAAAGTGAATGATACAGGAGCAAGCGGTGCGGGCAGGGCGAAAGATCCTGCAGTGTTTTTTGCCGGCCTGCTGTGCCTGTGTTTTGTGCTGTGCGGCTGTACAAGAAGGGAACAGCTTTTGTTTGAGACAACAGATGCCAGGAGGATGGAACAGCCGGAAACACTTGTGGAGCAGGAGGATGAAGGCGGCCGGGGGATGGCTGTCAGTCCGGGAGATACATCCGGGCAGAGCCGGGATCAGGACGAACCGGATCAGGCAGTCCTGCAGGAGAGCAGGCAGCCTGCGGACAGAAACCAGCCTCAGGAGGTGCAGACGATCTGCGTGCATGTCTGCGGAGCCGTGAAGAATCCGGGAGTCTATGAGCTTTCCGGAGACAGCAGAGTTTATGAAGCCGTAGAAAAGGCCGGGGGTTTTTCAGAGGATGCGGATCAGAATTATGTAAACCAGGCGCAGCAGCTTGCAGACGGCCTGAAGCTGGTCATTCCCACAATGAAAGAAACCGAGGAGACGGCAGGACAGGAGGGAACTGCCGGACAGATCGGGATCATCGGACCGGGGAGAGAACCGCAGTCCCAGGTACAGAGGGAGACAGCCGGCGGGAACGTTTCGCCGGAAGCTTCCGGGGATGCCGGAGACGGCAGTCCGACGGACGGGCGGATCAATATCAACACCGCTTCCATGGAAGAGTTATGCACCATACCGGGCATCGGTTCCACACGGGCGGCGGCGATCATAGCTTACCGGCAGGATACGGGAGGCTTTGCTTCTGTTGAGGATATTATGAACGTAAGCGGAATTAAGGAAGGGACATACGCAAAAATAAAAGACAGCATTAAAGTGAATTAATCAGGGGCGGTATAAAAATGGGACAAAGGGTTTTGGTAGTTGATGATGAGAAACTGATTGTGAAGGGTATCCGTTTCAGTCTGGAACAGGATGGCATGGAAGTGGATTGTGCCTATGACGGCGAGGAGGCTTTGGAGTTAGCCCAGAGGAACCATTACGATATGATTCTGCTGGATATTATGCTTCCGAAAATGACGGGATTTGAAGTGTGCCAGCAGATTCGGGGATTTTCCAATGTACCTATAGTTATGTTAACTGCAAAAGGCGATGATATGGACAAGATCCTGGGGCTTGATTACGGCGCGGATGACTATATCACCAAGCCTTTTAACATATTGGAAGTAAAGGCGCGGATCAAGGCGATCATGCGCAGAACCGGCAGAAAGGGTGAGGAGAAACAGGCGCAGCGGGTGATCGAACAGGGTGACATGCGTCTGGACTGCGACGGCAGGAGAGTCTATATAAGCGGCAAAGAGATCAATCTCACCGCCAAGGAATTTGAAGTTCTGGAACTGTTGATCAAGAATCCGGGCAAGGTGTACAGCCGGGAGAATCTGCTGAAGATTGTGTGGGGCAGCGATTATCCGGGCGATGTGAGAACAGTAGATGTACATATCAGACGTCTGCGCGAAAAGATAGAGAAGGTTCCCGGAGAACCGGCTTATGTACGTACCAAGTGGGGTGTTGGATATTACTTTGCTTAAAGAAAAAATGGGTAAAATTATATTTCTGAGAAGTCTTAAGACGAGAATCTTTTTGATCCTGCTCATTGCGGGTCTGGTTCCGTGTATCTGTATGCGATATGCAATTCTGCAGAATTATGAGCAGCGTGCCGTAAGTGTCAGAACCTCAGACATTACCACGCAGCTTAAGATTCTGGCAAATCATCTGATTACTTATCACTATTTACAGGATACCTCATCGGAGGTGATCAATGCGGAAATCGACCAGTTGTCGGGGCTGTACGACGGGCGCGTCATGATCATCAACAACGATCTGCGCATCGTCAAGGATACTTACGGGATCAGCGAGAATAAAACGATCATTTCCGAGGAAGTGGTGCGCTGTGTCAAGGGAGAGAGCACCAGCCGGCATGACAAGGACAACGGCTATATCGAGATGACCATTCCCATCACAGAGTCAGTAAGTTTCGGGGATGATCCCAAGAAGAAGGAAAAGAAAGAGATCGTGAGGGGAGCCATGCTGGTCAGTGCGTCTACGGATAATATTGCCGCCACACTGGATATTTTGAGCCGTAAGGCGCTGATCGTGGAGCTTATTGTAATACTTGCTATTTTTGTGGCGGCCGTGCTGGCGGCCAAGGCACTGATCAGACCCTTTGAGAAAATCACGGAAGCGCTCAATGAGGTGCAGGAGGGATATACCAATGACCCCATCTCTGTCACGGACTGTCTGGAAACGCGGCATATCGGCGATGCGTTTAACAGAGTGCTGGGTAGAATGAAGGTACTGGACGATTCCCGGCAGGAATTTGTGTCCAATGTCTCCCATGAACTTAAGACGCCGATCACGTCCATGAAAGTACTGGCGGACTCTCTGATCAGCCAGAAGGATGCGCCGGTGGAACTGTATCAGGAGTTCATGCAGGACATTGCTGAGGAGATTGAGAGAGAGGACAAGATCATTACGGATCTGCTGGCCCTTGTGAAAATGGACAGGACAGCGGCGGATTTAAATATTACCCAGGTGGACATCAATCTGCTTGTGGAACTGATTATGCGCAGGCTCAGGCCCATTGCCCAGAAGCGGGATGTGGAGCTGGTATACGAGAGTCTCAGGCCGGTGACTGCCGCCGTGGACGAAGTGAAGATGACGCTGATTCTTTCCAATCTGGTGGAAAATGCGATCAAATATAACAAGGAGCATGGCTGGGTCAAGGTGACGCTTGATGCGGACCACAGGTTTTTTACGGTAGTGGTGGCGGATTCAGGTCTAGGCATCCCGGAGGAGTGTATCGACCAGATTTACGAGAGATTTTACCGTGTGGATAAATCCCGGTCCAGAGAGATCGGCGGAACGGGGCTTGGCCTTGCAATCACGAGAAGTGCGATTCTGATGCACAGGGGATCGATCCGGGTGGAGAGTGTGGAAGGACAGGGTACTGCTTTTACAGTGAAGATTCCGCTGACTTATATAGCGGTGTAGCCCGTTTCAGGGAATGCCGGAAACGGGAATTTTGTGCAGAAACTGCCTGTGCCGCGAAGCGTATGCGGAAAACGGAAAGAAGGATATGATTTCATTTATGAAGAAAATGTTTCGGGTATGCGGTCTGCTGCTTTTTATGCTGATCCTGCTGACCGCCTGCGGTAAAGAAGAACTTCCGGAGGGCGGAAAAGTATATAATATACATTATGTAAACAAAGAAGAAACCAGGACGCTCACAAGAGAATATGTCAGTGATACGGAGGATACGAAGGAACTGCTTCTGGAACTGTTAGAGCAGCTGGCAGAGATTCCGGCCAAGCTGGAATATGAAGCGCCGCTTTCCAACGGTTTTGCACTGCTTGGATACACACTGGAAAACGGGCAGCTTACCATGAATTTTGATGAGCATTACAAGGAAATGGACATTACCAAGGAAGTGCTTGTGCGCGCGGCGATGGTGAGGACAGTGACGCAGATACCGGGGGTGGATTATGTGTCCTTCACGGTACAGGGTGAGATGCTGGCGGACAGCAGCGGCAATGCCATCGGTACCATGTCCGCGGATACCTTTATCGACAATGCGGGAAATGAGATCAATGCCTATGAGAAGGTGAATCTGAAGCTGTATTTTGCCAATGAGGATGGCACCGGCCTGGTGGAAGAGAACCGCAGAAATGTGGTGTACAGCAGCAATATTTCGCTGGATAAGCTGGTGATGGAGAAGCTGATCGAAGGGCCTATGTCAGAGGGGGCATATCCTACCATCAATCCCCTTTCCAAGATCATCAGCGTGGCAGTCAAAGATGGCATATGTTATGTAAACTTAAATGAAGAGTTTGCCAACCAGCCGTACAATGTCAGGGCCGACGTGACCATCTATTCGATTACAAATTCGCTGGTAGAACTGCCGAATGTGAACAAGGTGCAGATCCTGATTAATGGTGAGACCGGTGTGTATTATCGTGACAAAGTCTACCTGAGTGATGTTTTTGAGCGTAATCTGGATCTTTTGACGGTAAAGGAGGAATGAGTGATAAAGTTGAGAAGGCCTTTGTGTGCGGCCGGACTGGCGTATGCGGCGGCGGCCGTTGTGGTCGTCTGTACGGCGGGAGACGCACCCCTATCCGGGGTACATGACAGGGAACGGACGATCGTGGCCGGTTTCGTGGAACAAAGAGAAACCAGGCTCTCCCGGAGCGGTGAGTCCACGGTCATAACGCTGTCGGATGCAGTTATTCTTGAAAATGATCAAATTGCAAATCTGGAACGATTCTTATCAGATTCTGAGAAGATTCCACAATACAGACTACATAATATCTGGAAACAGAATAGAGAGAATTTAAGAAAAGAAGATACCACAGGGATCGAAGGAGTCCTGTGCTATATGGAAGAGGGGGAAAATCCCGAGACGGGCAGCCTTGTACTTATGAGCGGAACCTACAGAGCCTTTGCCCGTGCCACAAACCCCGGAGAGTTTGACAGTGCGGCGTATTACCGCATAACGGGACAGCAGGGCAGAATCATGGAATGCCGCCTTCTGGCGAAAAGCAAGAGCCATAACAATTTCCGGGAGGGGCTTTGCCGGATGCGGGAATATTTGTCTTTACTGCTGGATGCCTGCTATGACGGGAAGAATGCTTCTGTCATGAAAGCGATGCTGCTGGGGGAAAAGGGAACGCTGGATGCGGATCTGAAAGAACTTTACCGGCAAAGCGGTATTATTCATATTCTGGCCATAAGCGGCCTGCATCTGTCTGTGATCGGAATGGGGGTTCATAAACTGTTTGGAAAAATGCGTATTCCCAAAGTAGTTAACATAATATTGACAACGGGATTTATGTATTGCTACGGGACAATGACCGGAATGGGAATTTCCATGCTCCGGGCATATATTATGTTTGTTCTTAGACTTGGTGCAGAACTGGCAGGCAGAACCTATGACCTGATGACGGCAGCGGCGGTGGCGGTTCTGGTAGTTCTGGGCGGACAGCCGTTGTATTTACAGCATAGCGGTTTTTTGTTTTCCTTCGGGGCAGTGTGCGGGATCGGAACTTTCCTGCCGGCGGTAAAGACCAATCTCTTCGGGCATACGAAAGCGGAAGAGGTACTGTTTTCGGGCATTGCCGTTTCTTTAGCCACACTTCCGGTTTATCTGTGTTTCTATTATGAGTTTCCGCCCTATTCGGTGCTTTTAAACCTCTTTGTGATTCCGGGCATGACGTTTGTTCTGCTGGGTGGTCTGGCAAGCCTGGGTGGAGCGGCACTTTTTCTGCCCCTTGGCAGGATGGCTGCCGTTCCGGTACAGCTTGTGCTCGGCCTTTATGAAAAATGCTGCAACGGGGTGACGCACCTGCCAGACAGCCGCTGGATCACAGGCTGTCCCGGACTCTGGCAGGCAGCGCTGTTTGTGGGGATTCTGGTGCTTCTTGGGGCCGGAAACCGCCGGCTTCCGAAGCTTTTTTTCTGGCAGGGGGTATTGTGTGCTTTGCTTGTGCTGACCATTCGTCTGCCGGAGGGCCTGCAGATCACCATGGTGGATGTGGGCCAGGGGGACTGTATCTATCTGCAGGAAGAGAGCGGCGTCCATATGCTGATTGACGGCGGAAGTTCCGACCGGAGTGAGGTGGCGGCTTATCAGATCATCCCCTTTCTGAAATATGAAGGCGTATCCCGGTTGGATGCCGTGGTGGTGACCCACCCGGACGATGATCATATAAACGGAATCCGTACCATACTGGAAGATGCCGGGGGAGACGGTATTTTTGTGGAGGCACTGTATCTGCCGGATGTGGGTGAAGCCGGAAGGAACAGGGCATACCTTGAACTGGAAGATCTGGCGGAGGCGGCAGGAATTCCGGTGCGTTATATCGGTACAGGCGACAGACTGCACTTTGGGAAAGTTATGTTAACCTGTCTGAACCCTGAAAAGGGATGGAACACAGCGGATACCAACGCGTATTCCACGGTGCTTTATCTGACTTACGGGACATTTTCGGCACTGTTTACGGGAGATCTGGAAGGCGGAGGAGAGAGGAGGGTGACGGAACTTCTGGGAACCTGGCATCCCGGCGTGGAAAGAGATGCCCCGGCACAGTCTTTTTCCGGGCGGGAAGATGCGATACAGGCCGGCACATCTGGTATAACGCTGCTGAAAACTGCTCATCACGGTTCCGGGAATTCAACCGGTGATCTTTTTCTGAGGCAGACGGCTCCGGCCATCGCACTGATTTCGTCCGGGCGGGGCAACCGGTACGGCCATCCTCATAAAGAGCTGCTGGAACGTCTGGAACAATATGGATGTATCGTCTATGGGACGCAGCAAAGCGGCGCGGTGACGGTGCGGGTTAAGGGCAGAGGTGTGAAAGTAGAGGCGTTTTTGAAGGAATGAAACAGGTAACAGTTGTAATTTCTGTGCTGGGCATTTCTTTTTTGACAAAAATCAGTTATACTGTATACGGAGGCAGTAAGCAGTGGAAATGTAGAAGAAGGGGCTGCTGGATTCATAAAATACTGCACAAAAAGGGGAAGCAAAAATGCAAAGGATATTGGTAGTGGATGACGCGGAGATCAACCGCGAACTGCTGCGGGGCATACTGGAGGAGGATTATGCCGTGGAAATGGCGGCGGACGGCGAGGAAGCGCTGCAAAAGCTTGAAGAGAGCCGGGATACAACAGCGGCGATCCTTCTGGATCTGCATATGCCAAAAAAGGACGGGTTTGAAGTGATATCCAGATTGAAAGAAAATGGATGGCTGCAGAAAATACCTGTTTTGATCATCAGCAGTGAACATGCGGCGGAGATTGAGAACAGATGTTTTGAAATGGGAGTATCGGATTTTATCCATAAGCCCTTCGAAGCTTCCATCGTAAAGAACCGGGTGAGAAATACGATGGAGCTTTTCGCATACAAGAACAGTCTGGAAGAGAAAGTGGAGGAACAGGAAGAAGAACTCAGGAAACAGCATCGGATCATTGAGATGCAGGCCGAGAAGCTGCGGGGAACGGAACCTTTTAACAGGCTGATGATGGAATACCGGGCGGCGATCATGGAAGTGGAGACGAGGCTGAAGGTGCTCAATGAGGAATTTTCCCAGATGTACAAAAGGAATCCTTTTGAGTCGATCAAGAGCAGGCTCAAGACACCTGCAAGCATCTACGGGAAGCTGGCCCATAAGGGATATCCGGTTACGGTGGAAAGCATCAGGGAGCATCTGACGGATGTGGCCGGCCTTCGGGTGATCTGTTCTTTTCCGGACGATATTTACCGTCTGGCGGATTTGTTGATCAAGCAGGATGATTTTATTCTGCTTCGGAAAAAAGATTATATCAAGAATCCGAAAAGCAACGGTTACAGAAGCCTTCATCTGATTCTGAGCGTGCCTATTTTTCTCTCCAATGAAAAAAAATATGTCAAGGCGGAGGTTCAGTTCAGAACCATTGCCATGGATTTCTGGGCAAGTCTCGAACATAAACTGAAATATAAAAAAGATGTAAACGATACGGAAGAGATCGAAGCGCAGCTTCGCGCCTGTGCGGATTCCATTGAAAAGCTGGATTATCAGATGCAGGATATCCGGGACAAGATAGATCTGCCCGGTGCGAAGATACCGTATACGGAAGTGGTACGGGCATGGGTATCTGCCGGAAATTTCGGGAAGACAATGAGCTGAGCGGAGTTTCTTCCGGTCAGAGAGGGCAGTCGTTAAGAAGACTGTGCAGCGGACGGAGAAGCAGACGAAGACAGGATGTAATAGTAAAAAGAGTGAATATCGGAAAGAAGATCCATGAAAAAGTTAGCCGAAGAAATCAAAACAGGACAGCTGAAGCAGGTCTATATCCTCTACGGCGAGGAAGCCTATCTGCGCAGTCAGTATAAAGATAAACTGAAAAATGCTCTGCTGGACGGCGGAGATCCTATGAATCTTCATTATTTTGAAGGGAAGGATGTTAAGCCGGGAGAGGTCATTGATCTGGCGGAGACCATGCCTTTTCTGGCGCAGCGCAGGGTGATCCTGCTGGAAAACAGCGGCCTGTTTGCAAAAGGCGGCGAAGAACTGGCGGCTTACCTCGGAGAACCCTCTGATACGGCTTTTTTTGTGTTCATAGAACCGTCAGTGGATAAGCGGAGTAAACTCTATAAAGCGGCCACAGCGAGGGGGCGTGCCATTGAATTCAAGATGCAGGATGAGACGGTGTTAAAACGCTGGGTGCTGGGCTTTTTGAAGAAGGAAAATAAAAACATCACGGAGCGGGATCTGAATCTTTTTCTGGATAAAACAGGCTCTGATATGGAGAATATCCGCGGAGAACTGGAAAAACTGCTCTGTTATTGTCTTGAGCGCGATGTGGTTACCGCTCAGGACATCGAGGCGGTGTGTACCAGACAGGTGACCAGCCAGATCTTTGACATGATCAATGCAGTGGCGGAGAGAAGGCAGAAGGCGGCAATGGAACTGTATTATGATCTGCTGACGCTGAAAGAACCGCCTATGCGGATTCTTTTTCTGATCACCAGACAGTTTAATATGCTTCTGCAGGTCAAGGAACTGAAAAACAAAGGTTATGATGCCAATACCATCGGTGAGAAGGTAGGGCTTGCGGGGTTCATAGCCAGGAAATATGTGGCCCAGGCCGCTAAATTTAAGGAAGCGGATCTGCGCCGTGCGCTGTCAGACTGTGTGGAGACGGAGGAAGCGGTGAAGACCGGCAGGATGAACGATGTGATGAGTGTGGAGCTTCTGATTGTGAAGTACAGTGCGGCTTCTTAAAACCGGGCCGGTGTGCGGTGCAGATGTACGGGAAGCCGCTTGTGACAGAGAGGGGAGAGCAATGTTTGAACTTATTATTTTTATCATTATCGGTGTGACTATTTACAGGAGATATCAGAATTCGAAGGGCGGTTTCGGAAAAAGCGGGAGTTCGCTGCCTGATCTTAGTGTGACTACGGCAAATCGGGACAGAGCCGGCGGTGGGGTGAGTGCGGGAAGCACAGGCGCCTACGGTCAGAGCGGGCCAGCGTGGAGAGCGCCGGGTACGGCGGCAGCCAGGCAGAAGGATGGCCGGACAGGACAGAGCGTCTATGCCTGGCAGACCTCTGCGCAGGTGGCCATCAGAGAGGCAAGAGAGGACGGAAACGATACGACGGCCTATCTGATGGAGAAGGCGGAGGCGGATGCCAGAGAGCATCAGCGGGAAAAATATGAAGAGCAGAAGCGGCTGTATGAGACGAGAGGCGGACTTGCAGTGGCGGAGCGGTATCTGGACGGAGAGTCCGTTCCCCAGGGAAAAAGGTGCGTTAACTGCGGTTACTGTGCCGCACAGAATCTGATCCCCAGGATGCCTGGAACCCGGTACAGCTGTTACTTTTGCAGAGAGCCGTTGAATTGAGCGGTTCCAGTGAATTTCAGCAGGAATCCGAAACGGGTCAGGGCAGGAAATTCTGCCGGAAAACAACGATATTGCTGAACAAAGCAGTAGAAAGACGAAATGACAATATATTATATTTGAAAGGATCATACACATGGAAAATAGAAAAGAGGCAAGAAAAAGAGCAGCGCAGAAAGCGGCAGAACTGGTTGCACAGATGACCATCGAGGAGCGGGCAGCCCAGCTCCGGTATGACGCGCCGGCGGTCGAAAGGCTGGGAATTCCGGCCTATAACTGGTGGAATGAGGCGCTGCACGGTGTGGCCAGGGCAGGCGTGGCCACCAGCTTTCCGCAGGCCATCGGCATGGCGGCATCTTTTGATGAGGAACTGGTCAGAAAAGCGGGAGATGTCGTAGCTGTTGAGGGAAGGGCGAAATACAATGCTTTTTCGGCGGAAGGGGACAGGGATATTTACAAAGGACTGACTTTCTGGTCGCCCAACATCAATATCTTCCGGGATCCCCGATGGGGAAGGGGACACGAGACCTACGGGGAAGATCCGTATCTTACGAGCCGGCTGGGCGTGGCGTATGTAAAAGGAATACAGGGGGAAGGTGAGACCTTAAAGAGTGCGGCCTGTGCCAAACATCTGGCGGTTCATTCCGGGCCGGAAGCGGTGCGCCATGAGTTCAATGCCGTAGCAAGTAAAAAAGATATGACGGAGACGTATCTTCCCGCGTTCAAGGCGTGTGTGCAGGAGGCAGGCGTGGAAGCGGTGATGGGCGCTTACAACAGAACCAACGGTGTGCCCTGCTGCGGCAGCAAAGAGCTGATCCAGGACATTTTGCGGGATGAGTGGGGATTTGAAGGACACTATGTATCAGACTGCTGGGCGATCAAAGATTTTCACGAGCATCATATGGTCACCCGCACGGCGGAAGAATCCGCGGCAATGGCATTAAAGGCCGGCTGTGACATCAATTGCGGCGTCACGTATCTCCATATGCTGAAAGCGCTGCAGGACGGGCTGGTGACTGAGGAGGAGATCACCAGGGCGGCAGAGCGGGCCTTTACCACCAGATATCTGCTGGGACTGTTTGACGGCAGCGAGTATGATAAGGTTCCCTATGAAAAGGTGGAATGCGAAGAGCATCTGGAAGTGGCACAACAGCTTGCCAGAGAGTCGGTTGTGCTGTTAAAGAACAGTGGAATCCTGCCTTTAAGAGCGGATGCCGGGCAGACCATAGGCGTGATCGGTCCCAATGCGGACAACAGAGTGGCATTGATCGGGAACTACCACGGGACATCTTCAAGATACATAACGGTTTTGGAAGGAATACAGGACAAAATCGGACATAATGGTAGAGTTTTGTTTTCGGAAGGCTCACATCTGTATAAAGATGCGACAGAAGATCTTGCACGAAAAGGCGACCGGATCTCGGAGGCAGTGATCGTGGCAAAACACAGCGATGTGGTAGTGCTCTGCCTTGGGCTGGATGAGACATTGGAGGGAGAGGAAGGCGATACCGGCAACAGCTATGCTTCCGGCGACAAGCCTGATCTGAGACTTCCGGAATCCCAGAGAAATCTGATGGAGGCAGTGCTTGCGGCGGGCACGCCGGTGATCGTATGTCTGATGGCGGGAAGCGCCATAGACCTGTCTCTTGCCCAGGAAAAGGCGGATGCGGTGCTGCAATTGTGGTATCCCGGAGCGCGGGGCGGCAAGGCCGTGGCGGAGATTCTTTTCGGTGACTGTTCGCCGTCGGGCAAGCTTCCTGTTACTTTTTACCGGACAGTGGAGGAGCTGCCGGCTTTTGAGGATTATTCGATGAAAGGGCGTACCTACCGGTATATGGAAAACGTTCCGCTGTATCCTTTCGGCTACGGACTGACCTACGGAGATGTGGCGGTGGAGAAAGCCTTTTTGTCCGGACAGTGCGGGGACAGCAGAGATGTGGTCGTGCAGGCGGAAGTGGTAAACCGGGGTGCCGTGGCTACGCAGGATGTTATACAGGTCTATGTAAAAGACAGCCAGTCGCCTTACGCGGTGCCAAACCACAGTCTGTGCGCATTTCAGAGAGTGTTACTGTTACCGGGGGAACGTAAGGTGCTTACGATTCCGGTGAGAGGGGAGGCATTCAGTGCGGTGAATGAGGGAGGCCTGCGGGTGCAGGATGCGGACCGGTACCTTCTTTATGTGGGTACGGGACAGCCGGACCGGCGGACACAGGAGCTGACAGGCAGGAAGAGTGTGGAAGTGGAAGTAAGGTTTCAGACGGTTTCCGGCGGAGCCGGGGACAGGCATTGACCGCAGTCAGGAAACACACAGGTTTGCACCTGCGGCTTAAATTCGCAGGTCGTGGAAAGGCAGGGTTATTTTATGTACGAATGTCCGAACTGCGGCAGTAATCTGAAATTTGATATTGCCGCCCAGCAGATGCTATGCAGCCATTGCAGCACTGCAGTGGATCCCTACAGCATTCAGAAGGAGCATGATGCTGAAGAAAGCAATGAATATGACGTGACAGTCTTTCGCTGTACACAGTGCGGTGCGGAGCTTTTGAGCGAGGACACTACGGCGGCAACGTTCTGCAGTTTCTGTGGATCCACTGCTGTTCTGGACAGCCGGATCGGCAAAGGCCGCAGACCGGCACATATCATTCCTTTTTTGAAGACAAAGGAAGACTGTAAGGCGGCTTATGCCAGTATGATGCGGCGTGCCGTTTTTGCACCCAAAGAGCTGAAGGACCAGGAATATATCGAGAAATTCCGGGGGATCTACATGCCCTACTGGGTGTACTCTTTTGAAAAAAAAGGGCAGATCACTTTCCAGGGCAGCGAAAGTCGTCAGAGAGGTGATTATCTGGTCACAAAACATTATGATATTACAAGCCGCGTGGATGCGTCATATGAAGGAATCTCCTTTGATGCGGCGGCTTCCTTTTCCGATGATCTGAGCGGCGCCATCGCACCCTATGACATGGCGGCGGGAAAGCGGTTTACACCGGCCTTTTTAAGCGGTTTCTATGCGGATGCCGGGGACGTGGACAGCAGCGTATACAAGCAGGACGCGAGGGACATGGCAGCGGAGGATGGCTTTGCCAGAATAGCGGGGGACAGAGAGTGTTCCAGGTATCATGTGAAAGATACGGGAAATGCAGTTTCTCTGAAAAATGCTCTGGCACCCGAATGTACATCCGCTGAATCGGCTATGTTTCCGGTCTGGTTTCTTTCCTACAGAAAAGGAGACCGGGTGGCCTATGCCGTGGTCAACGGGCAGACGGGAAAGGCGGCGGCAGATTTACCCGTGGACAGGAAAAAATATCTCATCGGTTCACTGCTTCTGGCGATTCCGCTGTTTGTGCTGTTAAATATCAGGTTTACCATTACCCCCGGTCTGGCCCTGATGCTGTTGGCGCTTCTCGCACTTGTGTGTGCTTTTGTGTCTGCGTCCCAGATGACAGGGATTCAGGAGAAAGAGACGAGGGAGAACGATAAGGGATATGTTTTTTTTCAGCAGGAAAGAAAAGACCGGGGGCACAGAGGGGGAGAGTTTGGAGAAAACGGAGCTCAGGAGCGAAGAGCTTACAGCAGGAACAGGCGGAATGTCATAATATTGATTCAGGTTTTGACCGCATCTGCGATTTTTATGTTTTTCATGCCTCTGGCCATGGCACTGGTGATATTTCGCGGCGGCGATAAAATGGGGATCATTGCTGTTTTAATCATCTGTGCCGGGCTGATAGGCATTGTGTGTTCGAAAAGATGGCTGAAGCCGGGGCGGAAAGGTTCTCTGAAAAAAATGATTCCGGTGCTGATTAAGCCTGTTGCGGCTATTGTGCTGGCTCTTGCGATTATCTTATGGAATCCTGTTTCCGACCTGTTTTACTATGGCGGATCCATTGTTTCCATGGGGGCGGTGATCTGGACGCTGATGGATATCATCGGCAGATATAATGTACTGACTACACGTAAGCTGCCCCAGCTTAACAGGCGGGGAGGTGACGAGAATGGATGAGAATATACGGAGTAAAGCAGTGATCAGGACCTGCATCCGGATGGCTGTGCTGGTGGGGATTCTTTTGGTTATCAGACTGGCCTGGCAAGTGTCCCTGGGCGCACTGACTGACCATGTTATGGAAGGAATCGGATCTGATACCAGTAAGGACGTAAATGATCCCTTTTCAGAGGACGATGAAGTTCACATCCTGTCCCATTCCGAAACCGTTTCCGATGAGAAGATAGTTTACATAAATCATGAAACATCTTATTCTGCTGTCATCGAGGATGATGCGCAGTTACTTGATGAGGAGGAGCGGCAGAAACTGTCAGAGTCCATGCAGGCTGTCACAGCCTATGGAAATGCGGCCTTCAAAACGACAGACAGCAATGATCAGGATACGGAATCTTATGCGAGACAATATTATACAGAACAGTTCGGAACGGACAGTGGAACTCTTTTTCTTATTGACATGGACAACCGTAATATATGGATCCACAGCGACGGGGCGGTATACAAGGTGATTACCACATCCTATGCAAATACCATTACGGATAATGTTTACCGTTATGCTTCCGCCGGTGATTATTATGAGTGTGCAGCCAAAGCTTATGAGCAGATCACGGATCTTCTGAAAGGCTATAAGATCGCCCAGCCCATGAAATATATCAACAACATTCTGCTGGCGCTCATCCTTGCACTTCTGTTAAATTACGGAGCAGTGAGTTTCTTTGCAAGACTGAGAAAACCGGGCAGAAAGGAACTTCTGGGCAGTACCGTGAACCATTTCAGCTATACCCGGCCGGAAGTGCGTTTTGTACGGGAAAGCCGCACCTATAATCCGGTCAGCAGCAGTAGCAGAAGCGGCGGAAGCAGTGGAGGAGGCGGTGGCGGGGGCAGCAGAAGCGGCGGTGGCGGAGGACACAGGTTCTAGGCCCTGCCGGTTTCTAAGCTGTGCCGGATGGTGCGGCGTGAAAAGCAGCCGGGTTTGTCATGGCTTCGTTACTGTTCACTCCGTTCCAGTAACAGGTAAAAATCCATGCAAAATTTGCTTCGCAAATGGATTTTTACT
>CAJUJP010000054.1 GCA_910586615.1 uncultured Lachnospiraceae bacterium
CCGATTTTTCCCTGTTGGAATCAAGATTGCGAACTTGTTTCGCAATTACCTAATTTTGTAGTATAGAAAATTTTCCGGTCATCAAACATACGGACTGGTTCAAACGTATGGATGCCGAAGCCTCTGATATGGCAGGATGAATCTTTTCAGCTGCAAAGGGTCTCATCGGTATTTATCATGTGTCTTTACCGACAATGCCGGCAAGTTCATCATGGGTATACTTGCTTAATACACCATGACTGTATTCAGCCAATGTTTTGTGGATGCCTGTTTCTTTCAGAAGCGTATCGTACAAAGGATAGAACCTGTACATTGTAATGGTAGACGTGAAACCGGCAAAATCGTGGGATACGGAACTGATGATGTATTGCTGTTCCTGATCGGAATCTGTTCGTTTGTACGACACTTTTTTATTCACGTCGAGAAAGGGCAGGAGAGCGGTGGTAATCGTGATATTGTCGGTCAGACGGCAGTTTTTATGATTCTCCCAATATGCTTTATCTGCGGCGAGATCATTAGATGTGATATCATCATATTCGCTGCCTGCTTTTACGTCCAGAATTTCGCCGAGCTTTTCGACTGTGAAAGGGGAATTCGGAATAACCGTTATTTCAACGTGTTCACAGGCGTAGCGCTTCTGGAAGTATTCTCTGGAATACAGTTCATACTCCACATCATCGATGGTCACAAACTGACCGCTTTTCTTTCCGTTTGTCAGGACATTCATCGCATGAACCTTCCGTTCGCCGAGCAGATACGCTTTGATTACGTCTTTTTCATCGATG
Source organism: uncultured Lachnospiraceae bacterium (assembly GCA_910586615.1). Taxonomy (GTDB): domain Bacteria; phylum Bacillota; class Clostridia; order Lachnospirales; family Lachnospiraceae; genus UBA3282. The sequence goes on from CAJUJP010000054.1 coordinate 786, forward strand.
CGTTCCTTCATAATTTTAAAAACATATGCTGTGTCTGGTTTTAACACATCCGCTTTAATCGGTTTGTCATTTGCTTCGTTGTAGATGACTATTGTGCCGAAATTATTAATATTGATCTGTGCATCTTCCTGATTGGCCTCCGGAATTTTTAACCCGATCAGATCTCTGTTGCGGTATTCATCCTCATACCCCGCAATAGAAGCGGAGTAGATATTGTTCTGATAAGAGCACTCATCGCTATAGTAATCGGGATCAATAACCTGGCCCCAAACTTCGCAGATATTTCTGATGGTGGTCATGTCCACAGAGGTGCTTTCGGATAGCAGCACTCTCTGCAGGAATCCGTTATTTAAAAAGATGTCATCTTCATAACACGCCGGCTTCATCTGGCATATAAAGGTATTGTTTTCCATATCAAAAAACATTTCGTAATTTGGATATAAGTCTCGAAAGGCCGTGAGAATGGAAAGTACGCTGCAGCCGGACGAGAATTCCTGATTGTAAGGAATATAGTTCCATAGCTTATTCTGCTCCCGGTATTGCTGCCAGTGGTCATTATATTCGGGAAAGGCATTCGGTTCACCCATATCATCAATTCTGTGATTTGTGATATGGGCCAGTGATTCCAGTATTTCAATAACAGCCTCCCGTATGATGTGGCCCTCGATCATTTCTCCGGTTTCTTCATCTTCTTTATATGCAGGAAAACGGATTATGAGTGCGCCTAGTTGTCCGTTCCTGGTGCCATCCAGTTTTTTCATAAAATCTGCACAGTTGATGGACAGGCTGTCGGTTGAAGCGTCATAAGTACCAGAGGTATCGGTATAAACATAGTAACCAAGCGGATAATATTTATACTGCTTCGCTCTTGGATTATATAGTCCGATGGATAAACGGATATCTTTGTTCAGCCACAGTAAACTGTTTTCTGTGAGTTTTATTTTTTCTTTTAAAGTCGGCTGCAGGACAAAATCGGCAGTACGTCTGATATCGGATTCCCCGTTGATGGACATACTGCCGCTTTGCATGTTGCAGTTGAGTGTACCTGTTACTTTCCGATTTGCGTCCAGTACTTCGATATTTAGTTTCAGTTTAGGATCTGCCGAATGCTGGAGAACGATCAGCAGATCTTCCTGTGTAATGATATCAGCCATCAGTTCGTCCACCATTCCGGTTCGATATTTGAAAATCCGAGATAATACAGGTCTTCTTCCGAGTTGACATCTCCAACTTCAACCCAGGACCATGTTATTTCCCGGTCATTATATTGCTGGTTTGCCGTATCTGACGGATTTGGTGTAATCTGTACGAGCCATAAGCGGCCGTCGGGCAGCTTGAGAATTTTAGGAATGCCGTCACAGATATAATTCATGAAATCCCGTTGATATTTGATACGTCCGTAATCCTGCTCACTGTCAAATGCAAATTCGCAGGAATCTTCATCCAATGGTACAAATGAGCCTTTGCAATTACCGGTATCATAATTAGCAATTGTATTTCTAACGAAGACAGGGTATCTGCTGTTTAGCAGTTCCACGGTGGAAGAGGGGATATTGCGGGTTGTATCACAGAATCCGTCTGTAATCTCTGTTCCCCAGACCGTATTGCCTTCAATCAGAAAGAGCTTTCTAAACTGCGAAACCACCCGTGTAATTGCATAAGTACCTTCACAGCCGTTCAAGACATTTACGACAGCATACTCAACCGGCTGGCCGGACGCAACAAAATAATCGGGATAATTGATATGGAAATCTTCGATAGAATTTACTTCTTTTACGAAGATGGTTTTCCATTTATAATTACCTTCCGTTCTGCTTTTCAGAAGAATATGGGATGTAGTTTCCAGATTCCAGTCTATGTTGCCGGCGTCGGTCGTATTGTTAAATTTTGCCCATAATACAGTGTTGAAATCCCATTCCGCGGGGCATTCGTTTTTCAGTTCAAAATCGGCAGATTTAGAAATATATAAATCGTCATAAATACCGTTTTTCAATTCTACATAATTGATATTTTCTATGCCGGTTGGCGTAAGGGCACATGCCAGTGCACCTCCGACAAAGTTACTTCCGCATATAAACATACGCCCTTAATCACCTCCAAACCATAAATCATTTTGCACTGCTTCTGCGGGTTCTGTGCCGCCCAAATATTCTGTAAAAGCATCACGGCTGACTTTATGCGTTTCCTCGTCTGTATTGATCCAGTTGTCATATTTCTGTATCAAATGCTGTGCGGGACGTTCGTAGCCGTACCACATGTCTCCGCGGTCAGTCGTGAATCCGAGCTCTACAAACACTTTAAGCTGATAGACATTGCCCTTCCTTCTGATTGCGATGGTGACCATGTCTTCATTGCCGAATACCTGCGGGGCTGAATATAATAAATAGTGATCAATTCCGTTTGGGACCATAAGGCGGAACCTTAATCTGCCGTCGTTGTAGATTCTCGAACTCAGTGTAAGACCGAGGATACCGTTATTCATTTTAAAAAGATCGGCAGTCTGCCACAGATTTATGCCGCGGATGATGACGGTAAAGTCATCCTTGATCAGAAATCCGCTATCGTAGTACAGGGTTTTGTCACGCAGGTCTATCATGCCGTCTATGTAGTCAAAACTGTCGGTTCCGTTGTACTGTATGATGATCAAATTGGTTGCAACCTGTATGCAGCCCTGTGACGGGAGAGGGGTGGCATAAATACGTGCATAGGTATTAGGATTCTCGTATTTGACGTGGATTTTGGTATATCCGGTATCCAGTTCCATGCCATTGACTGTGACACCTGTGCATCTCACGTAGTAGGTCGTATTGTTGTCAAGACCTTTATAGGTGTAGCTGATTTCGTGGTCATCTGTCATTTCGGTGCTTTGTATCAACAGCTTCCGGGAAGAATCGTACAGATAGAACATGTATTTACCTAGTTCTTCCCAATCTTCGGAATAATAGTGTACAGCAGCCGGATAAGACGAACTGGTAATCAGGAAATCTTCTGTGGCATCTTCGAAATAGAAATCAGGCGTTGCGAATGTGTAGAAGAGTACTTTGGCAGATAGCGCGGAGGGTATATTTTCCACGTCATATACTTGCGCCTCAATCGTATATTTTCTGTTATTGGACAGTGTATGGGCCGGGATCAGATGCTTCAGGGAAAAAGAAGATACCGTATCATCGAACACAACGCTGTTTGTATTGTTATCGCATATCACGATTCTGTTTGCGTGGGCACGGCTGCCCAGCCATGTGAGTGCAATTTCATAGTCTTTTGCTGCATCAAAGGGGGTTATTTTTTGTATGATCGGACGTGCCGTTTCAGCCACCTTCTTTCTGTTTTTTACTTTTTTTCATGGTACAAAATCTCATACCACGCCGCATATGTGCAGTGCTTTCAAATTTCCCATAGGTTCTTTCACCCAGACGCTCTGGCCGGCTTTCAAAGAAACATTCGGTATGCAGCATTTAACGGTCCGCTCACTTCCTGTATCATCCAGAATAACATACCCTTTGGATGTGATTTTCTGGATGACTGATCTGTAAGTGCGGTCTGTTTTATGGTTTGCAATTCGCCTGTCCACCATGGTCTGGATGGATCTGATAATTTCGTCTTTATAATTCATAGCAGTCGTTTTACTCCTGTGCGTGAATGTATCATATCACACAACAGGGCGGCCTTCGGCAGCCCTGTTACATGTATCATTTCCAAGCGTCATCGGACGCTGCTTTGCTGGTCAGCATAATTGTGAAGTCCGTTAAACATATGATTCAGTTCGGCTCCAACCTGTCTGGCCACTTCCTGGCTCGTAACGCCGGGACAAGTGATATGCACGCCGCCGTGAATAGCAGGCTGTATATTGCTGTTGTTGTAAATCATATTTGTGGCGGTTATGTCTCTTATCATCTGCTCTGTCTGTCTGCGGTGCTCGTACATGGCACTTACTGCAAGATGACGATTCATTTCCTGCAATAGTGGTGCAAAGGATTGCTGTAATGCCCATGGGCTGTCACCGGAGCGGACCGGGTGTAATGTCAGGCCGTCCGGCGTGATAATCGGGTTGTGTGCCTGCCCGGCGGAACTCTGTTTGTTATAGACAGGAGTATATTCGCCGTTTCCGGTATTCATTTCGGTACTTTGTGTTATGCCGCTGGGAAGAGAACCGTCACTTTCGACGTGTATCTTGATCGTACATTCTACGTTCTGGCCGTCAATATGTTCTAAACCTTTCGCGATGCTTTGGACATGCGCGTCGGCATCACTGATCGGCTGTTGAAACTGTTCAAATCTGCCGATGACGCCTTCGCCGCCCGGTTCGCCCAACACTTTTTTTGTGGTATCTCCAAGAGATACAATAGAATCAATCAGAGTGCCGTCTGTCTCATCACCGGAATCTTCACCGCGTTCTTCCGTACCATCCGAATCTTCACTGCCGATCGCGGCAGTTACATTGGTTACGGAGGTTTTCATAGAACCGAATTCACCGATAACGGTTCCATCGCCTTCAGCCTCTGGTTTGCCGATTACTTCATTTGCCGTTTCACCCATTTGGGTAATGGCGTCTGTGAGAGAATTGCTGCTTTTTCCACCAGTGCTTTTACCGTCGGTTTTGTCACCGGGGAGAGTAGCGGATTGGCCAATGCCATCGATGCCGGGAGATTCCATACTGCCGCCGCCGATTGCGGCCGCAACGCCGAGAACAGCTGCCTGCAGGTTCGTAAGCTGTATGATGATACCTTTTTCCAGTGAAATATCATTGAGTCCCTGAAGAGCAGATGCGATGCTGCCAAGAGCGCCTGTGCCTGGGTCCTGACTGCCGATAAGACACTCCTGCAGTTCCAGTATTTTTTCTTTCAGCAGGATAAAGTATGCGATTTCAGTCGTTACGGCAATGCCTGTGACAGCCTGTCCATTCACCATCGCCTGTGTTTTCTGGTTAATTGCTTCTGTGACGTTTGCTATTGTCTGCAGCAGTGTATCAAAAGCTTTCTGCTCATCCCCTAAGAGGGTGTTGGCTGTATTGAGATAGTTTCCAAGTTCCCCCATGTTTGCCACAACATTTCCAATATTTGTCGCTGTGTCTGAAATTTGTGTGTTAGCGTCAGCGGCGGAACCGGCGATACCGTCCATGCCTTCTGTCACAACGCTTAGGGAAGTACTTCTGGCGGAAAGTTCATCAATTTCTGCAGCGGCATCTCTTGTTTTAGCAAGAAAAGAGCCGAGGTTTTCCTCAGAATTACCGGTGGCAAAGGAGAGTCCTTCAGCAAAACTGGAATTGTTGTTCAGGTCATTGAGAAGTGAGATATATCTGGACTTGAAATCTTCAAATGCCTGTTCATTACCGTTTAAAATATCCTGAACAGTATAACCCATGTCACCGAATACCTGTTTCATGGAAGAATATGCCTGTGCAATTTCTTCGACTTCGGCCAACTCTTCCCATTTGGATTTCTGTTTTTCTGTATTGGATATCAGAGTGTCATAATATTTCTCCGTTTCGGCAATCATTTTGGAATAGTATTCTTCGATCTGTTCAGACTGTCCGTCAAGCGCGCTGATCTGGTCTTGTATTGCTTCTTTTTGTTCTTCGAGAAGATCAATTTCCTGTTCAATGAGCCTGATCTCGTTTTCTTTCCGTGCGACCTCAATGTCAAACTCGGCTTCATCTACTTTTTCCTGGGCATCCCGGATGGCGGATTCATCCGCAACGTAGTGCAGGCCTTTTTCTCTGCTGTACTGCAGAATCGTGCGCTGGTTTTTCATTGATTCCAGATTATACTGTGCCTTCTGCAAATCTATCTGGCGCTGTCTTTCGGCGCGGGCCTCTTTCATCGCATCAATTTCTTTTTGAATGCCGTCTATGAGTTCCTGCTTGGCATCGATCCGCTCGTCGATCAGATCCTGCTCTGCTTCCAGCTGCTCTTTCTGGACTTCAATTGCTTCCAGTCTGGCTTCTTTCTCCGCTTCCAGCGAGGCGACAGCGGATTCTTTGGCTTCCGTGTATCCGTCGATCTGATGGCTCATCAGTTTGGAAACACCGCTGAGTGCGGAGTCGTAGAGGGATTTCATGCCGTCAAGGTATTGTCTTTCGTATTTGGCATACTGTTCGGCATATTGTGCTTTGTCTTTGAAGTAATGCTCATAGAGTGCGCGGAGTCTGGTCAGATATTCTTTTTCATCTATGACACCGCGATCGCGTAAGTTATCAAGCGACTGCAACTCTTCCTCGAATGCGTCTGTGTAGGAAGCGCCGGCTGCAGCACCAGCAGCGGCACCGGCGGCGGAAGAAGCAGAAGGATCAAAATCCAATTCGAAATCGGACATGGAGGCTAAGATATCCTGTCGGGCCTGCTCCATGATTGCCTGCGCTGCGTTTGTGTCTTTGATATTTCCATTCTTTACGTTCTCTAAGGCTGTGAGCATTGCAGCATCAAGTCCTGCAGCTTTGGCTTCCGCTAATAAAGCGTCTACATTTGATTCAGTAGTGATCGTTCCGTCTGTGATTGTTCCTTGTACAACAGCCAATTTCCATAATGCCTGTGAATTAAGGTTTTCGGCCTGGGCGTTTGCCAACATCTGCACGGTTTCTTCATAGGTGGCAGCGGTGACATCCCCTAACGTTATTCCTAATTTTTCACTAACTGCCTGCAGGTCTTTTTGTGCCTGTATGGTCTGCTCTAATATTTCGGAAGCATTGGATATTCCCAGTTTTTCCAGAGATTGAGTTAATATATCAAATGTATCGGAATTGACTTCTGCGCATCCGGACGCATATACGATCGTGCTGGCTAATTGACTGAACTGCTCCTGAACTTCTTCTGATGTAGCAGAAGTATCACTTAAAACCCGTGCAAAATTCTCAAAGGCGGAAGCGTCAATATTTACGTCTTCCAGTGAGTTAAGGTGGTCTATGGCTGATTTTATTTGGCCGAGCATATCAATGTCAATATTTTCAAGGGTGAATCCATCGTCTGTGAAGATGCTCTGATATGCGGATTTGAGAGAACTCAATACTGGATTTAGGCGGGTGTTTAATTGGTCTACGGTGTCGGAGATTGAGAGAGGATTATACTCTAAGCCATCGGACACATTCTTTTTATATAACTTGAGAACAGAGATGAGGTCTTCTAAAGTCAGTCCGTTTGCTTCTATATATTTATCAACTTCTGAAAAACTGGATGAAAGTTCATTTTGTGTCAATTTTCCTGCATTTGCAAGCTCAATTAGTTTTTGCTTATCTTCTGACAGAATATCTTTGTCTAAGAAATTGATAAGATTCTGTCCTGGCGATAAAAGTAAGTCATCAATTACTTTTTGCTGCCATTTGATAAGATCCAGTTCTGCGCTTGTATCGCCAGCAGCCTCTAAATCGTCGGAGAAGCCTTGCAATTCGGTTCTGCTATTTCTAAGTTTTTCAGCAAGTTCAGCAAGTTTATCATTATACTGCTCAATACCTTCAGCATCCTTATTTGCTATAGCTTCATTTTTGAGTTTTGTATAATATTCATACTGAGCTATAAGGTCAGCCAATGTTCCAGAACCACGCATAATGCCTGTATTTTGCTGGGAAGCGGCATAAGGAGCAGACTGTGAAGAAGCTCCACCTGTGAGATAGGATGATGCCGGAGCGGCTTTCGTGTCATCATCAGCGTATAAAGATCTGTATTGGTCTACTTTGTCACGATCTGTATTTCCATATTTCTGGCCATATTTTTCTTTTGACAGATCAGCAACTTTTTGAAGGTCATATTTTTCCTGATCTTCAAGATATTTCTGACGTATTTTCAGTTCTTCATTTTCTTCTTTAAGTCTCTGCAAATCTTCCTTATCAATAATAGAAAGAGACGATGGGTTCAAGGCTTCCAGTTCCGCTATTTTATCGGCTGTATCCTTTAATTCATCGTTTACAAATGATAATTCTGACTGTGTATTTGACAAGGTTTCTTTGGCGTTATCGAGTCTGTGAGCATAATCATACAGCGCTTTAACTGCTAATTCAATTCCCTTGCTTATCGCCCACGTAGCAAGCATATTTCCTGCGACAGAAACAGCTTTTAATCCTAATACTGCAATTTTAGAAGCTTTTGGTATCTGCTGCAAATTTACGGTTACACCATTAGCAGCCTGAGCCAGATTTACTGCATAATCAGATGCACTCTGCATGGTACGATAAAAAGCAGTCATCGGAGAAACGCCATTTTCTATTTCAGAGTTATATGCTTCTAAATATTTTATATCATCATCACTAATGAGAGATTGTTCTTTAAAAAGATTACCATGAAACAAATCGTTTAACATGCTGTTGATTAATAATTTTGTCTCTCCTAATTCATCTGTTATTGAATTGAATATCGTACTATATATACAAGCTGTGGATACTTGTTGAATATAAATTTTGGAGACTTATAGCAAGGCCGTTTTAGAATGCCTTTCCGTTTCTTCCACTATGGCCAGGAGAACTCCATGCATTATTCTGCTTCTTCCTGTATAAACAGCTGCTATGAAGAAGCAGAAGAGCAGCATCACTCTTTTGGTTTATACCCTGTCACAGGCAAGTTTTCCTTCTTGGTATCGAGTGCCTCTTACAAGCCTTTCGACTCAAAACCGTTTACACTCTGTGAACACTTCCGTATCTGACGGATCAGACTTAGGTTTTCCGCTGCTGATTGGTGGTTTAGTCCCTTCCACAAGACTCGTCACTTAGCGTTTCCGCATATGACCTATCGCATATTTTCTTGCCATTACTGACATCCTTTCGGAGTGCATATCACGCTCACCGTTTCCAGTCACGTTGTAGCTATACGATACTATATATTCACAATAGTAAAGCTTCCCAGCACTGAGGAATAGCAGTCCTCAATTACGGTTTGTTTTATAGAACACCGTGAGTTGACTGGGCTCACACATTCCTGCCTTTGCGGTTCATGATTCGCTCACGGGCGGCTCAGGCATGAAGGGCATATTCAAAACAAAACAGTTTTGAAATCCGTACACTTGTACGGCATTTACCGGTGTTCTCGTCTCTGTCAAATAATCCTGTATCGAGGATCATTTCAAATATGTTTTCACTGATGTCTTCAAGTAACTTCTTAGAGACATCGTCAAGTATCTTTTTGGCGATGGCGGTAAGTACCTTTTTACTTTGATCAGGCAATCAATCACCCTCCTTCTTTCAACTTCTGTTTATAAGCCTCATTAATGATCTCCATGGATATCTCGACTTCGCCGTTTTCAAGGCCGTTTTCTTCTAAGATCTTCTCGTATTTTTCATACATATGGATACAATGCTTGAAGCTGTCCTTATTGCAGGGCTGGCCGTCAGAAACTTTTGTGGCGAAATTATTGATCTCCCAGCGCATATCGTCGATTTCTTTATCGATGAACATTTGTGTCAGCTTCCTGATGTCAGCGGATATCTCATCATCGCGCCGGTCGGACCGCTCGACATCATAGCTATGCTGCTCTTGTAAGGCAGTGAGATTTTTTGACGTTGTGATCAATAATTCATGTTCCTCACGTTTCTGACGTATCCATTTGGTTTCCAGCCCAAGCTGATCGGTTACCCATTCGAGCAGTGTCACAACCGCTTTCATACCGATCAGGATGGCAATGACAGCAATAAATACCTGAAGAAAATCAATTCTGGTTAATTCGATGATTTCATTCATATCATGTAAGGATACCTTTCTCTATATCATGATTTCTTTCCGTCAGCGGCATTTGGAAGCGGAAGAGCGGATAACGGCTTTTGAAGCTGCGGGCCGGTACAGGATGTCCAGATCGACTTTGCCTTTCATGCCGTCGATGATTCCGGAAGAGGAGTACTGCCACCCTTCGATAGAGGTTCCGATATCAGGTTTTTTGGCGGCAGGAACGGGATCTGTAATCTTTAGATCTGTTCTGAAAGGGTATCTTGCGATCCATTCGGTGCTGCACTTTAAGTCTGTTCTGTAGGGTTTGATGTGGGTATTGTAGAAGCTCATGCCGGTGTATAACCCGAAGGGAAAGCCGTTTTGTTCGATGACTTCCTGATATGCGTTTATGATGTCAATGAGCGTGTGTCCCAGATTCTTCTGGCAGGTGTCTTCCACATCGAGATAGACAGTGGTATGTAATCCGTACTGCTTTAAGAAGCCGGCAACTCTGTTGGCGTCGGTCTGTGCTTTTGCGACAGTTGTGGCATAGCTGTAATTGTATACGCCGACAATCGGAATGCCGCAGGATTTGAAACCGTTTAGATGTGTTGTAAACAGGGAATCTAACTGCAAGTCCTTCTGGATGATTTTCAGGATGGCGAATTGTACGCCTGCGTTTTTGACTCTGGCATAATCCGTAATGACATTATACGCGGAGACATCTATGCCGCGAAGCTCCGTGCCGGCAGGTGCGGGATGCGGCACAGGAGAGGGGGCATCTGCAGGATTCTTTGAAATGGTATCATAAGCCGGGCGGCCGTATCCGGCGATTCTGCTGTCGGATAATAAATAGGATTTCCGGCATACGGCACCGCCGTTTTCAACCACGTCCCGGTAGCCGGAAGTATTGCCTTCGATCGTATATACTTTGGCGGAATCGACTTGATATACGATTCCGGTATGATGGATTCGCGCAGCGTTCCGGAAGAAGATCTGGTCGCCGGGCTGAGGGCCGGAAGTATGCCATTGTTTCAGGTTCTTATAATATTGTGCGGATGTAGGTGTGTATGCGGACCAGCCGCCCAGCAATGCTTTGGCTTTTTCTTTGCCGAATGTTTTCAGGAAACACCAGTCCACGAACATGTCGCACCAGGCGGCACCGTTGGCGTAGGGTGCTCCGATTTCTTTGACCAGGTCCCGGCCGTATTTGGTCCAGTTGCCGGAACCGGCATTGGCTGTTTTATGGTCTAACTGTGCATTGGACTTTTTTTCAAGGTAGCCGATCTCATTTTCGGCTGTCTGTAATAGTTTTTTTAATGACATGGGATCACATCCTTACTGCTTCTTGGCCATGTTTACGGAAGCTTCGATTTTAAGCTGCAGCCATTGATCGAAGGAACCGTACATTTCGCTGATTACTTTTTTGGATTCCTCGGAAATGGTGAGCAAGGCGGCTTGGTAGGCTTTTTGTTTCGCTTCCTCCCATGCTTCCGGTGTGAATTCGTTTTTGGCTTTCATGGTATCCACAAAGGTCTGATTTACGTATAATACCGCGTCCATGACATCGGACAGGGCGTTTTTTATAAGGTTACTGATATTCTCGTTTTTGGTTGCTTCTTCCAGTATGTTGCTTTCTTTGATTTCGGTTTTCATGAAGTCAACCGCATATTTTGCAACAACGGGCAGAATAAGCGTCAACACAACGTACAAAAGATAGTTTAACAGTTCTGAAAATTCCATAGAGTCTCCTTTCCGAAGCGTTTTACACTTCGTTTTCTGCGCAGAATTTCGTGTCGTACATTTTGATGCCGGCCAGTCCGAGCAGTTCTGTTCCGAAAAACGCATACACGCAGGTCGTAAGTGTGGGACTCAGTTCCATCAGTGTATACTTCTGCAGCAAAACAGCCGCAATCGTATAAGAAAGGACTGTGGCAATCGAGAGCAGAACGATCAGCTTATTGAATTTGATCGTAAAACGAAACGGGAGAGATAATTTGATAATTTCCAGCCGGATGTTTCGCTCTTCCCGTTTCATTTCTGCAATTCTGTATTTTCTTTCCAGTTCATACATTATTTCATCATGGGTTTTATATTTTTTATGAAAAAGCATATCGTATCACCATCAGCGGCTGCCTGATTCTGCATCGTTCAGCCGGCGCAGATCACAGACGCACTGTTTCAAAGTTTTGCATACATAATCCAGTTCTTCCCGGGTTTCCTGTCCGTTAAATGTCAGCCGTATGCAGCTGCGGATGTCCCTGGCAGACATGCCGATTGCGGACAGGGCGGCGGAGGCGGTTATGTCCCTGCCGGTACATGCCGAACCGGTGCTGACCTGAATACCGTTCATGTCTAATAAGAACATGAGAGATTCGCCTTCTACGCCCGGAAAACACAGGAACAGATTGTGGGGCAGCCGGTTTCCGGATTCGATCGGCGGGCCGACCAGATAGCTGCCTGGAATATTCTTTATGATATCGTAACAGACATAGTCCCTGTTAGCCGGGGAGATAGAGGCGTAGTCGTAATCCTGAAGCGCTTTGCCAAGAGAGGCAATTCCGATTACATTCTCTGTGCCGGCGGCGATACCGTTCTGCTGGCTGCCGTAGACAAGTGGTTTCAGTTCGATATTTTCACGTTTCCACAATACGCCGATGCCTTTCAGAGCATGGAGTTTATGACCGCTGAAAGTTACAATGTCCACATAGTTCTGCCAGAGTTCCATATTGACCGGATAGAAAGGAATGTAGCCGGTGATATCAACGGCTAACAGACCGTTATATTTATGTACAATATAACCGGCACCGAGCACATCATTGATGGTGCCGGTTTCGGAATTACCCGCTTCGATACAGACGAGAGGTTTTCTGCCGGCATGTTTTGACAAGACAGCGTCTAAAGACAGCAAGTCGGTTTCACCGGTGGAATCTACTGCTAACGGAACATGGCATATGCAGGATTCACATGCTTTCAGCATGGATTTGTGTGCGGTGGGAGAGTAGAATACGTCGTACGCATTCTTTTGCGGATTGTCTGAAGTCAATCCTTTCACCGCCAGTGTATTTCCGGCAGAGCCGGAGGGAACAAAATAAATATCATTTGGATTTGCATGAATATGTTTTGCGACTGCCTGTCTGGCATCGGATATTATTTGTGAGGGTCTTGTGCCCTCAGAGTGCAAAGAAGACGGATTTCCCCACAGATCCAGCACAGATATCAGATATTCCTTCATGGAATCAGATAAGCTGGTAGTGGCAGCATTGTCCAGATATACCTTCATATGTAATCTCCCCGTTTAAACGTTGTCTGCAGAGGAAACCGGCTGTCTGGATGCCAGAATTTTTGCGAAGTAATCTCTGGCACATTCCGGAGAGCAGGCAACCCTTTTCCAGCGGAACATTGTTTTGTCAGTTTCACAATCTGCGCAGGGTGTGAACATTTTTCCACATATTCTGCAGGGCTTTTGTATTTTATGAGCCATTGGCAGCCTCCATGTTAATAGAATTTGTGCCCGGGACAGGAGCCAAAGAAAGATCCCGGGCACGCATCGGGAGAGTGCCATAAGCACCCTCCGTACATTTGTTAAACGCCGTAAACGATCAGATCCCAGAGGTTGGTGGAACCGCCGCAGCCGCCCGCCAGACTGTCTGCTGTAAAGGCATGTGCGAAGCTGTCACCGCCGAGAGACAATTCAAATTCTCCGGAAACATCGGCTTTCTGAATAATAACCTGACCTGCGTACTCGACACCGCAGGCATCCTGAAGCGCCACATCGATATAAAGCTTTAATACTTTGCTGTATTTCTCGGAATCGTTGGAGATTCTGGCGGACTCCACTTCCACATCATAGAATGCGACAAGCTCCGTGCCGTCATCCATACCGTCAACCGTAACTGTATTCGTAGCGGGATCGTATGTAAACGTTCCGGCAGCTGCAGCAGCATCCTGATCGAGTTTCTCACCGAGAGAACCGTTTGCGTTCTTCACATACAATGTTCCGATTTCAGCACCGGCAGTGCCCACTGCAGTTCTGGCAGTCATACATTTATTGTCTTTGACAGTCATCACATCGGTAAAGCGCACATTGAATGTGCCCTGCTCAACTTCCGTACCCGTCTGCGCAGCCAGAGCACCGCCGACAAGCACGCCGTTTGTTGCTGTAACGGTAACTGCTTTATTCTTCTTCAGGGAAGCCAGCTTCCGGCCGTTCCGTCCCTGTACGTCGAATTTTTCCTGGGTGTTGCTGATCGTACCGTTCTGCACCTCATCCATAATAAACTCCAGATCTCCTGCGTTGTTAAATGCCGTGATCTGGGCAACCTCGGTAATAATTAACTTACTAACATCTACTCCCATTTTGTTCCTCCTTGTGTGGTATAAAATTTTTTATGATAAAAATAAAGATCTCTGTACGAGCCTCTATTTTTATGCCGTATCTATGATGCAGCTGCTATGCCTTATTCTGATGCCTTGCATATGAAAGAATTATCCTGCGCCAGTGCATCGGAAATGAAGGAATTGCTGTACTGGTTTGTGAAGCAGAATTACTGTTACGTAACGGGCAGCCAGGACAGGCATGATCTGTCTTTCAGTTTGGAAGTATCTACTGTTCCGGCGTAGACGCCGATCATGGTATTGTCAAAATGGATACTGGTTTTGATCTGTTCAAAGCTCCGGTTAAACTGATAGATCGTCAGATCATGAGTCTGTTCATAGTTATATTTAAATTCCGGCCTGTTCACCAGCGCGACCACCAGTTTTTCCAGATATGGTTCGTATGGTTTCCCGGCATTCCGCTTTTGCTTCTTGCGCTCCAGTTTGATACGGAATTCTTTGGCCTCGTTGTTGCCCGGCCGGCGGGTCTCTTTTGGCAGGCCGTTGATCTGCCGGATTCGATCGGCGATCTGGTGATAGATATATTCGTCTATCGTAATATTGCTGCGTGCGCTGTGCAGCAGGTAAGTATCATTCTGCTGGTTCTTATACATGGCGATATCCGACAGATCGGTATCGCCGAACAGGATACGGATATCTCCCTGTGCAAAAGAGGGAAACAACATCATAAACAACTGATAATCCGTCACTGTTGTAAAGTCGATGCCCATGTCGTCAAGCTGTACCATATATTGAAACGGTGTGGCAGTCAGGGAAGAGATCAGGCTGTAATAATGCTGTTCATCCTCTAAGATTTCGCCCACGGTTGGAATCCGTATCGTCAGTCCAGTATCCGGTATTTCGACACAGGATAGCGACAGAAGACTTTTTCGAAGCTGTTTTTTCATGGGTTCACCTGCTTTCCTTTTTGTATTTTGGATTCGGGCGCCATAAGTGCTTTTTGACACCCGAATCTGTTTGGTTGATTCATACCATTAAAAGAAAATAGTATTTTTAAATGAAAAGTGGCAGAAATTATTGATTTTTCAAGCGCTTTCCGATTACTAAGAAACTTCACGTTTTCCGGTTTCTCTTAACTTCTTCATGCTTGTACGCTGACAGGCAAGCTGTTTTTCTCTGGCGCACCGTTTACAATATTGATGGTTGGTTCCTGTCGGCCTGATTATTTTTCCACAGCATTTACATTGTTTATAACCTTCTTTAAAGCCTGCGATGTATTGATTTCCGATGTCAGTAAATGTTTCTATTTTGTAAGCGATAGCGCCGGAATCGTCCAAAGGTACTCTGATATTCAGGTTGTCGATTCTTTTTCCAAAGGAAATGACACCTGCGATGTAGAGTTCATGCAATAGAAGATTGCGCTGACCGGAGGAGAGTGTGACATTGGCAAGCCGGAATACTTCCGCAATGTCCCTGGAACTTTTCGTGTTGATCCAGCCGTCACAGTCCATATATCTGGCCACCGCCGTACATGTGAACATCAGTTTCTTCTGTCTGTCATTGGGCAGCGCCTGAATCAGGTGCAGTTCATTTTCATAAATGGGGACATACGGCCGCTCTTTCAGGTGTCTGTCAATACTGCCGTCATATAATCCCTCACAGATGCGCAGGATCTTCTTATGATATTGATATTCCTGATAGTGATCCGGCTGAAACGTAAGGAGCGTTTCTTTTACCATGCCGGACAGGTGTTCAGCATCTGAGGCGCTGGAATAATAGTATTTTGCGAGAAGGGTTATGAAATAGTTTATGGATAAGTTGTCCGGCTTCCTCACGGAAGACAGAATCGTCTCGATATAGTTTCGCTCATTCAGCAGGTACATGTTCTAATTCCTCCAATCTCCGGACCAGCAGATCTCCGATACAGTCCCAGCAGAACTGCCTGTTTTTGTGATTCTCATAGGTGAGATCCAGAATGATATTCATGCGTTCTTCGTCATTTGGGCACAGTTCCTGCGCTGCCTGATGAAATTTCTGATAAAGAAAATGGCGGTTCCTGTTGGCATCCCCTTTATCGCAGGGCTGCATGTTTTTATAGGATCTGACACATTCGCAGTAATACTGTTCTAATTCCAGCAGCGCCTGCCGGTGCTCTCTGGTGCAGCGTCTTTTGGTCTTCAGGACGTGATAGTCAAAAGAGGAATTTCTGCGCAGGTGAGCTTGGTATCCGTCCAGTTGGCTTTCCACGTACCGGCATATTTGATTCATGGAGCAGTCACCCATGCCGACCGGCATTCTGGATTCGTACCAGAACAGAAATTCGCGCTGGTCTTCTGAGAGATTGTCCGTGTCTGCATATAAATCCTGAATAGAGCAGTTGTACAGGGCGCAGCATTTGTCGTTGCTTTCTTTTCTATATTTCCTGTAGGCGCGTTTCAGGTCTTCATAAATATAGATCATGAAATAAGGTTTGCGGTATGCGCACAGGGACTGCAGGTAAGGATGACCGTCACATGCCCGCAGGTTATACCAGCAGGCCGGCATAGGAGTGGAGATGATTCCCTTGATTTTGTCCAGTTCTGCCTGCTGGTAAAGTTGTCCGCAGTTGATTCTGTAGGCTAATTCCTGATATTCTTTGGAATCTTTGGGGAAGCGGGACTGAACCTCCATCATGGAAGTAACATGGTTGGTGATCGTTCCCACCTGATTGCCCATTCCGTTTTTATTTGTTTTCCTGATTTCCGATTCCGTAACGACCATTTTGGGTGCATTGTGCTGGACGCACTCGATTGCGGGAAGCGGTCTGTAACGTCTCTTCAAAACAGCGTTGTTGGTGGAGAACAGAATATCGCTGTCCCAGTCACAGCCATTTTCCGCCAGACAGAAAGAGTCCCAGGCGTTGATGATCATGATCGTATCCATATACTGATACCAATGCCGGCAGGCTTCTTCGTGACTGACCTGGCATCTGCGGATATTGTGATGGCTTGTCATCGGACTGCGGAAGATTACGATGTCGGTTTCTGCCTTATCGTCCCAGAATCTGGAATAGCATTCGCCGGCAGGAAGCAGACCGGTCACTTCCAGTCCGCACACAGACTGCATGAAAGCAAACGGATCGCCGCTGGCAATCTGATAATTGCCGGAAACAGATAATTTCCCGATTTTGGCGTCATCTATTTTCTTGCGGATAAATCTGTGTACGGAATCGATGACATACGGATCGCCAAGCATATATTCGCTCGTGTATAAGGCGCGCTGCCAGGAATTCACGGCTGTATTTTCCGTGATTCCAAGGAAGGCAACGGTGGAAGCGTAGTCGCCGCACATGGCGTTCTTAAGATATTGCAGCGTGGGCGCACACAGTTCTTCGATATCTTCATCCGTAAATTCGTAGGACTGCAGATACTGATAGTTCAGTTCTCTCTGCTCTTCCAGCACGGGCGGCGCTATTTTTGTGACAGCGAAGCCGTATCCGCATTCGCGGCAGGCGCCTTCATAGCTTTGGATATTATCATATGCCATCCAGAGTTTGAGAGAGGATTCTGTCAGGACCATTTCACATTTGCGGATATCCTGCAGGTTTCCCCATATGTCTTCTATGAAGTAATTTCCATGATTGTATTCTTCAACGAATTCTATGATGGGAAAAGGATACAGCATTCCTTTCAACCATGCATTGCGTAAGCACACGCCGCCAGGGACATAGTCCAGGCCAAGGTACTCGGACACTCTCTGCATATAGTCAATCGTACACAGATTAAAGCCGTCTGATACAATGTTCTTTAACTGCTTATGGGATATCGTTTCCAGAACCGGCTCATTGGAATCCGTCCCTGCGTCTAAGGAGATTACGTCGGCGTAGTATCTGGTGACGCAGTCTCTCACGACCAGGATACCGTCCGGCATACAGACCGGCCGGGAAGCGGAGCATGTCAGCGCCTTGTAGGCTTCATATTTGGCCGGAACAAGCGGAATGTCCTTATTTCTTCCGCATTCGCAAAACTCGTTGAGTTTGTCCAGATATTTCGCATTGCAGAATAAAAGCGTATTGTTTTTCAGGCCGCCGGTGGTGCCCACAAAGCGGCGGAAACAGATGCCGTTTACAGTGACGCCTTTTGAGCCGGCGGCACGGCCGAAATCGGTTTTCTGTTCAATCACCACCTGCAGGAAGATTTCTGAAAAGTCGATTTCCGTCAGGCTTTTATGCAGGATCTTGTTTGCCATCATTCGAAATACCTGCGCTTCGAACAGCGATACCAGTTCCTGAAACTGAAAGGCCTCTTTCTTTGTGATGTTTAAATTCCAGCCGGAATATTTCAGTTTGTTTGTTCCTATTTTAAAAATCTCATATTGAGGTACATGGATGCCTGCCATTTATTTCTCCTTATTCGTCAGTGTTTTTGTCGGTCTCTTTATCATGTTCCGTGATCCGCTCCTGCTCAAACAGTTCATTGCCTCTTTCGAAACATGCAAGCTCATATTCATATCGCTCGATAAAGTACTGAAAATATCCGGAAATACATGCCTGATGGACGATCCTGCAGATGTTTTCCACTATGGTTTCTTTCGTTCCGGATATGTATTGCGAATCCGTCTTTTTGGATGACAAATGCATTCTGTCATCCAGATCGCTGCGCTTAAGCCATATGGAAAGCATGTATTTGCCTGCCTGCTTGTCAAAGTGATAGGTGCATTCGACAGAATAGTTTCTGTATCCCCATTTTGTTAAATGAAATTCGATGACATTTCCTCTATATTCTGGTTTCATTATTCCTCTAAGCATGGTTTTCCTCGTTTCCGCGCCGGTCTGGCGCTTTTTCTTCTAAAAATAGTTTTGTACTTTTTCCGGTCTCTGTTTTTGCATTATTAGCTATCCATGGAATCTTTGTGTGTTTTACTTCTTTCGAAATTCACTTTTTGTAATGTGTTTTTTCGGCACTGTTCATCAAAATTCCGATCCTGTATGATCCGGGCAGCGATGGCGGAACTGGCGGCATATCCCTTTTTTCTATAATCCGTATTGAAATCTGAAGGATAAATATAGCCGCCGAATTTCGTATGATCTGCTTTATCCATTCCTGTGTTGTGATAAGTTGGTAGCATATGTTGTTTCATTTCTCCTTTTCATTTTCTGGTCAGAACAGTTTTCTGAAAGTTGTAAGCCAGCTCCTGGCAGTTGTATCCTGACAGGGCAGTGATTTCAGAAAGCCGGCTTTGGATTGTTTGTGTTGTGGGCTACAAGATGTATTTCTCTGTTTGAGTTCTCAAAAACTTCAAAAAGTGAAATCTATGATGACGAATGGAATGATGCATGAACATAAAAAATACAAAAACATTTGTTCGAAAATTATATTGACATAAAGAAACATATGTTCTATAATTGGCATTAATCAAAAGATAAGCGAAATGTATAAAAAACAGAGTATATGTATTGACCGCAGATAAAACTATCACAATGCTGCAAGAATATGTGAAAATCTTTTTGTGTGTCATCGTAATATATGGCTCTGACATGGAGGAATCACTATGGAAGAAATTTTAAATGCATACTATGTTGATAATGCACGGAAGCTGCATGGTGTTGTGGACAGGATTTTACTGAAATTCGGCGGACTATCGGATAAAGATACTGATGATTTTTATTCGCTTGCGAATGAAGTGTTTGTGGATGTTATGAATCAATATGATGCTTCACAGCCTTTTGAAGCATTACTTTACACATGTCTGGCAAGAAAGATCAAGACGGAGATTACCAGAAGAAATCGGGAGAAACGTAAAGCAGACAGGATGTCTATACCTATTGATACGCCTGTTGGCGATGACGGAGATACTACATTGGGGGATATTATTGCGGACAGCTTTACTATTGAAAAGGAACTGTTTGAAAAAAGAGAAACAGGATGCAGCGCAAGAATGCGGCTGTATCTGAACAGATTATCAAGTCTGCAGAGAGAAGTTTTAAGACTCAACATAGCTGGTTACCAGCCGGATGAGATTAAGGCAGAACTGCAGATCAGCACAAAGCAGTATACAGATTGCAATGCGGCGATCCATTCATACAGAAATGTTTCCGTGTTATTCTAACGGGCGGCAAAGCGGCCGGATTTTCAAAGATTTGAGCGGCCGGCGGATGGCAGGTAAACAGCATAAAACAGGTGAAGAGAATACAGACAAGGAAGCATGGCAGAAACATATAAATGCCCCGAATGCAGCACAGTGTAAGCCTGTAAGAAAGCCCGAATGCGATCAGGACACTCAGAATGAATATGCCGATATCCAGAATAAAACTGTTTTTGCCCAGAATGAAAGTATAAACATAGTACAAGGCAGGAACCAGCAATGTTCCGAGAACGATTCCCCAACATAATGCAAACGTGATACACGGATATGTTCGTCTGCACTTAAAGATCATGATCAGGGAGTAGAGCAGCATGGGGAAGAATACCAGCTTCATATGCTCCCATACAGATTCATTAACCGGTGTAAACAGACCAACGATAGCATGATTGCCGGACCAGTCATACAGAAAATGGGACAGTGTGCCCAGGATCAGTACAAAAAATATTCCAAGGATTGTATAGCATTTTAATTGTTTCATGAAATCACCTCGGGAACAGTATATGCGGGGATGAAAGAAATATGCGGGCGAGTATCTTTTCAAAAACTGTGCGAAGTACTTAAATATGAGAAAAGAATATTAATTATTTGACATTGGCAGCATCTTAATAGTAAAATAGGATGACAAGGTTAAACATCTTTTAAAAAATACAATGAAAAACGAAATAAGGATTGAAATTATGAATATGAAAAAAATATTTATGTCGTGTGTTTTATTATGCTTGATGGTATGTTTTATTAATGGATGTGGTAATTCAAGTAAACCAACAAAAATCGAGGATGAAGTTGTAGCATATCTTAATCAGTTGACAGATAAATATGGTGAAATAGGATATGATGCTCAGTACATATATTGTGATGGAGAATATCAATATTTTATAATATATTATTATGGCACAGGCTCTAATACTAAGGTTACAGATACTACTGCTGTATATCGTGTGGATGCGAATGACCATTCGGAACTATATATCGATTTGATGGAGAAAAAAGAGGAGCTTGAAAGCGGATTAGATAAAGTATTGCTTGCAGGGTGTGTGGATACATATAACGAGTATAAGAATAATGAGCAGGAATTAACGTATGAAGAATTTAAAAGTTTTGAGAGAGGATATATAAAGGTTGATTTTGACATCCTACATGAAATGATGAAAAAGGAGTGAGAAAGTATATGGAAATAGTACTTGAACTCTAATGGGTATCCCCCCCTTTTTTTAATTACCTGCAAAAAAAGAAGTGCCGAAAACCAGGTAGTGTAAAATAGTTTGTGTCTTTGGAAAAAAATACCTCTTTTTTGGTAAGA
>CAJUJP010000055.1 GCA_910586615.1 uncultured Lachnospiraceae bacterium
AATGGAATTGGCTATGAATTTGATGAAAGAGTATTTAGGAAACGAAAATATATAGTGTTTTTCAAAACAATTTGTAGTATAATCAAGTTAGATTGCAAAATGAGGATAATATCATGGATTCACTTATTAAAAAACTTTTTGAAATCGCAACAGGGAAAAAAGCAAAGATATTTTGGGCTATTTTTTTAGCAATAATTGTTATACTATTAGTCCTATATCCATATATCGATGCAAATTTTCTTGTGTTTAGTAGAATAAATAAGCGGATTGATATATTGGAGAGAGTAACGCAATTAGACCTCGATAAAATTAATAAGAATTCTGCATTACAGAAGGAATATAATTCTGTTATTGGGGAAATTAGCACCATACGGGAAAGATCTGTCGGGACAATTACAACAAGACAAGATACATATAATGACAAAACAATAAAATTTATTTCAGGTGGAAGTTTATTTTGGCTAGTTAGTTTGATAGTTCTGTTTTCCAAAAATAAAAAAGATAATATTTCGGTTTTGAAAAAAATATTCAATAATGTGATGTCTGCCATTTTATGTGTTTTTATAGGTTATTTTTGCGCATTGATTGGGAAAAATATGCCAACTATTATAAATGTATGGTTAAATGCAGTCGGATTCCCATGTATCCAAATAGCAATTATTGGATTAATAGTTTATGGAACCTCAAAAAATAATAAAGAATAAAAGTTATTGTTTTATAGATTCTGTTTCATGTATAATAAAACCATCAAATAAAGGGAAGTGAGACTTATGGCACCAGAAGCACAGGCAATCACCAATAACACTATTATAAATAACAGTTATTCTGAGCAGGACGCTATCCAAGCTTTATATACTGAACTCCAAAAAGGCATTCAAAGTATGAAGAATGGGGAAGTATATACAATCGAAGAAGCATGGGAGGAACTTGATAAAATTTAATGCCTATGGAGAAACCAAGTAAATACAAAATTCTTTTATCAAAAGATGCCCTAACAGATATTAAAGAAACTAAAGAATATATTCTTACCACTTTTAAATATCGGGAATATGCAGAGAATTTTTCTAAAAAAATTAAAAAAGCAATAAAAGAATTAAATGTATTTCCGACAGGCTATGAAAGTACAGGCTACGTTATAGAGGGATTGGAGATTTACTTTAAACCATATAGTACATATTTGATTTTCTTTGTTATTGAAGATTATACGGTTACTGTTATCCGTGTGTTAAAGGATAGAATGTATTGGCAGTCAATTATAAGGAAAATGATAAAAATCAACAGATAGAAATGAGATAACTTGTTTCTGTCTGTTTTATTTTGAGGAGCGTGTGGGTATGCGTCTTAGTGATTGTATTTTTTGTGGTTTCATTTACTGCAATCTTCCCGGTTTGCTTCACCGAATCTCTGGAAGTGCACAACCTCTCTTGCACGCAGGAATTTGATCGGCTCGCAGACTTCCTGATCGTGAACGAGTCTCAGGATATTATCGTATGTGGTTCTTGCTTTCTGTTCTGCTGCCATATCTTCCATTAAATCAGTAATGATATCGCCCTTGGACTGGAATTCACAGGCATTGAACGGAACGCCGCCAGCCGCCTGCGGCCAGATGCCAAGCGTGTGGTCGGTATAGTAGTTGGCAAAGCCGGATTCCTCGATCTCTTCCATGGACAGATTCTTGGTCAGTTGGTGAACGATCGTCGCCACCATCTCAAGGTGAGCCAGTTCTTCCGTACCGATGTCGGTCAACACCGCAGCCACTTCTCTGTAGGGGCAGGCATACCGCTGAGACAGATAGCGCATAGAAGCGCCCATTTCACCGTCGGGGCCGCCGTACTGGCTGATGATAGCCTGTGCCAGCATTGCATTGGGCTGTGTAATATTTACGGGGTATTCAAGTCTTCTTTCATAATTCCACATTAAGCACAACCTCCTTCCCAGGGCATAGGCAGTGTCGCCCAGTTCCATTCACCGCAGTCGGACGGATTGGCAAGAGCAATCGTCAAAGGACCGAATTTTTCAGAATATTCTTTTTTTGCCTGATTGGTCATACGATTATAGTGGTTAAAGTATTCCAGCGCGTTCCGGTCGGTGGGGTGGGTGTCCAGATAGAGGGACAGTTCGATGACTACGAAGTCGAGAATGCCGATATCATGGAGCAGCTTTTCCTGCTCATTTGCGAAGTGCATATTCATTTCTTACAACATCTCCTTCCTGTAAACGGTTTATCCAGTTCCGGGAAAACAGTTCCGGCATTAAATGCCTCTTCGAGATTATCGTAGATTCCGTTGAAGTGCTGCCACGGAACATAAGCCATTGCGAGAGGGAACTTGTCACAGTTCTCTTTGTACATATAATCCTTCATAAGCTTCCTTTCTGATTTGCATGTGATTTTAGTAATATAATATGATATAATCGTGGCTGTGTGTTTGGATTTGACATGATTCATGCATTCTCTGGCAGATTTTGCCGAGGCGGGGAATGGTTCGTGCGGATGCCTGGGAAGACAGGGAATAAGGAAAAGGAAAACGAACACACAATTTTCACAATTTCATAAGAATCGGGACACATTTTTTGTGTAAATTAGTGGAAGCATGAGAAAAATCAGACAGCTTTTGATTTGCAGGAGCTCAGTTTCGGTTTCCTAAGTATATGTTTGTTTTTTCGTTTGATTTTTTAATAAAAGGAGGAATTTGTTTTGATACAAGTCGAACACCTGGTAAAAAGATACGGTGTACATACAGCGGTGGATGATCTTTCTTTTACGGTGGAAAAAGGGCAGGTCTATGGATTTCTGGGACCCAACGGCGCGGGTAAGTCCACGACGATGAACATTATGACAGGGTATATTGCCGCAGGCGGCGGCACGGTAAAAATAAACGGTTATGATATTTTGAAGGAACCTGAAAAGGCGAAGAAATGCATCGGATACCTGCCGGAAATTCCGCCTCTTTACACAGATATGACCGTTTGGGAATATCTGATATTCGTGGCAGAACTCAAGAGGGTTCCCCGCAGGGAAAGAGGGGAGCATGTGGAGGAGATTCTCGGGAAAATGCAGTTGGAGGATGTGCAGGATCGTATGATCCGAAATCTGTCCAAAGGATATAGACAGCGCGTCGGTCTGGCCCAGGCGCTGGTGGGTGATCCGGAGGTACTTATTCTGGATGAGCCTATGGTTGGACTGGATCCGAAACAGATTATAGAAATGCGGGATCTGATAAGGAATCTTGCCGAAAAGCATACGGTCATTTTAAGTTCCCACATTCTCTCTGAAGTGAGCGCGGTGTGTGATCATATTATGATTATTTCAGAAGGCAGGCTGGCAGCCAGCGGCTCGCCGGAACAATTGCAGGAAATGATGCATGGAAAGGCTGAACTTGAGGTGACGGTGCTGGGAATGAAGGCACAGGCGGAAGAAATACTGCAAAATATGGAGAAGATTACGTCCTACCGTATTGAAGCGGCGCAGGAGACGGATTCTGTCAGACTTCATATAGAGGCGGAAGACAACGCTGATATCCGCAAGGAGCTTTCCATAGCCCTGGCGGGAGCCGGACTGCCGATCCTTTCCATGAACCGTGTGGAGAGATCGCTGGAAGATATTTTCCTGGAATTGACGGATAAGGGAGAGGCAGACCCGAAAACGGCAGACGATCTTTTACTTTCAGACACTACAGAAAAAACTGAAATGAAAGGCGGTTTCGGGCCGCAGAAAGAAGAAGCAGATACTGGCAGTGCAATGACAGTAAACGCGGAAGAGGAGGAGGTAAACAATGATCGCAATTTATAAGAGAGAAGTAAAATCCTTTTTCCGTACTTTTATCGGGTGGCTTTATGTGGCAGTTACGCTGTTTGTGATGGGGATCTATTTTGTTGTATTTAACATGCTGGCAGGATACCCAACCATATCTTACGTTCTGCAGAGCATTGTGTTTCTGTTTATTATCACGATTCCGATTCTGACCATGCGCACACTGGCAGAAGAGCGGAAATACAAGACCGACCAGCTCATTCTGACCGCTCCAATTTCGGTGGGAAAGGTAGTGCTTGGCAAATATCTTGCACTTGTAACGGTATTCGCGATTCCGGTTGTGCTGCTTGGCGTGACACCATTATTTTTGATGCAGGCTGGAACATTTCAACTGGGAATTTCCTATGCCTCGCTGTTGGGATTCTTTTTGTACGGATGCCTGGGCCTGGCCATCGGCCTGTTCCTTTCTTCCCTGACGGAAAGTGTGGTGATCGCTTCCGTACTGACATTCACAGCGCTTTTTCTGGGCTATATCATGTCCGGGCTTTGCAGTGTTATGTCCAGCACCGGCACATCCGCTGTCATAAAGGTTTTGACAAAGGTTTTATATTGTTTTGACATGGTTGGCAGGTTTGATGCTTTGTCCGGCGGTTATTTTCAGATCGAATCGGCCGCGTATTATGTGACCTGTACGGCTTTTGCCCTGTTCTGTACAGTCCAGTCCATCCAGAAACGTCGGTATGCTGTGGCAGGCAGAGGAATCAGAAAGGGAGTCTACAGCATTGCAAACATTATGTTTGCGGCGGCTTTGACCATAGCGGTGAACCTGGGACTGAATTATGTGCCTGACCAGTATACTTCGCTGGATGTGACCAGCAATAAAATGTTTACGCTGACAGAAGATACGAAACAGACGGTCCGGAATCTGTCTCAGGATGTGACAGTCTATGTATTGGCTGATGAAGCATCCAGGGACACGGATCTTGACAAGACACTGCAGCAGCTCAAGGGGCTTTCAAAGCATATCAGGGTCGAGTATATCAGTCCGGTGTCAAATCCGAAATTTTATTACAAATATACAGATACCCAGCCCACGGGCAACAGTCTGATCGTGGAGGGAAAAGACAGCAGTGTGGTAATAGACTATAATGATATTTATGCCTATGAGTTCAATTACGCCACTTATCAGAACGAGGTGACTGGTTATGACGGGGAAGGCCAGATCGTGTCTGCTATTACCCGGGTGACGGCTGATGACCTGCCTAAATTTTATGTGGTAGCCGGGCATAGCGAACTGGAATTTGATGAGCGGTTTTTAAATGCGCTTAAGAAAGAAAACATCACATATGAAACACTCAGCCTGTATGGGGTGGATTTCGTTCCTGAGGATGCTCAGGGCATTATTCTCAATGCGCCCACCAGCGATTATTCAGCAGATGATGTGGATAAGATCCTAAAGTACCTTGAGCAAGGCGGAAATGCGCTGATCATTCCGACATGGACGGATACAAGTATGGAGAATTTTGAACAGATTCTTGGGTTTTACGGGGTATCCATGGTGGACGGAATGATCGTGGAAGGGGACAGAAGCCATTATTATCAGAATCCCTACTATCTTTTCCCGTCCATCGAATATGATGGGGTTACGGAGAGGGTGTACGAAGGAACTGTATTTGCACCTTTTGCCAGAGGACTTACCTATGACGAGGAATCAGGGGATACGGCTTATCAGCCTCTGCTTCAAACCAGCGACAGCGCCTTTAGTAAAACGGAGTTGTCAGCGACAGAGGATTTCAATAAAAAAGAGGGGGACATTGACGGTCCTTTTGTGATTGCACTGAAAGCAGAAAAAATGACCGGAGAGGAGACGGTATCCCGTGCCTTCATCGTATCTACGGAGCAGATGTTTACAGCCAACGCGGATGATATTGTTCCGGGATATAATGTGAAACTGTTTGGAAGCATAATGGGCAGTCTGGCTGACAGAGAAGTTTCTCTGGCGGTTCCGGTTAAATATTATGAGATTGGCAATCTGGTATTTAATGCACAAATGGTATATACCGTGGGCATTGTGTGGGTATTTTTGCTTCCCGTTGTCTGTCTTGTGAACGGACTGGTCATCTGGATCAGAAGGAGAAGAAAATAGTTCTGTGCAGCAGCCGGTTGTTTTACAGTACAGTTTTGCAGTCGGGGACAGTTTTGCAGTCGTACCGTTGTTATTGACTTCCATCTGAGTTTGTGTAAGAATATAAATGCTGGTTTATAGGAAAAATGTTTGTGAAAATATTAACATACAGTGGATGGAGGATTTGTATGAGAGGAATAGATACGCAGGTCCGCAGGAACAGACGCCGCATTTTTAAAGAGGTGGCTGATCTTGCTTATCATTCAGACAACCTGAAGGACGATGTGGAGGCGCTGCCTTATCAGATCGTGGATTATGATGAATCTGAATACGAGAGCATCTACAGAGAACGGGCCATTGTCCGCGAACGGATCCGGCTTGCCATGGGATTGTCTTTGAGGCCGGAGAACAGGCTGGTGCATCTGACACAGGGACTGGAAGAGAGCAACATTTCAGAGAAATATTATGAGCCGCCGCTGATGCAGGTTATTCCTTCGGCGTGTAATGCCTGTCCGGAGAACTGTTATATGGTGACGGACCGGTGTATGGGCTGTGTGGCGCATCCTTGTCGGGAAGTGTGCCCGAGGGGTGCTATTTCCATGAAAAACGGCAAGTCCGTGATTGATCAGGAGAAATGTATTAAATGCGGTAAATGCAAGGCAGTATGTCCTTACGACGCAATTTCCCATCAGGTGAGACCCTGTGCGGGCGCATGCGGCGTAAATGCGATCAAGAATGATGAAAAGGGCAGGGCGGTGATCGACAACGATTTGTGCGTATCCTGCGGTCAGTGCATGGTAAATTGTCCTTTTGGTGCGATTGC
Organism: uncultured Lachnospiraceae bacterium; assembly: GCA_910586615.1. Classification (GTDB taxonomy): domain Bacteria; phylum Bacillota; class Clostridia; order Lachnospirales; family Lachnospiraceae; genus UBA3282. The sequence goes on from CAJUJP010000055.1 coordinate 6,700, forward strand.
GGATAAATCACAGATTTTCCAGCTGATCCGTGCCATGCAGTCGGGGAATAAAATCATTGCCCAGGTGGCGCCTGCCTTTGCCGGACAGTTCGGTCCTGATGTGACACCTGATATACTTAAGACAGCCTTGAAAGAACTGGGATTTTATGATGTGTATGAGACAGCCATCGGTGCAGATCTGGGAGCCATTGCAGAGGCGGAGCACTACGCTACGGAAGTGGCCACGGGTAAACTGCCCTTCAGCCTGACTTCCTGCTGTCCTTCCTGGTCTATGCTGGCAAAACGGTTTTTCCCGGAGACGATTGATAAGATTTCCAATGCGTTGACCCCCATGGTGGCTACGGCAAGGATCATCAAAGAGGATCATCCTGATGCAAAAGTGGTGTTTATAGGGCCGTGCGCATCCAAAAAGCTTGAAGCGTCCCGGAGAACCATCCGCTCTGATGTGGATTTTGTGATTACCTTCGAGGAACTGACGGGTATCTTTGAAGCAAGGGGGATTCTGCTCGACCAGATCAAGGCGATGGATGAACTGAAAGGCGCCACCGGTGCAGGCCGTGGATACGGCGTGGCAGGCGGTGTGGCCAGCGCCATTGAAGAATGCGTGCGGGAGTATTATCCCGATGTGGAAGTCAATATTGAACATGCCGAAAGCCTGTCAGAATGCAAGAAGATGCTTATGCTTGCCAAAGCGGGTAAGAAGAACGGATGCCTGATCGAAGGCATGGCCTGTCCGGGCGGCTGTGTAGCCGGAGCGGGAACGAATATTGCAGTGCCGGCAGCGGCGAAAGCAGTAGGATCTTTCAAACAGGCGGCAGACAAGAAAATACCGGACAAAAAATAACGGTATTTTCGTTATAAATAATGCGGATAAAACTTAAAATAAATATAAACAGACGAAACGGAGTAAAATATGAGCCAGAAAATCAGAACCAGATTTGCCCCCAGTCCTACGGGACGTATGCATGTCGGAAATCTCAGAACAGCGTTATACGCATTCCTGATTGCAAAGCATGAGGGCGGCGATTTTATCTTGAGAATAGAAGATACCGATCAGGAGCGTTATGTGGAAGGCGCGGTGGACATCATTTACCGCACCTTGGAGAAAACAGGGCTGATTCATGACGAAGGACCGGATCGTGACGGCGGTGTTGGCCCTTATGTGCAGAGTGAACGTCAGAAACAGGGAATCTATCTGCAGTACGCTAAGGAACTGGTGGACAAAGGAGAGGCATATTACTGCTTCTGTGACAAAGAACGGCTTGCATCCCTTACCCGGACGGTGGCGGGGAAAGAGATCAACGTTTACGATAAACATTGTTTAAATCTGTCAAAAGAGGAAGTGGAGGCAAATCTTGCCGCCGGTATGCCTTATGTAATCAGGCAGAACAATCCCACGGAGGGAACTACCACGTTCCACGATGATATCTACGGGGATATTACAGTAGATAACGGGGAACTGGACGATATGATACTGATCAAGTCGGACGGCTATCCCACTTATAATTTTGCCAATGTTGTGGATGACCATCTGATGGGGATCACGCATGTAGTGAGAGGCAATGAATATCTATCTTCCTCGCCCAAATATAATCGTCTGTATGAGGCTTTCGGATGGGAAGTGCCGGAGTATGTGCACTGTCCACTGATTACGGATGAAAATCATCAGAAGCTGTCTAAAAGGTGCGGTCATTCTTCCTATGAGGATCTGATCGAACAGGGATTTCTGACCGAAGCCATTGTTAATTTCGTGGCGCTTCTTGGATGGAGCCCGGAAGATAATACGGAAATTTTTACGCTGGATGAGCTGATCAGAAAGTTTGATTACCGTCATCTGTCCAAATCGCCGGCGGTGTTTGACTATACAAAGCTGAAGTGGATGAACGGAGAGTACTTTAAGGCAATGGATGCGGATCGCTTTTATGATATGGCAAAGCCTTATCTGCAGGAAGTGATCAGGAAAGACCTTGATCTTGCAAAGATTGCCGGGATGGTAAAGACAAGAATCGAGATCTTGCCGGATATCAGGGAAATGGTGGATTTCTTTGAGGAACTGCCGGAGTATGATGCGGCAATGTATACCCATAAGAAGATGAAGACGAACGGTGAGTCTTCACTGGAAGTTCTGCAGGAGATCCTGCCGCTTTTAGAGGCACAGACGGATTACAGCAACGATGCGCTGTATCAGACGCTTGTATCTTATGTGGAAAAGAAGGGCTGTAAGAACGGTTATGTGATGTGGCCTGTGCGGACGGCGGTTTCCGGTAAGCAGATGACACCGGCAGGCGCGACGGAGATCATGGAGATTTTGGGCAAAGATGAATCTCTTGCCAGAATCCGCAAAGGAATCGAGAAGTTACAGAATGCCTGATCTGATAAGAAGTTCCGATCAGGAGAGGGCAATTATGCATACTGCCGGGGCGGCGCAGGTTTTTGCGGGTCCCGGCAGCGGCAAGACCTACGTGACCGTTCACCGTATCAAACAGCTTATCACTGGATCAGGAGTGGATCCGTCCCGCATTCTGGTCATCACTTTTACGAAAGCGGCGGCTCTGGAAATGCAGGAACGCTTTTTTCGTCTCACAAAGCCGGACAGGCCTCCGGTAAGGTTCGGCACCTTTCATGCCGTATTCTATCATATTCTGAAGCAGTCATCGCAGTATCGCGGTTATACAATCATAACAGAATCTGAGAAGAGAAAACTGATCCGTCGGATCATACATATGCATCAAAGATTTGCATGTCTTCAGGAAGAAGACATAGACAGTCTGATCGAAGCAGTAAGTGCCTGTAAAAGATCGTCTGTTATAAAGACCCCGGTCCAGAAGACCGGCAGCGGGGATATTCTTTTTCTGGTAAAAGAATATGAGACTTATCTGATGGAATTTCATCAGATGGATTTCGATGATATTATAAAAAACTGCCGTAAGCTGCTTTGTGAGGATCCTTCCTGTCTTGCACTGTGGCAAGGGCAGTTCCAGTTTGTCATGATTGATGAATTTCAGGACATTTCACCGGATCAATACGAAATCATAAGGCTTTTGGCCGCACCGGAACACAACTTTTTCGTGGTGGGAGATGACGATCAGTCCATTTATGGATTCCGCGGTGCAAGCCCGGACAGTATGCAGGTGTTTCAGAGAGATTATCCGCAGGCTGAAAGGATATTTCTGAATATCAATTACCGCTGTCACCGGCAGATTGTGGAGGCTTCTTTAAAAGTGATTGAAGAAAACCATAATCGTGCCGTCAAACAGATTTGCGGCGTACATGAGGCTGGGACAGGTTTTCATCTGCAGATTTTTGAAAACAAAGCCGGACAGCAGGAGGAACTGGTCAGGGCATTGAAAGAAAAACAGCAGACAGGCAGGATTTCTCAGTGCGCCATGATATGCAGAACAAATTTTGACTGTGCCATATGGGCACAGTACATGCATAAAAATAAAATACCTTTTTTTATGAAGGAGGCTCCGAAAAACAGATTCAGTCATTTCGTGATCCGGGATATCATGGCCTATCTGGCATTGGCGCAGGGCGAGCTTCTCAGGAAACATTTTCTGCGGATTATGAACCGTCCTGTCAGATATCTGAAAAGGGATTCTGTTCCCGAAGAGCAGATAAGTGAATCCGGTCTGCTTGCTTATTATCGTGGTTCGCCTGCACTCTCGGACAATATCAGGAAGCTTTTCCGGGAACTTCACAGCTTAAGTTCCAGAAAGCTGCATCTGCAGATTCACTATATACGTAAAGTGATTGGATATGAGAGCTATTTGAAGGAAAAATACAAGGCACGGGAGGCGGAAGAGCTGGTACGCACAGCCGCCGAATTTCAGGAACTGGCAGAACAGTTTGCCACTTTCGCGGACTTATCTGATTATATGGCGCAATATGAGGAAACGATGGAAGAGATCAGAAGAGAAAAACAGAAGACCGGGATCCGGCTCATGACCATGCATGCTTCGAAAGGGCTGGAATTTGATACCGTTTATATGCCGGACTGTCAGGAGGGAAAGATTCCTTCCGCAAAGGCGCTGACAATGGAGGAGATAGAGGAGGAGCGGCGCATGTTTTATGTGGCAATGACCAGGGCGAAGCGGGATCTCTATCTGATGGCGGACAAAGGAAGAACCGGAAAGGATGCACCTTCCCGGTTTCTGCAATGCCTGTGTCAGTCCTCTTCCCCTACCAGTTCGTCAAATTCGGCGGAATCCAGATACTCGTCAAAAGCATCCGCCACAGCTTCATATTCTTCATCATCATCGATGTAGCCCAGATCCGGCTCTTCGTTGGGATCATCGGGATTTTCGCTGTACCGGTAGAACCAGACTTCGCCGTCCGTATTGTCGCCGTCTTCATTGAGCGGCAGGAGTACAATGTAATCCTGATCTGATACGGTCAGAATGGTCACTACGGCGCAGGTGACAGAAGTTCCGTCTTCTAATTCAAGATCTACGGTCATTTCTTCCGCGTCATAGCCGTTATCTGTATCCTGATTGTTATTTTTGCCCATATAATGGTCCTCCTTATGCATCGGAATAGCTATATTTTACAAAATATTCCTGTAAGATTCAATGTCCAAATATTTTTTTGTTTAGAAAAAATATTTTCTATGTTAGAATACTCATATAACATGAGAATTTGACCTGATTTTTTCGGAGGGCTTAATGTATAGAGAATATAAAGTGACAGCGGCACAAGTATACCCGATGGGCGTTTCTTTTCGACAGGATGGTCTGCATATTGCGGCAGTATGCCCGCAGACCGGCTGCGGGGAGGATTTTTCCGGGTTTGGTGTGATCCTGTATGACAGGCGGCACAGAGATGGGATCCGCATTCCTTTTCCGGAGGAGAGCAGAGTCGGTTCTGTTTGTGCCATGCTTTTACAGGGATATCAGGATAGGGAATGCAGATATCTGTTCTACTGTGATGACCGGGTCTGGCAGGATCCATATTGCAGGAAAATGGAACACACCGGTATCTATGGCCGGCCGAAGACGGATCTGCCCCGGTGTATGGTATATGAGGGAGATTATGACTGGCAGGAAGACAGGCCGCTGAATCTTCCCTATGAAGATATGATACTTTATGCCCTGCATGTGCGCGGGTTTACAAAACATCGTTCTTCCGGCGTCAAACATAAGGGTACTTATGCCGGAATCACGGAGAAGATTCCCTATCTCAAAGATTTGGGAATCACCTCTGTACTGCTTATGCCGGCTTATGAATTTGATGAGATCATGGTGCGTGAGGCTCCACAGGCTCCTCAGACGATGGAACAGGCGGCGGCTTCTTATATGCTTCCGCTGCAGTCCGAGACAGAGGAGGACGGGAAGTCGGAAGAAAGTGCTTTTAAGATAAATTACTGGGGATACCGGAAGGGATTCTATTATGTGCCGAAGAGCGGCTATGCCCACAGCAGAGATCCTGTGACAGAATATAAGGATATGGTAAAGAAGCTGCACCAAAGCGGGCTGGAAGTACTGATGCAGTTCTACTTTCCACCGGAGATTCCGCCCATGGAGATGCTGACAGTTCTGAAATACTGGGTATTGGAATACCATATAGACGGTTTCCATGTGATGGGCGTTGATCTTCCGATCTCACTGTTTGCAAAAGAGCCGGTTTTAAGCCAGACAAAGATCCTTACGGAACAGCAGTATCATCCCGAACTTTCCGATGCTATGGCGCAGACACGCCGCATCGGCTGGATGAGCGAGGGGTTTATGTATGATATGCGCCGGGCTGTCAAGGGCGACGAAGATATCGTCAACCGTCTGATTTTTCATGTGCGCAACAGTGCGTCAGAGGCCGGCATTGTCAATTATATTGCTAAATGGGAAGGAATGCGGCTTATGGACATGGTTTCCTATGACCGCAAACACAATGAGGCAAACGGCGAGAATAATCAGGACGGCACCGATTATAACTGCAGCTGGAACTGCGGTGCAGAGGGAAAAAGCCGGAGAAAGTATATCACTGAACTGCGTATGCGGCAGATCAAAAATGCATTGTCGCTGGTGTTTTTGTCCCAGGGTACACCGCTTCTTTACAGCGGTGATGAGTTTGGCAATACACAGGAAGGAAATAATAATCCTTACTGTCAGGACAATGCGCTTACCTGGATCAAATGGAATCTGATGGAGAACGGCAGGGAACTGCTGGATTATACGAAAATGCTGATCAGTCTGCGCAGGTCGCACCCCGTTCTGCACAGCAGGACACCGCTCAGAGGGATGGACTATCTGTCCTGCGGGTATCCTGATATTTCTTATCACGGCCGGGATGCATGGCGGCCGGATACCGGTCCGGCCAGCAGAAGCATCGGTATTATGTACTGTGGATGTTACGGAGAAATACAGGGTCAAAGGGATGACACGCTTTTTTATATAGGGATCAATCTGCACTGGCGTGCACAGTATTTCGGGCTTCCGCAGCTTCCCAGAGGAAAAGAATGGACACTGTATGCTTCCTCGGAACATCAGGAAACAGACTCTGACAAAGAAAGTCAGACGGATAGAGACAAAGAGAGCAGAGACACCGCTTCAGAGACGATCCAGGAAATCTGTATCGGCCCCAGGGCATCCGCGATTTATATGGTAACGGATCTGGCGGAGTCTGCTGTCCGGCATGGGAAAAGGAATGCGCTGCCGGGCAAAGAGAAATAAAAAGGAAACTATGAGGCAATGAACAAAGCGTGGGAACATTTGAAAACGATCACACACCATAAATGGCTGGTCATGGAAGGCTGCTTTCGGGTGGGACTTTACCGGCAGGGGATTCTGCATGATCTGTCCAAATTCAGCCCGGCGGAATTTATTGTGGGCGCTAAGTACTGGCAGGGTAACCGGAGTCCGAACAATGCAGAACGGGAAGATATCGGATATTCTTCCGCGTGGCTGCACCATAAGGGACGTAACAAACATCATTATGAGTACTGGATCGATTACAGTGCAAATGATATCAAGGGCGGTATGGCGCCGGCGCCCATGCCGCAGCGTTACGTGATCGAGATGTTTATGGACAGGGTTGCCGCAAGCAAAGTATATAACGGGACAGCCTATCAGGACAGGGCTCCGCTTCTGTATTATCAGTCTTCCAAAACACCGCCGCCGCTGCATCCGAAGACGAAGCGTCAGCTGGAGTTCCTGCTGCATATGCTGGCGGATTATGGTGAGGAGAAAACATTTCGTTATATCAGAACGAGAATGCTTCGAAATCATGTCGGATGAGTGACCCTCCCGCTCCTTTTTGCATAGGATATGGTATGACAAAAAGGAGATGAGAGAATATGAATTGTTGGATCATACTTTGGTTTTTACTTTGCGGTAATCAGAACGGACGGGGAGTCTGTGATCCGGGATGCGGCTGCGAGCCGGTAGAACCGCCGAAACCGCCTTGCCGTCCGAGAGAACGGGAATGCGACAGAGACAGAAATCGTGACTGCGACTGTAATCGTGACAGGGATTGCGGGCGTGACAGGGACTGCGACCGTGACCGTGACAGAGACTGCAATCGTAACAGGGACTGCGACCGCGGCAGAGATTGTAATCGTGACAGAGACTGCGACTGTGACCGCGCACCGGAACGTGAAAGCTGTCCATGCAATAACGATTCCCGCTTTGAACCCCGCTTTGATGCAAGACCTTTCGGCAATGCCGGATGCGGATGCGACGATAAGTAACAGCCAGATAAGCAAGGCCCTTTCTTTTCAGTTGACGAAAGGAAAGGGCAATGCTAAACTGTTTTTTGATACAAGCCCGGTACTGCTTCGGATGATTGTGGACTCTATGGAGAAGAGGCGGAAGAAACGGACCGGAAGAAATTTTATACGGCCGGGTCAGAGGATGCCCGGGAATGGAGGAAAAATGTTAGACGGAAATAAAGTTTTGTTCAGCGGTATGCAGTCTACCGGCAATCTTACTCTGGGTAATTATCTTGGGGCATTGAAGAACTGGGTGACCCTGTGTGATGAATATATGTGTTTTTATTCGGTGGTGGATCTGCATTCCATTACCGTGCGGCAGGATCCGGCTGAACTGCGCAAACGTGCCAGAAATCTGCTTACACTGTATATTGCGGCGGGCATCGATCCTGAGAAAAGCTGCCTGTATTACCAGTCCCACGTGTCGGGACATGCGGAACTGTCCTGGATTTTGAATTGCTTTACCTATATGGGAGAATTGAACCGTATGACGCAGTTTAAGGATAAGTCTGCCAAACATGCGGATAACATCAACGCCGGACTCTTTACCTATCCTGTCTTGATGGCGGCGGATATTCTGCTGTATCAGTCCGATGTGGTGCCTGTGGGAAAAGATCAGCTGCAGCATCTGGAAATCACCAGAGATATCGCACAGCGTTTTAATGGAATCTATGGTGATGTGTTTACTATTCCGGAACCGTATATCGGCAAGGCCGGCGCCAAGATCATGAGTCTGCAGGATCCGGCGAAGAAAATGTCAAAATCCGATGAAAATCCTAACGCCAGCATTTATCTGATGGATGATCCGGACACCATTATCCGCAAATTTAAGAGGGCAGTGACGGATTCCGAGGCATGTGTACGTTACAGTGACACACAGCCCGGCATCATGAATCTGATCGATATCTATAGCGCCTGCACGGGCAGATCGGTCCAGGATATTGAGAAAGAATTTGAGGGAAAAGGCTACGGTGATTTCAAGATGGCTGTAGGAGAGGCTGTGGTAAGTGTTCTGAGACCTTTACAGGAGCGTTTCAGTGACCTGTCCGGAAATAAGGATTATATTGATAAAATCATCAAAGACAATGCCGAAAAGGCGAACTACTATGCCTTGAAAACGCTCCGCAAGGTTCAGAAAAAAGTAGGATTTCCCGAAAGGATACGATAGAGGGATTTATAGGAAATTCCTCCGCTTATCCGAGTCCGCGAAGCGGATCTCGCAAACGAGCTTTGCTCGTTTTTTCATCCTTGAAATGCATTCGTAAAATATCCTGCAGTGGAAACCGGTTCGCCGCCTTGCAGCAGATGTGCGGTGTCTCCGATTACCTGTGCACGGAAAGCGGCAATATTATTTTGACGTTCTTCCGTGGCAAGTACGGTCACGGAAGTGGGTGCCAGAAAGAGACTGTGGAAGAGCAGCGCCGGTGAGATCCCCAGCAAATGGCTCATCATGACACAGGAGATCCCCAGATGACAGAAGATCACGATGGTGTCGTCCGGATGCTTTTCTTTCTGTCCGGTAGTTTTTTCCGAAAGTAGTTTTTCTTTATAAGTATTGAGATAACAGTTATCGTGTCTTACATAGCCGTATTCTTCCAGAAGACGGTCAAGACCGTCACAGGCTTCCTGATAGGCAGGCAGAATCTCCGGGTTAGAGCGGTAGATTTCTGTCTTTTTCCATGCATCTTTGTCATACATCTCTGGAATCCGGGTCCAGTATTCAGGCATGAAATCCCAGGGGACTCCGATCCTGCCGGTGACGGGATCTTCGATGTAGTAGGCAAATTCTTTCAGCCATTCGTAAGTAACCGCTTCCCGGCCGAGGCGTTCCAGCGTATAGGAAGCTGTCTGTTGTGCCCTCCCAAGGGGCGAGCAGTAAAAGTCATTTACCTGCCAGTTTACGGTTCTGTCCGAGAGCAGTTTTGCTTCCCGGATTCCTTTGCCGGTCAGGGCATCGTTTACGTAATCCGGGTCTCCGTGTCTGATCAATATGATTCTCATAATTCCTCCGTTCCTGCTTCATTAACTGGTACTGTTCGAAAAATAACAGTACATTGCTGTGCTGCGTGACTTTAGTAAAATTTAATTAGTCTTTCAATTCATTCTGGTATATAATAACATAGATGCGGGTAACCGTACAGAGAAACGGAGGAAAGATATGTTTGGCGCGAAAAAGAACAACAATGAGCCCCTTCGCAGAATAAACAGCGGCAAAGGAAAGCTGATCGCAAAAGTGGCGGCAGCGGTAGTGATCCTGCTGGTTCTTGCGAGTGAGTCTTATTATTCCATACAGGAGGAAGAGCAGGCTGTTGTGTGCACCTTCGGTTCGCCGAAGGCAGTCACCACACCGGGACTTCATTTTAAGATTCCATTTATCCAGACTGTGACCAAGGTAAACACTACGATTCAGGGCTTTTCCATCGGATATCATGCCACGGGAGAAGAGGCGGATGCATTGATGATCACATCGGATTATAACTTTATTTTTGTGGATTTCTATGCAGAATACAGAGTGACTGATCCGGTCAAAGCTTTGTATGCTTCACAGGACCCGGAAATGATCCTTAAGAATATCGCACAGAACTGTATCAGGACAACGATCGGTTCCTACAGCGTGGACAGTGTACTGACCACAGGAAAGAATGAGATCCAGTCCAATATCAAGCAGATGATTCTGGATAAGCTGGAGAAGTACGATATTGGTATTCAGCTTGTGAATATCACGATTCAGGACGCTACGCCGCCTACCGCGGAGGTTGAGAATGCCTTTAAGGAAGTGGAGACGGCAAAGCAGGGAAAAGAAACGGCTTTAAACAATGCCAATAAGTACCGTAATGAGCAGATTCCGGGTGCCGAGGCCGAGGCGGATAAGATCCTGCAGGATGCAGAAGCGGCGAAGCAGGAGAGGATCAATGAGGCTAACGGACAGGTGGCCCGCTTCAATTCCATGTATCAGGAATATGTCAAGTTCCCCGAAGTGACTAAGAAGAGAATGTTCTATGAGGCAATGGAAGACGTTCTGCCGGAGATCAAGGTGGTCATTCAGGGTAAAAACGGAAATACAGAGACAATCCTGCCTCTGGACAGTTTTGTGTCCGGGAGTTCTTACGGCAATAATGCATTTACGGATCCGGCGGAGCCGGATGATGCCGGTGATTCCGGGGAGGAGGTAGAATAGATATGGCCGATTTTAATCAGAATATGAACCAGGAAAACAATACATCGGGACCATTTGAACGTTTTAATTCAGATGGAACCAGAAAGAAAACCAAAGGCGAAAAGAAGAAAAGTTCCGGATTCGGAATCCTGGCTGTGCTGCTTGTCATTGTGGCGCTGATTCTGCTGGGCAATTCCATGGTGATCACAAGACAGAACCAGTTTAAGCTGATCAGGCAGTTCGGGCGGGTACAGCGCGTGGTAACAAATTCAGGACTGACCTTTAAGCTTCCTTTTGTGGAATCTGTGGATACCATTCCGAAGGAACTGCTTTTATATGACCTGCCGGCATCGGATGTCATCACATCGGATAAGAAGACCATGATTCTGGACAGTTATGTGCTGTGGCATGTGACCGACCCGTTAAAATTTGCCCAGACGCTGAGCTGTTCCGTAAGTAATGCGGAGGGGAGAATCGACGCTATTGTATATAATGCGACGAAGAATACCATATCCAATATGAAACAGGACGAAGTCATCAGAAGCCGTGACGGAAAGATGACGATCACGGTGGATCAGGATACATCAGATGTGACAAGCAACGATCTTGTTCTTTCCGGGGAAAAAGAAGAAGTGATCGAGATTACCTCTCTGACAGAAGAAATCATGGCGCAGATCAATCATGTGGAAGAACAGTACGGCATTGAGATTGTAGTTGTGGATGTGAAGAAGCTGGATCTGCCGGATGACAACAAACAGGCTGTGTATGCCCGTATGATCTCCGAGCGTGAGAATATCGCCGCGCAGTATACGGCGGAAGGTAAATCAGAAGCAAAGATGATTGAAAACACCACTGACAAAGAAGTATCCATCATGTTGTCCGATGCCCAGGCGAAGGCTGAGGCAACGGTGGCGGAAGGAGAAGCGGAATACATGCGTATTTTGTCGGATGCTTATGCCAACCCGGAGAAGATGGATTTCTATTCTTTTGTCCGCGCGCTGGATGCGGTTAAGAGCAGTATAACCGGAGATAATAAGACGGTTATTTTGTCAGATGATTCGCCGGTTGCACAGATTTTTAACGGACAGTATTAAGTCAAAAAAATGATAGACTATACAGTTAAGTGCAGAACAGACCGGCAGAATTGATTTAAGCTCAATGATATGTTTACCTGTAAGACTGCAGGCAAATGCATGTCTGTGGGCTGTGAATTCTGGAAAGAAAGGCTGATTTATAAATGAACGTAGACAAATTTTATGAGACGCTGGACTCTTATTTCGCAAAACAGCAGATTGACCAGGTGGATCCTTTTCTTGTTTCATCTCTGGAACAGGCGAAAGAAGAGGAGGATTACGGTGCGTATATTTCCGTCTGCAATGAGATGATCGGATTTTACCGCAGTGTTTCCGCCTTTGAGAAGGCTTATGCGGCGGCGGAGGACGTGCTTCTTCTGATGGAAGAACTGCAGATGGATCATACGGAGCATTTTGCCACCACGCTTTTAAATGCCGCAACGGCATACCGTGCGGCGGGAGATTATGGTACGGCACTGCGTTTTTATAAACAGGCATTACAGATCTATGACGGCATTCTTCCTCAGGGAGATTACCGCTATGCGGGACTTTATAATAATATGTGCATTCTTTTGGAAAAGATGGAGGAAAATACAGAAGCCATAGACTGCGGTGAGAAGGCGCTTGCTATCATTGAGGCGCTGGAAGGCGGAGAGATGGAAACTGCCACAACGCTGACCAATCTGGCGCTGCTGTATTTTAAAGTTTCTCAGACAGAGAAGGCGAAAGAACTGCTGGAAAGGGCGCTTGCACTTTTTGAACAGAAGGGTGAAAATACGGATGCACACTATAGCGGGGCACTGGCCGGGGTTGCCGAGGCATGGTACCGTATGCAGGATTACGGGAAAGCTTTGACATACTATGAGAAGGCGCTTGCAGAGGTCAAAGAACATTTCGGGGAAAATATGAGTTACGCTATTCTCTGTGAAAACTGCGGTGCGGTATGTGAGAAGCTGGGCGACACTGACCGGCAGCAATTTTATATGCAAAAAGCCGGAGAAGTGAAAGAAAACATAGCATCAATGTGACATATCAGGCGGCAGATCAGAGAAGAAGCGTTTCTTTGATCTGCCTTTTTTGGTTTCAGGCAATGAATTTTTTGCCTTTTAGAGCGGTAACAGGCAAGACAGACTGCGTAAATCCTATACGCGGATTTATCTGAAAATGTGATGCACAATGGAGGAGATCATGATAAAAGGACTGGAATTATCAGAAAAATATTATGAGGCTTTTGGACGACAGATGCTCCGGGAAAAGTTTCCGGAAATACTGGATCAGACGGCGGTTGGTCTGGCAGGGCACGGATCAGAGTGTTTCGGTTTCGATGATATGATCTCTACAGATCACGATTATGGTCCGTCATTCTGTATCTGGCTTCCAAGGGAAGTGTATATGCAATATGGTGAGCAAATGCAGGCGGCCTATGATGCGCTTCCACGGGAATTTATGGGGGTTAGTGAACGGGTGTCTGAGGAACAGGGGCAGGACAGAGTCGGTGTCTTATGTCTGGAGGATTTCTATGCAGAATTTCTGGGGATGGAAAGTGCTCCGGTTACCGGTCAGGAATGGCTTGCCATGGAGGAGCCCAGTCTGGCGGCTGTCACAAACGGCAAGATATTTGAAGACCGTCTGGGTACATTCAGCCGGATTCGTGACGACCTGTTGAAATATTATCCGCAGAATGTGTGGAGACGCCGTCTTGCCCAGAGCCTTGCGAAAACGGCACAGGCAGGGCAGTACAATTATGCCCGTGCCATGAAGCGCGGGGAAAGGATCGCGGCGGAACTTGCCCTGACGGAATTTATCCGGGAAAGCATGAGAACTGCGTATCTTTTGAACCGGCGGTATGCGCCTTACGACAAATGGATGCATAAAGGCATGAGCTCCCTTTCCACGTGTTCGGAAATAGGTGATATGCTGAATCTTCTTTATACCATTGATCCGACAGAGGCATGGGAAAACGCAGCGCCCGGTGATTATGTTTACAACCTGAATACCAATGACGGCAGAATCCTTGTTATAGAGGCAGTGTGCAGTATTATTGTTCAGGAATTGAACACAATGGGACTTTCTGACAGACAGGATAATTTCCTGCAGAATCACTTGCAGGCTGTACTTGGAGAAACGCAGTAATTTATGGGGTGGTAATTTACGTCTTGCGATTTGCGTCCGGGATTTTATTTGCATCTTTACAGGTTTTTTGATAAAATTTTTACATCTTTATTGTTGATGGATCGGCGGATAGAAAATTAGAAAAGGGAGAGAACATGGGACTGAAAACAGGATCATTGCAGCAGTGTACGGTTCACAATGGAAGAAATACAGAGAAACGGAAATTGTATGTGATGCATTCTATAAGAAAAGCAGATCTTATTCTGATCAGCGCATGTCTGTTTTTTGCAGTATTTCTCGGAATCTTTTTTGCGGCGCGGCGCGGGACTGGCAGTAAAATGACTCTGTCCCGTGATGGCGCGGAAATTTACAGCCTGGATTTGAATAAAACAGGAAACGGGCAGATGCAGTATTATCTGATCTGGTGCAGGGATCAGGAGACCCATATCATGCATTTTGAAGAATATCCTGAACTTTCTGAACTTCCTGAGGGAGAGAGCTATAATCTTTTATCTGTTGAAAACGGAAAGGTTTCCATGGAGGCGGCAGACTGCCGGGATCAGATTTGTGTGCGCCATATACCCATTTCTTCCCACCGGGAAAGCATTATCTGCCTGCCCCATAAACTGGTGGTTGAACTGACAGGTACTGCAGATGAAGCCGTAAAGAGCGGTTCTGACAGACAGGATCAAAGAAAGGATTATGAGCAGGACACAAACCGGGAAGAGAGCGGTCCGGAGGAGGAATTTGAGGAGTTGCTGGACGGGGTGGCAGGATGACAAAAAAGACTGTGGAACTGGGATTTTTCTTAACCTTTGCGCTGATCCTTTCTTATGTGGAGTCTCTGATTCCTTTTTCTTTCGGGATTCCCGGAATCAAGCTAGGGCTTCCCAATCTGATCGTTGTACTGCTGTTATGCCGGGGAGCGGAGGAGAAGAACCGGTCCGGCAGGCAGAGGTTTGCCGGATGTGCAGATGCCCTTCTTGTCAATGTCCTGCGTATTATTCTGTCCGGTTTTCTTTTCAGCGGCATGTACACGGTTCTTTATGCTCTGACCGGTGCATTTTTCAGTTTTGCAGCGATGCTTGCAGGCCGGCGGACGGGGTGTTTTTCTGTGCTGGGTATAAGTGTGCTGGGAGGTGTTTTTCATAACATCGGGCAGATTCTTGTTGCGATGTTTGTGGTGGAAACTGTTTATGTCGGGTACTATATTCCTTTTCTGATCGTATCTGGTACGGTCACAGGTGCTGGGTATAAGTGTGCTGGGAGGTGTTTTTCATAACAT
>CAJUJP010000056.1 GCA_910586615.1 uncultured Lachnospiraceae bacterium
ATTCATATCAACAAAGATTTTTACCCATAGACACAGGATTTTTTACAGCCTCTCTGTTATCTCCGGGATACCCTCACTCTCACTTCTTATTCGCTCTCATTCTCTGCTCACATGAGCCATCAACTCTTCCAATGTATCTATAATGCTCCGGTACTGCTCAAGGATGTCATCCAGTTTCTCATCCACAAGCTGAAGATTGTTCTCTTTGACCGCAAACTCCTGCTCTCTGGCAGCCTCCGACAACTGATTGGCCCCGATAGATTTCATGGCATTCTTCAAGCCGTGCATCTCAATACAATACCGTTCATAATCTTTCTGCTCGCAGCATTCACGGATCAGCGGCAGTTTCTCTCTGCCTTCTTCCAGAGCCGCGTCCAGCACTTCCAGGTAAATCTCTTCATCCCCGGCACACATCGCAATTCCTTCTTCGACGTCGAATCCTCTTTTCTCTAAATCCTCAACTGTTCGAACCGGTTCCATCCCAGGCCTCCATTCCGCCGGATCACCTGCACCAGCCGCCACATCAGGCGCGTTCTGCGGCAGATAATCTTCTGCATTAGTTCATACAAAATCATCGCTACCATCATAGCATATCCGACGTTGGTTTGGCTACTACAATCTGTTTTTCGTATTTCTTTCCGTATTTCTTCTGGTATTCTCTATCACCCAATCACTCTGAGATGCTGTCGATCATTTTCTCAATCAGCAGCTTCTTCACGTATACATCAAAACTGAGCATACAGATCAGGGAGAAAAGCTGCAAAAACTCTTTGTGCTCCTCCGGCGCATCTTTAAAAGTATCTTCTGCCGCCTTAAATTTGTCCACGATATCCGATTTTAAAGTATCCGCCTGCTTCCGTTCCAGTCCGAATACTTCCTCATAGATTTCTGTCAGTCCGTATTCACTGTTTTTCCCGAAAAAATTATGGGTAATCGGCTCAAGCAGCCCCTGAATATCACTGATAGACAGAATACCTTTATAATAGTAGATAAAAATAAGCAGAAGCACATGTTCCTTGGAGTATTTCTTCTTCACAGGCGGCGGAAGCAGATTATTCTTCGCATAATTATTGATCATCGTCTTTGTCAGAATTTTATCTTCATTAGGATTACGCGTGGAGTTCCTCAGGTGGGATTCCATAAAAGTCGTGACCTGATCCATATACAGATCAATATCCGGTATATCTTCCGCTCTGATATATTCGATCCTGTCAAGACTGCTCAGTATGCTGTTCAACAAATCATCCGTATTAATCGTCATTTTCCGCGCCCTTCTGTTCCTGGTCTCCGCACACCTCATTGGTATGTCTATACCCTATTATATAGTTTTTATTACTACATGACAAGCATTTTTTATGATTACCCGGCTGCATTACTTCTCCATTACTTTTCGATGCCGGCTTTTAATGCTGGTTTTTAATCAAACTTAACATTTACAAACCCTTGCAGCTATGATATATTCATACATGAGTGTATTAAAGTTTTAACGCACAAAAGCAGTCAATTTCCGAAATCTGCGCACACTGATCATTAATATGTTCGGAGGAATATCTTATGAATAAGAAGATAAAAACAGATGCTGTAGACCAGCTTTTCCATGCAATACTCTGCCTCGAATCCAGCGATGAATGCTATCGTTTTTTTGAGGATCTGTGTACAGTCAACGAACTGCTGTCACTGTCCCAGCGCTTCGAAGTGGCATCCATGCTGCGGGACCGCAAGACTTATCTGGAAATTGCAGAACAGACCGGAGCCTCGACCGCTACAATCAGCCGGGTAAACCGCTCGTTAAATTACGGAAATGACGGCTATGACATGGTCTTTGAACGCATGGATTCCATAAGTGGTGCACCCTGACGGGGCACCACTTTAACCGTCAATACTAATCAGATCCATGGGGTCAATGTATTTCTCATCGTAGGTAATCTGATAACCCAATTCCGTATTTTCTTCTCCGATCACATACAGAATCGCGCCTCTGACCACTTCATCCCCTTCTTTGACCATAGCGTCACCGTCATTGCGGTAAATGCTGTTATAGCCGTTTCCGTGGTCGATCCTGATACAGTGCAGATAACCGCTGTCCGTAGTAATCGAAACCACCGTGCCGTCCGCTGCGGCAATGATACTGGCACCTTCCGCGCCGCTGAGCTTGACCATGGGATTTTCACCTTCCGCCTCTGCCAGGGAAGCTGATGATGACATGGGGAATCCTACTGGCATGTGCGCCCGCGCTCTCGCCTCCTCCATGGCCTCTTCCTCCTCAACTTTCTGGTTGATCGTATCGCTGAGTATGGTAACCTTGTCTGTCAACTCTTCCCTGAGTGAAACAAGATCCGCATTCTCTTCGGTCAGCTTCACAATTTCTTCCTGCTGTTTTGCAGTCTCTTCTTCCAGAAGATCTATTTTGTTGCTGTTTCTGCTGCAGATCACCGCCAGAACAACGACTGCCGCAAACGCGATGAAAAATATGGATTCTATCAGTGCAGAGCCGATCCACATCTGTCTGACACGTCCGTCTTTAGAATCCATAAAAAGCATATATGCATGCTTCATCTTTTTCTTCTCCTTACTATCTCCCGCTTCCTTAATGAAAATCACCTCCAGCACATATCTTATACCGTCCCCTGTGTCTTCAGGTCATCAGGCACCCGGCAGCACCAAAAAACCCGCCGCAGGCAAAAGAACAGGGTATTTGATCCATAATAATAAAATATTTTACCACAGACTGCCCTCAAAAAACAATGTCTGTATCCGTTCCGGCTTTCCTTCTAATTCCCGGATATTACTGTTCACTCCGTTCCAGTAACAGGTAAAAATTCATGCAAAATGTGCTTCGCAAATGGATTTTTACTTGCAATATATACGTTTTCGCACGGCCGGATTACACATTCATCAGAAACCCGGCCTCTTTCAATGCGTGTTCCACCGCATCCAGCGTCTCTTCCTGCTCCGCCTCAATGGTATGGAAATGCACCCCTTCTGTCAGGTCCGTCAGCGGTCTGGTCCGGTATTCCTCTACCTTGCGTATAAATGCCCGCACGTCAGCCCGGTTATGGATCACCAGCTCGCCCGTCAGCCGTCCGTAGATCTCATGCTCCACGATCACATTGACCACCCAGCCCCCGGCATCCACGATACAATCCAGTTCACGCTGAATGTCCTCTTTGCCATGCCTTACTTTTACCACTCTTCTGTGCCATGACTTTGACACCGGCTCCTCATAAAGCAGATATCCCCTGTTTGTAGAGATAATACTGTCACAGGCTGTCCGAAGCAATGCAATGTCCTGCACAATCACCTGCCTGCTGACACCCAGGCGCCTTGCCAGATCTGCTCCGGGCATCGGCCGCTTCTCCTGTCTTAAAATTTCCATAATTTCTTTTCTTCTGTTGTCCCCCGTCAACATGTCCACAACACTCCGTTTACATAACTTTTAAATCTTTACCATACATATATGATTACATCACACATGTTTTTCACTAAGGCAACTATACCATAGGATGATTGTACACACAAGAAAAACAATGCTTTACATTTGATTAGACATGTGCTATTCTATGGGTGTTGACACTTCAACTTACTTATAATTTTTTTGGAGGTATGTACGATGAACAAAGGTACAGTTAAATGGTTTAACAACCAAAAAGGTTACGGCTTCATCTCTGATGAGCAGGGTAACGATGTTTTCGTTCATTACTCAGGACTTAACATGGAAGGCTTCAAATCTCTTGAAGAAGGCGCTGCTGTTGAGTACGAAGTAGTTAATGGCGAAAAAGGACCTCAGGCCGTAAACGTAACAAAGTTATAAGAGTCATCGCTCTTATATCATTATAATCACTATTACGATGTGCCTGTTCTTAAATATAAATGATACATTTTATTTAGAATCAGCGATATTGTCATAACGGATTAGAGAAAACCTGTCAGGCGACAGGTTTTTTTTATGGCGCAAAAGCCACAAAACTCTCCCATTATATCATAGTTTTTCCAAAAATCACAGTGTAGAACTGCACTCACGGAGCACATCTTCAAACTTCATGCTTCCCCCGAACAGATCCAGGGCACTGCCCACAGTCACATGTACTCTGTCTTTTCCCAGCCTCTTTATCAGACGAAGATCTTCAAAACTGTGTACACCACCTGCGTATGTAACCGGAATTTTTCCCCAGTCTCCCAACAGTTTTGCGATCTCTTCCTCAATGCCTTCGGCTTTGCCTTCCACATCCACCGCATGAACCAGAAACTCATCGCAGTAAGCCGACAATTCTTCCAGCGTCTGTTCTGTCAGCTCTACTTCCGTATATTTCTGCCATCTGTCGGTTACGATAAGATAACGGCCATCTTTTTTACGGGCGCTCAAGTCAAGCACAAGCCTCTGCCGGCCTACCCTTTTTACCAGCTCGTCCAGTCTGTCATACCGGATTCTGCCCTCCTGAAAAACATAGGATGTGACGATCACATGGCTGGCCCCAGCATCCAGATATTCTCCCGCATTCTCTGAAGTGATTCCGCCGCCCGCCTGT
Source organism: uncultured Lachnospiraceae bacterium (assembly GCA_910586615.1). Taxonomy (GTDB): domain Bacteria; phylum Bacillota; class Clostridia; order Lachnospirales; family Lachnospiraceae; genus UBA3282. The sequence goes on from CAJUJP010000056.1 coordinate 4,527, forward strand.
AAGCCTCCCGGATAGGCCCGGAGCGCCGCCAGAGCCTCATTTTTTGTTTTTTCATAAAAAGGCGATGATGCCGGGTTCAATAATATAATATGTCCGTTTCTGATTCCGTATTCCTGATACATCCGCGCATAAAACGCCGCATCCTGCCCGGAGACAAAATTTTCCGCCGCCCGGTCGCCCCTGTCTTCAAGGCTGCTTCCCACGATCTGCTTTACCGCGCCGTTATGAATATCTATACAAGGCCGAAATTCCATGCCGTTCTCTCCTTTTCAAATGAATTCAAACGCTTTTTTCATGTGAATATTTTATTTTCTAACTGACATAATAACATAGGAGCAGGTGTTTTTACACAAAAACATTATGCCTGCGGAATGGAGGTAAAAATGAAAAAGTTAAGAGCATTATTACTTGTTTCTGTCATGGCTCTGTCCATGACCATGCTGACTGCCTGCGGCGGAAGAAACAATACAACCGACAATGGTAATAACAATGCAGCCACAAACTCCGGTACTGACACCACAGACGGCACAAATACCGGAAATGGCGACACAACCGGAACAACCCAGAATATCACGGATCAGGATACCACAAACGGTACGACAGGCACGACAGACGGTACCACCGGCACCGGAAATACCACTAATGGTACTACCGGTACTGTCAACGGTACCGCAGACGGCACCACAGGTACAACAAACGGTGTAAACGGCAACGACAATGTCAATGACGTGACCGCCGGAGACTATGATGATTCCGACTCCGTACTGGACAACGTAGGCGACGCGGTAGGTGATGCCGGTAATGCCGTCTCCGATATGGTAGACGATGCCGCTGACGGCGTGGAAAACATGGTTGACGACGTGACAGGTTCCAACAATTCAAATGCTGCTTCCAACATGTCAACCCGTGGAAGATAAGCTGTCTCAATTGTAACAGTTCATATCTGTGGCATAATCTATGAAAAAACTGACTGACCAGGTGTAAACTGCGGCAATTTTCAGTTCACGCAAAATCCGCCCCTTACAGATTGAAGGGACGGATTTTGCTGTTTCAGACAAATTTATTCCGTCATCACGGACATACAAATCCGGAGAGTTGAAAATACTCTCTATCTCTCGATAATCGTTCCGTCCCTGTATGCCTGCAGAAGTTCCTCAAGCTGGTGTATGCTCTCCCTCAGTTCTGCACCGATATCAGTATCCGCGATCTTCTGGCGCATACTGCTGGTCTCAAGGATCACGGAGTCCGAGAAGATGTCCGACTCGTGCAGGATTGCCGCCTCCGTGGATTCAAAGGGTTCATGGGCCACCAGCCGCATACCGTGGGAATTCACCACCAGCGTGTATCCTGCGATGCCGGTCTTGTCCTGATAAGCCTTGGAAAAACCGCCGTCGATAATCAGAAGCTTGCCGCCGCATTTAATCGGCGATTCACCTTTCTTGCGCTCCACCGGCACATGTCCGTTAACGATATGGGAATTGTCCTTATCCAGCCCAAACTCCCAGAGGATCTTCTCGATCACCACCTCATTGTCCAGCAGCCTGTAATAGCTGTTTTTCGTCTCAACATGTGTCTCCTTGTCTTCCAGAAAATACCGTTCAAAAGTCGCCATCTTATCCTTGCCAAACACCGGCGAATTGGGTCCCGCCCAAATATACCAGATAATATCCTGCCCTTTCAGCTTCTCTTTCAGATTGTTATCCGCATAGTAGCCTTTCCTCGCATAATGCTCTAGCACATCATACAGGGCCTTGCCGCTGTACTCCTCACCGTACACATTCACTTTGCTGAAATTGCCTTTTTCATCCATGGGCACACAGCCATGATAAAGAAGATTGGAATTATGTACCTTGTACAGCCCTCCTTTGGAAAAAAGAAACCTGACATGCTTTTGCAGCTTCTCACATTTCACAAAGCCCTGCCGCAGCCGCTCCATGACCTGCTCCTCCGCGGGAGTCAGTTCATACGGCCTGTCCCGGTTGACCGTAGGAAAATCCACGTCCTTCATGGCATAGGAAACGCCGTCAATGACCAGTGCCTTGTTTTCATAATCAATCTTATCAAGCAGCAGTCTGTCCTGCATCTCGAACTCCGGCCTGCGCTTGATCAACTGGCCTTCCAGCTTAAACTGCAGTATGGCAATTGCCTTGTGCATCATCATGTCCAGACTCAGATCCTTTGTATCATAATCTGTGTTGAATTTAATGGCAAAGGCGCTGCAGTCGGTATCTTTATAGGCATCCAGCGCAAACGTGGCAAGGGGAATCAGATTGACACCGTACCCCTCCTCCAAAGTGTCCAGATTGCCGTAGCGCGCCGCCATCCTGACTACATTTGCAATACATGCAAGATGCCCGCTGGCCGCTCCCATCCACACAATATCATGATTGCCCCACTGCACGTCCACAGAATGATATGCGCAGAGCGTATCCATAATGACATGAGGACCCGGCCCTCTGTCATAAATATCCCCTACAATATGCAGATGATCAATGACAAGCCGCTGGATCAGATGGCTGAGTGCAATGATAAACTCCTGCGCTCTGCCAATCCGTATAATTGTATGAATAATTTCATTATAATACGCTTCTTTGTCCTGTATTTCCGCTTTCTCTGTAATCAGTTCTTCTATAATATAGGAAAAATCCGGCGGCAGAGCCTTCCGCACCTTGGAACGGGTATATTTGGAAGAAACCCTCTTGGTGATCTGCACAAGCCTGTGCAGTGTGATCTTATACCAGTCCTCGATAGAATTTTCATCCTCTTCACGCAGAATCAGATCCAGCTTCTCCCTGGGATAATAGATCAACGTTGCCAGACTCTTCTTATCCCTGATACTGAGCGTATTGCCGAACTCCTCATCTATGGTCCGCCGCACAGAACCTGAGCCGTTCTTCAGAATATGATTGAACTGCTCATACTCTCCGTGGATATCTGTCATGAAATGCTCCGTTCCCTTGGGCAGATTCAGGATCGCCTGCAGATTGATAATCTCCGTAGAAGCCGCCGCAATGGTCGGATATTGTTTGGATAGGCTCTTCAGATATCTTAACTCTAAATCATCCATGAAATTCTCTCTCCTCATCCCTCTATGACATCGCTCATATCGTACATTCCCGCTGGTTTTCCCGCCAGAAACTTGGCCGCCTGGATAGCGCCTTTGCCGAATACCGCCTTGGAGTAAGCCCGGTGGGAAAATGTCACCACCTCATCCGCCCCGGCAAAAATCACATCGTGGTCGCCCACAATCGTACCACCTCTCACCGCACTGATGCCGATCTCCTTCTTCTTTCTCTTCTCTCTCACCTGGCTTCTGTCATAGACATAATCACAGGTACCGCCCAGTTCCTCGTTGATGGAATCCGCCAGTGCAAGCGCCGTCCCGCTGGGTGCATCCAGCTTCTGGCTGTGGTGCTTCTCCACGATCTCAATGTCAAATCCCGCCGGTGCCAGAGTGGAGGCAGCTTCCTTCAGCAGCTTCAGAAGCATGTTGATCCCCAGAGACATATTCGCCGATTTCAAGACTGCCGTCTTCTTTGCCGTCTCCTGCACCATGGCAAGCTGCTCCTCCGACAATCCGGTGGTGCACAGCACACAGGGAAGCTGTTTCCCGGCACAGTATGCCAGCAGTCCGTCCACCGCCGACGCCACACTGAAGTCTATTACCGCGTCTGCCTCCACATCACATTCTTCAATCTTGCAAAATACCGGATAAGGATTTCTTCCGTCATCGAAAGCGTCCACACCTGCCACGATTTCGATCTCGTCATCCGCCGCGATCAGCCCTGAAATCGTCTGCCCCATCTTGCCGTTACAGCCATGCATAATTACTCTTGTCATTTTCTCTCCATTTCTGTGCTGCTTCTGCCCCGGCTCCTGCCGGACCGCACACACCTTTTTGTTCCGTTAACCTGATATCAGCATAACACTTTTTCCCGATATCTGCCACCTGTACCCCCAAAAGCTCAGACAGTAACCCTCCGTCGTTACTGTTGCGCATATTCTAAATGTGTCTGCCACAGGTGATTTTCACCCGCGGCAGACACGTTTTATCCATTACATATTGCTTTCCGCATCTTTTCGTCTTCTTTACAAAAAGCATCTCCTTACAGAAGACCATAATTCTTAAGCGCAGTCTTCAAAGTCTCCACATTCTTCGGCTCCATCTCCGACAACGGCATATGCAGCGGCCCTACGCCTTTTCCCATCAGGTTCAAAGCCGTCTTGACAGGAATCGGGTTTACCTCACAGAACAATGCGTCGCACAATTCAATGGCACGAAGCTGCTCTTTCATACTGCCTTCCACATCACCGTCAAAGAACTTCTGGCAGATATTGTGTACCTGTGCAGGCGCCACATTGGAAAGTACAGAAATCACGCCTTTCCCGCCCATTGATAAAAGGGGTACTACCTGATCGTCGTTGCCGGAATACAGATCCAGCCTGCCGTCTGCCAGGGCCATCAGTTTTACCACCTGTGAAATGTTACCGCTGGCTTCCTTGATTCCTACAATGTTGCTTACTTCCGTACATAATCTCACCACCGTCTGGGGCTGAAGGTTGCAGCCTGTTCTGCCTGGTACATTATATAGAATAACGGGCAGTTTCACGGAATCCGCAATCTGTTTAAAATGCTCAAACAACCCGTTCTGCGTAGCCTTGTTATAATAAGGCGTCACCACCAGAAGGCCGTCCACACCATACTTCTCTGCTTCTGTAGACAGATAGACCGCCGTCTTCGTGCAGTTAGAACCGGTGCCTGCAACCACAGGAACTCTGCCCCGTACCTTCTCCGCACAGAATCTGATCAGATCCAGATGTTCCTCATGGGTCAGCGTGGAAGCCTCCCCTGTCGTTCCGCAGACGATGATTGCGTCTGTACCGCCTGCGATCTGCTCCTCCACCAGTTCTTCAAATTTCTCGTAATTGATACTTCCGTCCTCATGAAACGGCGTGACAATCGCCACACCTGCGCCCTTAAAAATCGCCATACATTACCCTGCCTTTCTAAAAGTAATTTGCTTCGCAGCCTCGTAAAATCCGATTCCCTTATAGTACCTGCGTATTAACAAAAAGCTGACCACACAGGGTCAGCTTTAGCTCTAACTTACATGATAGCTCCCCATCGCTCCGATGACAGTCATACAGTTCTTAACTGTATGCCCAAGGCGAGAACCTGCAGGTCATTCTCCCTTTCGGCATCTTCCCCTTTCGGAATCCTTCCCCTGTGCCTGCCACATCCGAATTCTTACTATTGAAAAACGCAACCTCTATCTTTTCCGTTTATTGTTTGAAATTATCATAGCACCATGACTTTTGTCTGTCAACAGACTTTTCGCCTGCTTTCGACATTGTGCTCTATCTGCCGGGTACATGGCACAATCTGCACAGTCATCCCGCGCATCTATTCCCAGATCTTAAACTGCATCGTTTCTACCTTCGTCACTTCGTCTGCCAGAATGCACACTTCATCGTTCAGCGTAATGCCGGTCATGATGATATCCATCTCCTCCGGCTTCGACGCCAGTAAAGTCTTCAATTCTTCCACCGTAATAATTCCGTTGTCAATCAGTCCAAGCACTTCGTCCATGATCAGCAGCGAACACTCACACGTATTCATCACCTTCTTGGCAAAGTTAAGACCGTTTCTGATGTTCTGGCACTCTTCTGCTTTGTGCTCCTGCGACAGATTCACAAAGTCCTCTTCAGATTTCTCAAAACGGAAGATCTTGATCTCCGGTTCCAGGCGCTTCACAAATTCCGATTCTGCCAGGCCTCTTCCTTTCAGAAACTGGATAATGACCACATACTCCCCTTTACATGCCGTCTGTACAGCCCGGCCCAGCGCTGCCGGAGACTTTCCATGACCTTCTCCACTATAGATCTGAATCATGCCCTTTTTCATATTGATATCCTCACTATTTCCCGATCGTATATTTTATCAGAACATACTCTTCTCAAACACAACGGGCAGCGCCCGTTTACTATATTCGCCTATCATAACACAATCGGAATTTTCGTGCAACTTTTTTCTTTGCGCCGTCCTGTTTTCTCCCGGTTTCCCTCTATTTTACGCCCTGTTACCAGGCTGACGGTTCTACTCTTCTTCCACCATTTCCAGCTTGCTGACGGACACCTCGTAAGCCACTCTTCTTTCAAGCTGGTCCTCGGATAACTTTTTCATATATTCCCTGCTCTGAATCCTGCCCCAGATGGCACACCGGCTGCCCACCTCAAAGCTGCTCGCAAATCTTGCGTTGCGTCCCCAGCAGATACACGGTATGTAATCGGATTTGCCGTAGGGTCTGTTGACAGCCAGAAGCAGATCGGCGATCTCTCTTCCCAGCGGCGTTTTGCGGTAAACAGGTTCCTTGCAGATATAGCCGTCCAGAAAAATCTGGTTGGTCTTTGCGCTCTCACTGATGTCTTCCACAAACTCTATTTCTCTTGCAAACACGGACAGGACAAGCCTGTTCTTCCTCTCTTCATGTCTGTTGTATGAGCGGAACTGTCCCGTGATGCATATTTTCATCCCCTTGTAGTCCTCACCTACGTCAAGAAGCCTCTCCGATACCATTACCGGAATAATATCCGTGGAGTCGCTGAGACGGTCCACACTGATATCCACCATATAAAAGCCCTCTCCGAAAATCTCGTGGCTGAAAGAAAAATCGCTCACGATTTCCCCCATGATCGCCACCTGGTTGTTTTCAATAACCTTATCTGTCATGTTTTTCTCCCTTCTACACTTATGGAATTACAGGAATTCCTTTTTGTATTGTACTATCAATATATCGGATAGCGAAGCAAAATAGAACTGTTAATGGTCGCGGAATTGTGCAGAACTGTCGTAATCAGAGGATTTCGCAATACTGTATATCTCCGGCTGAAAGACTAAAATCCATTTTCCCCTTCAAAGTGGAAATAAACTTTTCATTTCAACGTTACTATCTCTGGTTTACCACATTTCGCAAAAGCTTGCAAGAACAAGACTCAAGTGATATAATTATTCAGTTTTGTGAGAAAAGAAGATATGTTATGATTGTAGTTTCCGCGGGGACATTTTTCCTGCGGCGTAAGAAAGGCATGGTAGAACATGAAACAGACCAGAGAAGATGTAAGGAACATAGCGATCATCGCCCACGTTGACCACGGCAAGACCACACTGGTGGACGAACTGTTAAAGCAGAGCGGCGTTTTCAGAGAAAATCAGGAAGTGGCGGAACGTGTCATGGATTCAAACGATATTGAAAAGGAACGTGGTATCACGATCCTGTCCAAAAATACCGCCGTCATGTATAAAGATGTAAAGATCAATATCATTGACACACCCGGACATGCCGATTTCGGCGGCGAGGTGGAACGCGTCCTGAAAATGGTAAACGGCGTCATCCTCGTAGTGGACGCTTTTGAAGGCCCCATGCCCCAGACAAAATTCGTGCTGAAAAAAGCACTTGAGCTGGATCTGTCCGTCATCGTGTGCATCAACAAATGCGACAGGCCGGAAGCCCGCCCGATTCAGGTAGTTGATGAAGTTCTGGAACTGTTCATGGATCTGGATGCCAACGACGAACAGCTGGACTGCCCCTTCGTTTACGCCTCCGCCAAAGCAGGTACGGCCAGCACACAGCTTACTGTAAAGGCGAAAGATATGACGCCGCTTTTCGACACGATCTTAGAGCACATCCCGGCACCTGCCGGAGATCCCGAAGCAGGCACCCAGGTACTGATCAGTACCATTGACTACAACGAATACGTAGGCCGCATCGGTGTGGGCAAGGTGGACAACGGCACTCTCAAAGTGAACCAGGAAGTGGTTATCGTCAACCATCACGACCCGGATAAGATGCGCAAGGTCAAAGTAAGCAAATTATATGAATATGACGGTTTAAATAAGGTAGAAGTAACGGAAGCGGGCATCGGTTCCATCGTGGCCATCTCCGGCATCTCGGATATCCATATCGGCGACACGCTCTGCGCGCCGGAAAACCCGCAGCCCATCCCCTTCCAGAAAATATCCGAGCCGACCATCGCAATGCATTTTATCGTCAATGATTCCCCTCTGGCTGGACAGGAAGGCAAATATGTGACCAGCCGCCATCTGCGGGACAGGCTTTTCAGGGAATTGAATACCGACGTTTCCTTACGTGTGGAAGAGACAGAGACAACAGAAGCCTTCAAGGTTTCCGGCCGGGGCGAACTGCATCTGTCCGTGCTCATCGAGAATATGCGCCGGGAAGGCTATGAATTCGCAGTCAGCAAGGCGGAAGTATTATATAGGACAGATGAAAACGGGAAAAAACTCGAACCCATGGAACTGTGCTATGTGGATGTGCCGGAAGAATTCTCCGGTACTGTCATCGAAAAGCTGAGTCTGCGCAAAGGCGAACTGCGCAATATGGGACTTGCTTCCGGCGGCTACAGCCGTCTGGAATTCTCCATTCCCTCCCGCGGACTGATCGGCTACCGGGGCGAGTTCATGACGGACACCAAAGGTAACGGCATCATGAACAGTATTTTTGACGGCTACGGTCCCTACAAAGGCGATATCCAGTACCGCAAACAGGGTTCTCTCATCGCTTTTGAAGCCGGGGAGGCCATCACCTACGGCCTGTTCAATGCTCAGGAGCGGGGCACCCTCTTCATCGGTCCCGGCACGAAGGTCTACTCCGGCATGATCGTAGGCCAGAACGGACGAGGCGAGGATATCGAGTTAAACGTCTGCAAGAAAAAACAGCTCACCAACACCCGTTCGTCCAGCGCGGACGAAGCGCTGCGGCTCACACCGCCCAGAGTTCTCAGTCTGGAACAGGCCCTTGAGTTTATCGACACGGACGAGCTGCTGGAAGTGACTCCCGGAACCATCAGAATCCGCAAGAAGATCCTGGATCCGACTTTAAGAAAAAGGGCTGCAATTTCTGCAGCCGCTAAAAAGTAATTCTATAATCCAAGCACCACCGTAGCCACCCTGAAATAAATGACCAGGGAAATGGCATCCACGATGGTGGTAATGAATGGACTCGCCATCACGGCCGGGTCCATTCCTATTTTCTTTGCCAGCATGGGCAGTGTGGAACCTACGATCTTGGCAACCACCACCGCCACAAAAAGAGTAAAGCAGACAACGAACGCCACTGCCGCACTCACCTTGTCGAACAGCAGCAGACGCCCGAAATTACACAGTGCAAGGGTCAGCCCGCAGAGTGCCGCTGTTCTGATTTCCTTCCACACTACGGTAAACCAGTCGCTAAATTCTATCTCATCCAGGGAAAGACCTCTGATGATGATGGCGCTTGCCTGGCCGCCCGCATTGCCGCCGGTATCCATCAGCATCGGAATAAACGCCGTCAGCACCACATATCTGCTCAACGCGTTTTCAAAAGATGTGATGATGCTGCTCGTAAAAGTCGCCGAAATCATCAACAGCAAAAGCCAGGGAATCCTCTTTTTATATGCATCAAAAACAGTGGTCTTTAAATACGGCTTGTCGGACGGCATCACAGCCGCCATTTTCTCGATATCCTCCGTGGTCTCCTCTTCCAGAATGTCCACCACGTCGTCCACTGTGATGATGCCCACCAGCCTGTCCTCGTTGTCCACCACCGGCATGGCTGTAAACTCATACTTCTTGAACATCCGGGCAACTTCTTCCTGATCCATCAGCGTATGCAGGGATACCACGTTCCGGTGCATCATCTCTCCGATCACGGCATCCGCATCGCTGAGGAGCAGATACCTGAGCGCCACAGTTCCCACCAGAGTCCTCTGACTGTCCAGGACATAGCAGATATTGATGGTTTCGCTGTCCAGCCCCATCTTGCGGATGCGTTCGATAGCCTCCGCCACCGTCTGGTTCTCTTTCAGATCAATATACTCCACCGTCATGATGCTTCCGGCGGAATCCTCCGGGTAGCGCATCAGGTGGTTGATGGCCTTGCGGGTATCCGGGCTTGTGTTGGCTATCAGCCTTTTTACCACATTGGCAGGCATCTCCTCCATCAGTTCCTTGGCATCGTCGGACATCATGTTGTCGATAATGTTACCCGCATCCTTATCGGAAAGGGAAGTAATGACAAACTGCTGTAATTCAATCTCCAAATAGGAAAAGACACTGGCGGCCATATCCTTGGGCAGAATCCTGAAGATCTTCACGATCTCTTCTTCGTCCATTTCTTCAATATAATCCGCGATATCCGCATCGTTCAGTTCCTGGACCACCTGCCGCAGTTTTGTATACTGCCCCTTGCGCAGAAACTCCAATATCTCTTCCATACCGTAGTTCTTGTAGGACTCTTTCTCTGTCTTCCGCTCAAATACCGGAGCATCCTTCTGCTTTCCGCCTGTCCTGTCCCCGTCCTGCGCGCTGTCCGTCCGGTCTGTCTTCTTTTCCATTTCCCTATGATCCGCCTGCAGCATACCGCCTTCCGGCCTTACGCCGCCGTTTCCTGCATTCTTGAATTCTTCCCTGTTTCCGATCATATCTGCCGTCCTTTCCCGTGCAATGTTCGTTTGCGAGATCTGCTTCGCAGCCTCGTCAATCCGAAGCAGTTTCCTATGCCATAAAAAATCAAAAAGGAAACCCGGCTCTGCAAAGATCATTACACGAAACCGGCGTGCTATTCCCTTTTATAATAAATCGGTTCTGAAATATCTATTTCCGCTTTTCCCGCAGTTACCTCCGTGATCTCACGCACCACCGCATTTTTTTCCTCAAAAGAAAGATGGATCCGTATTGTGACCTGCTCTGTGTAGTCGGCCTCTTCCACCTGTATCCCTCTCTGTCCAAGAAGATACTGGATCTTACCGATACCGTTATAGTCTGTCACGATCTTCACAGCATACCCGTAGCACATCGTGCGAACGTCACTTGCTTCCAGCCCGGCCTGTGCAGCCTTCGTGTAGGCGCGCACAAGCCCGCCGGTGCCCAGCAGTGTGCCGCCGAAATATCTGGTCACCACCACAACAGCATTGCGGATCCCGGAACCTGAGAGTACCTCCAGGATGGGTTTGCCCGCCGTCCCGGCAGGTTCCCCGTCGTCAGAAAAACGCATGGTCTGTCCACGTTCTCCCAGCACGAAAGCATAACAGTTATGTCTGGCATCCCAGAACTGCTTCTTCTTCGCCTCGATGAACGCCAGTGCCTCCTCCTCCGTGCCGGCAGCCGCCACATGGGCAATAAAGCGGGATTTCTTTTCCTCAATCTCGCCAGTGCCCCCGTATTCAATGATTTTGTATGGTTCGTATTGATGATCCGGTTCCATAAAATTTCTTTTCTACCTTATCCTGTATTTATTATCCACCCGGCCTGTTTACGCACTTTCCGCAAAATACAGACTCTGCGAAATGCATGCTTTTGCACCGGCAGGTATTTTCCTGTCCATAGACCCGGCGGTCCGAAAAACGGTTCAACTCTATACTACTACCCGAAGCAAGAACGAGTCAAGTAAAGAAGATTTTGAAGGAATAAAAGTGTACAGAATTGTGAACAATCCTTAATATGGAATAAAATCCTTTATTTACCCGGTAAACTTTGCTATAATGCATGATAGGTTTATAGTGCCTTTTTTATGGCGTTGAAGATCCATTCGCATATCATTTCACAAGGCACTGAATGCTCATTGAGGGGGCAGACCAACCTAAGGAGGAGTATCATGAATTACGGAAAAAAGGGTGTCCGCAGGAGACAGCAGACACTTCACGCTAAATCTACGAAATGGGCCAAGAAGATCGGTTTCACTTTTATCCAGATCTGTCTCATTGCCCTAATCGGAGTCGGTATCATCGGTGCCAGTGCAGGCATCGGAGTTTTCAAGGGTGTACTGGCTACCGCGCCCGATATCGGCAACATCGACGTTACCCCTACGGGATTCTCGACCTTCGTCTACGACATTGAAGGCAATCAGACTGCGAAGCTGGTATCCACCAACTCCAACCGTATTCCGGTAACCATTGACATGGTGCCTGAAGACCTGAAGAATGCTTTTGTAGCTGTCGAGGACTCCCGTTTCTACAGCCATAACGGTATCGACATCAAGGGAATCATCCGTGCCGGCCTGGTGGGTTTACAGCACGGCGGCAAGTTTTCGGAAGGTGCCAGCACCATCACCCAGCAGCTTTTAAAAAATAACGTCTTTACAGACTGGACCAGCGAGGATTCCTTTGCCGACAGATTAAAACGTAAGATTCAGGAACAGTATCTGGCTCTGGAACTGGAAAAGGTCATGGACAAAGATTCGATCCTGATCAATTACATGAACACCATCAACCTGGGCCAGAATACATTGGGCGTACAGGCTGCATCCATGCGCTATTTCAACAAATCCGTCAGCGACCTGAACCTGTCGGAATGTGCCGTGATCGCAGGTATCACCCAGAATCCTTCCAAATACAATCCCATCACCCACCCCGATAAAAATGCAGAACGGCGTGAAAAAGTGCTGGGTGACATGAAAGAGCAGGGATACATCACACAGGAGCAGTATGACGAAGCCATGGCTGACGACGTATACTCCCGTATCCAGATCGCAGATTCCGAAAATGTAGATTCCGCAGTTAATACATACTTTGTAGATGCACTGACGGACGATATCCTGGAAGATCTGATCGCCACCGGCTACAATGAAACTCAGGCCTACACACTGCTCTACAGCGGCGGACTGAAAATCTACTCCACACAGGATCCCAAGATCCAGCGGATCTGTGATGAAGCGTTTGCGGATGAGAGCAACTTCCCGGCTAATACGAAATGGTATCTACACTATGAACTGACCGTGGAAAAAAGTAACGGCGACAAGGAAAACCACAGTACGGAAATGTTCCGCACTTACTGGAAAGAGAACCGTTCCGCCGCCTTTAATCTGATTTACGCCTCACAGGAAGAAGCGTATCAGGACATTGAAGCTTATAAAGATGCCGTTCTGTCAAACGGCGATGAAGTATACGGCGAAACTGTCAGTCTGACACCACAGCCTCAGGTATCGCTTGTGGTGGAAGATCAGAGCACCGGTTATATCGTGGCAATGGAAGGCGGACGCGGCGCCAAGTCCGGCAGCCGGACACTGAACCGCGCCATGGATACGACAAGACAGCCCGGTTCCACCTTCAAGATTGTTTCTACCTATGCACCGGCCTTTGACAGCGCCGGCCTGACCCTTGCCACAGTGATGAACGACGCGCCTTTCAACTATGCGGACGGACGGCCCGTGGCAAACTGGTATGGAGAAGCTTACCGCGGACTCTCTTCTCTCCGTGAGGGAATCGCACAATCCATGAACATCGTGGCCGTTAAGACACTGACACAGATCACCCCCAAGCTGGGATTTGATTATCTGCTCAACTTCGGCTTTACCACGCTGGAAGAACGCAAGGAAATCAACGGACAGATCTTCTCCGATATCCAGCAGGCGCTGGCCCTGGGCGGCATCACCAACGGCGTTACCAACGAGGAACTGAACGCCGCTTATGCCTGCATCGCCAACGGCGGCACTTATATCAAACCTAAGCTTTACACCAAAGTGCTGGATCACGACGGCAATATCATTCTGGATAACACGATACCGCAGTCCAGACAGGTCATCAAGGAGTCTACCGCATTCCTACTGACCAATGCCATGGTAGACGTGGTAACAGTGGGAACCGGAGGAAGCGTTAACTTCGGCGGCATGGCCATGGCCGGCAAGACCGGAACCACTTCCGATTACAACGATGTATGGTTTTCCGGTTTTACGCCCTACTATACCGCAACTACATGGGCCGGCTACGACAACAACGTGAAGCTTTCCGGCGATGAGAAAAATCTTGCCAAGAAGCTGTGGCGTTCCGTGATGTCCAAGATCCATGAGGAACTGCCCAATGAACCCTTTAACGTTCCTTCCGGCATTGTAACCGCGGCAGTATGTTCCCGTTCCGGCAAGCTGCCCATTGAGGGGCTTTGCTCCGGTACGATGCGGACCGAATATTTTGCAGAAGGCACTGTACCTACCACAACCTGCGATGTACACTATTCCGGTCAGGTCTGCACATACAGCAGCCTGCCGGCATGTGAGGGCTGTCCTTTCAAAGTGGAGGGCATACTGGAACTCACGCCAATCGAGGACGTCTCTCTCCAAAGCGGATCCGGCATCACACAGCAGCAGCCGGTTCAGCCGCCCGCTGAGGGCACCGTGAACGAAGACGGCACGGTCACTCCGCCGCCTGCCCCGCAGACGAACATGTGCCCGCACAATGCGGAGTTCTTTGCCAATCCTGAATGGGAGGCTGTTGTCAACGGACAGCGTGCAGAAATCGAACAGCGTAACGCCGCTGCTGCAGCGGCGGCACAGGCGGCAGCTCAAGAAGCAGCGCAGCAGGCCGCGCAGCAGGCCGCACAACAGGCCGCACAACAGGCCGCTGAGCAGCCTGCACAGTAAATTGCACACAGTTAAGGCGCCGAAAGTCTATTACAGACTCCGGCGCCTTTTCATATGCGGTATAACCATTAACACTGGTTTTCTCTATCTTATGGTTCTCTCAATATTCCTCTTAGATTCCCCTGATCTCTTTGATCCGGGCTTCCAGATCAAACATGGTGTTCTGTGCTTTCTCGATGGTCCTGCAGGCATCCTCATACTCCTCTTCCGGCGTGGAACCATGTTTTTCATAATAGATCCTGCCAATCTCGGCGTAGCGCTTTCTGATCACATCCTCGCAGGTGTGGATCTGACCTTTCAGATTTGCCACCTCCGCCATGTCTTTCGCCTTATCCGTCACTTCTCTGCTTTTTGTGCTGATCGTCTCACCGATCTTTTCGAAGAAATCCATACCCTTCCTCCCTTTCCCATTAAACCGGGATAAGTGTACCGTATCACTCACACCGGCTCCATCCTGTCACCTGATTCTGCATCCATTTTACACCAATCACAGTTCAGTGGCAAGCAGCCTGTCCTTTAACGCGCGCAGGTTCATTTTCTTCATGACATAATCCGCACGGAGTGTTTCCGCCGCCATGCCGGCCTGATTGCCGGGTGAAATGGCAGAATGAATATAGAAACTGTCCATGCCCGCCTGCCTTGCGCCCGCAATATCCGTGTCCGCATCATTTCCAATCATCAAGGACTCTTCCGGCGCCACACCGTACTTTTCTGTCAGCAGACGAAAAAAACGTCCGTCCGGCTTCTTACATCCGCAATCGGAAGAGATCAGTATTCCGTCAAAAAGATCATGTATTCCAAGATAATTAAGTTCATATTCCGTAAAGATACGCTGGGCATTGGATAGCAGATAGACTCCTCTTCCCGCTTCCCGGAGCGCCCTCAGCAGTTCCTTCGCATGGGCATAGAGCCGGATATACCTGGTAGAGCATACGCGGAACATCTGCCCTGTATGAAGCACCAGCGGCTGATCCGCAGACACGCCTTTTTTCTCATAGAGTTCCCGGAACACCTCCTCGATGGGTATCTCAGGATAGGCTTCATGGGCATACTGCACAGAATGTTCCTGCTTTAAAGCCTTTTCTTTCCCCTGTACGAGAACAAGATAATCCCGGTACAGTTCTTCCGCCTCATACTGTGCCCCATGGTATCCGTAAAAAAGGCTCATATGCTGCCAGAGTTTGATATCTGTCTCATCTGTGCGGATATCCACCAGCGTTCCGTACAAATCAAAAATATAACTGCGGTATTGTTTCATGCGGGGCCTCCGTTTGGTTTGGTATTTTGTTTTTTGGCCAGCGCCAAAATGCCTGTTTTTTGGCATTTTGTGTGCATCATCGTTGCAATTCACACTGGATAACCGTAAATTAATGCGAAATCTGGCATAGGTGTGAATTGTAACTTTAGTTCTTTAGCAGAATCATTTTTCTTCTGTCAAAATCTTGTCTCCCAATCGCTGGCATAGTATAATGCAAATATATACTAATCCCCATAGTCAGGAGGTATTTCAAATGAACGCCTTTCCAATAGAAGATATGAGCAAAACCTACCTTGAGCATTCAATGGTAATTCATAATTTTGTCATCAAAATAGGCGGTCAGATCAAAGACAGTCTGTGCCGTGTATTTGGTGACAGTGTACAATATCAATGGCGTGAAAATGATGATAAAGTGATCATACCAGATGCTTCTATCATCTGCAACATGCGCGACAGAAAAAATGTATCATTTACCGGCATCCCCCGTTTTGTCATGGAAGTCTTATCCGATTCCACTGAGGAATATGACCGAAATGAAAAAATGCAAATATATTGTAAAGTCGGTGTTTCCGAGTATTGGATTGTTGACTGGCGTAAAAAACAAGTCGAAATTTATATGTTTGACTGGAAAGATGACGATACCTCTTATCCATATCTCTATAAAACAGTCACAGAACAAAATAAAGATGATTTACAACCGGTCATGTTCCCCAACTTTAAAATCACATTTGATGAACTCTTTGACATTGAATAGAAAAAAGATGTAAAAAAACGAGCAAAGCTCGTTTGCGAGATTCGCCTCGCGAACTCGAATAAGCGTAGAAATTTCCTATACCGCAAAAAAACCTTGTGCATTCACAAGGTTTTTTAAGCTGCTGACGGGAATCGGACCCGTGACCTCCGCACTACCAATGCGACGCTCTACCGACTGAGCCACAGCAGC
>CAJUJP010000057.1 GCA_910586615.1 uncultured Lachnospiraceae bacterium
TTATGAAATCTAACCATACAAATATCGCTATTAACTTAATGACATTGGTTCAGCCCTCACATTCATAAAAGCGTCTGCTTCGCATCCGGCGCCGCTTTGCGGCTCATCTTTTATTTCATGAGAGGGCGCTCCGCTCATGTAACAATTCGCAGATTGCGCTTTGTGTGCAAGCACCCACGTGCGATCTGTGAATTGTTGCATGGCTGAACTGTTACATTTATTTTACATTTTTTTATAAAGGACTTGCATAGCGGAAAGTCCTATGCTACAATGTAAAAGCTGTCGATTTGTAACAGCATGGGATGAGAAAATGAAGACGGAGACGTCTGTTCACTATTTACGATCAGAAACAGGTAAGATCGGGAAAAGCAGAAAAGCTGAAGAAAAGTATTTTCTGACCACCGGTGATATGATGCCGGATCTGCAGATTGAGAAAGGAGTATTGTTACAAAATGAGAGAAGGAATCCATCCTGAGTATTATCAGGCAACAGTAACATGTAACTGTGGCAACACATTCGTGACAGGTTCTACGAAGAAGGAAATCCACGTGGAAGTTTGTTCCAAATGCCATTCATTCTACACCGGGCAGCAGAAGGCAGCACAGGCCCGCGGACGTATTGATAAGTTCAATAAGAAGTACGGTGTGGTGAGCGAATAAGTTTTGTACAAAAAGGTTGAGGTGCATATCTCAACCTTTTCTGAATTTTGGGCCGGGAAGACGGTATAACAATGAGGATCAAAAAGAATGGGTAAAAAGAAAAATATGAAATACTCCGGGATCGGCGGTCAGGCGGTCTTAGAGGGTATTATGATGAAAAATAAAGAGCAGTACGCGGTGGCGGTCAGAAAGCCGGACGGACAGATCGAGGTCGAAGTGGAGCATTATCTGGGAATCATGCATGGCAGTAAGCTGCTCAGTATTCCTTTTGTGCGCGGTATCTTCCAGTTTATTGATTCGCTGGTCCTGGGGATGAGGAGCCTGAATTTTTCCGCATCCTTTTATGAGGAGGGAGAAGCTGAGGAGACGGCGGCGGACAAGGCTTTTAACAGACTGTTCAAGGACAAGGCAGATAAGGTGTTCAGCGCAATCGTGATGGTATTTTCTATTGCACTTGCGATCGGTATTTTTATGGTGCTGCCCTATTATATTACGTCGCTGTTTGAGGAGCGTATCAGGAGCGCCTCCTTTATGGCGATCATCGAAGGAGTGCTGCGTATCGTGATTTTTGTGGGCTATGTGCTCAGCATTTCGCTGATGAAGGATATCAGGCGTGTTTATATGTACCATGGTGCCGAACATAAGTGTATTAACTGCATTGAAAAAGGGCGTCCGCTGACGGTCAAGAATGTTATGAGAAGTTCCAAGCAGCATAAACGGTGCGGAACCAGCTTTCTGCTGTTTGTCATGCTGGTCAGCGTGATTCTGTTTTTCTTTATCAGAGTGGAGAATCCGGTGTACCGTGTACTGATCCGTATTGCACTGATTCCGGTGATCGCGGGTATTTCCTACGAGATTATACGTCTGGCGGGAAGAAGCAATAACATTCTGGTGAGAATTATCTCGGCGCCGGGGATGTGGCTGCAGAGGCTGACTACGAGGGAGCCGGACGAGAGCATGGTGGAGGTGGCCATTGCCGCGGTGGAGGCGGTTTTTGACTGGAAAGCATATCTGTATGAAGCTTTTGGCTACGAAGTGGACGATTCCTGGCTTCGCGATGATGAAGAAGCGGACGAGGAGCGCGATTAAAAACGCTGAGATAGAAGAGAACGCTGTGTGCGATCGCTTGTATGTTTTAAAGAACAGAGGCAGATTAGACGTTATATATAAGATTTGTGTTTTTTCGGAATGAAATCATGGAGACCGGGATAAAAGAAATAATTCCGGCAATGGTGATAACGTATGTTATATAACAAAGAAATGACTTATCGGGAAATTTACTGGTGGGGACAGGAGATGCTGGAAAAGGCAGAAGTGGAAGAAGCAGCAGAAAATGCGCGGCTTTTACTGGAATTTTGCTGCGGAACGGACCGGAATACGCTGCTGGCACACGGGAACCGGGAGATTTCACCGGCGGAAGCCGGGCATTATGAGGAATGCATTATAAGGCGCGGAGAGCACATACCCCTTCAATATATTACAGGGGTGCAGGATTTTATGGGACTCACCTTTTACGTGGACCGGAATGTGCTCATCCCGCGGCAGGATACGGAGATTCTGGTGGAAGAGGCCATGCGGCATCTTCATGACAGTATGAGGATTCTTGATCTTTGTACCGGTTCGGGGTGCATTTTGCTGAGCCTGCTGCATTATTCCAATGACTGTACGGGAACAGGCGCGGATCTTTCAAAGGAGGCGCTGGGCGTTGCAGAACAGAATGCAGAGCGGATTCAGGGCGTGAAGGACAGGGTCACATTCGTACAGGGGAATCTTTTTGAGTGTATTGATGCCGGAGAGCGGTTTGATCTGATCGTATCTAATCCGCCTTATATAAAAACGGATGTTATAGAAAGCCTGATGCCGGAAGTAAGGGATCATGAACCCCGGCTTGCGCTGGACGGAAAGAAAGACGGCCTGTTTTTTTACCGTGAAATCACGTCGCAGGCAGGCAGATATCTGACCGGCGGCGGTATGCTTTTCTTGGAGATCGGGTATGATCAGGGAGAGGACGTGCGGCGGCTTATGGAAGAGGCCGGCTATGTGGACGTCAGGGTGGTTCAGGATTATGCAGGACTTGACAGAGTGGTGTATGGCGAGTATAGATTGTAAATGAATCCGGTTTATCTGGCCTGTGACATCAGGTATCATGACGATAGTGAAGTATGGAGGAAATTATGTTTGATAAATTAGAAGATCTGCTGAGAAAATTTGAAGAGATCATGAATGAATTGAGCGAGCCGACCGTCGCGGATAATCAGGAGCGTTTTCGTGCACTGATGAAGGAACAGAGCGATCTGACGCCGATTGTGAATGCCTATAAAGAATATAAGAAGTGCAGGCAGGATATCGAAGATTCACTTGCCATGCTGGAAAGCGAATCCGATGAAGATATGCGGGAAATGCTCAAAGAGGAACTGTCCGGAGCAAAGAAGCGTGTGGAAGAACTGGAGCAGGAGATGAAGATACTGCTTCTGCCTAAAGATCCGAATGATGAGAAAAACGTCATCGTGGAGATCCGTGCAGGGGCGGGCGGCGATGAGGCGGCTCTTTTCGCGGCGGAAATCTATCGCATGTATGTACATTATGCCGAGGGCAGGCGCTGGAAAGTGGAGACCATGGAAGTGGAAGAAATCGGCATCGGCGGCATGAAGAGCGTGACCTTTATGGTGACCGGACAGGGCGCTTATTCCGTACTGAAATATGAGAGCGGCGTACATCGCGTGCAGCGTGTGCCGGAGACGGAGAGCGGCGGACGTATCCACACTTCCACCATCAGCGTGGCTGTAATGCCGGAGGTGGATGAAGATATTGATATTGTCATTGAAGACAAGGATATCCGTATCGATGTCATGCGTGCATCGGGTAACGGCGGCCAGTGTGTCAACACCACCGATTCTGCCGTTCGTCTGACCCATTATCCCACGGGAATTGTGGTGTACAGCCAGACGGAGAAATCCCAGATCCAGAACAAAGCGAAGGCTTTTGCACTTTTAAAGGCGAAGCTCTATGATATCGAGCAGCAGCAGCGGCATGACGCGGAGGCAGAGATGCGCAGGAGCCAGATCGGTACGGGAGACCGTTCCGAGAAGATCAGAACCTATAACTTTCCCCAGGGACGTGTCACCGACCACCGGATCAACCTTACCATATACAAGCTGGATAAGGTGATGAACGGGGATATTCAGGAGATCATCGATGCATGTATCGCAGCGGATCAGGCGGCAAAGCTTCTGAAAATGGGAGAGAACTGACAGGCAGCCAGAGCGGGATGACCACTGTTTGCGAAATGATTGAAAATGTACGGAACGGACTTTGACATATATCATTGTCCGTTTTTTTCATGAAGTCTGGACGCATTACAGTTGGTCTATGCCATTTTGCGAGTAAAAACGCTTTGTGTGCGATTTTACGAGTTGTGCAGGCGCCAAAATGTAAATTTGAAGTATTTTATGTGCACCAGACGGGACGGAGTAGTCGAAGGATGGGCTGTTATCGGAGTGAAACATGCCTGCAAGAAGTTAATGAAATGTGTAGAGGATTGTGCTACTATAATAATACAAGAGAAACTGTTTAGCGCTATGCATTGGTGCATGGGCAATAATACTACAAAAACGGAGAACGGTATGATTACTGGTGATTTACGGAACAAGATAGACAGAATATGGGAAACATTCTGGACGGGCGGGATAACAAATCCCTTAGATGTGATTGAACAGTTTACTTATCTGCTTTTTATAAAACAGTTAGATGATGTTGAGACGACAAAAGAGAATGAGGCTAATTTTCTGGGAGTGCCATTCGAGACCATGTTTCCGGATGAATGCCAGAAGTACAGATGGAGTAAATTTAAGAATCTGGGTTCTGCTGAGAAAATGTATGAAACTGTTGCAAATGGCGTGTTTCCGTTTATTAAAAATTTACATCAAGACGGGGATTCCGCATACGCACGTTATATGGGCGACGCGATTTTTAAGATTCCGACTGCGGCAATGCTCTCTAAAATCGTAGATGGAATTGACAGATTAGAACTTGGTGACGAAGATTCAAAAGGTGATTTGTACGAGTATTTGCTGTCAAAGGTTGCAACGGCGGGAACGAATGGGCAGTTCAGAACCCCGAGACATATCATTAAAATGATGGTCGCCTTAGTAAAACCGCAGCCGGAGGACATTATCATTGATCCGGCCATGGGTAGTGCAGGATTTTTGATCGAAGCACAGCAGTATCTGCGGGATCATCATGCGGATATGTTTCTTAACGCGCAGCTGCGTGATCATTTCAATAATAACATGTTTTATGGAAATGATATGGACAGGACCATGCTTCGGATCGGCGCTATGAATATGCTTTTGCATGGTGTAGATAATCCGAGCATTTCTTATCGGGACAGTTTGTCGGAGCAGAATGCCGATATTGAGAAATATAGTCTGGTACTTGCAAATCCTCCTTTTAAGGGAAGCCTTGACTATGAGGCAGTGTCAGCTGATCTGCTTAAAGTTACTAAGACTAAAAAGACAGAGTTGCTTTTCCTTGCATTATTCTTACGTATTTTGAAAAAGGGAGGCAGAGCAGCAGTGATTGTACCGGATGGTGTACTGTTTGGCAGCAGTAATGCGCATAAAGAGATTAGAAAAGAAATTCTGGAGCATAATAAGCTGAACGCAGTGATTTCTATGCCGAGCGGGGTGTTTAAGCCTTACGCGGGAGTTTCGACGGCGATCCTTGTATTTACAAAGACCGGCTCTGGTGGAACGGATCAAGTATGGTTCTACGATATGAAAGCTGACGGTTACAGTCTGGATGATAAGAGGCAGGAAATTTCGAATTGTGATATTCCAGATATTATTAACAGATTTCATAATCTGGAGGCTGAGACTGAGCGGGCAAGGACTGAGCAGAGTTTCTTTGTGCCGGTGGAAGAAATTGTCTCTAACGATTACGACCTTTCTATTAATAAGTACAAAGAGGTTGTGTATGAGAAGGTGGAGTATGAGCCTACAGATGTTATTTTGGGGCGTATAGAGCAATTGGAGACGCAGATACAGACGGCGATGGCTGAGCTTAAGAAGCTGCTTGGCAAGTAGGCAAATTTAGATTTGTGGGGATGGAGCAGTATAACGCGTCAGATGTTTGGTATCTCTATGATACATATTTTGCAATATCTGCCAAGGAAGCAAGGGAGGGATGATGTAATAAATACAAGGCGATTTAAATAGTTAGAAAAGCACTTAATGCACTATACTTGCAGGGTGTTTTGGACATAAAAAAGAAGCGAGTAAGCCGTTTGAGTCTTAAGGGACTGTACGGTTAAAAACCGCTTCCTTTGATGTTATATTATGTGATATATAGAACTATGTCAAGAGAAACGTGAGGATTAGATGAAATATAAAGTATCAGAGAAAATGTTGTGCTTTATTAGAACTGAGGGGATGAGGCGCAGCTGTTACAAAGATCAGAATAGAGGAGATACCGACAATGGATAACGAGATTGTGATTTTTGAGACGGAAGATAATCAGATCAAGTTATCTGTGCCTGTTTCAGAAGAAACAGTATGGTTGACACAAGAACAGATGAGTGAGTTATTTGATACGGCCAGATCATCCATTGCTTACCATATAAGTAATATATTTAAAGAAAAGGAATTAGATAAAGATACTTCTGTCGAAATTTTTGACAGAAGTGAAAAAAGCGCTTCACGTCCTCCACAATATTATAATTTGGATGTTATAATATCTGTAGGATATCGCGTAAAATCCAAACGTGGCGTAGAATTCCGTAAATGGGCAAATTCCGTATTGAGGCAGTACATACTACAAGGATATGCTGTAAACAATAATCGTATTAATCAGCTCGGCGAGGTAATACAGATTATGAAACGTACAGAAAACTCTTTGGATAGTAAACAAGTGTTGACGGTTATAGAAAAGTATAGTGAAGCGCTTGATATGTTGGATTCTTATGACCATCAAAATATGGCGAGACCAAAGGGAAATACTGCTACTTATGAACTTTCATATGACGAATGCAGGGCCGTCATTGCAAAAATGCGTTTTGGAGACAAGTCGGAATTATTTGGAAAGGAAAAGGATGATTCCTTTAAGGGAAGTATAGGAAATATATATCAATCTTTTGCTGGACAGGATGTTTATCCGACGCTTGAGGAAAAAGCGGCGCATTTATTGTATTTTGTAACAAAGAATCATAGCTTTTATGATGGAAATAAAAGAATAGCGGCAGCGATGTTTCTCTATTTCCTTGATAAAAACGGGGTTTTGTTTCAAGGAGAAGAAAAATTAATTGATGATCATACTTTGGTTGCATTAACTATTATGATTGCCGAATCAAGACCGGAAGAAATGGAAATGATGATTACGGTTGTTATGAATTGTATTAAGTAAAAGATTCGTGTGGGATAGGATGGAGAAAGCAGCATGTTTCCTAAAATTGTTCAAGTTGTTGCAACAGAGAAGTATACAGTATATGTATATTTTGAAGATGGTAAAATTGTCTGCTATGATGTGAAACCATTGTTGGAGAAAGAGGCATTTGGCGTTTTAAGAGAAATTGCTTTTTTTATGAATGCATGCACTATAATGAATGATACTTTAGCATGGGATGTGTCTGGGAATAGAGATAATACTAAGTGTATCGACATTGATCCGGATACATTGTATGAATTAGAGGCGGTAAAAGAGCAAATAGTGTGAGTGGCTAGAAGGATGGGATGAAAAAATGAATAAAGTGAGATTAGAAGACGTAAGTGAAAGAGGAAGTTCTAATCTGGCACAAAAGGATATCGAGGGTATAGATGGTAATTATCCGATTTACGGAGCCTCTGGATATATTGGAAATGTTGATTTTTATCATCAAGAAGATGAATATATTGCTGTTGTGAAAGATGGAGCAGGAGTTGGAAGAACAATGTTTTTGCCAGCTAAGTCTTCTGTTATTGGAACATTGCAATATATTATTCCTAAAGGAAGCATTTTTCCTAAATATTTGTATTACGCTGTAAAAAAATTGAATTTGGCCCGGTACAACACTGGGACAACAATCCCACATATCTATTATAAAGATTATAAGAAAGAAACTTTTTGTTTACCAGATGAATTTGAGCAACGTAAAGTTGTAGTCATTCTCGAAACAGTAGAGAAAGTAATTGAGGAGCAGCAACAAGAACTTTTAGAACTTGATAACCTAATCAAATCCCGATTTGTCGAGATGTTTGGTACACTTCAAGATAATCGAAATAGATATGATATTGTTGCTATTGAAGAAGTATGTTCAATGATTAAAGATGGAACTCATCAGACTCCAACGTATACAGAAGATACAGAAAATGGGTATAAATTTTTGTCTTCTAAAGACGTTATGACACAGAAAATAGATTGGACAGATGTTAAATATATTCCATCTGAGTTGCATGAAAAATTGTATGCAACAATACACCCGCGAAGAAATGATATTCTAATGTCAAAAAATGGTGTAAATTATGGTGTTGCAGCGATAAATGATACAGATGAGGTGTTTGATATATATGTAAGTCTTGCGTTGTTGAGACCTACAGAGGTTATTGATCCTGTTTATTTCAGATGTGTGATAAATAATCCTGATACTAAAAGACAATTTGATGGAAGCATAAAGGGTATTGGAGTACCTAACCTTCATTTGGGTGAAATAAAGAAAACAAAAATATTATTGCCACCACTGGAACTTCAAAACCAGTTTGCCGATTTCGTCACCCAGACCACCAAATTGAAATTTGAAATACAAAAATCATTAGATGAAACACAAACGTTGATGGATGCCCTAATGCAGGAGTATTTTGGCTAGGAAAAGTTAGTATTTGAAAGCGAGGAGAATTAGATATGATGTACCCCTTTATGACATTAGAAGATAATACGGAGATTGTTCATTCAGAGCAGTTGGAAAATGGCGAGGTCAAAGTTTATGTTGAGACGCCGAATGAGAAAGACTGTTTTCACAATATGACCTGTTATCTGCCTTCTTACCGCATAGAGGTTAATGGCTATTCAGAGAAGGAAGTCGATTATTTTATGGACATAATCAAGTCAACTGCACACTTGATTATTGAATTTTCAAAAGAAGGAGGATTCATGAATGCCTCAGGTTTTTAGAATTGGACCTTACTGGATCTATTTTTGGGCAAATGAAGGCAGGCCGGGAGAGCCGATTCATGTGCATGTTTCAGAGGGGAACCCATCGGAAAATGCAACAAAGATATGGATCACTGCTTCGGGGAAATGTTTGTTGGCACATAATAATTCCAATATACCGGCCAAAGCATTACGTAATATTATGCGAATTATCGAAGCGCGCAGTAATGAAGTGATTCAAAAATGGATTACTTTTTTCGGAGAAGCAACATATTATTGTTGATCTATCAAAAGACTATCTTGCAAATCTTTTGTGCGATATGATTATCTCAATTAGATTAACAAAGGAGAACAGCAAGATGGAAACAAAGATTTATAAAATACTGAGTGATATGTCGGAGATTTTAAATTACCAGCAGTTACAAAAGTTGCAAGAGGTGCTGAATATAAGATTAAGTGAAAGTCCCGAAAAAGAAGACAAGGTTTTAGATAATTATGATTATTTGGAATTATTTGTAGCTGCCAAAAGAGTGGAAGGATGTACAGCGCGTACGATTGAATATTACCGTTCATCAATTGAGACAATGCTGGAAGAGGTGAACACTTCTGTAAGACAGATCACAACGGATGTTTTAAGAGATTATCTGACTAAATATCAGTTGAAAAATAATTGTAGTAAGGTGACAGTAGATAATGTCAGAAGGAATCTTTCGAGCTTTTTTTCGTGGCTGGAAGATGAAGACCATATTATAAAAAGTCCTATTCGCAGAATTCATAAGGTTAAGACAGGGACGGTTGTAAAGGAAACATTTTCTGATGAGAACATAGAACAGCTTAGAGATGGATGTCATTGTATCAGAGATCTTGCTATCATTGATTTATTGTATTCGACGGGAATGCGTGTGGGTGAGTTGTGTAATCTTGACATTGAAGATATCAATTTTGACGAGAGAGAATGTATTGTATATGGAAAAGGAAATAAGGAGCGCAGAGTATATTTTGATGCAAAGGCGAAACTTCATCTTCAGAAGTATATAGAAAGTCGAGAGGATGGCAATCCGGCGTTGTTCGTATCTTTAGACACGCCATACGACAGGCTTAGTATTAATGCAGTGGAGCATAGGCTGCGGCAATTAGGGACAGAGTTAAATATAAACAAAGTGCATCCGCATAAGTTCCGCAGGAGCATGGCAACAAAAGCAATTGACAAAGGAATGCCAATTGAACAGGTGCAAAAGCTGTTAGGACACCAGCAAATTGATACAACCATGCATTATGCAATGGTAAATCAGACGAATGTGAAGATGTCACATCGGAAGTTTATCGCTTAATTTTACTATTGCAAATTTAGATTTGCGGGGATGGTGGCGAAAGGAGTGATCAGGATGAGTAACGATATCATAAAAGAAAAAGTGTTGCTTGTTGTAAAGGAATATCCGGTAAGAAGGGTTGTCCTTTTTGGTTCGCGGGCAGAAGAAACAAATCAGGAAAATAGCGATGTGGATTTGATTATGGAGTTTTATGAACCAATTTCACTTTTTACGTTATCTGACATAAGATTGCGGCTAGAGGAAATCTTAGGACTGGATGTGGATATTATACATGGCCCGATCAGAGAAGGGGATTTAATCGAGGTTGGGAAGGAGATAGAACTGTATGTTGCATAGAGATCAGATTATCATACAAAAGATTTTATCAGAAATCGACGTTGGAATGGATATGATGGGCAAGACAGAGTTAAATGATTTCTTAGCTGATGAAAAGTTAAAGAGGGCAATCAGCATGACAGTTTTAAATATAGGAGAATTAGTAAAAAACATTACAGAAGAAACCCGAAAAGAATATCCACAAGTACCGTGGAAAGCTATTGCGGGAATGCGAGATATTACGGCGCATAAGTATCAGACGTTGAGAATGGAAGATGTTTACTATACAGTTCAGAAAGATTTCCCGGCTTTGAAGGAGCAATTGAAGGATATTAGTTCAATTTGTTAATGAAAAATCACTGATATTGATTTAAATATATAATGATTAGATTAGGTGCAAGAATAACGCAATGTCTTTAGCTTGGGGGATGTAGAATGGCAAAACTAATTGAAATCACAGGGAAAGCTCTTTCAGGAGAATGGGGAGTAGATGATGTTGATGGTATGGGAGTACCTGTTTTAAGAACAACGAATTTTACAAATGTGGGAGTTATAAATTATGACAATGTTGTAACTAGAATAATAACCAAGAAAGATATTGAAGAGAAATATTTGAAACAGGGTGACATTATTATTGAGAAATCTGGTGGAAGCGATAAACAGCCAGTTGGAAGAGTAGTTTTTTTTGAAGGGACAGAGCATCAGTATCTTTTTAATAATTTTACTGGACTTTTAAGAATTAGGGAAAAAGAAAAATGGGAACCAAAGTATGTGTTCTATTCTCTTTACGCAAATTATAAGAATGGTGGAACCAAGGTTTTTGAAAATAAAACGACAGGATTACATAATCTAAAAACAGATGATTATGTTTCAAGATTTGAAGTTAAGGACAGAACTATTGAAGAGCAAAAATCCATATGCGAGAAGCTGGGTATGATTTGTGAAATAATTAAGCTTCAGGAAGAACAACTTATTAATCTTGATAACCTAATCAAATCCCGATTTGTCGAGATGTTTGGCGATATGCTTTTAAATACGATGGGGTGGGATGAAAGCAGTTTGGAATCAATTGCAGAGATAGTATCAGGCATTACCAAAGGAAGGAAAGCGAAAAATATAAACCTCCGAGAGGTCCCTTATATGGCTGTTTCAAATGTAAAGGATGGCTATATTGATTGGACAACAATCAAGACCATTATGGCTACAGATCAGGAAATTGAACAATATCGGTTAATGCCTAATGATATTCTTATGACAGAGGGTGGTGATCCAGATAAACTGGGACGAGGGGCAATCATAAAAGAACCAATGGAGAATTCTATTCACCAGAACCATATTTTTCGTGTTAGGTTGAACGGAGAACTCATTTTACCTATGTTTTTTGAAGAATATCTTCAACACCAAAAGGCAAAAAGATATTTTCTTAGGTGTGCAAAACAGACAACAGGTATTGCCAGTATTAATATGAAACAGTTACGTGCATTACCAGTTTTGATTCCGCCTTTGCAACTTCAAAACCAGTTTGCCGATTTCGTCACCCAGACCACCAAATTGAAACTTGCAGGTTAAACTTACAGTCACATAAATAGGGAAAGGCAGACCACCATGGCGCTTGAGAACAAACTTCATATAACCGATCCGGCAGAACTTGCCAG
This sequence comes from uncultured Lachnospiraceae bacterium, assembly GCA_910586615.1. Lineage (GTDB taxonomy): Bacteria > Bacillota > Clostridia > Lachnospirales > Lachnospiraceae > UBA3282. The sequence goes on from CAJUJP010000057.1 coordinate 12,079, forward strand.
TACAGAAGAAAGAATCAGTAAAAAGAAGTCAATTCAGCTATTGGAGGCGCAGCTATTATTTATGAAGGCTATGTGGCATGTCAGGCAGCAGAGCTTTAGATGAAGTACAGGAATATTCGTCCAAATGCCATTAAAACATATAAAAACACAAATGCGTAAAGAGGTAATCCGCCTATGGAGACTAATTTCGACTATTTATTGGAGAAAAAAGAATATGCAGATTTTGCAGTTCAGGCAGTAGAAGCCGAGAAGAGCATTGCGATTTCTCCGGCGACCTGCGCAATATTGTCGAGACGTGCTCTGGAACTGGCTGTGAGATTCGTATTTTCTTATGATGCGGAATTGAAACTGCCGTATCAGGACAACGTTTCCAGCCTGATTCATGAGCGGACATTTCGAGACATCATTGAACCAGGACTTTTTCCTATGTTGAAATATACGATTCATCTTGGAAATGTCGCTGTGCATACAAACAGTAACATTAAAAGAGATGAGGCAATTATTGCGTTAAGGGATCTCTTTGAATTTTGCGACTGGATTGATTATTCCTACTCTAAAGAGTATGAAGAGAGAGCTTTTGATGAGTCGATTTTGTCATCCGGAGATGAAAAGCGTGTAAAGGCGGATGAGTTAAAGGCATTATATGATGATTTGAGCAGTAAGGACAGGAAGCTTGCCGAGGTTCTTAAGGAAAATGAAGAGCTTCGGAAACAAATGGCTGCGGAGCGTAAGCGCCATATTCAGACGAGAGAGTTCCGTGTAGATACAATCAGTGAAGCGGAGACCAGAAAGAAATATATTGACGTGGCACTGCGGGAAGCAGGCTGGGTCATAGGTGGAAACTGCACAGTGGAGGAGCCGGTTACCGGAATGCCTAACAGTACAGGAACGGGATATGTAGACTATGTATTATGGGGAAAGGATAATCTTCCTCTTGCTGTAGTGGAGGCAAAGAAAGCCTCTGTCGACACAATGGTCGGAAGCCAGCAGGCAAAGCTCTACGCAGATTGTATACAGAACCAATATGGCAGAAGACCTCTGATTTTTACCACAAATGGATTTGAATTCTTTTATACCAATGATTATATAGGTTATCCGAGGAGGGAAGTTTCGGGATTTTTTACACAGGATGAGTTACAGCTGGAAATTGACAGAAGGAAACAGCGAAAGCCTTTAGAGAATATAGCAATCAGTGATCATATCACCAATCGTCCGTACCAGAAAGAGGCTGTTACTGCAGTCTGTGACGCTATTGCAAAGAAACATAGAAAAATGTTGATCGTGCAGGCAACGGGGTCAGGTAAGACAAGAGTCAGTATCAGTGTTGTTGATGTGTTAAGGCGCCACAATTATGTGAAGAATATTCTTTTTTTAGCGGACAGAACTGCTCTGGTAAAACAGGCGAAGAACAGTTATGCAAATCTGCTTAAGGATTTATCCTGCTGCAACCTGTTGGACAGCAAGGATGATCCGGAGTCTTCGAGGATGATTTTTTCAACTTATCCGACGATGATGAATGCAATAGATGAAACGAAGAATAAGTTTGGCGAAAGACTATTCAGTCCGGGGCACTTTGATCTGATTATCTGCGATGAGGTTCATCGCTCTATTTATAAGAAGTATCAGGAAATCTTCGAATACTTTGATGCGCTGCTCTTAGGCATGACCGCAACGCCTAAGAATGAAATTGATAAAAATACATATGGTATTTTTGATTTGGAGAGAGGTGTGCCGACTTTTGCATATGAATTGGAGAAGGCGGTTGAGGAGGGGTATCTGGTCAGTTACTCGACGCTCGAATACAAGACAAAGATTATGGAAGACGGTATTCACTATGATGATTTGTCGGATGAAGAGAAAGAAGAATATGAGGAGACCTTTGCGGATGATGATACAATAACAGATGATATATCAAACTCTGCAATTAATTCATGGCTCTTTAATGCAGATACCATTGATAAAGTACTCAAAGAACTTATGGAAAAGGGACTTAAGATCGAAGGCGGAGACAAGCTTGGCAAGACAATTATCTTTGCCAGGAACAGTCTGCATGCACAGGCTGTTGTAAAAAGATTTCAAGTGCTTTTCCCGGAGTATGGCGGAGATTTTATTAAGCAGATTGATTATAGTATTAAGTATTGCGATTCTCTGATAGATGATTTCAGTACGAAGGAAAAAATGCCGCAAATCGCTGTATCAGTTGATATGCTTGATACCGGTATTGATATCCCGGAGATACTGAATCTGGTGTTTTTTAAGAAAGTCAGAAGTTATGCGAAATTCTGGCAGATGATCGGAAGGGGAACGAGGCTTTGCCCGGATCTGTTAGGTGAGGGAATCGATAAGGCGCGTTTCTTAATCTTTGATTTCTGCAATAACTTTGAATATTTCAGGGTAAATAAGAATGGCAGCGAGAGCGGGGTTCAGGAAACGCTCTGTGAGAAAATTTATAATACTAAAGCCCAGATTTGCAGAGAATTGCAGGCTTCGGCTTATACGTCTGATGAGGTTTACGCTTCGTATAGAGCTGATTTGGTGGATGACTTACATCAGGCAGTCATGGAACTGAATGATAATAGCTTTATGGTAAAAAGGCATCTGAGATATGTTGAAATGTACCGTAACCTTTCTAATTGGATAAATCTCGAAACAGTCGAGATTTCGGAGATTAAGGGACATATTGCACCGCTTGTGAAACCAGGGAAAGAAGATGAACTTGCAAGGCGTTTCGATTACCTGATTTATAGTATTGACTTAGGGCTATTGCAAAGCAAGAGTGTCCAGACGCCTATTAATATTGTGATTCAGACAGCGGAACAGTTGTCTGGTAAATACTCAATTCCACAGGTTGCAGCGCAAAAGGAAATCATTGAAAAAGTTCAGCGGGCAGAATTTTGGGATCATACTACAATTTTAGAGCTGGATGCTGTAAGGACGGCGCTACGTAATCTGTTGCAATATTTGGATAAGATTCGTAAAAAAATCTATTATACTGATTTTACGGATACAATAATTGCGGCAGCAGAAGGAGCACCTGTTTATGATAGCAGCGATTTAAGAAACTATCGCAAAAAAGTCGAGTTTTATCTGAAGGAGCATAGTGATAAGATCTCTGTATATAAGCTCAGAAATAATAAGCAACTGTCTGAGGGCGACTTGAAAGAACTTGAGCGCATTTTATGGCAGGAACTTGGTTCCAAAGAAGACTACATAAAGGAGTACGGGGACACGCCGGTCGGCAGACTTGTCCGCCGGATCGTGGGTGTAGACAGAACTGCGGTCAATGAAGCATTCAGTGAATTCCTTACAGAGGTACATTTGAATATTAGTCAGATACGTTTCGTCAATCTCATAGTGGATTATATTGCAGTCAATGGAAATATAGATGATAATAAGGTGCTTATGGAAGAACCCTTCCGGTCTGTGGGAAGTATCACGACATTGTTTAGGGATGATATGGGAACAGCGAAGCGCATTATGGAAGTGGTGGCGGATATTAAACGCAATTCTGAGGAAACGGCATAATTTTGTAAGAAGGAGACGGATTTGTCGATCGCATCCGAAGTAATGTACTGCTTTCACGCAGAGACAAAATAAATATAATAACGATAGATATAAAAAGTGCTCTGTTTCGTATAGGGCACTTTCGCATTATATACAAGAAAGTGTGCACATTGTTCCTGTGTAAGAGAATACTTTTGGAACCCGGATATGATCGGGCAAATTTCAATTTTTGATCAATAGTTGTATCCTTTTGCACATTTACGGTATCTAATCAGTATAACACGTGTGAATAGCGAGCAGGCTCGTAAGCGTAGAACGCTTCGAAAGGAAAACAGGAATGAAAAATACAGTAAGCCTGAAACTGGTCGAAAAGGCAGCGAAAGGGAACAGAGAGGCTTTTGGGGAACTGATTATCATGCATCAGGAATACCTGTATAAACTGGCATATATGTACACCAAGAATGAACAGGACGCCTTGGATGCAGTGCAGGAGTGCGCCATGCGCGCAATGATCTCCATGGATAAGCTTCGTGAGCCGCAGTATTTTAAGACATGGATCACGCGCATACTGATCAACAGCATTTATAAGGCACAGAAGAAGTACAGAAATAACAGTCCGTTTGAGGATTACAATGAGGCGGCGCCGGAACAGCCGTTATCTATAGAGGAAAAGACAGACCTGTATGATGCGATAGATTTACTCCCGCCGGTATACAAAACGGTTGTTATTCTACAGTATTTTCAGGGGATAAAGATCAAGGATATCGCGGAGGTCATGGGAATCCCGACGGGCAGTGTGAAGGCGTACCTGCACCGTGCCAGGGAAGTGCTGAAGCGGCAGCTTGAGGATGAGGACAGAGCGGTCGAAAAAGCTAAGTAGAGAATAGAGTAACAGAGGCGGCATGTCAGACGCAGAATGTAATTTAGAACAAGTGTTATTGAATTATACGACACTGCTCGGAACAAAGGTGCAATACGGAACAAAAGCATAAATAACGTGAAGCTGCAAAACGAGCAGAGGTTTGATGTGGCATAAGGCTGCATAAGGAAAGGAAAACGGTAAATAGAATGAAAAGTGAAAGATTTGACACAATTGTCATACCAGACAATCTGTCCCAGCGTGTATGTAAAGGCATAAGACAGGGGGAAAAAGTATATATGCATAATAAAAGAAAAAAAATTATGATGCGGGCAGCCACAGCAGCAGCGGCTTTGCTTGTCTGCATGGGGATTTTTGCATCACAGCCGGCACTGGCGGCGAAAATACCGGTGATCAGAAATATTTTCAAATTTCTGCAGAAGGATTACTCTTATCAGGGGGATCTGGATGCGGTGGCACAGAAATTTGAGGAACCGGAAGGATCGGACAGTGGAGAAATGTCGGGAGACGGTCAGACCGGCAACAGCGGGAATGGAGACGGAACGGGACAGAACAGCACGGATGAAAAAGGCGGTGAGGTGTCTGATTCTGTCTACACGAAGACAGTGGACGGCATCACAGTATCTATTTCAGAGGCGTACTGTTCTGTGGAAGCCATTTATCTGTCTCTTATGATCACGAGCGAAGAACCTTTTCAGGAGACGATGACGAATATGGAGGAGAAGCCGATTATTTATCTGAAAGGAACAGCGGACTACTCATTCATGCCTTCGGGGCGCAGTGAGGAACTGGGTTATGCGACCGGTGGTACAGGTACTGTGGAAGGTAAATTTATTGATGAATACACCTATGCGGGTATTTACCGGATTGACGCGCTGGATATTTTCGGAAATGATGTCGAACTGAGAGAAAAATACCGGGCTTTAGACGCTTTTGATATGGATTATACGATCGAGCAGATCATCGGAGACAGGGCGGAACCGGAACCGCTCGATTATAGAGGCAGGACGCAGGCGGATTTGGAGGCGATGACGGATGAGGAGTGGCAGGCATTTATGAATGAGATTACGCCGCCGGACAGGAATCAGTTCCCGAACAAATATGAAAACTGGTGGTTTGACGGTCCCTTTACCTTTCAACTCCATATAGAGATGGACAATGACAACACCCAGGTGGTCACGGTGGACGAGATCAACGATACCGGTGCCGGGCTGTATCAGATCGTGAAGACGAAGTTCGAGATCACGGTGGAAGAGAAATGCAATGAGAAACGCGCCGCGAGCGGGGTATTTGTGGTGGTACTCGATGCAAAAGGACAGGTTCTTCCGAACGGCAGCAGCAGTTTTGCAGATACCTATGCCATCAATGACAGGGATGTTTCGAAAGTGTACGTGTACGTCTGTGATTATACAGAGTATATGGATGAGATCAAGGCATATAGAAATGACGGAAATTTTAAGGAGATTCTGGAAAAAAAGGCATTGTATGAGAAAGAGATTGTATTTTAAAACATCAATTCTTCCAAAGATCCTGCCGCAGATGAGATAGGCGGTGTGCTGTAAGAAGTATCGAATGAATAGAGGGGGGACATCGTTTTATCATCTGATGTGGTGATTTTGCGGTGTCCTCTCTTGTCTGTAGTACATGAATGCCGATGGCATCTTTTGATGAAAAAAATATGCTGTCTGTAACATGGCTGTAATATCTCCGGTTTATGATAACTTTAGTGCCATACCGGTTCGAATGGTAATGGTATATAATGAAAAGAAGGAGTGATCATTATTATGGAAATTTTACAGGCAGTTCATTTAAAGAAATATTATCAAAGCGGGGATCATACGGTCAAAGCGGTGGATGATATCAGCTTTTCCATAGAAAAGGGAAGCTTTACGGCCATTGTGGGCACTTCCGGGAGCGGGAAGACAACGCTTCTCAACCTGATCGGCGGGCTGGATTATGCGGATGGTGGAGAAGTCATCGTAGACGGGCACTCGATCATGAAGATGTCAGAGGAGGAGTTGACGGTGTTCCGCCGCAGGAACATCGGCTTCGTCTTTCAGAATTATAATCTGATCTCCATACAGAATGTTTACAAGAATATCGTGCTGCCCATCAGACTGGACGGCAGAAAGCCGGATCAGAAGTATATCGGACATATTTGTAATGAACTGGGAATCGGGGATATGATGGACCGGTATCCCAACCAGCTTTCGGGCGGACAGCAGCAGAGAGTGTCCATTGCAAGGGCGATTGCGGCAAAGCCGGCGGTGCTTCTTGCGGATGAACCTACCGGAAATCTGGATTCGAGGACGAGCGCGGAGGTGATGGGGCTTCTCAGGATGACGTCAGGAAAGTTTCACCAGACGATTGTTATGATCACTCATAATGAGGCGGTGGCCCAGCTTGCGGACAGGGTCATTCATCTGGAAGACGGCAGAATTGTGGGGGATGACCGGGATAGTCAAATTCATGCAGGCAGTTCAGAGCCGTCATCAGAAATGGTACAGAAGGACGACCGGAAGGGAAGCCGGGAGGCAGGAATAAGCGGCCGGGAGAAGGAGTTTGGAAAGGAGGCGTCTTTATGAGTATTATGTTCAGAAATTCCAATGCCGCTCTGGAAAAGGAACTGGCGGCAGAAGATTACAAGGCGCATCCTGTCAGAAACAGGTTGGCAGTTCTGGCCGTGGCATTATCCACAATTCTGCTCAGCGTCACTTTTTCGGCGGGAATCGGTTTCGTGCAGACTGCAGCCCGTTCTTTGGGGGCTTCACCGGGGCCGGGCTGTGACAGCGCTTCCATACTTGGCGATGAGGAGGTTCTTGAAAGAGTAAGAGAGCAGCCCCAGGTGGACTGGGCGGCATATGTGAGAAGGTGCAGCAGTACGCGGCTTCACAACAAGGAGTTTACCCCGCTGGACGTATATCTTTTTGCGGCGGATGAGGTACATTATGATAAGAATATGGTAAATCTGATTGCCGGAAAATATCCCCGGGCGGCGGATGAGATTCTTTTGTCAGATACTTTGTCTAATCGCCTTGGTCTGGATCAAAAGACAGGGATTTCCTATTCGCTGAAAGTGGTGGTACAGAAGGACGGAGAGCAGACAGAAGAAGAGATACCCATGACGGTATGCGGATATTATCAGAATCCGATTAAAAATTGTGCGGATATCTATGAAGAGATCTACACGGATGATACTTTCATCACTGTGTGGAATCCGGAACTGCCGGAGGGCTATGATACGATCTATGTGAAGCTGAACAATTTGAACCCTTTGAAATTCGGATATGATAAAGATGAAAAACTGGCCGCGCTTGATGAGGCCGTGGCAGGAAACGGTCGTTCGTTTAAGAGCAGTGATATGACCTTAGTCGTTATTGTTCCCATGTTTCTGGTTATTTTGTGCATTATGCTTTGCGGGTATTTTTTTATCTATAATATTTTTGATATATCTATCGTAAATGATATACAATTTTACGGCGGATTAAAAACCATCGGAATGTCTTCCAGACAGCTTCGGCGTATGTTATTATGGCAGATGAACCGGATTGCATTCCTGGGAATCGCGGCGGGCGGACTGGCAGGCTGCATCATCGGCCAGACGGCTTCCGGCAAGATTATGGAAGCATTTGCGGAGAACATTGCCGCGTATTATCAGCCGGCGGGCGCAGCGGCGACTTTTTTGTCAGGCGGTGTATTTGCATGGATAACGCTGCTTTTCAGCACTTTAAAGCCGTTTCGGATTGCGTGTACGATTTCACCGGTGGAAGCGGCGAGATACCGTTCCAAAAGAAAAAAGGGAGCGTTTTCCGTCATATCATTTGCCCTGAGCGGCGTTATCTTTCTGGTGGTATATACAC
>CAJUJP010000058.1 GCA_910586615.1 uncultured Lachnospiraceae bacterium
GACGAGTAAGGTTTTGCAAATGGCAATATAAAAGTATAATCAAAGCTTATTTATTTTATAATAAATATTGATTTTATTTATGGTATGGCCTGCTGTATAATCAAACAGTAAGAAACGGGCGTTTTTCGCAGCAGATGAGTGCAAAAAGGAGGAATTAAAATGGTAAAGGCAGTAGTAGGGGCTAACTGGGGAGATGAAGGCAAAGGGAAGATCACGGATATGCTGGCCGAGAAAGCGGATATTATCGTGCGCTTTCAGGGGGGAGCCAATGCAGGACATACGATCGTAAACAATTATGGTAAATTTGCGCTTCATACACTGCCGTCAGGTGTTTTCTACGGGCATACTACGAGCGTGATCGGTAACGGCGTGGCGCTGAATATCCCGATCCTGATGGATGAGATCAGATCTGTCACAGACAGGGGTGTTCCAATGCCGAAGATACTTGTATCTGACAGGTGTCAGATGGTTATGCCGTACCATATTTTGTTTGACCAGTATGAGGAGGAGAGACTGGGCGGTAAATCTTTCGGGTCTACGAAATCAGGAATTGCACCTTTTTATTCGGATAAATATGCAAAGATCGGTTTTCAGGTGAGTGAACTGTTTGATGAAGAACTTCTGCGGGAAAAAGTACAACGTGTCTGCGAGACTAAAAACGTAATTTTGGAGCATTTATATCACAAACCGGTGATCGATCCTCAGGAACTGCTCGCTACGCTGCATGGATACAGGAAAATGATAGAACCTTATGTGTGTGATGTGTCGGCGTATCTGGATCGTGCGCTGAAAGATGACAAGACGGTTCTTTTAGAGGGGCAGCTTGGAACACTGAAGGATCCGGATCACGGCATTTACCCTATGGTCACATCTTCTTCTACGCTGGCAGCTTTCGGAGCCATTGGTGCAGGTCTGCCGCCTCACGAGATCAGGGAGATCATCACAGTATGCAAGGCATACTCCTCCGCGGTGGGTGCAGGAGCGTTCGTGTCGGAAATCTTCGGAGAGGAAGCGGATGAACTGCGCCGCAGAGGAGGAGACGGCGGTGAGTTCGGAGCCACCACGGGAAGACCCAGACGTATGGGATGGTTTGACTGTGTGGCATCCAGGTACGGATGCAGGCTGCAAGGCACTACAGACGTGGCTTTTACGGTGCTGGATGTGCTGGGATATCTGGATGAGATTCCCGTATGTGTGGGTTACGAGATAGACGGTGTGGTGACGACGGATTTTCCTGTTACCTGCAAACTGGAAAAAGCAAAACCGGTACTGCAGAAGCTTCCAGGTTGGAAATGTGAGATCCGGGGAATCAGGAACTATGATGAACTGCCGGAGAACTGCCGTAAATATGTGGAGTTTATTGAGGAACAGATCGGATATCCCATCACCATGGTTTCCAACGGACCGGGCAGAGAGGATATTATTTACCGGAAGAAAACAGCGGCGAATTACCACGGCAAATAATGAGTGAACTGCATGGCGCTTTGTGTTACAATGGATACACGGGTGGAAGTCATCGTTCAAATTCAGATGGAAAATAAGGAGGGATCCCATGCTGCTGAAAAATAAGGTTGCGGTCGTTACCGGAGGAAGCCGGGGAATCGGCTATGCCACAGTGGAGGCATTTTTGAAAGAAGGGGCGAAGGTGGTGTTGTGCGCCAGCCGGCAGGAGACGGCTGATCATGCAGTGTCAGAATTAAAGGAGACATATGCGGATGCGGCGGTAGAGGGAATCTTTCCGAATCTGTCGGGTTACGGGGCTGTGAAGGATGCTTTTGACAGTGTGGCAGAGAAGTATGGGAAGATTGATATTCTTGTGAATAATGCGGGGGTGTCGGACAGTACGCCGTTTCAGGAGTATACGGAAGAAACTTTTGAAAAAGTCATGGACTTGAATATTAAGGGCGTATATAACTGTTCCAGGGCAGCCAGTGAGCATATGATTGCCGCCGGAAGTGGCGTGATCCTGAATACATCCTCGATGGTAAGTTTGTACGGGCAGCCGGCCGGCATTGCGTATCCCACATCGAAGTTTGCAGTCAACGGATTTACGCTGTCTCTTGCCAGAGAGCTTGGACCGAAAGGAATTAGAGTAAACGCGGTGGCGCCGGGGATCACGTACACGGATATGATGCGCTCCGTGCCCAGGGAAGTGATCGATCCGATGATCGCACAGATTCCGCTGCGGCGTATGGGGCAGCCGGAGGACATTGCCAATGCGTTTGTATTTCTGGCATCGGATATGGCTTCCTATATCAGCGGGGAAGTGCTTCATGTGGACGGGCTGGCAAGAAGCTGACGAAAGATATATGTTATGTAAACTACAGAAGACAGGTTAGCGTAAGACAATACAAGATATGTTTATTGTTGTATGGACATATCTGTAATCCGATGTAAGAAAATTGGAGTTATGTAAACTATGAACAACCTGGAATATTATAAAGTATTCTATCATGTTGCGAGAGCAGGGAACCTGACCCTGGCCGGGAAAGAACTGAATATTTCCCAGCCGGCCGTCAGCCAGTCTGTCAGGCAGCTGGAAACGGCGCTTGGCACGAAGCTTTTTGCCAGAGCGGCGAAAGGCGTGCGGCTGACGGGGGAGGGGGAACTGCTCTATCGTTATGTGGCGAAGGGGTATGAACAGATTGCACTGGGGGAACAGAAACTCAGGCAGATGCTGGATCTGGAACTGGGGGAGATCCAGATCGGAGCCAGTGACATGACGCTGCGTTTTTATCTGCTTCCCTATCTGGAACAGTTTCACGAGAAATATCCTCATATCAAAGTAAAAGTCAGCAACGCGCCTACACCGGAGACTCTTGACAATCTGCGGGAAAATAAGATAGACTTTGGGGTGGTGAGCACACCCTTTAATATCGGGGAAGACATCAGGGCAGTGGAGGCGCGGGAGATCGAAGATGTGTTTGTGGCGGGCAGGAGATTTATTCAGTACAAGAACCGTATGCTGGATCTGCGCGAATTGGAGAAAATGCCTGTTATCTGTCTGGAAGGCGCCACCAGCACCAGAAGCTATATGGATTCTTTTTTGCAGAAAAACGGTGTGCTGGTTCAGCCGGAATTTGAACTGGCTACCAGCGGTATGATCGTGCAGTTTGCCTTGCGTAATCTGGGTGTGGGCTGTGTGATGCGTGATTTTGCCAGGGAATACCTGGAAGACGGAAAACTGTTTGAACTGCGGTTTAACATGATCATACCGAAGCGGCATTTCTGCGTGGTGACCAATCCGAAGAATCCTCTGTCGGCAGCGGCGAAAAATATGCTTGCACTTCTCTGACGACAGATTCATGGCAGGTCTGTACATGTATGAGAACAGATCAGTCCCGGCATCCGGTCCGGTGCTGTATTATGATGTGCAATAATAACGAAACGGAGAAAAAGAATGATTACAACAATTATATTTGACATTGGCAACGTACTTGCTGAGTTTACATGGAAAGAGCATTTTGAGGGCTTCGGCTATGATGCCGGCATGGTTGATCGGCTTGCGCAGGCCACAGTCAAGCACCCCGCATGGAATGAAAATGACAGGGGTGTCATGGACATGGAAGATATCATCAACGAGTTTGTGGCGTTTGACCCGGAGATCGGGCAGGATATTCGCAAAGTAATGAAAGATGTCAGTACGATGATTGCCCGCAATGACTATGCAATCCCGTGGATTCAGGATTTGAAGAAAAAAGGATACAGGGTGCTCTACTTATCCAATTTTTCAGTGAAAGCGGAGACAGATTGTGCCCATGCACTTGATTTTGTTCCATATATGGACGGCGGTATTTTCTCTTATCAGGAAAAGATCATCAAGCCAATGCCGGAAATCTATCAACTGCTCATAGACCGTTATGAACTTGTGCCGGAAGAATGTGTTTTTATGGATGATACACTGATAAATCTGACGGCTGCGGAGAAATTCGGACTTCATACGATCCATTTTCAGAATCAGGCGCAGGCCATAGAGGAATTGCGGAAGCTGGGTGTGGATGCGTGAAAAATGGAGCTTTCCTTTTGAACAGATGTTCAAAAGAAAAGCTCTATTCGTTTAAGAGATTAATTTCTGCATAATTCTTCTGCCAGTGCCTCGATCTGTGCCATATTTTCTTCTGTTAAAGCAGACCGGATCTGAACCGTATTCTCCGCAAAGGTAATGTCCTTGCAGCCTTCCAGCCGGGCTCTCATTGCCTTCGCAGCCATGGGTGCCCAGGAGCCGTTCTCTATCAGAGCGACAGTACGGTTCTGGTAGTTATGGCAGACCAGTTCGTTGATGAACTCACGCATATAGGGAAACATTTCCGCGTTGTAGGTGGTGGTTGCCAGTACCAGCCTGCCGTAACGGAAAGCATCTTCTACGCATTCAGCTTTATCATCTCTGGCAAGGTCAGCCACAACGACCTTCGGACAGCCTTTTTCTTCCAGCTTCCTGGCAAGCAGTTCTGCGGCGGCTTTGGTGTTGCCATAAACGGAAGTGTATGCGATCATGACACCTTCCGACTCCACGCCGTAAGAGGACCAGGTCTGATAAAGGTTTACATAATATTCCAGATTTTCTTTCAGAATCGGACCGTGCAAGGGGCAGATCATCTGGATATCAAGGGCTGCCGCCTTTTTCAAAAGATTCTGTACCTGCATACCGAATTTGCCTACGATACCAAAATAGTAGCGGCGCGCTTCACAGGCCCAGTCTTCTTCAACATCAAGGGCTCCGAATTTGCCGAAGCCGTCGGCAGAGAAAAGTACTTTGTCGTAGCTGTCATAGGTGACCATAACCTCCGGCCAGTGAACCATCGGCGCGGCCACGAATTGCAAGGTATGCGTGCCGAGAGACAGGGAGTCCCCGTCTTTGATTACCAGTCGCTTGTCAGCGTAATCTACGCCGAAGAACTGACGCATCATGGTGAAGGCCGGCGCGGATGCGACAATGACTGCCTCCGGATAAGCCTTTGCAAAGACGTCGATGTTCGATGAGTGGTCAGGTTCCATATGCTGTACCACCAGATAATCCGGTGTACGTGTGCCAAGGATTTTCTGCAGATTCTGCATCCATTCCCCGCCGAAGTCTGAGTCCACAGTGTCCATAACAGCAATTTTGTCATCCATGATCACATATGAATTGTAAGCCATTCCGTTTTCTACGATGTACTGGCCTTCGAAAAGGTCGATGTTGTGATCATTTACGCCTATGTAGTGAATGTCTTTGGTGATTTCCATAGTGAGTCTCCTTTTTATATGTTGAATGATATGTGATCGGCTGCTTTTCTATAAATGTGTGCGGCATACAAACAGCACAGACATGAAAAAGCATACCGGAATAAAACCTATATCAGTATAGCGTTTTTTGGATGACTTGACAATATTTCCAGCACAGATTGACTTTAAGAATGTAAAATGATACTGTTCAGACAGAGTCAGGAGCGGAATCGTGGTGGCAGATGCAAATATTAAATCTGCGTCGTCCCGTCGCGAAAACACTCCGGAATGAGGATTTTACGTGAAAACAGGTGCAGGACAGTGTGCGAAAGTGCAGAACATAAAAAAAGTAATTTGCTTCGCAAAATAACAAATCGAACAAGTTCGATTGCGAGCTCCGCTTCGCGAACTCGAATAAGTGGAGGAATTTCCTATACCATAAAATAGAAACAGAAATGAGGACAGGTATGACAGAACAATTTTCCAGAACAGAAATATTGATGGGCAGTGAGGCGATGGACAGGCTGGCACATTCCCGGGTGGCGGTATTCGGTGTGGGCGGCGTGGGCGGTTATGTATGTGAGGCATTGGCACGAAGCGGCGTAGGGGCACTTGACCTGATTGACAATGATACGGTCTGCCTTTCCAATATCAACAGACAGATCATTGCCACCCATAGGACGATCGGCAAATATAAAACAGAAGTGATGAAGGAGCGGATACTGGATATCAATCCGGCGGCCATAGTGCGGGATTATCAGTGTTTTTTTCTGCCGGAAAATGCGGGACAGTTCCCGTTTGATGAGTACGATTACGTGGTGGATGCGGTGGATACCGTAACGGCCAAGATCGAGATTATCATGCGCGCGCAGGCGTATCATGTGCCCGTGATCAGCAGCATGGGAGCGGGAAATAAGCTGGATGCAAGCGCTTTCCGGGTGGCGGATATTTATGAAACGAAGGTGTGTCCGCTTGCCAGGGTGATGCGCCGGGAGCTGAAAAAAAGAAATGTGGAACATCTGAAGGTGGTTTATTCGGAGGAAGAACCGATAAAGCCTGCAGAGGCGGGAAAGCGACGGGAAGAAATCCATAACACAGAGGAAGAAAACACGGGCGCGCAGCGCAGAGCAATTCCCGGAAGCGTTGCTTTCGTGCCTTCCGTGGCAGGATTGATTATTGCGGGGGAAGTGGTGAAGGATCTGGCAGGATTATAAAATATGTGACGAACAGGGAAAATATGGAACTGATCAGACAGCGCAGTTTTGAGATCTGCTGTCAGTCTGTATTATATGCTTTTATGAAAAAATGCTGGTATGTATAAAAATAACAAAACTGGTTATTTTGCAAATGCCAATATGCTGTTATATTTCTGGTAACCGCTGTGTAGGTTTCTGACGGCGGCGGTAAAGGGGATTGATGAAGTATAGAAGGAAAAACGACAAGGAGGCATTGGGAACCGGATGAGTGAAGAAAGATATGCATTGAACAGACAGCTGGCACAGATGTTAAAAGGCGGTGTGATCATGGATGTGACCACGCCCGAACAGGCGAAGATCGCGGAGGAGGCGGGCGCCTGTGCGGTTATGGCACTGGAGAGGATTCCGGCGGATATCCGCGCGGCGGGCGGTGTGTCCAGGATGAGTGACCCGAAGATGATCAAAGGCATTCAGGAGGCGGTGTCTATTCCGGTGATGGCCAAATGCCGGATCGGTCATTTTGTGGAGGCGCAGATTCTGGAGGCCATCGAGATCGACTATATTGACGAGAGCGAGGTGCTTTCTCCGGCGGATGATGTCTATCATATTGATAAGCGCAAATTTAAAGTGCCTTTCGTATGCGGGGCAAAAGATCTGGGCGAGGCGCTTCGCAGAATTAACGAGGGCGCTTCCATGATCCGGACGAAGGGTGAGCCGGGCACGGGAGACGTAGTGCAGGCGGTGCGCCATATGCGTAAGATGAACAGCGAGATCGCAAAGATCACTGCCATGCGGGAGGACGAACTGTACGAGGAGGCGAAGCAGCTTGCGGTGTCTTACGAACTGGTACAATATGTGCATGATAACGGCAGACTGCCGGTGGTGAATTTCGCGGCCGGCGGGGTGGCCACACCTGCGGATGCGGCACTGATGATGCAGCTTGGGGCAGAAGGTGTATTTGTGGGTTCCGGTATCTTCAAATCCGGCAATCCGGCGAAACGGGCGGCATCCATTGTCAAGGCGGTAACAAATTATCAGGACAGTAAGCTGATCGCGGAACTGTCCGAGGATCTGGGCGAGGCCATGGTCGGCATCAACGAGCAGGAGATCGAACTGCTGATGGCGGAGAGAGGGAAGTAGATTATATAGGATTTTGTGAAGCGGAATCATGTCGGTTGGCGAATGTTTATGGAGTAGATGGATGAGGAGTTATGTAAACTATGAGAATAGCAGTACTTGCAGTGCAAGGCGCTTTTGCAGAGCATATAGAAAAGTTAAAGAAGCTGGGAGCAGATTGTGTTGAACTGAGGCAGGAGGCAGATCTGGATGAAGATTTTGACGGATTGATTCTGCCCGGCGGGGAGAGTACTGTACAGGGTAAGCTGCTTCGTGAACTGCACATGTTTGAGCCGCTTCGGGAGAAGATCCACAGCGGGCTTCCGGTGCTTGGCACCTGCGCGGGTCTGATTCTGCTGGCACAGGAGATCAGCAATGACGGGAATGTCTACTTCGGGACGCTACCGGTACGTGTGCAGAGAAACGCCTACGGAAGGCAGCTGGGCAGCTTTCACACGGAGCAGGAATTTATCGGGATCGGTAAAGTTCCCATGACTTTTATCCGGGCGCCTTATATTGAAGCGGTGATACCGGCACAGCCCGGAAAGCGTCCTGCGAATGACCAGAGTGGTGGATGCGCGGTACCGGAAGCGGCAGCCGGGGACGGCGGCGGACAAAAAGAGAAAAGCGGCATTGGTGCGGAGATTCTTGCCAGGGTGGAGAACAGAATCGTGGCGGTACGTTTCAAAAATCAGATCGGAATATCTTTTCATCCGGAACTGGATGAAGATGACAGGATTCATGAGATGTTTCTCAGGATGTGCGGCAAGGGCGTGTAAGATAAATTTTTTGCCTTACCCATTGAGATGCATTGTCTGTTTCATACTTTCTATTGCAGTACGGCTATCAGCCATAGTATACTAAACATATATAAGATGTACGTGAAATTGCCGAAACAAACTGTTTACCGATGATAATGTCCTTCAGATCACATATGGATACGCTTCCAGTGTATATAATGAATCTGAGGGGAGAAGCTGCAAAGGGGAAAAATTTGAAGATCAAAACCGCCAAAATGCAATATGAAGATGTACTGGCGCTGCCTGCGCCGGTACATTTTAAACCGGTCAGACAGAGGCTGATTTTTCGGCTTCTGCTCTTTTTATTGTCTGTGGGAGACTTATGGATGACCCGTTTTACTTACCGGCTGACCGGTATGGAGAAGCTGAAGAAGGGTGAACCGTGTCTTGTGCTGATGAACCATTCCAGCTTTATTGACTTGAAGATTGCCGCCAGACTTTTATGCACCAGACCTTTTCACATCGTCTGTACCTCAGACGGGTTTGTGGGTAAAAGATGGCTGATGAGAAGCATCGGATGTATTCCGGCCAGGAAGTTTATGACGGATGTAACACTTGTACGGGATATGGTCTATGCGGTCAGGGAACTGCGCAGTTCCGTGCTTATGTTTCCAGAGGCGAGTTACAGCTTTGACGGTACCCAGACGCCTTTGCCGGAAAGCATCGGGAAATGTATGAAAATGCTGAAAGTGCCGGTGGTAATGATTCGTACCCATGGCGCATTTGCCAGGGATCCGCTGTACAATAACCTGCAGCTTCGCAAGGTAAAGGTTTCGGCGGAGGTGGAATATCTGCTTTCACCTGAGGAGATTGCCGTAAAGCCGGTACAGGAACTGAACGATCTGCTCCGGGAAAAGTTTACCTTCGATTATTTCCGATGGCAGCAGGAGAATCATATCCGGGTAAAAGAGCCGTTTCGGGCAGACGGACTCAACCGGATGCTGTATAAATGCCCCGGCTGCGGAAGAGAAGGGCAGATGCATGGACAGGGGACGCGCATTTTCTGTAAATGCTGCGGTAAAGAATATGAATTGACGGAATATGGCTATCTGAGCAGTGTGGGAGTAGAAAGCCGGGCAGCCCTGGATTTCACCCATATTCCCGATTGGTATCAATGGGAACGGGAATGTGTCAGGCAGGAATTGCTGTCGGGAACATACCGGATGGAAGTGCCGGTCTCGATCTACATGATGGTTAATACGGACCGGATTTATCAGGTGGGAGAAGGGACACTTACGCATACGCGGGAAGGCTTTCATCTGACGGGGTGCGAAGGAAAGCTGGATTATGTGCAGGAGCCGCTGGCATCTTACAGCCTTTATTCGGATTTTTACTGGTATGAGATCGGCGACGTGATCAGTATCGGAAATGAAAGGGTACAGTATTATTGTTTCCCGAAGGACTGCGGGGATATTGTGGCGAAGGCAAGGCTTGCCACAGAGGAGCTTTATAAACTGGTAAAGCAGGAAGGGAAATCTTAAAAGGGAGTGTATACTAATGAAAGAGAACATGACAGTACGTCTGGTAACAGAGGAAGAGATGGAGGAAGTGCGTCAGTTAGCTGCGATCTGCTTTGACTATCCTTATGACAAAAAAGATACGGCGGAGGAAACAAACCAGTCAGATGCAGAAGGCGGACAGACTCCACAGGAACATGAAGAAATACAGCAGGAGGGAGACGGGCAAAAGAGCGGGAAGCCTCCGGTTCAGCCGCGAAAGGACCGGCAGTATGGTGCGTTTACGGAATCGGGCGAACTGATGGCATCCATGGCGGCCATTCCTCTTTCCTTTTATTATGAAGGAAAAGCTTTTACGGGATTCGGAGTAGGCGGAGTATCCACTTATCCCCATCACAGGAAAAAAGGCGCGATCCGCGCGATGTTTGAGCAGATGCTGCGGGATGCTTATGATGAAGGGCGGCTCCTGTCTTATCTTTATCCTTTCAGTGAGTCTTTTTACGGAAGATTTGGATACTGCCGTATGAACAATTCCACCAGATACAGTTTTGATCTCAGGGGGATTCCTGATAAAATCTGGGAAGGAAAGTTTGAATTGTATCAAAAAGGCCGGGAGGAGGTCATGGATGCCTGCAAAGAGGCATATGAGGAATTTGCCGTCCGTTTCGGTCTGATGGTGAAGCGGGAGGAGCCGGACTGGAATATCCTCAAAGATGCCAAGGCGTGGGAGAACAACAATTATCTTTATCTTTACAGAGATCATGCAGGAAAACCGGCCGGGTATATTGTATTTAAGCGAAAAGGCGGGGATCTTGACTGCCGGGAATTTATTTTCCGGGATTACGAGACGCTCTGCGACATGCTTGCTTTTATGAAAGGATACGCATCCGATTACAGGAATATCTGCTTTCATGCGCCGTCGGTGCTGCGGCTGGAAAGTATGTGTAAAGACTTTGTGGCATACCCTTGCAGGATCGAGCGGGCGATGAACGGAATGGTACGCGTCGTCAACGTGCGAAAAGCGCTTATGAATACGGTATACCGGGGAAGCGGAGAAATTGCGATTTACGTAACGGACCCGCAGATTCCGGAGAACAACGGTATTTTCAGAGTTGCATTCAAAGACGGCCGGGCACAGACAGTACTTTTTAACGGCGCAGAGGAGTGCCAGGAAGAGTCCTGTGATGTTTCTATGGATATCGCCGTATTTTCGGCGGCACTTATGGGGGACTTTGATGCGGCGGATCTGGATTATCTTCCCCGGATAAAGGTGCGGGAGCGGGAGGTCTGCGGACAGGTGTTTTACCGTAAACCGTCTTTCATCAACAATTATTTTTAGGGTGTTTGTTACATGGAACAGTAGTAATCTGTTCGAGAGAGGATATCTGGCGGGCTTCATGCTTTGGCCGGATATCCTCTTTCTGGCATTTTACGGCCGGAATCGGGCAGGATATGTCAGGAGGCATTGTGTGCTTCCTGAACACGTGATATGTTGTATGTGCAAAGAAAAAGTATACAAAAGGCATACGGGCAATTTGACAGAGTGGACTGAAATGAAACGGAAAGCCGTTTGAAAAGGAATCATGACAATGAAGATAGAGATTCATGTAGATGACAGAATCAAAGAGACGAGTATCAGCATTTCCTGCGGAAGAATGACGCCGGAACTGGAAAAAATGATTGCAATGATGCGGATTCTGGAAAAGCAGTTTGTAGCATCAAAAGACGGGGAAACATTTCTGCTGGACATTTTTGAGATCATATATATAGAAGCCATTGACAGAAAAACATTTGTCTACACGAAAGACGGTGTGTACGAATCGGGATTTAAACTGTACGAGCTGGAAGAGCAGTTGGAGGAATACGGTTTTCTACGGGCAAGCAAATCCTGCCTGATTCAGCTTAGGGCAGTCAGATCGCTGAAGAGCGATATCAACCGGAGAATCCGGGTGACGATGAACAACGGCGAAATGATCATCGCATCCAGACAGTACGCGGAGGGAATCAAGCGCAGGCTGGGAATTTCGTGAGAGGCGGGAGAAAAGCTTTGGGCCGGTGTGTGGTTTGAGCCTGACAGGTATGGCAGAATGGATATTAATGGGATGAAAATACAGGATGAACGGAGAGAGTTTAACATGGAAGAGCGAAAAACAGTTTTTGATTATCTGGGGCAGGTGTTTATCACATTCGGATTCAGTATTGTGCTGCTGAATATACTTTGTGCTTTTGTGGGAGAGAGCGCACAGGAGGTTTCTACGATCTTTTCCATGGGAAATAAGGGATTGTCGGCTGCTACAATGGCACAGTTTTTTGCGGTGTCTGTCTGTATCACGGCATTGCAGGCACTTTTTTTCACAGACAGGGTCATCAGGAAGATGTCAGCTGCCCTGCGGTTATTTTTTATGGTGATATCCGTGGTAGGAGTTATTTCAGTCTGTGCGCTTATGTTTGGCTGGTTTCCTGTAAATATGTGGCAGTCTTGGGCGGGATTTTTTATTTCCTTTGCACTGTGTTTTGCGGGAAGTCTCTGCCTGATGATATTGAAAGAACAGACGGAGAACCGGAAAATGGAGGAGGCGCTGAGAAGACTGCAGGAGAGGGAAAAATCCCGGTATCAGGAGTTTGGGAATGGAGGAAAAAATGATTGAAATTTCACATGTAACCCATCGGTTTGGGGAAAAGGAAGTATTGAAGGACATTACGCTGTCAGTGGAGCAGGGGGAAATTCTTGGGCTGCTGGGACCGTCAGGAGCAGGTAAAACAACCCTCATCAGGATTATTACGGGGCAGCTCGTACCGGCAGCGGGAAGTGTCAGACTGGATGGACACGATCTTATCGGAGCAGAGAAAGATATTTATCAGGAGATTGGAATGATGATGGATCATTTCGGCTTCTATGAGAGGCTGTCCTGTTACGATAATCTGAAGCTGTATGCAGATATTTATCGGGTAGAGTCTGACCGGATTCAGGAGGTATTGCAATGGGTCGGGCTGTATGAGGATCGTAAGTGCCTGGTTCAGAAGCTGTCGAAAGGAATGAAGGGAAGGCTGATGCTGGCGCGTGCTGTGCTGCACAGGCCAAAGATCCTTTTTCTTGATGAACCGACCAGCGGCCTTGATCCGGCCACCACGAGGAAGATCCACGATCTGATTCTGAGGATGCGTCAGGGAGGGACAACGATTCTTCTGACGACCCATAACATGGCAGAGGCAGAAAAGTTATGTAAACATATAGCACTGCTCCATGAAGGAAAGATAGTGGAATACGGAGAGCCAAAGGAAATCAACCGGAGGTATAACCATAAAAATAAACTGGTGATCCGTCTGCACGGCGGGAGAACGGAAGAACTTCCGAATACGGAAGAGGCAGCGGAAAAGGTACGGGAATATCTGATGAACCGTCAGATCGAGACGATTCATTCCACGGAACCGAATCTGGAAATGGTATTTATGGAACTGACAGGCAGAAGTCTGAAAGAGGAATAGGAAAGGGTATAAAAGTGAAAAACGCATACATTGTTTTTAAGAAACAGTTAAAGGATACGAGCCGAAATATGGCTTTGTGCATTCAGTTTGTGATGTATCCGGTGATGGCAGCCATATTGGAGAGTGCGGTGAAGATTGATAATATGCCGGAGCATTTCTTTGCGGGAATGTTTGCGGTGATGCATGTAGGGATGGGACCGTTGTGTGTCATGACAGCGGTTATTGCAGAAGAGAAGGAAAAAAATACACTGCGTATCCTGCTTTTCGGTGGAGTCAAGCCGGCAGAATATTTGCTGGGAATAGGTACTTATATCTTGTCAGCCTGCATGGCGGGCGGTGTTGTGTTCGCGCTGCTGGGGGAATACCGGGGGAAGGACTTTCTGGTGTTTATGGCTGTTATGGCGTCTGGAATCATTGTTTCCATGCTGTTTGGCGCAGTGATCGGTATCTACAGCAAAAGCCAGGTCTCGGCCACGGCTGTGGCAACGCCGCTTATGATGGTGTTCGCGTTTCTGCCTATGCTTGGGATGTTTAACAAGACCATTGCCAGGGCTGCGGATCTGGCTTACTCTCAACAGATCCAGCTGTTGTTTAATCATTTGCAGGCAGGAACAGCTATAGAGCCGAAAAACCTGATCGTAATAGGGATTAATTTTGCCATAGCGGCAGCCGGGTTCACATATGCATATCGGAAATGCGGTCTGGCATAGATCATGTCCTGTTCAGGATCTGCCCCGAAAGTGTAGAAAGATCCAGAACAGGATCGGCAGGCCGACGGTGGCCAGCAGACAGGCGGCGAAAAGCCGTCCGGAACCGGGTACATCAAGACATGCCGTAATAAACGTGATCACATACATCAAGACGAGCAATGCTGCACAGATCAGTGCGGCAATCTGTTTTGGTGTTTTTTTCTTCATTGGAATTCTCACTTTCTGAAATCGAAATTTCCGGGGGTAAATTTATAACAGGCCGGTAGCTGCAGACACTGTCATATTCATTTTCAAGTTTCTTATTCCATACTTTATCATGCTTTTGCGTTTGGGGCAATAGAGGCTTTTTATGCATTTTCTGGCTGCTTGTGCCGTATGGCAGACATACAAAAATGTTTGAGGAAAAAGAAAGTGGATGACAAATAATGATACATCCGATATGATAATGGTTATGAAAAAGGGCCGCATGATGACAGAAGCGGGCAGGAATAAAACCGGTGGCAGTGAAGTTCTGAGCCGGACAGCCATGGAAGATAAGATGCGGTGGAGTAAAATTTCAGACAGGAGATATGACAGTATGGAAAAAAGAGTCATAAGTGAAAATTGGCAGATGCAGGTCATCGGAGAGAATGTTTATGGAATTTCGGAAGAGTGGCTTGCTATACAGGTGCCGGGATCTGTGTATAGTAATCTGTTGGAGAAAGGGCTTATGCCGGATCCCTATTACAGGACAAATGAACTTGAGGCATTGAAGCTGATGGAAAATGATTTTCGTTTCCGCACGGTATTTCAGATTTCAAAGGAGCAGATAGAGGGCGATTTTCTGCTGCTATGCTTTGAAGGAATTGATACTTTGGCAAATGTCTACCTTAATGGAAGACTTTTGGGAAACGTTGACAATATGCATCGTATCTGGGAGTTTGATATTGCCGAGGCAGCAAAGGCCGGTGGGAATGAACTGCTGGTTGAGTTCGGTTCGCCGACGAAATATATAGAGGAAGAGGATCAGAAAGTCAGGACAGTAGGTTCAGCAGAGTGCATGAAAGGATATCCCCATCTCAGGAAGGCCCATTGTATGTTCGGGTGGGATTGGGGTCCGAGACTGCCGGATGTGGGAATTTTCCGTGAAGTATTTGTTTTGTCCGGCCGAAAGGCAAGATTGGAACAGGTTTACATAACACAAGAGTGGGCGGAAACCGAAGTGGAAGTTCACTTTGATGTGTCGATTGAAAACTTTGGCAAAGAGGAGAACTTCGAGGTCAGGACGGCGCTCTATGACAGGAACGGGGAATTGATCGGAAGAAAGTCTTCAAAGGAAGCTGTGGAACAGAATCCGGCACAACAGGTAAAGCCGGAGGAGGACTGGGACAGAATTACAGTGCAGAACCCGGAACGCTGGTGGCCTCATGGCTACGGTGAGCAGCCGTTGTATCGGGCGGTGGTCACGCTGCTTGATGAAAACGGGGAAGAACTGGATGTATGGAGCCGCAGGATCGGACTGCGCACCATGACGGTCAACACCGGGAAAGATGAATGGGGGGAATGCTTTGCCCATGAGGTGAACGGGGTGAAGATATTTGCCATGGGAGCGGATTACATTCCAGAGGACAATCTTTTATCCAGGGTGACGAGGGAGCGTACGGAAAAGCTGCTTCAGGATGCAGTGGCGGCGAACCATAACTGTATCAGAGTCTGGGGCGGCGGCTATTATCCTGACGACTGGTTTTTTGATTTGTGTGATGAACTGGGACTGATCGTATGGCAGGATTTCATGTTTGCCTGTGCCTCCTATGAGCTGGATGATGTTTTTGAGAGGAATTTCTGTGCGGAGATCCGTGACAATGTGAGGCGCATCCGCCATCATGCCTGCCTTGGAATATGGTGCGGCAACAATGAAATGGAGACCCAGACTCTTGATAAGGTATGGAAGCCTTCGGAAAAGCAGAAGTATGATTATATTAAGATTTTTGAGTATATTATTCCGAAGATTTTGAAAGAGGAGGATCCGGTAACCTTTTACTGGCCGTCTTCACCTTCTTCGGGTGGAAACTTTGATAATCCGTGGGATGAAAACAGGGGGGACACTCATTACTGGGACGTGTGGCATGGCAATAAGCCTTTTACGGAGTACCGCAAATTCCATTTCCGCTATCTGTCGGAATTCGGATTCCAGTCTTTTCCGTGTTTGAAAACAGTGGAAACCTTTACGGAACCGGAGGACCGGAATATTTTCTCAAGAGTGATGGAAATGCATCAGCGCAACGTGGCGGCTAACGGCAAGATTTTGAGTTATCTGTCTGCTACTTATCTGTATCCGGGGGATTTTGGAACATTGCTGTATGCATCACAGCTTCTTCAGGCGGATGCAATCCGCTACGGGATCGAGCATTTCCGGAGGCATCGTGGAAGGTGCATGGGAACGGTGGTATGGCAGCTTAATGATATCTGGCCGGTGGCATCCTGGGCGAGCATTGACTATTACGGCCGCTGGAAGGCACTGCACTATGCGGAAAAACGGGCTTTTGCCCCGGTTATGATTTCCTGTGAGGAAGTGGGAGAATTGAGTGAAAGGCCGTTCTGTATTTCCCAGCCCGAACCCATTGAGAAGTCCGTGCGGCTGCATGTGGCAAATGAGACGATGCAGACAGTAAAAGGAGTGGCGTACTGGCAGCTCAGACGTGCAGACGGTGAGATTCTTTTGGAAGGAAAAGAAGGGGTCACTGTCCTTCCACTGAGCGGTACATGGCTTCAAAAGCATGATTTTTCGGCATTTGATGAGTTGGAGGTTTATTTCAGCTTTGCTTTTGAATCGGAGGGGCGTGTGGTCTCTGAAAATACATGTCTGTTTACCGCACCGAAGCATTTTGCATTTGAGGATCCTGAGTTGTCCTGCACCAGAGAGGGGAACAGCCTGCTGATCAGTGCCCGGACTTATGCGAAGAATGTGGAAATTGAGGGGATAGACGGGGATGTAAGGCTGTCAGATAACTTTTTTGATATGAATCCCGGCACGAAGCGGGTAGAGATTATGGAAGGAGATGCCTCAGAGTTTGCTTTGCGGTCGGTATATCAGATTCGGTAGGGAGAATTGAATTTGGTAAAATTTTTAATCGAATAAGGAGTATCTTGTCTGTTGATGCATAACAGGAGAAGATATTCGTGTGATTTTTTGTTGCAGTATGAAATAAATACATGCAGTTCTATGTGAAAAACACAAAATAATTTGTGTAAATTGGTGTGAAAATCTGAAAAATATTCATGTATTTTAATGTGATTTTTGCGGAAAAATATATTGAAAATTACATGAAAAGATACTATACTAAAGCTGCAGACTCTGTAATGTGTATGAACAGGAATGAGGTAAGCTATGTATAGAAAGATTTTAGATTATTTGGAAGAATGGAGGACGAGTCCACACCGCAAGCCGTTGATTTTACAGGGGGCCAGACAGGTGGGCAAGACATATGCGGTTCTTGCGTTTGGACGCGCCTGCTATGATCAGGTGGCATATTTCAATTTTGAGACGAATCCACGGTTAAACGAAACTTTTGCGGAGAATATCAGCCCTCAATATCTGATTCCGATCCTTTCCCATATTGCGGGACAAACAATTGTGAAAGAGAAGACATTGATTGTATTTGACGAAATACAACTTTGTGAACGGGCACTTACTTCTTTGAAATATTTTTGTGAGGAGGCACCGGATTACCACATTATTGTGGCTGGCAGCCTGCTGGGGGTGGCTGTGAACCGGAAGCAGTTTTCTTTTCCGGTAGGGAAGGTCGATATTAAGACCATGTATCCGATGGATATGGAGGAATTTTTGTTTGCGCTTGGTGAGACAGAGCTTTCAGAGAGGATCAGGGAGTGCTTTGAGACAGATACACCTCTGCCGTCGGCACTGCATGATGCCGCGCTACAGTTATACAGACAATATCTCGTTGTGGGTGGTATGCCGGAGTGTGTCACGAAGTTTGTGGAGACAGGAGATTACATTCTGGTCAGGCATGTGCAGGATACGATTCTTGCCAGATATCTCAATGATATGAGCAAGTATAATAATCTGAATGAGATTAAGAAGACCAGGCTGGCCTATGACAGTATTACAACCCAATTATCGAAACAGAATACCCGATTCCAATATAAGCTTGTTAAGAAAGGCGGCCGGGCATCTGAATTTGAGAATGCCATTGAGTGGCTGCTGCTATCCGGCATTGTGTGGAAAGTATACCGGGCGGAACAGATCAGGAAGCCTCTTGAAAATTACCGGGATATTGATGCGTTTAAGATCTATGTTTCCGATGTGGGGCTTCTCTGTGCAAAGAAGGATCTGATGGCCAATGATATTCTTTATATGGTAGAAGAATTGAATGATTTTAAAGGCGGTATGGTGGAGAACTACGTGAACACGCAGCTTGTGCAGAACGGATACAGGACCTGCTATTGGGAGTCACCGAGAGGCGCTGAGATTGATTTTATCATTCAGCGGGAGGGAAAACTGATTCCTGTTGAAGTAAAATCGGCAGATAATACCAAAGCCAAGAGTCTGAAGGTTTATATGGACACATATGAGCCGGCTTATGCGATCAAGCTTTCGACAAAGAATTTCGGATTTGAGGACGGAAAAAAGACGGTTCCGCTGTATGCGGCTTTTTGCATCTGAGGGAGGATTGATGTTACATGGCGTGGAATGAATTGCGTATCAGTCCGTGTAATCTGTGTCCCAGAGAATGTCTGGCTGACCGTGCAGGCGGCTGGCCGGGCTTTTGTATGGTGGATGACAGGATCTATGTGGCGAGAGCCGCGCTGCATATGTGGGAGGAACCTTGCATATCAGGGGAAAAGGGATCCGGTGCCGTTTTCTTTTCCGGCTGCAGTCTGCGTTGCGTGTACTGTCAGAACTATGAGATTGCGGCGGGCAGGCAGGGAAAACCTGTTTCCGTGAAGCGTCTGGCGGAGATTTTTCTTGAATTGCAGGAAAAAGGCGCGGCGAACATTAATCTGGTGACACCGGATCATTATGTGACGGCTGTGGCGGAAGCTGTGCTTCTCGCAAAAGAGAAAGGGCTTGATCTTCCCGTTGTCTATAATTGCAGCGGTTACGCCAAAAGGGAAGTGATCAGGAATCTGGCAGGCATTGTGGATGTTTTTCTGACAGATTTTAAATATATGGACGAGGCGATGGCAGCAAACTATTCGTCGGCACCGGATTATCCGGAGAGAGCAAAGTCAGCGCTGGAAGAAATGGTTAACATAACACTGGATCCAACCTTTGACGAAAGCGGCATGATGCAGAGAGGAGTTATCGTCAGACATCTTCTGCTGCCGGGACATAAGAAGAATGCAAAGGATGTGATCCGGTATGTCTATGAAACTTACGGTGACCGGGTATGGATCAGCCTGATGAACCAGTATACACCCTTTGACAGATTAAAAAATAATCCTGTTTACGGCGGGCTTTGCAGAAGAGTTACGAGAAGAGAATATGAGGCCGTGGTGGATTTTGCTCTCGGTCTGGGTGTCAGGAACGCCTTTATCCAGGAAGGAGATACGGCGGAAGAGAGTTTCATACCGGCTTTTGACGGAGAAGGAGTCTAAGGAGTAACAGCTCATGGTTCTTACAGAAGGAAATTTCTGTGGAAGTGTGGGCTGTTTTTTATGGTATAGGAAATAAAGGCTGAGAGGGCAGATTACACAAAATATTCGTTTGTGTCGGCTCTGTCGAAT
>CAJUJP010000059.1 GCA_910586615.1 uncultured Lachnospiraceae bacterium
CTTACCAAAAAAGAGGTATTTTTTTCCAAAGACACAAACTATTTTACACTACCTTCTGCATCTTTTTCAGCTAATTCTTTAGCGGCTAATTGTTCTTTTTTTAGTTGTTCTTTCGCTAGATGTTCTTCTTCAGCTTTTGCCGCAGCTTCTTCGCGAGCAGTGATATCAACAACAGTGATTGATAAGTTATTGCTTTCAATACCGATTGTGTTATCATGGGTTTTACTTGGTTGTTGATTGTTTTTATGCTACTACTGGCAATCAAAATTTTCTTCTAAGTTCTACAACTTTCCCGATTATTCGGACGGGTTTATATAAGATTTCTTCTTGGCTGAAATACATTGGTTCATATTTTGCGTTCAAGGAAACCAATGCAAGGCTATTATTATATTTTTTCAGACGTTTACAAACTCCGTCGTTTCCGCTGATTAAGGCAATGACAATCTCATCATTTTCAGCGTCGTCCTGCTGACGAACAATTACAGTATCACCATTATGTATATCTGGCTCCATGCTGTCGCCCTGAATGCGGAGACCAAAGAATTTACCTGTCTTTGCTAGTTCTTCTGTAATTTCTTCGGTATCGATAACATTTTCAATAGCTTCGATGGGAATACCAGCAGCAACGCGACCGAGGACATTAATTATAAAACCAGATTTTAACTCATTATCTCGTCCGCGAAGTGTATTAAGGTCTGTATTAAAAAAATCCGCAATCTTTTCTTCCGTCTCAAAATCTGGTTCACGTTTTCCAACTTCATACATGCTTATAGTAGAAGCGGCGACACCAAGCTTTTCAGCAAGTTCACTTTGAGAAAGATTAGCACGCATTCGAAAAAATTTAAGCATGTCTTTAAATTCTTGCACATTTCCACCTCCCCGTAAACCTTATTATACACATAACGTGAGAAAAAGCAATAAATATTCTCACATTATGTGTTGATAAGACAACACGAATTGTGTATATTTAAAATGCCAACACGAAACGTGAGCGAATAGAAAGGAATAAATGTATATGGACGGATTATACCAATTATTAAAGATTGTCAACATTGAAAATTACGGATTATTTGTAAATATTAAAGAAAATGTAAATGCATTGTGCCACATTTCAAAACTACAAAAAAAACCTGAACAGTATCATTTAGGAGACTATATTGGGGGAAAAGAAATAGAA
Source organism: uncultured Lachnospiraceae bacterium (assembly GCA_910586615.1). Lineage (GTDB taxonomy): Bacteria > Bacillota > Clostridia > Lachnospirales > Lachnospiraceae > UBA3282. The sequence goes on from CAJUJP010000059.1 coordinate 1,178, forward strand.
AGCGGTATCGAAGGAAAGCATAGCGCTATGGAGTGCCCAATGAGGGAAAAGAATGAATTGTTTGAAGAATACGTTACAAGCTTATTCAGAGGGCGATCTTATAAAAGGGTATGGTGCTAATGTGGATAATAAAATGGAGTATTTAAAAATGTTTATCCCGGAATTAATGCTCTTATCCATAAAAGTGAGTATAATTCGCAGCTAAATGCAGATACGATGCAAGTTAAAGAGCTTGTTACTGTACAGATAGGAAAAATTGATACTATAAAGAAACGTATATCTTTGATTCCTCCATATAAGAAAAACGTTAATGTTGCAGTTGAAGTTAAAGGTATTGACAAGGAGAAATTTCTTGATTCAGTTGAGATTAATGGAAAGGTTTGCGATTCTTATAGAGAATGTACAGACAATTATAATATTTCAGATGCTGAAATAAGGAAAGTGATTGCAGAGTCTTATGAGAAAGCGGTGGACGAAGACACTATATTGATGTATAATGAAGCATTTACTTTTCATATAAAGGGGAAAACAAAATATGGTGGTGCGTTGGCAGCGGGGGGGGTGAAAAAACCATTACGATGGAAAAGAGTGGTATGTGAATTTTATTGGATCATCTTCAAAATTAGCTTCAAATGCGATTGACCTTTTTGCTCATGTTGAGGACTGGTCTGTTGCATTGAAAGAGTTAGAGTCGAAATTGCTATGTGGTGAGAATTGGGATTATAAATATTCTAATGTTAAACATTCTGCTATGCGAGGAGAACTATTTATCTTGAAACAATATCTCAATTATACTTTTTATTGCGCAAAAAGCCAAGATCTAATAGGCATATCTTCGGCTAATGATTTTGCAGTTTTTAATACAGGATTGGTTGATAATATATATGAAGCAATATATTTCTGTTTTGTACCATCTGATGCAGGGGCAAAGAAGCGTTGGAAATATGCGGGATTTTGTACGTATGGAACAGGTCAAATGGGTAAACTGTTGAATTCAAAGATGACAGAACCACCGGGAAAAGTACAATATTTTAGTAGTATTCACGACATGTTGTTTGATACAACTAAGAAATTGAACTGGGACAAAGAGCATATTTTAATTGAAAATATAGATAGATTACCGATCTCTTTTATTGAAGACCAGTGTGATAGTAATGATTTAGATCATGTGGGTGATTACATAGACAAAATAAAAAGGGAAAGAATAAGAAGGATAATTTCAACAACATTTATGAGTATATAAAGGAGAATATAAAATTAAAGAGAAAGCTATTGAAGCGCTTGGAAGATGCTGTGTCGCTGGCAGTAAAAAGATGTGAATGGAACTACAAGACAGCAATCCACATTTTTTATCATGTAACGAATGGAATTAGCTTACTATTACCATTATGTTTATCAGATGATGAGCAATCGGCGGACGTTGCTCTGGTAGTTGAAAAGCAAGAGTTAGGAAATTATCAGGGACAAACTAGTTTAACTTTACAGATGGCCTATTTAGATGCAAGATTAATTTGTCGTCCTAATAGCGAGCGGCTTGATCCGGAAAGAGTAAGAGAAGAAAATGATAATGAAGATTAGTGGTTGTATTGGAAAAATAGGAAGTGGGGAAATATAGTCATGGAAGATCCAAAAATATTACTGGATAATATCGACAAGGTCCATATAACGGAAATGGGTGTGGACCGGATCAGACGAAATCTGCAATTAGACAATGTGGATGTAGTTGAATACTGTAAAAATAAGGTTCTGGACAAAAATTGTCATATCTACCGACAGGGCAAAAACTGGTATTGTGAGGCAGATGATCTGAAAATAACGATCAATGCGCACAGCTATACGATCATTACAGCGCACAGGATCAGATAACATGAAACAGCAGCGGATCATGGAGTGGAATAGCAGGCAGTGTGAAGAAGCAGTAAGACTGAAAAAGTTTTGCTGTTTTTTTTGTGGTAAAGCGCACATTTGACGGGGCTGATCCGTTATACATTATGAGAGGAGGATGGCGGCATGTCCCTGGATTTGGATGAACAGTATGACAAAATTTATCGTTATTGCTATTTTAAACTGCATCATCAGCAGTCGGCCGAGGACATTACGCAGGAAACTTTCCTCCGCTATTTTCAGAGGTACAATTGTAAGGGGAAAGAAGAGGCGCTGAAATGTCTGTACACGATTGCGGGGAATCTTTGTATCGACGAATACCGCAGGCGGTCGGCGGACAGAGCTTTAAAAACAGAAAACAGAGAATCTGCTTTTATGCAGACAGGCAATGGACAGAGGGACAGGAATCTTTCGGGCGAATGCCGGGAATTCCGTGCAGTCATGCATGGTGGAGACATACAGGAATGCGTATGCGGTGATATGCAGGAAGAACAGATGATTACCAGACTTGCCGTGCAGAAGGCTTTGTCCGGGCTGCAGCAGGACGAGCAGGAGCTTCTGCTGCTCCGGTATGTGAATGAGGTTCCGGTGTCTGCGGTCGGGCAGATATTTGGTATATCCAGATTTGCAGTGAGGCGCCGACTGCTTGCCGTGCAAAGGAAATTCAGGATACTGCTTGAAAAGGAGGGATTATATGAAGCGTGAAATAAAGGCACAGCTTAAATCCGTTTATGAGGCGCCGCCGCCTTTGCATAAAAAAGAATTTATGCAGAAGTGGAACCGGCCGCAAATGAACATCTGGGAGGTTATGCGCTCTCAGGCGGCATATATCCGCAAATGGATCTGGGCGCTTTCCGCAGTCATTTTTATGGTTACCGTAATCGGAGCGGTAACGGCCGCAGCAAATCTTATGTGGGTTCTTTCGGCACTTACGCCTTTTCTGGCAGTTACGGTTATTGCAGAGTGCGGCAGATCGGAGCAGTATGAGATGGCTGAACTGGAAATGGCGACACGTTTTTCTTTACGAAGCGTTCTGTTTGCAAGATTATGGATTCTCGGCGTGGAAAATGCGATGCTCTTATGGTTTCTGGTGATTGCAGGAATATGGAGGGGAGATCGCGCGCCGTTTCAGACGGGCATGTACATTTTGACACCGTATCTGTTGACATCTTTTATCGGATTGTGCATTGCACGCGTGTATAAAGGGCGTGAAGCAATTTATTTCTGTGCGGGCGCCGCAGCCGCGATCGGTTCTTTTGTATTTATGGAAAGGGATGTGATTGTACGGACCTGTGAAGGGTATAGTACAGTCACATGGGGCTGTATGATGGCGCTGCTTGCAGGATGTGTGATCAGGCAATATAGAAATATGATAATCGGGCTGGTGAAAACGGATGGGAAATATAACTGACAGCTTATTTTCCATTATAATTTGCGGTGCTGACAGGGAGGATGGATATGAAACTTACGATAGACCGTGTGTCAAAGCAGTATAAAAATCTCATAGCGGTAGACAGGGTATCGGTGAATCTGGAAAAAGGAGTATACGGGCTGCTGGGGGCCAACGGCGCCGGCAAAACGACGCTTATGCGAATGATCTGCGGGATTTTGAAGCCGGACGGCGGGACGATCTCTTATGACGGCATTGGCGCGGATACGGAGGCATACCGTGCGGTTCTGGGATATCTGCCGCAGGATTTCGGATATTACCCGGAATTTCGCGCAGTGGATTTTCTATTGTATCTTGCGGCTTTAAAAGGAATCCCCAAGACGCAGGCGAAGCGACGGGCGGAGGAACTGCTGGAACTGGTGTCGCTGCAGAATGTACGCCATAAGAAGGTGAAAACTTTTTCCGGCGGCATGAAACAGAGACTGGGGATCGCGCAGGCACTGCTCAATGAACCGAAGCTGCTTGTTCTGGATGAGCCGACTGCAGGACTTGATCCGAAAGAGCGGGTGCGCTTCAGGGAACTGATCGGAGATATCGGAAAAGAAAGTATTGTATTATTGTCTACGCATATTGTTTCGGACATTGAGCATATCGCCGACGAGATTCTTATGATGAAGGACGGACAGCTGATTTATCATGGGAAATGGGATGGTGCGAAAGGAGATCTGGAAGAATTTTATCTACAGCAGAATGCCTGAAGGGCATTCAGAAGGTCCTGCTGGTAAAAAGGCATGAAGGTATCAATGAGAGCATAGAGAGAGGAGTTACGCTGTGAACATTTTTCTTACACTGTATCATTATGAATTAAAAAAAATCCTTGGGCGAAAACTGGTATGGATTGCATTGTTTCTCTGCATCGGCTGTATTATTTTTGCAGAAACAGGGAATCTGTCCGGTAATTATTATGTGGAAGGAGAGGCCGTTGACACCCACTATCATATGTTTCAGGTGGACAGCGCATACCAACGGGCGTTGTCAGGCAGGGTAGTCGGGCAGGAACTGCTGGAGGAAACGATGTCGGCGTACAGCAAAATCCCGAAGACAGCAGAGCGGTACACCGAGACGGAGGAATATCAGAAATATGCCCGGCAATACAGCGATATTTTTCAGATTATATGGCGGTGGATAGAGAGAAATCCGTGGTATGAGGGCTGGCAGGCAGAAGAACAGAGCCTCTATGACGCGCGGGCAGACCGGCAGGAGGAGGCATGGACGGATTTATTTTTATCGGACACGGAGAAAGCATTCTGGCAGGAGCAGGAAGAAAAGATTGATAAGCCATTTACTTACTATTATCATGAAGGATACGGCACGATCTTAAAGGACCTTGACACGGTGGGCATTCTGATGCTTCTGCTTACGGCGGTCTGTCTGTCGGGGGTGTTTCCGGAAGAACATATGCGGAGAACGGACCAGATGATTCTGTCCAGTGCCAAAGGAAGAACTGTGGCGTACTGGGCAAAACTGTCGGCGGGAATCAGTGTGTCCTTTTTGTGTGCGTTGCTGACGGGCCTGGCGGTGGTGACAGTGGCGCTGGTCATTTACGGGTCGGAGGGGTTTCAGACAGCGGTGCAGCTGTATTCATATATGAGCATCTATGCCTACCCGTTAAGCATCGGGCAGGCGTGTGTCATTGCCTACGGTGTTTTTCTGGTGGCTGCGGTTCTTATGGGAGTGCTTGTCATGGTGGGATCGGAACTTATGCATAACAGTATTGCAACGCTGGCGTTATTTACAGGATTGATCATTGCAGGAGCGATGTTCGATATTCCGGCACAATACAGGGCGGCGGCACAGATCTGGCAGAGTCTGCCCATGTCTTTCTTATCCCGCCGGGGGATTTTCAGTGAATGGCTTATTGCAGCCGGCGGACAGTGCTTTACGGCGTGGCAGGCTGTCCCGCTTCTGTATGTTATCGGCGGCGCCGTGGCAGCAGCGGCGGGTGCGAAGATTTACAGGCGGTATCAGGTGTCGGGCAGATAAGGGGGAGCTGTCAGTAGTCTTTTCTCTGAAATAAATAGACCGAGAGCGGACAGGACAGGGCGAATGCAAGCGCTGAGAAGATCAGTACTGCAATGCCGCTGAGAATAATCTGTCTGCTGGTCATGCCATGCGGAAAAAAGCTGTTGATCAGTAAGCAAATCCCCACAATTATGCCGATGCCGGTGAGTATGCTGACAAACAGAAAAACGTTGTATTGCGCTTCGAGGCCCAGAAAGAAAAGCGGGAAGAAAACGGTGCCCATAAACAGGCTGATTCCGATGCCGGCAACAAACAGTAACAGGATGTCAACATTTCTGTCAAAGGGACAGCCGTGCAGTGCTGTGGATACCGCTACGCTGATTCCCGCGAAAACGATGCCGGCAGACAGCCACAGGAGCAGACTGAGATAGAGGCTTTTTACGATGTCGGATCTTTTCACGGGAGCTGTCAGCTTGTATCTGATCCATTTGGAAGTGTTTTCCAGACCTGCGCTTTCGAGTGAAATGAATGAGAAGCCGATCATCACAGACAGCAGACAGGTAATCAGAGCGGGAGATCCCGCGCCCGTCACAATGACGAAGACACCCAGCAGTATCATAGTGGCAAAAAATACTTTGACGTTTGGAAGAGCGGTGTATAAGTTGTTTTTGATAAGTCCTTTCATATTTACCTCATTTCTTTGTTGTCTTTGTAATCGTTTATGCAGTCTGTGTATCTTTGATTTAGTGAAGCAAATTACGCAAAAGGGGTTTGCCCGCGTTCTCCTTTTATGAATAACAGCATCATTTCATCGATGGAAACGTGATCTGCCACAATATCTTTGTATTTCCGCTGTGCTTCTTTGCCGTCAGCGACCAGTACATCGATCTGATAATCCCGTTTGCGGAAGGCGAGAATGTCGCCGGGATCCAGTGCAAGAAACTGGCTTTCCTTACAGCGTAAAACGGCATAACGATAAACAAGGTCGTTTTTGGAAACAGTGGTGATAAGTCGGCCGTTATGAATAAAAGTAATATAGTCCGCCACTTTTTCCAGATCGCTTGTGATGTGGGACGACAAAAAAATGGAATGATTTTCCTGTTGTATGAAAGTCAGAAATATGTCCAGCATTTCATCACGTACGACGGGATCCAACCCGCTTGTCGCTTCATCCAGAATCAGTAGCTGCGGATGGTGGGAGAGGGCGGCGGCAATGGCTAATTTCATGGTCATTCCGCGGGAGTAGCTTTTGATTTTCTGTTTGACCGGCAGGCGGAAGTCCTCCAGATATTTTTGGAATAACGCATTGTCCCACTGCCTGTAAAGCCCGGACATAACGCGGGATAACTGCCTGGCGTTCCAGAAACCGGGGAAGTTATCACCGTCATAGACGACGCCGATTTTTTCACGAAGATCCGTATCCACGTCCTGCATTTCCTGTCCGAACAGTTTCACTGTTCCGCCGTCCCTGCGGAGTGTGTTCAGGATGCAGCCGATGGTGGTAGTCTTTCCGGCGCCGTTTTCGCCGACGAAGCCCATGATTGTGCCGTAGGGCAGAGAGAGTGACAGATTTTCCAGCGTAAAATCTGATTTCGGAAATGTCTTGGAAATCTGATGTAATTCTAAAATGTTCTCCATGAGGGAACTCCTTTCGGGATGTAGTGATATGTTGAAAATCAGAGATTTTTCAACTTTCTATTTAAGGATTAGTATCATAAGAAACTTTCATGATAGAACAGTTCCAGCAGTTCAGTGAGCTTTTCCAGAGAGATATTGTTCATCCGTCCGATTTCGGCGGCAGCCGCTAAATGCTCCTCGGCGATACGCTGCTGTTCTTCCTGATAAAATTCTTTGTTCTGTGCCGACACAAAGCTGCCTCTGCCGACAGTCGTTTCGATAAATCCGTCCCGCTGCAGATCTTCATAGGCTTTCTGGACCGTGATCACGCTTACGTGAATAGATTTTGCCAAAGCCCGCATGGAGGGAATGGAATCGCCGGCCTGCAGTTCGCCGCTCATGATCATTGCCTTTATTTGTGAGGTGATCTGTTCGTAGATCGGTTTGTTTGCGTTGTTACTGATGATGATTTCCATATGGTTCCTCTGCGTTTCTGGTAGGTATTCGATTCCTGTGCCCATCCGGGTCCGCAAAGAGAAGCCCGGGACTGCGGATGATATTGCCGGATAGGAGCATCTTTAAAATGTAATAATTGAGTGTACTTATTGTACAAGTACATTATAACAAGTTGAGAGGACTTGTCAACCATAAAATAATTCGGGCTGGCATTCAAAGCAAATCAATAGAAAATAACTTGTACAAGCTATAGGGGTATGCTATATTTACCATGAATGTGAGAACAGGTTATAAAAAAGAGCAGCAGTTGACAAAACGCCTTGCTTAAGCAGTTTGCAAGCATGTACAAAGGTACGGGGTATGCAGAGTCATAATATATGGTCACCAATAAAGTTTGATGAGAGATGGAACAGCGTTAAGACTGAGAAATTTGATATTATTTATCCTTCATGGGAGAAACGAAGAGTAGAATTACAAAAGAATGAAGAGCAATATAAAAGATTTATGGATCAATTAAAGCGAAAGCAGGCTATTGACACAGGTATAATTGAAAGAATAAATTCACCAGACAATCCTATGAGAGATGGTGTTGTGTATAACTATTGCCCGCCGGAAGCAGCGTGAACTCAACCGGAACAGTCTGCAATGCCGACATCCCAATTGCCAGGATTGGTATCGTCAGGAAGCCGACCGGCTAAAATATCCTCATAATGTTTTAATTTATGATCCATGAAGTCGGCAGTAGTCTGTGCCTCTATCAGCTTCTTGTGCGCCTGATCGCGCTGACGAAGAATAATTTGGTATCTTGCTCTCAGGTTTTCTTCCGATTCTTCCATGCGGCACAGCTCACAGTACCTTTTGATCTCTTTGACGGGGGTGCCGCAGTTCTTAAGGTATGTGATTCCCTTCATCCAGTTTACGGATTCATCATCAAATATACGGCGGTTTCCGTCGTCTCTATGGCAGGGGAGCAGTTCGATATCAGTGTAATAGCGTAGAGTGTGCTCGGTTGTGTGAAACATCTCGGCAAATTGTTTGATGGTATAGATCATATCATTTCTCCGTTTTTGCATATTATAATCTGCAGGACATGCATATTTTGTAAAAAGGCTTGACTTCGAGTTACACGAAGTTGTTATACTTATCATAGTGCAAAAAAAGATTTTGTGCAATATACTTGCGGCATGGATTCAGGAATCTTACGACATTTAACCGCAGAATAATTGAAGACAGGAGAGGAAAAATATGGGATATTTAGGCGAAGAAATCGGGAAACTGGGATTTGGTTTAATGCGTCTGCCACAGCAGGAAGGCGTGATTGATGTGGAGCAGGTCAAGGAAATGGTCGATCTGTTTATGGAGGCGGGGTTCACTTATTTCGATACGGCATGGGCTTATGCGGGTAGTGAGGATGCGATCAGACAGGCACTGGTGGAGCGCTATCCAAGAGAAAGTTTTCAGCTGGCTACTAAAAATGCGGCGTGGATCAACTGTAAGACGAAAGAGGAGGCATACGCGCAGTTTGATACGTCGTTAGCGCAGACCGGTGCAAAGTATTTTGATTTCTATTTGCTGCATAATCTTGGTGAGGGCAGATCTCGTTATTTTGACGATTATGATATGTGGAACTGGATTCAGGAAAAAAAGAAGGCCGGATTGATCAGGCATATAGGATTTTCATTCCACTCCACACCGGAAGAACTGGAGGAGATCCTGAATGCGCATCCGGAGATGGAATTTGTGCAGTTACAGATCAATTATGCGGATTGGGATAATCCGGCGGTACAGTCAAGGCGCTGCTATGAGGTGGCAAGGAAGCACGGGAAACCTGTAGTGATTATGGAACCAGTAAAGGGCGGTATGCTGGCGACACCGCCGGAGTCTGTGGTGAAAATCCTGAAAGAAGCAGAGCCGGAACGTTCTGTGGCATCCTGGGCAGTTCGTTTTGCGGCAGGTATGGAAGGCGTGATCACAGTATTGTCCGGCATGAGCAATGTGGAACAGATGAAAGATAACTTGTCCTATATGCGGTCATTTACCGGGTTGACTGAGGGGCAGAAAGAGACTTTGCGGCAGGCGCAGGAGGAGTTGAAGAATATTCCGCTGATTCCGTGTACATCCTGTAACTATTGTGCGAAAGTATGCCCTGTACAGATCGGAATATCCGGTTCCTTTACGGCGATGAATTATCTGACGCTTTACAGCGATCCGGCGCGGGCAAAGCATCAATATGGATGGCTTGTGGAAGGACATGGTCTGAAGCGGGCGGATGCATGTATTAAATGCGGAAAATGTGAAGAAGCCTGCCCGCAGCATATCGCGATCAGGGATACATTGGAGAAAGTAAGTGAGGCGCTGCTAAAGTAGGAATGGGGCAGAAACAGACTGATATGACAGGAAGAAATGGAAGTCCGCACAGGAATTTTAATCGTGAAGGCGGGAGGGAAGAATGAAACAGATATTTCTCGTGGAAGATGATAAAGAGATTGCCAGAAACCTGATCAGGCTGCTCAGTGCAGAAGAATTTACGGTAACACATGCGTCTACACAGAAGGATGCCGTTTTGATGCTTGACAATTCCAGATTTGACCTGGCATTGGTGGATCTGTCACTTCCTGACGGAAGCGGTTACGCAGTGTGTACAGAGATTAAGCAGATTCAGGATATACCGGTGATCTTTCTGACGGCATCGGGAGACGAAGCGAGCGTGGTCACAGGGTTGAATATGGGAGCCGATGATTATATTACCAAGCCCTTCCGGCCTCGTGAACTGGTGGCACGGATTAAGGCTGCGCTGCGCAAGAGCGGCCAGGCTTCGTCTGTATTTAAGGCCGGTGGTCTTGTGGTGGATACGGGAAGCGGTATTGTAACAAAAGACGGAAGGGAAGTGTTTCTTTCTGCGTTGGAATACCGCCTGCTGTTGATTTTGTTGGGCAGTTCCAGAAGCATTATCACGCGGGACAGATGCCTCAGGGAATTATGGGACGCGGCCGGAGAGTTTGTGAACGACAATACGCTGACGGTATATATCAAGCGTCTGCGGGACAAGATTGAAGACGATCCGGCTAATCCCAAAATCATTTTGACTGTCCGCGGCATGGGATATCGTATTGGGTTCGGAGATTCAGAGGGGAATGTGTCAGGAGGGAATCATGTTTCGGAATAGGGAGATCCGGCAGTCAGCCGTTTCATATATTTTAATAACTGCTGTATCTGTTTTTACAGGCTTTTTGGTCTGTCCTGGGGCGGGAATACTGGCATTATTTTCAGCCGTTTCTTATGGAACGGCATTTTTCTTGTGGACAAAAGCACGTTACAGGAGAATTGCACAGCTTTCGGAGCAGATTGATCTGGTACTCCATAATGCCGACCGCCTGTATATCGGCGGAGAAGGGGAGGGCGAACTGTCGATCCTGCAGAGTGAAATCACAAAAATGATGCTGCGGATCAGGGAACAGAACGATGCGCTCAGGAGGGAAAAAGAGCATCTTGCGGATTCTCTTGCGGATATTGCCCATCAGTTAAGAACACCGCTTACGTCTATGAATCTTATTTTGTCATTGCTGGAAAGTGAGACGGTTGAAGGCGGGATAAATGATGGACAATATAATAACCAGCGGAGAGAACTGCTTCAGGAGATGGAAGCGCTGCTTGTACGGATGGACTGGCTGGTTACCTCTCTCTTGAAACTGTCGCGGCTGGATGCAGGTGTTATTGTTTTTCAAAAGCAGAAAGTGGCAGTACATGACCTGATTGATACGGCGCTCAGGCCGCTGTTGATTTCTATGGATCTGCATGACATTTCGGTGCAGGTCAATTTTGATTGTGTGAAGAAGGAGGTGTCCGAAGAAATTCAGATTTCGGGAGACCGGGAATGGCTTGCAGAAGCAGTACGGAATATTTTGAAAAACTGTATGGAGAGTATCGGGGATAAGGGGAAGATCGAAATTAATTGTGAAGATACTTTACTGTATACGGAACTGTCTGTTCATGACAGTGGTAAGGGAATTGCAGAAGATGACCTGCCCTGTCTTTTTGACCGCTTTTATCAAGGGAAGAATTCAGGTACGGCAGGCTATGGCATCGGGCTGGCACTGAGCAAAATGATTATTACAAAACAGGGTGGAACGGTCACAGCAAGAAACCACCCTGAGGGCGGAGCAGTGTTCTATATCAGGTTTCCGAAATGATTTTTGGCAGGCAGCAGGCTTAAGTGACAAATCTCTCACTTTAAAGTCACATGGATGTAAGAGGAATACTTTAAACTTGGAGTTGTCCACGAAAGGAGAAAGGACGTTTTTGCTTATCTGACGCTGGACAATTACAGGAAACAAGGAGGCTTTGCATCATGGAGTTTTTAAAGGTTGAAAATCTGTGTAAAATTTATGGAAAAGGCGACAATCAGGTTAAGGCTCTTGACAATGTTTCGCTGACCATTGACAAAGGAGACTTTACCGCTATCATCGGGACTTCCGGTTCGGGGAAATCTACGCTTCTACATGCCATTGCGGGTGTAGATGTGCCTACAGGCGGCAAAATTTATCTGGATGGACAGGACATTTACGGGGGAAATAATGAACAACTGGCAATTTTTCGAAGGAGGCAGGTAGGGCTGATCTACCAGTTTCATAATCTGATTCCCACACTGAATGTGGTGGAAAATATTACTTTGCCGATTCTCATGGACAGGAGAAAAGTAAACAAAGAACGCCTAAACGATCTGTTAGAGCTTTTGGGGCTGCAGGAGCGCCGGCATCATCTGCCGAATCAGCTTTCCGGAGGACAGCAGCAGCGCGTGGCCATCGGGCGGGCCCTTATGAACGCGCCGGCGGTGATGCTTGCGGACGAGCCGACGGGCAGTCTGGACAGTCGTAACGGACATGAGATTATCAAATTGTTAAAAGAAAGCAATCAAAAATACGGGCAGACACTGATATTGGTCACCCATGACGAGAGCATAGCATTGCAGGCAGATCGTATTATCACCATTGCGGACGGCAGAGTGGTGCGGGATGGCAGAGTATCTCAAGCCGGCAAAACAGCAGGAAACGGCAGAATATCAATATCCCGATCCGATGAGGCCGGACATGACAGCACAGGCTTTGAAGAAAGGCAGGTGGCTCAGCGATGAATGTTTTTAATAAAGTTGCTTTGCAGGGACTTAAGAAAAACCGTGCCCGCACCGTGGTGACAGTGATCGGTGTTATGCTTTCAGCAGCCTTGTTTACAGCGGTTACGACCTTTGGGTTTTCTCTGTTGAACTATATGATCAAAGGCGCTGTCGGGATGTACGGAAGCTGGCATGTAGGATTCTGGGATGTGGAGCAGGAGTTCGTGGAACAACGGCTGCAGGATGAAGAGACGGAAAAAGGCATTGTGATCCGAAACATCGGATATGCTCCGCTTGAAAACGCACAAAATCCAGAGGTGCCATATTTTTGCATTACCGGCTGTGACAAAGAAGCGTTTCGTGATCTGGCGGTAACGCCTGTTTCTGGCAGGCTGCCTGAAAACAGCAGTGAGGCGATTATTTCCGCGAAAGCTTCCACAGACGGCGGATATAAGATTAACATCGGTGACAAAGTTACGCTGATGGTGGGGAGCCGCATGGACGGAGACAGGAAACTTGGGTATGGAGATGAGTTCCGGCATCAGACAGAAACCTTTGTGCCCGAAGAGAAGAAAACTTATACGATTGTGGGTATTTGCCGGACGCCCTCTTTTGAAAGTGAGTTTCCGGCAGGATATGCGCTGCTTACCAGGACCGATGATACAGCCGGACGGCCCAGCCTTTTTATCAGGATGAAAAACCCTCTCCGGGTGCGGTCTTATGCGGAGGAAGCCGCACAGGGGCATACTTACAAGCTCAATAATTCGGTGCTGCGGTTCATGGGACTTTCAGAAAGTTCGGGTGATAAGATATTTTTTTCGCTGCTTTGTACTTTTGGAGTGGTGGTGATGCTGATCATTATGGTCGGTTCCGTTTTTCTGATTTACAATTCATTCAGCATTTCTTTGAGTGAACGTATGCAGCAGATCGGTATGCTGGCATCGGTGGGGGCTACAACCAGACAGCTTTGCAAATCTGTTTTGTTTGAAGGACTTTGTATCGGAATGATCGGTATTCCTTTCGGGGTGCTCATGGGAATCGGCGGGTGTCAGGTTGTGATCAGTATTGTGGGAAAAAATTTCGGAAACATTCTCTATACAGATATTCCGATGACACTTAAGATTTCAGGCATTGCCATTGCTGCCGCTGTGGCGGTCAGTTTTTTGACGATAGAGATTTCAGCCTACATCCCCGCGAAAAAGGCAGTGCGCATACCGGTGATGGAGTGTATCCGCCAGACCAATGAAGTGAAGGTGGAGGCAAAGAGTATGAAGATTCCCGGTTTCATGGAACGCATTTATGGACTGGAAGGAATGCTTGCACTGAAAAATTTCAGGCGGAACAGAAAAAGGTACCGGAGTATTGTAATGTCCCTTGTTCTGAGTGTGGTTCTTTTTATCGTGACCAGCAGTGCAGTGGAAAGCATGCAGAGAAATGCTCAGGGAGCCATTGCATATACTACTTTCGATATCAGCTTTTCCGCGCAGGAAATGGAAGATGAGGAAATGAATGCACTGTACGGAAAACTGAAGCTTGCGGAGGGTGTTGAGGACAGCTCTTTTCAGAAAGTGATGACCTGGTTCTGTTCCGTTCCAATAGATGTTTTATCGGATCAAATGAGGATGGAGGTCAATCTTCCCTTGAATCAGGATGAAATTGACCTGACACTGCGGGTTCATGTGTTTGATGACGATACCTGCTTAAAGTATCTTAAAGAACTTGGTCTGCCGGAAGAAGAATATATGCGGGAAGACGGAAAAGTACTTGCCGTTGCGAAAGTGGATGAAACATTCGGAAGACTGGCCGAAGCGGGAGAGTTTGTGGATATGTTTACCTGCACTTCCATAGAGGCGGATATTTCGCCGAGAAAAACGGACGGATCAAAATCCGGGCAGGAAATAAAGGCCGCACTCACAATGGCTGATGTGGAGATTCTTGACATACCCATGAGCATTGAAGCGACAGAAGAGAATCTGCCTTATATTTTTGAACTGATCGTACCTTATTCCTGCAAAGAGCGGTTTGAACTTTCTGACAGTCGGGTGGACTTGAAGGGACTGACTTTCGCGGCGGAGCATCCGGCGGCAGCCTTAAAAGATATGCAGGCTATTATTGCGGATGCGGATATACAGACAGCCTATTTTCTGACCAATGTATCGCAGATGATGGAAGAAAGCCGGAATTATATTTTTATTGTCAATGTATTTGCCTATACTTTTATTGCCATGATCTCTCTGATTGCGGTGGCTAACGTGTTTAATACGATCTCAACAAATATTAAACTGCGCAGGCGAGAACTGGCCATGCTTCGCTCTGTTGGGATGTCAGACCGGGATTTTAATAAAATGATGCGTTTTGAGTGTGTACTTTACGGCACCCGGTCGCTGTTTGTGGGCATTCCGCTGGCACTGGTCTGTTCATGGCTGTTAAGCAGATTGATGTATACGGCGGAAGACGCTGCGTATTATACGATACCCTGGAACAGTGTGGGGATCAGCGTTGTCAGTGTGCTTCTGATCATTTTTACTACGATGATGTATGCGGTCAGCAAGGTAAAGAAAGAAAATATTATCGATGCGCTTCGGGATGAAATGACGTAAGGGATGTGCTGATTTTTACCCGGGCATGTGATTTTGAGGGCAGTTCTGTTATGCAGAAGGCAGTTTCGGAAAGCCATGCAATGTGTTATACTGGAAAAAACATACTGGATCAGGTGAAGGAGGAATTCGAAATGACCTATGAAGAATTGGTAAAACAGGTACAGGAGGCGTATCAGGATGCGGACGCGTCCAAAGTAAAAGAGCATCTGGCAATTCAGTTTAACGTGGAAGGTGAGGCAGCCGGCGCCTTTTATCTGGAAGTGGCAGAAGGCAAAGTCACTGTACAGCCCTATGAATATTATGACCGCGATGCGCTGGTAACCACAAAAGCGGCGGTTCTTGAAGAGATCGCGGCAGGGAAACTGGATGTGGTCAAGGCGTTCCTGACGGGAAAGATCAAGGTGGAGGGTAACGTGGGAAAAGCGGCTCTGCTGAAGGAGATTCCGGTGAAAAGTCCTGTAAAGGCGGAAAAGAAGACAGTGAAGGGAAAAATGAAGAAATCTTAAAGGATTTGGATAACGTTTAATAAGTGAAAAGAAGCAAAAAGAGGTGAAATTCTCTATGATTTCATTAAAAAATGTCTGAATTGGGCATATTATGAAGAAGAACTTTGCTTCAATTAGCATTTACATGAAAAAGGTGGCCGGGTTATCCGGCCACATTAAAAATACAAAAATTTACACACTTTTCTTGACAACCCCTTATAGGACTGTTTACTTGACAATCTCATATGGTTATTTAATAGCGGCAAATTATTGTACCATTACATATAAAATTCCAACCACTCAATCCTGAACAGTGGCAAGATACAACATCCTTTATTTTATCGTCTGTAAATATTTTAGATATCGTTCCACTCGCTTTTGATGTAGTCAATTTTGAGACTACATTGCCATTGCTGTCCCGTAGAGATATAGTCCATGTAGAATTTGCAGCATAATTACATTGATTCATACGTATTTCTATTGATTCAGGAGTACCGATTATTGGAAAAACAGCACTTGAAACCCCTGCATCATTATGACCGAGACGAACATTATACGTAAATTCTTTCCCGGATTCAATATCACCCAATTTTTTTAATACTGTATCAGCACCATCCTTATATTCAATATATGGACTTCCATCTTCTCCGATCTTGATAGAAATAATACGTCCGTTGTCTGTAAATTCCATGAAACGTGTATGTGCTCTGTGGGATAAACTGGATGATGCAGCCATACTGTCATTATTAACGGAAAAATCAGAGGTTATTCCGTTGATGTTCCCTAATTTCTGCTCAGCTGTTTTGCCGTCATTGAATTCCACATCGCCGGCTTTTGTCCACCATGAAATTCGCTGCCATAATTTTGAATCTTTGTTAATTAATCTTCTGAATTTTCTTCCGGTAACTATTGTTTCATTAATAGCCATAATGATCCTCCTGATATGATTACATTTTTATACCCAAAACATTCCTTCGTCTAATAGCGGTTCCTCATCATCTTGCAGTTCGTAATAGATAAAAGGCTGTTTCTTTGGCGGCTTTTCCAGTAAATACTTCTGCAAATTGTAGATTCGGTTTTCTATCGCATTGAAAAAATCAGCAAAATATCCATAAACGTTATCCTGCTGATTTATGTATGCGCTTGCTTCCGTATACTTATCTTGGGCAATTAAATTATTATATGTGTCTATGATATCTGTTTTTTCTAAATCATTATCCTGAAAAAACAGCATTGTGTCTACACCGTCCGGATAATGTGATGTAGTATTACATAACATTGTCGATCACACTCCTAACCATACATCATCTTCAAGGCAGTAGTCAGGCTCTTCGTCTTCAAAATAGACAGCCTGCTGCGCCTGCTTTGCATATTTTTGTGTGTTGTAGATTTCTTCCTCCCATGTTCTGAAGGTAACGGCATCTACGGTATACTGTGATAAAACATTCTTTTTCTGATCAATGTATTGTGCTGCTTCCAGATAAGACCCTTGCGAACGGAGGCTATTAATGTGATTTATCATAGTTGATGCCTCATCGTCTACATTTTTGAAATTATGCCGTGTAATTAATTGACTGGGAAATGCACTGAATTCATTTTCATATTGTGACACGTTGGCTGCCATCTCCTTTTTCATCAATTTACGTTATACTCTTTTTATACGGCTAATTACCGATCCAGAACATTCCTATTGATAAATTGGCTGGCTGTGCATCCGAATAGGTAATGGTGCCGGTTGGTATGGCCCATGTGCCATCGTCGCGTAAAAACTTTGTAGTAGTACCTGTCCTTTTAGGACATAAACCGTTTGCAGTGGTAGATACAATTCCATAACTTGCAGATTCAGTCCGCCACCCCGGATTCCCGTTTGCATCCGTTTTCCAGACCTTATTAGCCTGTCCGCTGCCTTTTGCCACATACCCCTCGCTGGCAGCGGTGTTTGCCTTCCATGTGTTGGTGTCTGTAGTTTTATAGCCGCTGTCGTTTGTAAGCTGGCTTGTTTTGGTGGGAATCGTACCTGCCAGATTTGTCAGCAGGTCTTTTAATACTTTCCCCTGTTTAGCGGACAAAGGTTTGCCGGTATCAGTGGAGGTAAGGTTATCAATAATATCCGATATGTTTATCTTACTGGTGGTGATCCCGTCAATCAGAGATTTGTTATTTTTGATATAAGTGACAATCTCACTCAGCTGATCGAGGGTGCTGTCATCGCTGTCGGCCAGGGTGTTAAGCCTTGTGGCAAGTCCGGTAATAAGGCTGCGAATGTCTGTATGGGAAGAATCTGAGATGTCGTGATCTGATATTTCCGTCTGTAACAAATCGGTAAGATCAGATCGTAAAGTATCTTCCGCAGATACTGCCCGGTCGGTTTCAATTGCAATATTTTGGGCATTTACGTTTTCCGCTTCCGCTGCTCTGGCGATTTCATGAATCAGATTCTCTGAAATTTCGTTTTCTTTTGCGACAGCACGTGATATTTCAGAACTTAGAGATTCTTTTGTCGCAAGCAGTTCATCCTGACTTTGATTTTTCAGGTCTAATTTATGCAGTTCGGAATCAATTACGTCATTGTTCTTGTTTACGACAGCTACGTTATATTTCTCTGTCGATAACGGCTTTTCCAAGCCTATGTTAAGTGTGTAATTTGCCATTCCGTCTCCTTTCATGGATTTTGTAGTTAGGCGTTTGCGAAACGCCAGAACCCGCATGAATACGGGATTCTTTTTGTCACA
>CAJUJP010000060.1 GCA_910586615.1 uncultured Lachnospiraceae bacterium
CACAAACGAATATTTTGTGTAATCTGCCCTCTCAGCCTTTCGTAAGCACTTTTTGGCACTCTAATCTTAAAATATAAAAATCTATGAAAATATAATAATCAATAAAGAATCAATTAATCCAGTTAAGTTGAGTATTTGAATCTTCTTATCTTAATGGTAGCTAATTATCTTAATAGCAGCTAAACATATCTAGTACAGCAAATATTAATCAGCCAGTACATTGACTTATCTGATTTCTTATTTTAAAGAATCAATATTCTATTGGTCTGTACTATGTTTCGATTTGTGCATAGAGTTTCAATCGTAATTCACTGTATTAACAACGTCCCATTAAAAACCTGAATCAAATACTTTAATTTTATATCCTGTGTGTATACATTTATTAATTCACATCAAATTCCTATAGATTATCCAATAATTTAGTGATATAATCGTAAGCGGACAGAAAAACAGATAATAAATGGTTTTGAAGAGAAACGTTTTGTCGAAATGCAAAACGAAAGGCAGAGGAAAAAGTAAGTATGGGAAGAACAATTGCAATTGCAAACCAGAAGGGCGGAGTTGGTAAGACAACCACCTCCATTAACTTATCCGCATCATTGGCGGAGAAAGGAAAAAAGGTCTTGGTAATTGATACAGATCCACAGGGAAATACTACAAGTGGATTTGGTGTTGAAAAGAATGATCTGGAAAATACGATCTATGAATTGATCTTAGGAGAGTGTTCTATTAATGAATGCATTTTGAATGATGTGATTCCGGGTGTATCAATCATTCCGTCTAATGTAAATCTGGCAGCGGCCGAGATTGAATTGATTGGAGTAGATAAGAAAGAATTTATTTTAAAGAATGAAGTAGACTGGGTAAAAGACAAATTTGATTTTATAATCATCGATTGTCCCCCGTCCTTAAATCTTCTTACAATCAATTCCATGACTACAGCGGACTCTGTACTTGTACCGATTCAGTGTGAGTATTATGCTTTGGAAGGTTTAAGTCAGTTGATACATACCGTTAATCTTGTAAAGGAAAGATTGAATCCGAATCTGGATATGGAAGGGGTAGTTTTTACCATGTACGATTCCAGAACAAATCTTTCCATGCAGGTGGTGGAAAATGTAAAAAATCATTTTAAACAAAATGTATATAATACTGTTATACCCAGAAATATCAGATTAGCGGAAGCACCCAGTTATGGAATGCCGATTGGAATGTATGATTCGAGATCCGCGGGTGCAGAGGCATATATGTTACTGGCGGATGAAGTAATCAACAGAAAGGGTGTATAAGTTATGGCGGTGAGACCAAAGAGAGGTTTAGGCAAAGGACTGGATGCGATGATTCCGGTTCAGGAAAATACGAGTACACCTTCTGCAGAAATAGCAGAGGACAAGCCTGAAGAAAAAAAGGCAGAGACTATTGTCAAAATTACGCAGGTGGAGCCTAACAGGGAACAGCCAAGAAAAAATTTTGACGAAGACGCGTTACAGGAACTGGCTGACTCCATCAAACAGTTTGGATTGTTACAGCCTATTCTTGTTCAGGATCGAAAGACCTATTATGAAATCATAGCGGGAGAACGCCGCTGGCGTGCTGCCAAGCTTGCAGGACTGAAAGAAGTTCCGGTTATCATTCGTGATTATACCGAGCAGGAGATTGTGGAGATTTCTCTCATTGAAAATATTCAGAGAGAAGACTTGAATCCGATCGAAGAGGCACAGGCATACAAAAGACTTTTAACCGAATTCAATCTGAAACAGGATGAGGTTGCGGAGAGGGTATCTAAGAGCCGGACTGCCGTTACAAATTCCATGCGGCTTTTGAAATTGTGTGATGAGGTTCAGCAGATGATCATAGATGATATGTTATCTACCGGTCATGCGAGGGCACTGATCACAATTGAAGATCCGGAACAACAGTATACTATCGCACAGAAAATTTTTGATGAGAAGTTAAGCGTCCGCGATGTAGAAAAATTAGTCAAAAATCTGAATAAACCTGAGAAGCCGAAAAAGGATATCATTGAAGACAAGAGTCTGGAAATTATATATCAGGATGTATCGGAAAAGCTGAAACAGTCTCTTGGCACGAAAGTCGAAGTTTCTTCGAAGGGAAATGGTTCCGGCAAAATCGAGATTGAGTTTTACAGTCACGATGATCTGGAAAGAATTATTGAATTATTATCCAGGCAATAGAATCATACAGACGATAATTGTATGCAGAAAGGTACAGGACCGATGAATTATAATTTACTGGAAGAAATGGGATTAGGCAGTTTCGATCTGACATATTTATTTATTGTTGTATTTGCATTGATTCTTATCCTGATGATTATTACGATTGCACAGACAGTCAGAATCCGCAAGTTGTATAAGAGATATAATAAATTTATGCAAGGTAAGAATGCAAAGAGTCTGGAAAAAGAGATTGAAGGAATTTTTGAAGACAATAAATTTATTAAGGCGTCTTCGGAAAAGAATCGTAAAGATATTATGGCATTGTACAGAAAATTTGAAGGTGCTTTTCAGAAGATCGGAATTGTAAAGTATGATGCCTTTAACCAGATGGGAGGGCAGCTCAGTTTTTCACTTGCACTGTTAGATGAAAACGATAACGGATTTGTATTGAATTCTGTTCACAGTGCAGAAGGCTGCTATTCTTATACAAAGGAAATTAAAAATGGTTTATGTGAGATTTCATTGGGTGACGAGGAAAAGAAGGCTTTAGATATTGCAATGGATTTCACAACAGAGAGTTAAATGTGGTTACA
The DNA here is from genome assembly GCA_910586615.1 of uncultured Lachnospiraceae bacterium. Taxonomy (GTDB): domain Bacteria; phylum Bacillota; class Clostridia; order Lachnospirales; family Lachnospiraceae; genus UBA3282. The sequence goes on from CAJUJP010000060.1 coordinate 2,771, forward strand.
GTTAACCTTATGCATCAGTGACAGAAATTTTATAACGTGCGTCATTGCAGGAGACTGTTCTGACATGGGAAAGAGAATCAGGTTAAATTGCCACGAATAGGGTATAACAATGAAGATATGTAGGGTTGATGATCTGACTGGAACGGAGATTCTTGCAAAGGATGTTTTGACACCGGAATATCAGATACTGCTTTCTGAGGGTATGCCGCTAAAACAGGAATATGTTGAAAAGCTCAGAGAACTTGAAATTAAAGAAGTGTATATCAGGGGGGATGAGCCGAATACAAAATCTGTGGTGATCCTTAGAAGAGAACTGGAGGAATCCTTTAAATCCAAGGTAAGGAATATTCTGGAAAAATATACTTACAGTCATAATGAAAAGTTAGAAGAACTGTGCCAGATGGCGGATCATATCATTACAAATATTCTGGAAGAGGATCGGGTAGTAGAACAGATTTATGATATCAGAGGAAGAAGCTCAGATATCTATGAACATTCCATCAGCATATGCAGTTTGGCTACAGTTGTTGCATTAAAAATGAATCTTCCGGCAAAAAAAGTACATGACATTGGTGTCAGTTGTTTACTTCATGATTTGGGAATGCGGTATCTGCCGATAGAATATGCTGACAGAAGTCCGGAAGAATTAAGTGAAACAGAATATGCGGAATACAAAAAACATCCGATTTACGGATATACAGCGCTCCGAGGGGAAAATTGGATTTCCAATATGAGCAAAAATATGATATTATATCATCATGAGCGTCTGGACGGATCCGGTTATCCTCTGAAAGCTACAGATATTTCGGAAGAATGCCGTATTATACAGATTTGTGATGCATTTGATGAGATGATATGCGGAATCGGATGCAAAAGAATAAAAGTGTATGAGGCGGTAGAATATCTCAGAAAAAATAAAGATATCAAGTTTGATGGCAGGATAGTGGATATTTTTTTGGAATTTACGGCGGTATATCCTGCTGGTTCTACGATTCGAACCAATGAAGGTGAACTGGCAATCGTCCTGTATCAGAATAAGGAATTTCCGGACAGGCCGGTGCTTCGGATCATTAAGGACAGAGACGGCAATAATGTAGATATTGTCAGGGATCTGGTAGAAACTGACGAGATATATATAGAAGAAGCTATGGATTAAGGGCATTTTCCTGTTATAAGAAAAGAAGAAAATCCGTGTCATGCGCACCTGGCAGGATTCATATATCAGAGTTACAAAAGACAGAGAGTAATCGTGCGCAGAAATGAGGACGAAAATGATTGATATTAAATTTCTGAGAGAGAATCCGGATATTGTAAAGGAAAATATCAGAAAAAAATTTCAGGATGGTAAGCTTGATCTGGTGGATGAAGTGATCGAACTGGATGCAAGCGTGCGCAAAGCACAGCAGGAAGCGGATGAGATCCGTGCTAACCGCAATAAGATATCCAAAGAGATCGGTGCACTGATGGCACAGGGTAAGAAGGAGGAAGCGGAGGCAAAGAAGGCTGAAGTTGCCGCTAATGCGTCCCGTCTTGCTAAACTGGAAGAAACAGAAAATGAACTTCGTGAGAAGATCAAGAAGAATATGATGACCATTCCGAATATTATAGATCCGTCGGTTCCAATTGGTAAAGATGACTCGGAAAATGTGGAAATACAGAAATACGGCGAGCCGGTAGTACCGGATTTTGAGATACCTTATCATACAGAGATTATGGAGAAATTTAAAGGTATTGATATGGATGCTGCAGGACGTGTAGCCGGTAACGGGTTCTATTATCTCATGGGCGATATTGCCAGACTGCATTCCGCAGTGATTTCTTATGCCAGAGATTTTATGATCGGAAGGGGATTTACCTATTGTGTTCCGCCTTTCATGATCAGAAGCGCTGTGGTGGACGGCGTTATGAGTTTTGCGGAGATGGATGCCATGATGTACAAGATCGAGGGAGAGGATCTGTATCTGATCGGAACTTCTGAGCATTCCATGATCGGTAAATTCATTGATACGATCGTTCAGGAAGAAGACCTTCCCCAGACTCTGACCAGTTATTCCCCTTGTTTCCGTAAGGAAAAAGGAGCCCACGGTATCGAGGAAAGAGGAGTATACCGTATCCATCAGTTTGAGAAACAGGAAATGATCGTTGTATGTAAACCCGAAGAATCAAAAATTTGGTTTGACAAACTATGGCAAAATACGGTAGACTTATTCCGTAGCCTGGATATACCGGTAAGGACCATCGAGTGCTGTTCCGGGGATCTGGCAGATTTGAAAGTGAAATCTTATGACGTGGAAGCGTGGTCTCCCAGACAGAAGAAGTATTTTGAAGTAGGAAGCTGTTCCAATTTGGGTGATGCCCAGGCGAGAAGATTGCGCATTCGTGTAAATGGCAAAGACGGTAAGTACTTTGCACATACATTGAATAATACAGTAGTTGCACCGCCGAGGATGCTGATTGCATTCTTAGAAAATAATTTACAGGCTGACGGATCTGTTCGTATTCCGGAAGTACTTCGTCCATATATGGGCGGCATGGAAGAGATTCGATAGATTGTCGTGTAAGATTATAGAAGGAGGTGGAATTTTTGCATAAATTTATGCGAGCTATTGGTTTTAGCAAATTGACTGATAGGCGGGAACAGCAGAGATTGATTACTGATATCATTTTAAATGCAACGCACCGCTCCTATACGTCCAACGGTGGAGAAACCATACTTGCAGAGTTTTGTGAAGATTTTGCCAAGGATATGGGAATCGCTGTTTGCGGCGAATTTGATGAAAGCGATAAGTTTACTTATGATTATTTTTACCCGTATCTGAGAGGAACGGGAATCAGTTCCGGCGAAGATGTATCTGTAGAGCGGCATGCCGATAAAGAATCATATGCAGGTGTATGTGATGATATTAAAGTGGGTGTGAGCCTGATCTTTTATCTGCAGAATATGGTTCCTTATGTGAAAGCACAGAATGAAGATATGCTGCCGATCAGAGGAACTACTCTTACGCTGTCGGGATTATCGCTTGGCGGTAATATTCTGTTACCGATCAGTAAGAATGAAAAGCAGGTGCAGAAGATCCAGAAAGCTTCCAGGAACAGGAATCAATTGATTGCTGCCGCAAGAAAAGGCGATGAAGACGCAATCGAGAGTCTCACACTGGAAGACATGGATACTTACACATCCATTTCAAGGAAAATTTTGACAGAAGATGTATTCAGTCTGGTAGATACTTATTTTATGCCCTATGGTGTAGAGTGTGATCAATACTCCGTTATGGGAGAAATTCTTGATATCACACTGCGGACAAATAAGTTAACCGGAGAAGAAATATATGTGATGCACCTTAATTGTAATGATCTGGAATTTGATGTGTGCATTAACAAACAGGATTTATATGGAGAGCCGCAGGTGGGCAGAAGATTTAAAGGAACAATCTGGCTGCAGGGTTATATCAATTATCCGTCTGTGTGATCTTCTATAAATAGATGTCTCTGTAGCTCAGTAGGATAGAGCGTTCGCCTCCTAAGCGAAAGGCCGCTGGTTCGACTCCAGTCAGGGACGCTGTGTAAAGCCGTAAGCTTTTGTTGGTAAAGGTTTACGGCTTTTTATTTCATAGGATTAGGGTGTCAAAAGGTACTCTGTCAACTTTGCATAGGCAGATTGCACAAATATGTTCGTGAAGCTGTCTTGCTCAGGAGATTGAGAACGTCCTATGAAACAAAAGGGATGCGCAGCTTCGCGCGCGGAACAAAAGCTGCGCTTGCTGGAAAATTCGGAGGCGAGGGTGTGTGAAGCGCACTTTTGTTCTTTCATAGGAAATACATGGAGAGATATTTTCATGGATTATGTAGTTTTGGATTTAGAATGGAATCAAAGCAGTACCGGAGAGGAGGAAGTCAGTAAGATTCTTCCCTTTGAAATTGTTGAGATTGGCGCCATCAAACTGAACAGTGCGAGGAAGATGATAGATGAATTCAGTGAACTTGTAAAACCGCAGGTATATCATGAGATGCATCACATTACAAGAAAACTGATTCACCTGCAGATGGACCAGCTGGAACAGGGGCATCCCTTTGTGGAAGTGATGGAGCAGTTTCGAAGCTGGTGTGGTAAAGATTATATTTTCTGTACATGGGGTCCTCTTGATCTGACGGAATTACAGCGCAATATCAGGTATTACGGACTGGATCCGCTTGGGGATGGACCGATCAGATTTCTGGATGTGCAGAAGCTGTTCAGTATAGCTTACGAAGATAAGAAGACAAGACGGGCGCTGGAATATGCCATTGATTATCTGTCGATCGAGAAAGATATTCCTTTTCACAGGGCATTCAGTGATGCCTATTATACAGCTAAAGTTCTGTCCTGTCTGGATGAAAATATTTTATCCAACTACTCCTTTGATGTATTTCATCTTCCAAAAGATAAGAATTCTGAAATACATGTGATATTTGATAACTATGCAAAATATATTTCGAGAGGCTTTGAGGATAAAGCACAGGCTCTTGCAGATAAGACGGTGATCAGTACGAAATGTTATCTCTGCAGGAAAGCGCTGCGCAAAAAAATCCGCTGGTTTACACCCAACGGAAAACATTATTACAGTGTAGCCTGTTGTGATAAACATGGCTGTATGAAGTCCAAGATACGTATCCGAAAGTCGGAGGACGGACTGGTCTATGTTGTAAAAACTCAAAAATTTATCACGGAAGCAGAGATGGAAGCTATCCGTGATAAACAGGAAAAGTCCAGACAGCAAAGAAAGGACAGACATGCTGTCAGAAATCAAAATCATCAAAGTTAGAACGGATCCGGTCTCTTCTGATCTGTTTTCTCCGAATCCGGTTCTTTCTCCGTTTTGCATTTCTGTTATTCAGAATCAGTGCACGAAGAATAAACAATGTAATTGCCGCTGCGGCAGTCAGAAGAACATACAGCAGAACCTTTTTCACGTTGATAAAGATCGTGGTTGCGTGAGCGGGTTCTGTTTCTTTTTCCGGATCATCCTTTTCAACGTTTATATCAGTGCTTTCAATATTTGTATCAAAATCATAGGAAGAAGAACTATCCGCCGCCAGATTCAGATAAGCCGTGCCGACATAAGTATCATGATAGGAATATCTGATCTGTGCGATCCGGCTTTCATCGGATATACTGTAATCGATGGTGGAATCCAGATCGCTGAAAACAATGGTATTGGGAATGATCACATAACTGTTGTTATCAATGGACAGGATCGGTTTGGAACTGCCAAAGATATCATTTCCGGTCTGCAGAAAGCCGGAAGGTTCTATTTGATATTTGTCCTCATTTTCGGCAATGTTCATCACCTGAAAATTGTTAAATCCATAGTCAAATAATTCTATCGTATCTGTAAACTGTCTGGGAGATTCTTCCTTAAATACGACACATACAAGTTTCATACCGTTTCGTTCCGCACAGCTTACCAGAGTCTGTCTGGCCTGGTCAGTATATCCGGTTTTACCGCCTACGATACCCTCATAAGGGATTTCGCCGTTGACCAGTCTGTGTTTGTTGTTTTTGTAAAAGTCGTCAGGCTGTGTGGCAGTGGCTTCAAAATGATAACGGGGTATATTACTGATTTTACAAAGCATTTCATTTTGAAAAAAACGGTTGGAAACCAGCGCAAGATCATAGGCCGAAGTATAATGGTTTTCATCATGAAGTCCGTTGGTGTTCATAAAGTGGCTGTCGGTACAGCCAAGTTCCGCCGAATATTCGTTCATGTCGGAAATAAACTGATCGATGGATCCTGAAATATATTCTCCCACTGCGTTTGCCACTTCATTGGCAGAAGCTACCATAATACCGTAAAGGCATTGTTCCATTGTAATTGATTCGCCTTCGTCCATGCCCATATTAGAACCGTCTGCGGGTACGGTAAAAACCGCCTCATGGGAAAAGGGCACCATATCGTCAAGATTTCCACGCTCCATAGCCATCAGGCAGGTAAGCAGTTTGGTGGTGCTGGCAGGATACATCTTTTTATGGATATCTTTTGCATAAAGAATCACACCGGTATTTGCCTCCATCAAAATAGCCGATTCTGCACTGATGGCAGGACCGGTGGGCCAGTTATCTATATCATTGGATTGAACAGGAAGTAATTTACGTGCATCCGCATCTGCTTCCAGTTCTTCTGTCGTTGCATGGGCTGTCAGAGTGTTGTGAAAAAAACTGCAGCTTAAAACAATCAGAGTAAGAAGAAAGCAAAAAATTTTTTGTCCGTTTTTTTTATGAAAGAGCAAATTACCCCAATTATTTGCGTTCGCAGAGTGAATCTCGTAAACGAATCTGCTCGTTTTTTTATATAAAGATAAAAACATCTTTGTCAGACCTTTCTATAATAGAGAAGTATATGTCAAAAGCCGTATTTTATGACGGGCTGAATTACGCTAAAGACGACACGTTAAACTATCATTTACCATCATACACTATTTTGATCAAAAACTGTAGCAATTTCACAAAAAATACAAATGTATATCCCGGTGACTTATGAATGGATGACGGAACTGTTATAAATATGGAACTCATTCTGTTCGTAAAGGAAAAAGCATGGTACAATAAGGAAAAAGAAACAAGGGAACGAATAAAACCGAAAGGATACAATATAAATGAGGCTGAGAAATATAACCGGCTCGAGAGAGATGATTGCCGCCAGTGATTATGTGATTCATGAACCGCAGGAGCATAAAGGAAAATGGAATGAAATTTTCGGCAACAATCATCCGGTCCGTATAGAGATCGGCATGGGAAAAGGAAGATTTATTATGGATCTTGCAAAAATGAATCCTGACGTTAATTATATCGGGATTGAAAAATATTCCAGCGTGCTTTTGCGGGGACTTCAGAAAATGGAGACAGATCCGCTGCCGAATCTCTATTTTATTCGTATGGAGGCAGAAGAAATCACGGAAGTGTTCGGACGGGAAGAAGTGGACAGGATCTATCTGAATTTTTCCGATCCCTGGCCGAAAGACAGGCACGCAAAAAGAAGACTGCCGTCCCGTGAATTTTTGCATCGATATGATGAGATACTAGTAAAGAACGGGGTGATCGAATTTAAGACGGACAACCATGATCTGTTTCAGTTTGCGCTGGAAGAACTGGAACCGGCAGGCTGGAGGCTGGATCAGATGACAGAAGACCTGCATCATAATGAAGATATGATGCGAGGAAATGTGATGACGGAGTATGAGGAGAAATTCTCATCAATGGGGAACCCGATTTATAAGTATGTGATCTCAAGATAAAAAGCATTGTCCGGCAGCTTGAAAAAAGGCAATGCTGCAAACCGGTTTTATGTTATGATGTAAGCGGAAGTATTTATTGCATACGGGAAACAATGTAACAAGTTATAACACTAAAATATAGATTTACTGTACAGGAAAGGAGAAAAGTAAGACTATGGAACACAAATTTACAACAGCAAATTTTGAAAAAGAGGTACTTCAGGCGGAGACACCGGTATTTGTGGATTTTTATGCGGACTGGTGCGGACCGTGCAAGATGATGGCGCCTGTGGTGGCACAGCTTGCCGAGGAGTATGATGGCAGAATCAAGGTGGGAAAATGCAATATTGATGAAGAAGACGGACTTGCAAGAATGTATCGCGTTATGTCCATTCCCACTATGAAGATTTTCGTAAAGGGAGAAGTGGTGGCAACCATCGTAGGAGCTGTTCCCAAGGAAGAACTGGATGCAGAATTGAAGAAAGTATTATAAGTTTGTATAAAATCCATGAAAAATGCAGCGGAGAGATCTGAATCTGATCCATTCGCTGCATTTTTATAATTCAATATTAATATATGCAGGTTGTATATCACAAACCTTAAGCCGCCGCTTCTTTTGTATTTTCTTTGCTGTAAAGCAGTTTTAATAAAATGGGCGTGGCAATAGAGGACACAAGGATCAGCAGAATCACAGCCGTAAAATAGTCTGCTGTCAGAAGTCCGGCCGCAAGACCTTTCTGGGCTACGATCAATGCCACTTCCCCGCGGGTCATCATACCCACACCGATTTTTAAGGAATCAGAAACATTGTATCTGCACAGTTTACTGATCAGGCCGCAGCCAATGATTTTGGCACCCAGAGCCACAATAACGAAACAGATGCAGAAAGCAAATAGTTTGCCGTTCATTGCATCAAAAGATGTTTTAAGACCGATGCTTGTAAAGAAGATCGGGCCGAAGAACATGTAGGAACTGACATCAATCTTACGCTCTATGTATTCGTTGTCACTCAAACTGCAGAGCACCACGCCTGCTATGTATGCACCCGTGATATCCGCGATGCCGAAATATTTCTCTGCGATATAAGACAATGCGAAGCAGAATGCCAGGCTGACAATAGGAATACGCCTTGTATGGGGATACCGTTTATCCAGACCGGCAAATATTTTATATACGACAAAGCCGCCGACAATTGCCACCACAAAAAATGCGACAGTTTTTAAAACGACCATTCCGGGATTGGAGTCCGGACTCTTAAAGCCGATCACAAAAGTCAATACAATGATACCGATCACATCGTCGATAATCGCCGCGCTGACGATTGTGGTGCCTACTTTGGTTTTGATCTTGCCCAGTTCCTGCAGAGAAGCCACTGTGATGCTGACGCTGGTTGCAGTCATGATCGTGCCGATGAAGACTGCACGGTAAAAATTCTCACTTCCCCAGGGAGCTATTCCATAAAAGGCCATATAGAGCAGTGCGCCGAATACCAGAGGGACAAAAACGCCTGCACAGGCAATCAGAAAAGCTATGGGTCCGGTTTTGATCAGTTCTTTCAGGTCGGATTCCAGCCCGACTTCAAACATAAGTATGATAACGCCGATCTCTGCCAGCAGAGTAATGAATTCGGTATGGCCGATCCAGTTTAACAGACAGGGTCCAACGATCAGTCCGGCGAGAATCTGGCCGACGACCTGCGGCGCTTTGCATTTTCTTGCAACAATCCCGAAAAATTTAGCGAAAAGCAGGATGATTGCAAGATCTTTTAACACTTCATATGATTCCATAATATCCTCCGTTCCGGGATGACTCCCTCACACTCATTTCTGTTATAATCGTAAAATAAAAAGCTGTCAACGGGTAACCGCAAAAAATGCGTAAAAAACCGGAGACAATTTATGTCTCCGGCAGCAGTCGAAGCGACAGGATTTGAACCTGCGACCTCTGCGTCCCGAACGCAGCGCTCTACCAAACTGAGCCACGCTTCGATTTGTGAACAATTAAGATAATACAACATTTAGGGGGTAGTTGTCAATGATTCTTGAAAGAAATTATTTACCGCCAGAAATACAGTAAAAATTAAGCTTGAAATTTCTGAATTTTACTGAAAAATATGATTGTGTCCGAGCCCGTTTCCCGATATACTGTAACTGATACTTTTATTGGTATAGGAAATTTCTCCGCTTATTCGAGTTCGCGAAGGGAATCTATTCCGTAAAACATAATGAACATCGGAAAGGAATAATGGTTTATGAAAACGGATGCAAAGAAAAGCCAAAAGAAAACAGAGAAAGAAATCGAAAAGCTGATCAGTAAACTGACGCTGGACGAAAAGATTGCCATGATTCACGGGGCGACTCTTTTTAAGACCGGTGCTGTGGACAGGCTGGGTATTCCCGCTATTTCAACTTCCGACGGCCCTATGGGAGTCCGGGCGGACTTTATGGATGACAGATGGATTCCCTCTGGCAATAACGACGATCAGGTTTCTTATCTGCCCAGCAACAGTGCGCTTGCGTCTACATGGAATCCCTACAGGGCATATGAGATGGGGCATGTTCTGGGTGCAGAGGCAAGGGGACGCGGCAAGGATATGATCCTTGCACCGGGCATCAACATCAAGCGGGATCCTCTGTGCGGAAGAAATTTTGAGTATATGAGCGAGGATCCGAAGCTGGCAGCATCTCTGGTGGTTCCCTTTGTGAAAGGCGTGCAGGAAAATGACGTTGCGGCCTGTGTGAAGCATTTTGCGGCAAATGTGCAGGAGACGGATCGTCTCATGGTGGATGAAGAGATTGACGACAGGACATTATATGAACTTTATCTGCCTGCCTTTAAAGCAGCGGTGCAGGATGGCGGAGCCTATTCTATTATGGGAGCATATAACAAGATCAACGGTTATCACTGTTGTGAGAGCAAGAATCTGTTAGATCTGATACTGCGCGGTGAGTGGGGATTTGACGGAACAGTGATCAGTGACTGGGGCGCCGTGCACAATACCAAAGAAGCGGCAGAATGTTCCATGGATATTGAGATGTCTGTGTTCGCGGATTTTGATGATTATAAGATGGCCGATCCTTTGAAGGAGGCGATCATGAAAGGGGAGATCTCCGAGGAGACGGTAAACGCTAAAGTGCGCAATATTCTGCGTATGATGTACCGTCTGAAGATGATCGGCAAGCAGAAGGAAGAGCGTAAGGCAGGTGTATACAATACGCCGGAGCATCGGGAGATGATACTGCGCACGGCAGAAGAATCCATGATCTTATTAAAAAATGATAACCAGATACTGCCGTTAAATCCGGCCGGGATCAAGAAGCTGGTGGTGATCGGACAGAATGCCGCGAAGATTCATTCGGACGGCGGTGGAAGCGCAGAAATCAAGGCGCTTTATGAAGTCTGTCCGTTGATGGGATTGAAAGCATATCTGGGCGGTAATGTTGAAGTGCAATATCTGAAAGGCTATCACGTGCCGGAAAAACCGAAGACTTTTGACCATAACTGGCAGGCGGACAGTCTGGACGATTTGAAGAATACGGATATCGGTATGCCTACACGGGATGAGGTAAATGAAACTGAGATGCGTCGGAAGAGTGAGGAAGAGCGGCTGGCGCAGATTGAAAAGGAAAAGACGGAGATTCATGAGAAAAACCAGAAGCTTTTTGCTCAGGCTGTGGAGGCGGCAAAGGATGCGGATGCGGTTATTTTTGTGGGCGGACTTAATCATGACATTGACAGCGAGGGATTTGACCGTTCGAATATGACACTTCCTTATGAGCAGGATCTGCTGATTGATGCCCTTCTGGATGTACGGAAAGATTTGATTGTTACTTTTGTGGGCGGTTCTCCGGTGGAAATGCCCTGGCGGCAGAAAGCTTCGGCGATCCTGTGGAGTTATTATGCGGGAATGGAGACAGGAAACGCTTTTGCAAAGGTTATTTTCGGAGATGTAAATCCGTCCGGTAAGCTGGCGGAGACATTCCCCGGAAAATATACAGACTGCGTAACGGCTAAGAACGGGCAGTCAGGTCTGTGGGGAAAGATCAGGCTGGAAGAAGGTCTGTATTGTGGTTACCGTTATTTTGACAAAGAGCATATTGCACCTGCTTTCTGCTTCGGACACGGCCTTTCCTATACGGAATTTTCATACAGCGGCCTTACGCTGAAAGCGGAAAAAGGCAGAGATGTAAAGCTTAATTTTACAGTAAAAAATACAGGAAAACGGATTGGATCGGAGATCATCCAGGTGTATGTTGCTCCTATTGCGCCTAAAGTGGACAGACCTAACAAGGAACTGAAGGCATATGCCAAAGTGGAGCTTGCGCCGGGCAAATCCAGAAAAGTAAGCATTACTCTGAAACAGGAAGATTTTGCATATTTTGATGAGCATCTTCATGAATTTATTGCAGACGCGGGAGATTATGAGATTCTTGTGGGTGCGTCCTGCCAGGATATCCGCCTGAAAGGGATCGCGGCATTGGCTTAATCATTTATTGAGAATTGTTATTATATTCTGGATATACATGGCTGTGAAAACAGCCATGTATATTTTCCGGACTTTTTGTACATGCTTTTATAAGGAAAAGAAAAAAGCTGCGTTTTGCATCATATAATATTTGATGCGGCATGTATAGGAAGGATGGAAAAAAGTATGGATTATAATGAATTACCGCTGGATCTTGGCCTTGCGATCACAACCAACCGTGCGGCGATGGATCGTTTTGTGGATATGACGGATGAAGAAAAGGGAGAGTTCGTGGAAAGAAGCCGGGGGATCATGTCCAAAGGCGAAATAGAAAAGCTTGTAGGTTCTCTGGTAGAGGAGGACGAGAAACCGGATGTTCATCTTGAAGATGTTAATCAGATTTTTAAGGGACCCGGTATCGGGTAAAAAGGCGGACAGGATAAAACAGTTCAGAAAGAGGACAGGATATGCAGATACAATTGCCTGATAAAGTGCAAAGAATCATAGAAACCTTGACGGCAGCAGGTTTTGAGGCCTATGCGGTGGGCGGCTGTGTCCGGGACAGTGTACTGGGCAGGCTGCCCAGTGACTGGGATATCACCACATCCGCCACGCCCTATGAGACGAAAGAACTTTTTCCCAGAACCTTTGATACCGGAATCAAACATGGTACGGTAACGGTGTTGTTTGACAAGGAAGGGTTCGAGGTTACTACATATCGAATTGACGGAGATTATGAAGACAACAGACATCCGAAGGAGGTCACTTTTACTTCCAGTCTGGAGGAGGATCTGAAACGCCGGGATTTCACCATAAATGCCATGGCATATAATTCGAAGAGCGGATTGATAGATATTTTCGGCGGCATGGAAGATATCAAGAAGGGAATCATCCGCTGTGTGGGTAATGCGGAAGAACGTTTTACGGAAGATGCGCTGCGTATGCTGCGGGCGGTACGGTTTTCGGCCCAGCTTGGCTATCGTATTGAAGAAGCCACTGCATCGGCCATTCGCAGACTGGCACCGAACCTGCGTCATATCAGTGCGGAACGGATTCAGGCAGAACTGGTCAAACTGGTAACCTCGGCCCATCCTGATTATCTGCGGACGGCTTATGAAACGGGTATCACGAAGCAGGTACTGCCGGAATTTGATCTTTGCATGGAGACAGAACAGAACAATCCCCACCACTGTTACAGCGTGGGGGAGCATATTTTACATTCTATGCAGGAAATTGAGGCTGACAAAGTATTGCGGCTGGGAATGCTTTTTCATGATATAGCAAAACCTCAGACTTTAACGGTTGACGAAGAAGGCATCACTCATAATAAAAAGCATCCGCAAGTGGGTGCAAAGATGACCGGAGAAATTTTGCGGAGATTGAAGTTTGACAATGATACGACAGATAAAGTGACGAAAATTGTGCGTTATCACGATGAAGAGGTGGGGCTGTCGCCTGCCGGTGTACGGCGTGCGGTCAATCGGATGGGAGAAGACATTTTCCCCATGCTTTTTGCGGTGCGGCGCGCCGATATCAGCGCCCAGAGTGATTATCTGCGGGAGGAGAAACTGCAGAAACTTACATATATGCAGGAGCTTTATGATGGCATTCTCCGCCGGCAGGAATGCCTGAGCTTAAAAGATCTGGCGGTAACGGGCAGGGATCTGATTGCCCTTGGTATTCCAGCAGGTCCGCAGATCGGGGAACTTCTGCAGGAACTTCTTATTCTGGTGCTGGAAGAACCTGAGCGCAACAACCGGGAGGAACTTCTCCGGATCTGCCGGGAAAAACATTTTTAAATGAAGAAAACACTTTTGCGCGGTTGATCCGGCTGCGATTTAAATATGGTAAGAGTGAAGCCAAAGACTGAACTGATACTGAATGTCAGACAGAAAAATATGGTTCAGATGACAATATGACATTCATACTTTCCGCCGTCTTCTCATATAGATAGGATAGACGACAAAGCGGGGGGTATTCGTGTGAATGACAGAGCAGTCAGTTTATTAGATCATTATGAAATAGAGGTAAACCGTACCTGGAAGGGGCGCGGCGCGATTCTGTGCGACTCGGATCGGGGATTGCTTATTTTAAAAGAATACTGCGGACCTGCCGAAAAAGTAATTTTTCAGGAATTTCTGTTAAACCATATTAAGGAAAGCGGCGTCGTACAGGTGGAATCTATTTTGCGGACAAAGGAAGACGAGCTGATCGTCTATGATCAGGACCGGACGGCGTATCTTGTTAAGACTTACTGTGAAGGAAGAGAATGCAACCACAGAGACACGGAGGAATGCCGTCAGGCCGTGGCGACGCTTGCAAAGCTGCACGGGGCGGCCGATCTGTCAGACTGTGAAGAGCTGCAGAATCAGCCTGTCTTTCGGATTGAGAAAGAATATGAAAAACATAACCGTGAACTGAAAAAAGTCAGGAAATTTTTGCAGGAAAAGAGCCAGAAAACGGATTTTGAGATCTATTTAATGAAGCATTATGATTATTTCATGAATAATGCCTTGCAAATTACCGATGAGTTGCGTTATTATGCCTATGAGGAAGATTCTTACGAATTCCCCGTAGTATGTCACGGTGATTACCAGTACCATAACATCCTGCAGGCAGAGAAAGGGAGCGTGCTGATCAATTTTGAGAAGTGCGTGCGTGATTATCCTGTACGGGATCTATATCTGTTCCTGCGTAAGCTTCTGGAAAAAAATAACTGGTCGCAGACACTTGGTGATATGCTTCTGGAGAGTTATAATAGAGAGAAGAGCCTGACGGACAGAGATTACAGACAGTTATACTATCGTCTGGCATATCCCGAGAAGTTCTGGAAGATCGTAAACTTCTATTATAATACGGGTAAAGCATGGATTCCGGGAAGGAATATGGAGAAGATTGAGAAACTGTTTGCCCAGGAGCGGGAAAAACAGCTCTTTCTGGAAAGCATATTTAACAAAAAATAAAAGATTGATTGCTACATCATGGAAAGGATAAGGATACAGGATGCACGGAAGAATTTCACAGGCAGCAGCGGTTGTGATGGTAATGGCATTGTTGATAACCGGCTGTACTTCGCAGGCCAGTAATATCGGTATGGCCAAAGATAAAGAGCATAAAGTTGTAGACACAGGGTTTACTGTCAGCTCGGCCGGAAGTTATGATTCTGCGGATACTGCGGTGGTTATCACGACAGATTCGCAGAACAAGAGCGTCACTTTCATGAATATGAGTACGGCAAGGACTTATACGTTGTATTATGACGGAACCACCTATGTCAAAGATAAATATGACGGACCTATGTCAATTTCCCAGATCCGGGGAGGGGATGTGGTAGATGTGAATTTCCTGAAAGGAAAAAGACAGATTGCCAGTATGCAGTTATCCCCTGAGGCATGGGTTTATGATAATGTGCAGAATTATAATCTGGGCGGTGCGAAGAAGACCGCAAGCATCGGTTCTTCTACCTATTCTCTGCCGGATGATGTAGTCGTGCTTTCGGACAGCAAGCGCGTGGAAGTAATGGACATCGTGAAACAGGACGTGGTCACAGTCCGGGGTATCGGTCATGAGATCTACAGCATTAACGTGGAAAAGGGACACGGTTACCTTCGCCTGAAGAATGACCAGGCGCTGATCGGCGGATGGATCGAGGTAGGAAATTCCGTGATCAAAGAGATTACAGAAGATATGCTTCTGGTCGTACCGGAAGGAAAATATCAGGTATTTCTGACAAATAACGGTGTGGGAAGCACGAAAGATGTGGTTATTGAGCGTGATAAGGAAGTAGTACTTGATGTGGGGGATATTGAGACTGTTCAGGATAAAACAGGAAAGATTCTGCTGGCGGTGTCCCCGGAGGACGCTAAAGTGACCATAGACGGCAAGGCCGTTGACATCAGCAGTGCGGTGGAGCTTCCCTACGGTATTCATAAAGTTTATGTGGAAGCGGAAGGCTATGATTCCCTTTCCAAGTATATTCAGGTCGGTTCTGAGTATGCGAGCATTTCCTTTACACTGGAAGAAAAGAAGGAAGAGGCTGAGGATGAAACTCCTCTGCCCACCAGCAAAGACAGTACCGAAGAGAAGAAGCCGGATGACAGCATCAGTGAGAACACGATTACGCCCACGAAGGGCAACAAGGTATATATTGATGCACCGAAAAATGTGGAGGTGTATCTGGACAGCACTTATGTAGGCATTTCACCGGTAAGCTTCAAGAAAAGTATCGGAAGTCATACGATCACATTACGTAAGAGTGGATATAAGACTAAGAGCTATACCATTTATCTGTATAATGACGGAGAAGATGTGACTTATTCCTTTACGGATCTGGAAAAGGAAAAAGGTTCCGTAAGTGACAACAAGAATACTTCCGGTGATTCTTCCTATCAGGAAGTAGAGTGGGGTTCTGTGAGCGGTAATTTCCGATATCCTTTCCTTCCTGAAGATCCGGATGAAGATATCGCTGATGGAGATCCTGATACCGGCGATGGCTTTGAGGATACAGACCCGGATGACAGCGAAGATGAGGATTCAGATCACGCTGGAACGGGTGGCAATGACAGTACAGGCTCAGGAAATAACGGAACGGGCAGCGGCGGCAGTACAGGCTCAGGA
>CAJUJP010000061.1 GCA_910586615.1 uncultured Lachnospiraceae bacterium
ACTGCGGTCTTTATCTTTCGTATAACTATAACGCTTAATTCAAAGATTACTCAATAATCGCCGCCACACGACCTGAATCAACAGTCCTGCAGACCTCACGGTATTTGAATAGCGTTTTTTGTGGTATTCTCTATACTTTTTGTTGCGGAAAACAACGTAAATTCATTATTTTTGTGTGATGTATTTTTATTTGCATGATTTCTTGCCACCGTTTTGGCACCAAGAACACCCTTTTCCTGAATAACATTATTTACATGGCGCCAGCACCATGTATTTATTATCACTAAAGATCCATGGGACAGACTATATTTTACAACTTACAACCCGTTTAATTTTTGGAATTTAAAAATGCTTTTCTATCAATCGAAAAAATATAATCCCCATTTTCATAAAAGGAATTTTGAACCATTCCAGCCTTTCGCATAACTCTATATGATTCTACATTGCTCTTTGCACATCCTCCATAGATTATGTCATATTCCATCTTTTCAAACGCATAATTTATCAATTCCATAGCACATTGCGTAGCATAACCTTGATTTCGGTATTTTTCATCAATCATATAAAAAAGAACTGTTTTTCCTATTTCGGCTTCTCCGTCTAATCCGCACCAGCCTATTATCACATTTGGTTCTTTCTTTTGAAAAACGCCCAAACACAAATGGCAAATTGATTTCTGTTGATTCTTACTATGAGTATCTTCCATGTATTTTAATGCTTCGTATGCCTTATCTATCGTTGTTTCATGTGGGTATTCCCACATTCTTGCAATCTCCTTAATGTCGTTTTCAGTCACAGTTCGCAGTATTAAATCGTTTGTTTTAAATTCCACTATTCATTTCCCTCATTATCTATAATAACTTTCATTTCATCAACTATCTGCTGAACACTTTTATTATCTGTGTTGATAACATAATCGCCTTCATATGGTTTTAAATGCAGCCAGAAAAAAGAACATTCATTTGCATCTCCACGTTTTTTATGACGTTCACGCAAAGTTTCCTCTGAACAGGTCAAGGTAATGCCAATAACAGAATAATCTTTTGCCGTTATATCTTTTAGTATCGCTTCACGAATTGTTTTATCCACAACAACAACCGATGAAAAAAAGACATAATCAAAACTAGAGTTTAAATATGTAGATAACGCGAATGACATTGTTTTATCACCATTTCTCAACCTCGGATCATCAACCGAAAACGGATTGACATACCATGCCCAATCGCCGTCAAAATAGGCACTGTTCTCATAAGAAGTAAAAAGTTTCTGTGTCACTGTCGTTTTCCCCACACACGGAGAGCCTGCTATAATAATCAATTTTTGTTTTGACATCTATAGTCCTCCCATCAATCATTTGAAATTCTACAGCAATATGTCTGATTATACCACTTCCATTTCCAATTTCCCACAAAAATATAGGGCGTTGCAACCGCCACACCCCATATTTCTTATCGTTCCAACGACTTTTCAATCTTCTGTTTTTGCTCTTTCAAGTCATTCTGCTTCTCATAAAGACCGTTGCGCTCTTTGCACAGTTCTTTCATACGCTCCAACTGCGCTCTCACTCCCTCCCGGCAAGCTGGCTCTATCTTCTCATATTCCCCGGTCAGACTGCGGATTGTATTATTGTTAGTCTTTATCTGCTCTGGCAGGCATACCCAGTCTATCAGATTTTGCACTTCCTCGTTCGTTTCGTAAAGGTCTGTATTTGATATCCCCCGCCAAAACACTTCCATACGGTGAGCCGGCACCGTTTTGGCACCACTTTCCACTTTTTTATTGTTGCAAAGTTTCAAAAAGGGCTTCCCAATTTCTCGGAAAGCCCCATAAAATCCAGCTTTTACTAATGAATTCGCAAGAATTCTATTTACTCGATGATTGTAGCCACACGACCAGATCCAACTGTCCTGTCGCCCTCACGAGCTCTCGGAAATGAAATCCAAATGCTTTTCCTTAGTTTTCCTGCTTGCTTTTCTTTATATTATCTAATTTAGCATTACATTTTTACTGTTCTAAAAAATTTTAGAGCCAAAATAGAGCCACTCACAAAATCTCGATTTTCTCCTTATCCACCCTTATTACATGGTGCCAGCACCAGGTCTGTACCTGATTAGCAAGGAAAAATACATACATATTCCGCTTAACACTACAAACCAGAGTCCTCAAGTACAGTGCTAAACTGGAATTATCTATGAATATACATTCTTGACATCTTCGGTTCACCATCTCCCTGTACCATGCACAAAAACTCCCAACCATATCTTTCATAAAATGTTGTATGGTTTGTTACTAAATATATTGGCGTTATTCCCTTATTCTTCATATCTGCCACTGCCATATTTAATAAATTCCCGGCAATTCCTTTACAGCGGTATTCTTCTTCTGTATAAACAGCACATACATTTGGCGCAAGATCTTTTCTGTTATGAAAATCATTCTCTATTACTCCCAGTCCAGCAACAATCTTTTCACCATCAAGACATAAATACCAGCCATACTCAGTCTCTTTATTCAAATATGCACTCATGCATTCCATATATGCCTCTTTCGGTACACCCCATTTACTATGAAACCACTCTGCTGCTAAATCTTTTATCATTGGTTTTTCTACCAGCGTAATATATCTATATTCTTTCATCCTAATCTCCATGCATATCGCAAGCCTGCTTGCAATACTGCTTAAATAGAAAGTTGTAAAATCTTTGATTTTTCAACCTATCCTCCAAATGTAGCAATAAGCCGAATAGAAACTATCCGGCTTAACATCTTAACTAAATTCAGCATTATTTCGTTTTAGAAAAGATATATCTTTCCCATATTTTAAAGCAAGCTCGCAATCATTCTCCATAAAAAGCTCATAATCACCTTGTTTGATTTTTGAAAGTCTCACTCTTTCATAAATTGCCAAATTCCAGGAATGTTTACACTTTTTACATCTGTATATCAGCCAAACGTCCACTTGATTACCATTGGCATTCACTCTGAACTTTCCCGAATTAATAAACTCCTGCTTCTTCCCGCATCCCCCACAGCGATGATATACTTTTATCGAATCCAACCTCATTAAATAGAATCATCCATCTCATTAGTTGTTCTTATGATTCTTTGTATACTCTTTTCTGATAGGGAATACATAGTGGCAAGTATTTTTACCGGAATCCCATTTTTATACTTTGTACATATTTCATGATTCCGTATTTTATAATACTGCTTTGTTTTAGTCCGGCTTCCCCAGACTTTTTTCTCTTTACATGGAATATATATACTTTGTCCACTTACATATTGCTGAATAGTTTCTATAAGTTCTTTTGGCAGAACATTTTCTGCACTAACATAGCTCATTATAATCCTCCTGTTATTTTGTGGGGATTCATCCGAGCTTAACTATTCATCTTATTCTAAGCCCAGACTACTGAGCAATAACATATCTTCTACACATAAAACATTCTCTCCTTTCAGCGTTTCTATCTCAATAATACATATTTGAAAGAACGATTACAACCTCATTCTTGGTTATAAATAAATTTGTTCCGCACGAAATTCTAATTTCCTGTTCTGAACTTACCTTACACTTTATCGTTCTAACGACTTCCCAATTTTCCACTTCTGCCCTTTCAAGTCGTTCTGCTTCTCATACAGATTATTTCGTTTTTTGTGCAGTTCTTTCATGCGTTCCAACTGCGCTCTCACTCCCTCCCGGCAATCCGGCTCTATCTTCTTATATTCCCCGGTCAGATTACGGATTGTATGATTGTTTTCCTTTATCTGCTCTAATAAGCACACCCAATTTTTAGATTTTACACTTCCTTGTCCTTTTCGTAAAGGTCTGTTAAATTCCGGCAAGTGACTTTTCCTTTTGTTCGCTATTATTTTTAGACATTAAAAAACCGCAACCCCTTGATTTCTCAAAGGATTGCTGTGCTTATTTTACTTATTTGGCTCTAATCACAAGATTACTCGATGATAGTAGCCACACGGCCAGAACCAACAGTTCTACCACCCTCACGCTATATGAATAGCGTTTTTCGATGTATTTTCTATACTTTTTATGGTTGAAATCTGCGTATTTTCGCTAGTGTTGTATGGTCTATTGATATTTGCATGATTTCTTGGCACCGGGATGCACCTCTCAATCAAACTGAAAAGAATCTATCTACTTCATTTTAAATGATTTTTCCACCAATGCAAGAGTCTCTTCTATTGTTCTTTTATCATCTCTTATAATAACGTTAAAACCAGAATTTAGAAACTGATCGTATATTTCCTTTGAATTAACACGTTTTAAGCATTCTCTAAAATTTTCCATCGCTTTGTCAGTGTCTTCTTCCTTTAATAATAATTGATACAAAAACTGTTTTTCCTTATCTGGTCGCTCAAAAAATCTATTAACAGATATTTCTGGTTCTGCCAACATAATTAAAACATGATCATTATCTGATACTTCTGCCAATACTTCTACTGGAATATTGGTATCAACAAATATCATTTTATCTTGTTTAGATAAATCTTCAAGAATTTGTAATTCCAAAATAGTGCATTCTCTCGTAGTTTCTTTAATCCATGCTTCATATTCATCCGGAGTTCTTCTGATAAACTCTCTCCAATCCTTTAAATCCCTTGTATATGTCAAACCCGGAAATTCACAACTGTCTAACTCTGACATTCGTGCATCATGGTAGTTTTCTTCACATGCTATTCCATTATATTTTTCTGCCAACATTTTTACCATAGTCGATTTGCCTGCATATGCGGTTCCATTAATAAAATAAACATTGTTGAATTTCATACTATTTCTCCCACTCTTGCTTCAACAACCGATATTCCAATCGTGTTTTCATTTTCCCATCGTGCCACTCATAATCAACATACTCCGCTTCCTTAATCAGACCACATTTTTGCATAACTCTTTCCGAGCCAACATTCTCAGCCAGACATCCTGTGGTCACTCTGTACACGTTATGTTCCGTAAAAGCAAACTCCAGAACCTTTTTTAAAGCCTCCGTTGTATACCCATTTCCCCAGAACTTGGGATATGAGAAATACCCGGCATGAACCAGTTTTCCCGCTGGCGTATTGTCTGTCACTGTGTAGCCCATTTTGGCACCGCTTACAACTTTTCCACTGTTGCAAAGTTTCAAAAAGGGCTTCCCGATTTCTCGGAAAGCCCCATAAAATCTAGCTTTTTACTAATGAATTCGCAAGAATTCTATTTACTCGATGATAGTAGCAACCCTACCAGAACCAACAGTCCTACCACCCTCACGGATCGCAAACGTAAGACCCTGCTCCATAGCGATCGGATGAATCAACTCGATGCTCATCTCTACGTTATCACCAGGCATGCACATCTCTGTGCCATCAGGCAGATTACAAACACCTGTGATATCTGTTGTTCTGAAATAGAACTGAGGTCTATAGTTATTGAAGAAAGGTGTATGACGACCACCCTCGTCCTTTGTCAGAACGTAAACCTGTGCCGTAAACTTTCTGTGGCAGGTTACAGAACCGGGTTTAGCAAGAACCTGTCCTCTTTCGATATCAGTTCTCTGGATACCACGAAGCAGAACACCGATGTTATCACCAGCCTGTGCCTCATCCAGTAACTTACGGAACATCTCGATACCTGTTACAACAGATTTCTGTGTCTCTTCCTTAACACCGATGATTTCAACGTCATCAGACATATGCAGTGTACCACGCTCTACTCTACCTGTAGCAACAGTACCACGACCTGTGATAGAGAATACGTCCTCAACAGGCATAAGGAAAGGCTTATCTGTATCACGCTGAGGATCCGGAATATAATCATCAACTGTGCTCATGAGCTCCATGATCTTGTCGCCCCACTCGCTGGTAGGATCTTCCAGAGCCTTCAGAGCGGAACCTTTAACGATCGGGCAGTCTGTGAACTCGTACTCCTCTAACTGCTCTGTGATCTCCATCTCAACCAGCTCAAGCAATTCAGGATCGTCTACCATGTCACATTTGTTCATGAATACTACGATATAAGGTACACCTACCTGACGGGACAGAAGGATGTGCTCTTTGGTCTGAGCCATAACACCGTCTGTAGCAGCTACAACAAGGATAGCGCCATCCATCTGAGCAGCACCTGTGATCATGTTCTTAACGTAGTCAGCATGTCCAGGACAGTCAACGTGTGCATAATGTCTCTTATCTGTCTCGTACTCAACGTGAGCGGTAGAGATTGTGATACCTCTTTCTCTCTCTTCCGGAGCTTTGTCGATATTCTCGAAATCTGTAGCAGTGTTACCTGCAACTCTCTCGGAAAGTACCTTTGTGATCGCTGCTGTCAAAGTTGTCTTACCATGGTCAACGTGACCAATGGTGCCGATATTACAATGTGGTTTGTTTCTTTCAAACTTAGCTTTAGCCATTTCTAAAGTCCTCCTTATAAAACTAGATAAATTTTTAAATGTTTCTCTACACTCAGCTATCTTTGATTATATTAAAGATTGCCAAGATTTTCAAGCATTATTTGCATCAACCATTTAGAACAGTAAAAATATTGAAAAATGGTTGTTGCCTGCCTGTCTCACTTCGCTTTAGCTGCTAATACCTTTTCTTCAAGATAAGGTTCTTTACACTTACTTCGCCTTAGCTGCCAGTACCTTTTCTTGTACGCTCTTCGGTACCTGCTCATATTTCTCAAAGAACATGGAGTAGTTACCACGACCCTGTGTCTTGGAACGCAGGTCAGTAGCATAACCGAACATCTCAGCAAGCGGTACATAACCTTTCACCATCTTGCCTCCGCCGATGTCTTCCATACCTTCGATACGTCCGCGGCGGGAGTTGATATCACCGATGACATCACCCATATAGTCTTCCGGCATCGTTACTTCAACCTTCATAATCGGCTCAAGAAGCACAGGACCCGCTTTCTTCATTGCCTCTTTGAAACACATGGAACCCGCAATGTGGAATGCCATCTCGGAAGAGTCAACTTCATGGTAAGAACCGTCATATACATTGGCATGAACACCAAGTACAGGGAATCCGCCCAGAACACCTGCTTTGGAAGCTTCCTCGATACCTTCGCCGACTGCCGGGATATACTCCTTCGGAATCGCACCGCCGACTACGCTGGTCTCAAACTTAAATGTCTCCTCACCATTAGGATCCATGGGCTCAAATTTAACTTTACAGTGACCGTACTGTCCACGACCGCCGGACTGTTTCGCATATTTGTATTCCTGATCCACAGGCTTGGTAAATGTCTCTTTGTAGGCTACCTGCGGAGCACCTACGTTAGCCTCTACTTTAAATTCACGAAGCAGACGGTCTACGATGATCTCCAGATGCAGCTCACCCATACCTGCGATGATTGTCTGACCTGTTTCATGATCTGTATGAGCACGGAAGGTCGGATCTTCTTCTGCAAGCTTTGCAAGCGCCTCACCCATCTTGCCCTGACCAGCTTTGGTCTTAGGCTCGATTGCCAGTTCGATAACCGGCTCAGGGAATTCCATGGACTCTAAGATAACCGGATGCTGCTCATCACAGATTGTATCGCCGGTTGTGGTCAGCTTAAAGCCGACTGCCGCAGCAATATCACCGGAATATACCTTATCCAGCTCTGCTCTCTTATTTGCATGCATCTGCAGGATACGTCCCACACGCTCTTTCTTGTCTTTTGTTGCATTCAGCACGTAAGAACCGGAGTTCATCGTACCGGAATATACACGGAAGAACGCAAGCTTACCTACGAACGGGTCAGCCATGATCTTAAATGCAAGTGCAGAGAAAGGCTCATCATCAGATGCATGTCTCTCTACTTCATTACCATCAGGATCTACGCCCTTGATCGCGGGAATGTCTGTGGGTGCCGGCATATACTCCAGAACAGCATCCAGAAGTTTCTGCACGCCCCTGTTTCTGTATGCGGAACCACAGCAAACGGGAACTGCTGTACATTCGCAGGTACCCTTACGCAGTGCTTTCTTCATATCTTCTACGGAAGGCTCCTCGCCCTCCAGATACATCATTGTAAGTTCGTCATCCAGTTCGCATACTTTCTCCACCAGTTCATCATGATAGAGCGCAGCGTCATCCGCCATATCGGCAGGAATCTCTGTGATCTGGATATCCTCACCCTTATCATCATTGTAGATATAAGCCTTCATTTCGAACAGGTCAATAATGCCTTTAAACTCATCTTCCTTACCAATAGGCAGCTGAAGAATGATAGCATTCTTGCCCAATCTGTTTCGAATCTGATCTACCGCACCATAGAAATTAGCACCTAAGATATCCATCTTATTGATAAATGCCATTCTCGGTACATTATAGGTATCAGCCTGTCTCCATACGTTCTCTGACTGCGGCTCAACACCACCCTTTGCACAAAATACACCTACGGCGCCATCAAGTACACGGAGTGAACGTTCAACTTCTACAGTAAAGTCAACGTGACCAGGCGTATCAATAATATTGATACGATGCTCTAATGCACCTTCCTTCGGTTTGCAATTCTCTTCCAAAGTCCAGTGGCATGTCGTAGCGGCTGATGTGATCGTGATACCTCTTTCCTGCTCCTGCTCCATCCAGTCCATGGTAGCAGTACCTTCATGAGTATCACCGATCTTGTAGTTTACGCCAGTATAATATAAGATACGCTCTGTCAATGTGGTCTTACCGGCATCGATATGAGCCATAATACCTATATTTCTGGTTCTCTCTAACGGATATTCTCTTCCAGCCAAGGTTTTTTCCTCCTTATATTTATCCAAAAACAAAGCGAGATTTCGATATTCTTAAGCGGCATTTTTCTGACACCTTAGAATATCTTCTCGTTTTTAGAAACGATAGTGCGCAAATGCCTTGTTCGCCTCTGCCATTTTGTGCATATCTTCTTTTCTCTTAACTGCTGCGCCTGTATTGTTTGCAGCATCTAAAATCTCATTCGCGAGTCTTTCCTGCATGGTCTTCTCGCCTCTTTTACGAGAAAACATTACCAGCCAGCGAAGACCGAGAGCCTGACGTCTGTCCGGACGAACCTCGATCGGTACCTGATAGGTAGCGCCGCCGATACGTCTTGCCTTAACTTCGAGAACAGGCATGATGTTGTTCATAGCCTCCTCAAATACATCGAGTGCCGGCTTGCCGGATTTCTCTTCTACTCTTGCAAATGCTCCGTATACAATCTTCTGTGCAACACCTTTCTTGCCGTCCAACATGATGTTGTTGATCAGCTTGGTGACAACCTTATTATTGTATAAAGGATCTGCCAATACATCTCTCTTTGCAATATGTCCTTTACGTGGCACGATTCTTCCCTCCTTATGATTCATAATTCATCGGTACTCACATGTGTCCTCTAATTCAATGTGTACGTGCGGTTTTCCCGGAAAAACTGCTTCGCAGTATTTTCCTCTGATATATACAAGAATCCCAACACTAAATTAGTTCTGTTTGTGGTACTAAACCTAAAAACAAATTTTTCAAATACAGGCCTGCTCCCGTAAATCAGCAGAACCAATCCACGTGATAAACCTGTCTTTGCCTGTTATGCAGTCTTCACTGCACAAAGTCCGGCTTATTTGCCCGCTTTAGGTCTCTTAGCGCCGTACTTGGAACGAGCCTGTCTTCTGTTAGCAACACCCGCGGTATCCAGTGTACCTCTGATGATATGGTATCTTGTACCGGGTAAGTCCTTTACTCTGCCGCCACGGATCAGAACAACGCTATGCTCCTGTAAGTTATGGCCTTCGCCAGGAATATAGCTTGTAACTTCGATTCCGTTGGAAAGACGTACTCTGGCGATCTTTCTGAGGGCTGAGTTAGGCTTCTTAGGAGTTGCAGTCTTAACAGCAGTACAAACACCTCTCTTCTGCGGAGAAGATGTGTCGATGGCTGTCTTGTGAAGGGAGTTGTATCCTTTCAGCAAAGCAGGTGCTGTTGACTTCTTTACAGATGTCTGACGTCCTTTTCTGACTAACTGGTTAAATGTTGGCATTCTTTTCACCTCCTGCGATATAAATTGTATGCCTTTGTAATGTTCTTTCGTGCACGAAAAACACAAATTGGTCTTCCGGGACATGCTGCTCTGCCTTCCGGCGAACGGCATCCGGTCTGCACTGTACCGCATAATGATTGTTTCCTATGCAACACAAAAAAATGCATTCACGTGCACACTAAGATAGTATACTTGCACGTGAATGCATTGTCAATACATTTTTCTTAACTTTGAATCGGCTGATGTTGAATCGCCTGAGGCTTCCCCGGCTCTATTCTACAACTTCCATCTCCTGCTCTTCGAGTTCTGCTGTGTCATCATCTTCAAACTCCGAATCGTCATCGATAAGATCAAGTTCTTCACTGGCCTCGTCATCATCAAAACCGGTCATTTCATCAATTTCTTCGATTTCTTCCGTCTCATCAATCTCATCGTCCTGAATATAATCGAAGTCATCATCAAAATTCATCTCATTTTCCGCTGCAAGACGGCTCAGAAGGTTTTCGTCTGTACTCAGCTTCGTGTCACGGTAGCGCTTCATACCGGTTCCGGCAGGAATCAGCTTACCGATGATAACATTTTCCTTCAGACCGATCAGGGAATCAACTTTACCCTTGATTGCCGCCTCGGTCAAGACCTTTGTGGTCTCCTGGAAAGATGCTGCCGACAGGAAGGAATCTGTTGCCAGCGCTGCTTTTGTAATGCCAAGCAGGATCTGCTTACCCTCTGCAGGCTCTTTACCGGCTTTCACCAGTTCTTCGTTCATATCCTCATAATCAAGAACATCTACCAGCGTTCCCGGCAGGAAATCGGTATCGCCGCTGTTCTCAATACGTACTTTCTTGAGCATCTGACGAACAATCACCTCAATATGCTTATCAGCGATATCAACACCCTGCAGACGGTATACACGCTGTACTTCACGCAGCATATAATCCTGTACCGCACGGATTCCCTTGATCTTCAGCAGATCATGGGGGTTTACACTACCTTCTGTCAGTTCGTCACCTGCCTCTAACACGGCGCCGTCCATAATCTTGATTCTGGAACCGTAAGAGATCAGATATGTCTTTGACTCACCTGTCTCGTCATTGGTGATCACTACTTCTCTCTTTTTCTTTGTATCCTTAATCGTAGCTACACCGCCAAACTCTGCAATGATCGCCAGACCTTTCGGCTTACGGGCCTCGAAAAGTTCCTCTACACGGGGAAGACCCTGTGTGATATCATCACCGGCCACACCACCTGTATGGAAGGTACGCATGGTAAGCTGTGTACCGGGCTCACCGATGGACTGCGCCGCAATAATTCCGACAGCCTCACCTACCTGAACTGCTTCACCTGTTGCCATGTTCGCACCGTAACACTTCGCACAGATTCCCACATGGGAACGGCAGGTCAGGATTGTACGGATCTTTACTTCCTCCACAGGCTCACCCTTTTCGTTTACGCCTGCACTCAGTATTCTTGCGGCGCGGGCAGGAGTGATCATGTGATTTCTCCTGACGATCATATTGCCGTCTCTGTCTTTGATATCTTCACAGGAAAAACGTCCTGTAATTCTATCTTTCAATCCTTCGATGGTTTCTTTTCCGTCCATGAAGGCTTTTACCACGATACCCGGAATCTCCTCCCTGTCTTCGCAGCAATCGGTCTCACGGATAATCAGTTCCTGTGAAACGTCAACCATACGTCTGGTCAGATAACCGGAGTCTGCTGTACGCAGCGCCGTATCGGACAGACCTTTACGTGCACCGTGCGCGGACATGAAATATTCCAGTACGTCCAGACCTTCACGGAAGTTGGATTTAATGGGCAGCTCGATGGTTCTTCCCGTTGTATCGGCCATCAGTCCACGCATACCCGCCAGCTGTTTGATCTGCTGGTTGGAACCACGGGCACCGGAATCTGCCATCATAAAAATATTATTGTATTTATCAAGACCGGACAAAAGAACTTCCGTCAGTTCTTTATCCGTCTCGTTCCATGTCTCTACAACCGCACGGTATCTTTCTTCTTCGGTAATCAGACCACGTCTGAAATTCACGGAGATCTTATCAACCGTAGCCTGTGCCGCCTCAAGCATTTCTTCTTTTCTGGCCGGCACGGTCATATCGGAAATGGATACTGTCATCGCCGCTCTGGTCGAATATTTATATCCTGTAGACTTGATCAGGTCAAGCACTTCTGCTGTCTTTACAGCGCCATGGATATTGATGACTTTTTCCAGAATCTGCTTTAACTGTTTCTTTCCCACATGGAAATCCACTTCCAGCTTCAGCAGGTCTTCCGGATTGCTTCTGTCAACGTATCCCAGATCCTGAGGAAGAATTTCATTGAACAGGAATCTTCCCAGGGTGGATTCAACATTTCCCGTCATCATTTCTCCGTCGGGCGCCTGTTTGCTGACTCTGACAGTTATTCTGGTATGCAGTGTACATGCACCGTTCTCATAAGCCAGAATTGCTTCATTTACATTTTTATAAAATTTGCCTTCTCCGACTGCACCGGGTCTTTCCTGGGTCAGATAGTAGATGCCGAGCACCATATCCTGGGAAGGAACGGCCACCGGGCCGCCGTCGGACGGTTTTAACAGGTTATTCGGAGACAGGAGCAGGAACCGGCATTCCGCCTGTGCTTCCACCGACAACGGAAGATGCACAGCCATCTGGTCACCGTCGAAGTCGGCATTGAACGCCGTACATACGAGCGGATGCAGCTTGATCGCCTTACCTTCTACCAGAATCGGCTCAAATGCCTGAATACCGAGTCTGTGCAGTGTAGGAGCACGGTTTAACATAACCGGATGCTCTTTGATGACCTCTTCCAGCACATCCCATACCTGGGTGTCCAGTCTCTCCACCAGTTTCTTGGCATTCTTGATGTTCTGAGAAATGCCTCTGGAAACCAGTTCTTTCATAACAAAAGGCTTAAACAGCTCGATTGCCATCTCTTTCGGCAGACCGCACTGATAAATTTTCAGTTCGGGACCTACCACGATAACGGAACGTCCGGAATAATCCACACGCTTGCCGAGCAGGTTCTGACGGAAACGGCCGGATTTACCTTTTAACATATCGGACAGAGACTTTAACGCCCTGTTTCCGGGTCCCGTTACAGGCCGTCCTCTTCTGCCGTTATCAATAAGCGCGTCTACTGCTTCCTGCAGCATTCTCTTTTCGTTACGGACAATGATATCCGGCGCACCCAGCTCCAACAGCCTTTTCAGACGGTTGTTTCTGTTGATAATTCTTCTGTACAGATCATTCAGGTCACTGGTCGCAAAACGGCCGCCGTCCAGCTGAACCATAGGACGAAGATCCGGCGGAATCACCGGGATCGCATCCATGATCATCCACTCCGGCTGATTACCGGATTCACGAAAAGCCTCTACCACTTCCAGTCTCTTGATAATACGCGCACGTTTCTGGCCTGTGGAATCCTTCAGGCCCTCTTTCAATTCTACTGCTTCTGTTTCCAGGTCAATTGCCTGCAGCAGTTCCTTGATCGCTTCAGCGCCCATACCTACACGGAACCGGCTGCCCCATGCCTCTCTGGCATCCTGATATTCCTTCTCGGACAGAACCTGCTTGTACTCCAGATCACTCTCGCCCCGGTCCAGCACGATATAGGACGCAAAATAAAGCACTTTCTCCAGCACTCTCGGAGACAGGTCAAGGATCAAACCCATCCGGCTCGGAATTCCTTTAAAATACCAGATATGGGAAACAGGAGCCGCCAGTTCAATATGTCCCATACGTTCCCTGCGGACGCTGGCTTTCGTAACTTCCACGCCGCATCGGTCACAGACAACACCCTTGTATCTTATCTTCTTATATTTTCCACAGTGACATTCCCAGTCTTTACTGGGTCCGAAAATCTTCTCGCAGAACAGGCCTTCTTTTTCGGGCTTTAACGTTCTGTAGTTAATGGTCTCCGGCTTCGTTACTTCACCCCTTGACCACTCCCTGATCTTCTCAGGGGATGCCAATCCGATCTTTATGGCATCAAAAGTCATAGGCTGATAAGCTTCTTGCTTCATATCCGACATTTAAATCACCATGCTCCTTCCAGGTTTATATATTTACCTCATTATCAGGACAAAATCTTTCATATTCCGGCACACAGTCCGCTGTCTCAGAATACCTCTTTCTCCTGTTCTTCGAAATCAGCTTCCAGCTCCATCTCTTCCTCTGCAAGTACTTCTTCCTCTTCCTCGCTGTTCACAAGCTCTCCGCTGTCCTCATCAAACTCCTGCTTCTGATAACCCATGGAGCCGAGAGAGTCTTTCTCATAATCATAATTTCTGGAATCTCCTTCGAGCTCATAACGGTATTCATTCTCACTGTAATCAATTGTCTCCATGATCTCTACTTCTGTCTGGTCATCACGGAGTACTCTCACATCCAGTCCCAGAGACTGCAATTCTTTCAGCAATACCTTAAAGGACTCCGGCACGCCGGGCTCAGGAATGTTGTCGCCTTTGATGATTGCTTCATAGGTCTTCACACGTCCCACAACATCATCGGATTTCACTGTAAGGATTTCCTGCAGAGTATATGCCGCACCGTATGCTTCCAGTGCCCAGACCTCCATCTCACCGAAACGCTGTCCGCCGAACTGTGCTTTACCGCCCAGAGGCTGCTGCGTTACCAGAGAGTAAGGACCCGTAGAACGTGCATGAATCTTATCGTCTACCAGATGATGGAGTTTCAGGTAATGCATGTGTCCGATGGTAACCGGCGAATCAAAATACTCACCTGTACGCCCGTCCCTGAGCTGCACCTTACCGTCACTGGAGATTTCCACGCCTTTCCATACCTCGCGGTGATCTCTGTTGTCATAAAGGTATTCCATAACCTCCGGCAGAAGATCATCTTTATGCTTCTCCTCGAACTCTTCCCATTCCAGATTGACATAGTCATTGGCAAGTGTCAGTGTCTCGGCAATATCGCCTTCCTTCGCACCGTCAAACACAGGTGTGGCAACATTAAAGCCCAACGCCTTAGCCGCCAGCGACAGATGAATCTCAAGTACCTGTCCGATGTTCATACGGGAAGGCACACCCAGCGGGTTAAGCACAATGTCAAGAGGGCGTCCGTTAGGCAGATAAGGCATATCCTCCACCGGAAGCACACGGGAAACAACACCCTTGTTACCGTGACGGCCTGCCATCTTGTCACCCACGGAAATCTTTCTCTTCTGAGCAATATAAATACGTACTGCCTGATTTACACCGGGCGAAAGCTCGTCGCCGTTCTCCCTTGTAAACACTTTGGCATCCACGATGATACCATATTCACCGTGAGGCACTTTCAGAGATGTGTCACGAACCTCTCTGGCCTTTTCACCGAAGATTGCACGTAAAAGTCTCTCCTCGGCGGTCAGTTCCGTCTCTCCCTTAGGTGTTACTTTACCCACCAGGATATCGCCGGCACGAACCTCTGCACCGATCCGGATAATTCCTCTGTCATCCAGATCCTTAAGAGCATCGTCACCCACACCGGGAACGTCTCTCGTGATCTCTTCCGGACCCAGTTTGGTGTCACGCGCCTCTGCCTCATATTCTTCAATGTGTACGGAAGTATAGACATCTTCCTGTACCAGTCTTTCACTTAATAATACCGCGTCCTCATAGTTGTAACCTTCCCAGGTCATGAATCCGATCAGCGGATTCTTACCCAGCGCCAGTTCGCCGCCCTCTGTGGAAGGACCGTCTGCAATCACTTCGCCCTGGGCAACACGATTGCCCTTAAACACGATAGGCTTCTGGTTGTAACAGTTGGACTGGTTACTTCTGGAGAACTTCGTCAAATGATATTCGTCCTTCTCACCGTCGTCATAAGTCATCCTGATCAGGTCAGAAGACACGTAATCAATCGTTCCCGCCTTCTTTGCAACCACACAGACACCGGAATCAACAGCCGCCTTGGGCTCCATACCGGTTCCCACTGTAGGGGTCTCCGTGAAAAGAAGCGGAACCGCCTGTCTCTGCATGTTGGATCCCATCAGCGCACGGTTTGCATCATCATTCTGCAAAAACGGAATCAAAGCCGTCGCAACGGAAAATACCATCTTGGGCGAAACGTCCATATAATCAAACATCGCCTTCGGATATTCCTGGGTCTCTTCTTTATAACGTCCGGATATATTGTTGCGGGCAAAATATCCGTTCTCATCAAGAGGCGCAGATGCCTGTGCCACATGATAATTATCCTCTTCATCCGCTGTCATATAGACAACTCTGTCCGTAACCCTTGGATTCTGCGGATCGGATTTGTCGATCTCTCGGTAAGGTGCCTCCACAAAACCGTACTCATTGATTCTCGCATAAGATGCCAGCGAGTTGATCAGACCGATGTTCGGGCCTTCCGGTGTCTCAATAGGGCACATTCTGCCGTAATGCGTATAGTGTACGTCTCTGACCTCGAATCCGGCTCTGTCTCTGGACAGACCGCCCGGTCCCAGCGCGGACAGACGTCTCTTGTGCGTCAACTCACCCAGCGGATTGTTCTGATCCATAAACTGGGACAGCTGTGAAGATCCGAAGAACTCCTTCACTGCAGCCTGTACAGGCTTAATGTTGATGAGCACCTGAGGAGAAATCTCCTCTGCATCATGAGTCGTCATTCTCTCGCGGACCACTCTCTCCAATCTGGACAGACCGATACGGTACTGGTTCTGTAACAGTTCACCTACCGCACGGATACGTCTGTTGCCCAAATGGTCGATATCGTCATCGTTGCCGATACCGTACTCAAGATGTATATTATAATTAATGGAAGCTAAAATGTCTTCCTTCGTAACATGCTTCGGAATCAGTTCATGTACATTCTTCTGGATCGCCTCTGCAAGCACCTCAGGATCGCTGCTGTATTCCTCTAAAATCTGCTGCAGAACAGGATAATACACGAGTTCCGTAATTCCCAGTTCCTTGGGATTACAATCTACAAAGTTCGTGATATCCACCATCATATTGGAAAGAACTTTCACATTCTTCTCCTCTGTCTGGATCCAGACAAAGGGAACTGCTGCGTTCTGGATCGCATCGGCAGTCTCTGCACTGACCTTGTCTCCTGCTTTCGCCAGAACCTCGCCTGTGGTCATATCTACCACATCCTCAGCCAGAATATGATGTCTGATTCTGTTTCTGAACATTAACTTCTTGTTAAATTTATATCTGCCGACTTTCGCCAAATCATATCTTCTGGGGTCAAAAAACATAGAGGTGATCAGACTCTCAGCACTCTCCACGCTAAGAGGCTCACCCGGACGGATCTTCTTATATAATTCCAGCAGACCTTCCTGATAATTCTCGGAAGTATCTTTCGCAAAGCTGGCTTCGATCTTCGGTTCATCGCCGAACAGCTCTCTGATTTCATCATTAGAGCCCACGCCAAGGGCGCGGATCAGCACGGTGATGGGTACTTTTCTTGTTCTGTCAACACGCACGTAAAACACATCATTAGAGTCCGTCTCGTACTCTAACCATGCGCCTCGGTTCGGGATGACCGTGGAGGAAAAAAGCCTCTTACCGATCTTGTCGTGTCCGATTCCGTAATAAATGCCCGGAGAACGTACCAGCTGGCTGACGATAACACGCTCCGCTCCGTTGATGACAAAAGTGCCCGTAGCAGTCATAAGCGGAAGGTCTCCCATAAAGATCTCATGTTCCGTGATTTCGTCTTTCTCTTTATTGATCAGACGAACCTTCACTTTAAGGGGCGCCGCGTAAGTAGCATCTCTCTCTTTACATTTCTCAATCGAATACTTTACATCCTCCTCGCATAACTCAAAGTCTACAAATTCCAGACTTAAGTGTCCGCTATAGTCTGAAATAGGAGAGATGTCATCGAATACTTCCTTCAAACCCTCATCCAGAAACCAATGATAGGAGTTCTTCTGAACTTCGATCAAATTCGGCATTTCCAGAACTTCCTTCTGTCGTGCATAGGTCATACGCGTATTTCTGCCGGCGGCAGTCTTACGGATCCTGTTCTTTTCCATCGACAATTTCACCCCGTTCTTTATGATTTATTCCCACGGACATAAGCCAGGTACGAGCGCTTAAACACGTATCCGGCAGATCCCGTGAAGGACTCTCCCCGCAACATGTCGGGAGACAACTGCTTATCAGTCGGAATATCATCCAAATAAGCATACCACACCACAATAGTGCACCATACATTCTACTACAAGTCTTTTAAGGAGTCAACAAGTATTTTCAGAAATCAAGAAAGAAATTTAAAAAGATTCGGAAGATACCCGCAGTTTTTTTCATACTGCA
This sequence comes from uncultured Lachnospiraceae bacterium, assembly GCA_910586615.1. Classification (GTDB taxonomy): domain Bacteria; phylum Bacillota; class Clostridia; order Lachnospirales; family Lachnospiraceae; genus UBA3282. The sequence continues at coordinate 18,267 of CAJUJP010000061.1, forward strand.
CAGATATGATCGAGTAGGAGGCTAACCATTAATTGATTAGCCGACCTCTCACACCACCGTGC
>CAJUJP010000062.1 GCA_910586615.1 uncultured Lachnospiraceae bacterium
CGTCTTCGAACAATGTCTTTGCCTTTGCCGCATTGTCCACATAATCAGTCCAGTTTTCCTTACCTGCCGCAAAATCGCCGTTCTTAATCAGTTCCGTACCGATCTCGACTACAGGATCATCAGGATCTGATCCTTCTGCAGGCGGTGTAATGGTCACATCCGTTTCCGTCTCCGGATCAGCTTCCGTGCCTGCCTCGACCTTTATCACGCTGACATCGGATATTTCAACCGCATGAGCCGCCATTTCTGTTACGCCTTCCGGCATTCCAAGTGAAATCTGGAATGCAATTATTCCTGAAACATAGTTTTCATTCAAGGTTACAATCTGGCTGAATGATTTCAGTTTATCTTTTGTCAGGCTGATATCTGAACCACCGCACCATGCATCGCCTTCGCCCATAAATGCAAGTCTTAAATCTCTGTCGATAGAAGCGCCGATCTTAAAGTTAACTTTATAAGACGCTCCTTTTTCCATCGCCAGACCTTCCTGCTTCAACTGGATATTCCAGTCTGCACTTCCGGCATCAGTAATCTCATATCTTGCCTTGCCGTCTTCGAACAATGTCTTTGCCTTTGCCGCATTGTCCACATAATCAGTCCAGTTCTCCTTACCTGCTGCAAAGTTACCGTTCTTAATCAGTTCCGTACCGGTCTCTGCCGGCGGAACTTCTTCACCCGGTCCTTCTCCGTCCTTTGTCTTTACGACACAGACATCATCGATCTCGATCATAGATACAGGTGTATCTACAAGTTCCTCACCTGCTTTAATCTGACCCATGGAGATCACCAGGGTGATATTATTGTCGGTTGCTTTGTCTACGGTAAGTTTATAGTTTACCTCTTTCACTTCATCGGCTTTCAGACCCAGATCCTCTCCGCCGTACCAGTCATATGCCGCTGTCAGGAATGCATACTTCACGGTTCTTGCCGCAGAAGACTTGATCTTCATGGTCACTTCATATTCAGCGCCCTGTTCCAGCGTCAGTCCGGCCTGTTTCAACTGGATATGCCAGTCTTCCGTACCCACATTGGTAATATTGTATGCTGCCTTTTCATCCGCAAAGCTTACCGCTGCTTCACCGGGCGGCGTTACTGCACTCTCCCATTCGGCATCACCCTGTGCAAAATCACCGTTCTTGATCAGATTGTCACCTGCCTCTACCGGCGGCTGCTCCTGGGGCTCTGTCTCTTCCAGCGTAATATTGTCAATTACGACTGTATGCTTCGTCTGTATACGTGTTCCTCCTACCGCGCCCATGGAAATACTGAGCATAGTCTTCGGATCTGTATCTTCCGCCATCTTAAATACATGACTGAAATTCTGGTACTCTCCTGTCAACTTAATCTTCTGCGTGCCTGAGTACGGAATCCAGTTGTCATCACTTGAACCGTCTCTCTGCAATGCATACATGATCTGTCTGTCCAGCGTCGATTTCGCATCAAATGCGATCTTATACCACTTATCCTTCTCCAGTTTGATATTGTTCTGCTTCAGCTGGATCTTCCAATCCTCACCTGCCGTATCTGCAATATCAATGGAGAATGCATCCTGCTCATTCAGGCTGTCTACGATATAACCGGGTACTTTGGCATCGTCAGCCACATAAACTTCATAGCCCACCAGGCCATTGGAGAAATCTCCGTTAACGATCATACCGTCTTCTCTGATCGAAACATTGTCAATATAAGTGGTGCCCGCTGCTCCTAACAGGAATTTCAGTTCGCTGCCGTTTAAGTCTGCCGCAGTTTCAAACTCATATTTGTACTCTGTTCTTTCCGTCGTCAGAGCGGTTTCAAATGTCTCTCCCGCAATAGTGGACCGTATGGTCTTTGCGCTGTCTGCATAAGCCTCAAAGCTCAGTGCATATTTCTTGCCGCCTGTGATCGCAACAGGTGTCTGATTTACCACTACCTGTTCCAGAGCAGTCACCGTCTCAGGCACTGTCACCTTCAGTTCGTGTCTGTAGTCACCTGTAACGGATACGCTCGCACCACTGCACTGATCGATATCCCAATCCCAGTAGGCAAGACGCAGTTTTCCGGGTTCATTTCCTTCATTAAAGGAACCGTTGTACACATAATTTCCGTCAGGCAGTACACCTTTGATTTCTTCTTCTGCCGCCCCTGCTTTTTCCAGTCTCACATCGGTGATATGAACTTTCGCCGTGGAATCCTGATTACCCAGGTTAAATTCTACGCGGCCGTTTGCATCACTGTTTGACTTCATGTCAAATGTATGTTCAAAAGTCTGTGGCTCAGTAGTCAGATTCACCGTAGTATCGTCCAGATATCTGATATATCCCCTGTCGGGTGCGGTAATACCGGTGATCATAGTACGTGCCTCGTCCGCATATGCCTTATAGGACAGTTTGTACTTACTGCCTTCCTCGATGGGCACAGCAGCCTGTACGATCTGGACACTGTAATTCAGCGTTCCCATATTTTCCGTGGTGATATGCAGTGCATTTTCTGCAATTTCTGCCACCGCTTCACCGCCGCCTGTCAGCAGAAGCTGCCAGTTCTCATCACCTTTTGCCAGATCCTCAACCTTAGAGAAATCTCCGTTGATGATATAGTTTCCGGTTTCATCCGGGTCTCTGAGTTTCACTTCCTGCTCAGGTTTATCAATGTCGGTGTCGTACTCATCTCTCTGGTATACTCTTACATAATCCACTACAAGCTGTGCATTTTCACCAAACTCCGTATTCTCGTCAGGATATCCTACCCAGCTTCCGCCTACAGCCAGATTTAAAATCATATAGAAAGGCTGATCGTAGGGTGCCGGATATGCTGTCTCACCAAATCCGGGACGCTTGGTAAACCAGTCATTTTCCGTATAGAAAAGACGTCCGTCCACATAATATCTGAATTCATCGGGATCCCACTCACATGCAAATACATGGAAATCCTCTGCAAAATCCGCTTCCCCTTCCGGTAACGTGAAGGTTCCCTGTTTCTGTGTATGAGGTTCTCCGAAATGCAGTGTACCGTGTACCTTATCTGTCTGATCACCCAGAACTTCCATCACATCGATCTCACCGCATTTAGGCCACTGGCCATAGAAACCTTCATCCGTAGGCATCATCCAGAATGCAGGCAGGAATCCTTTACCGCTGGGCACCTTGGCGCGTACTTCAAATCTTCCGTACTGATAGTCATGTTTATTCTGGGTGTTGATTCTTCCGGATGTATAGGAGGCTTTTCCCGTGGCGGGATCAACTGTCTTGATCGCCTGAATCACCAGATTGCCATCCTTCACATATACATTATCCGAAGACTTCACATACTCCTGCAATTCCGCATTCACCCAGCCCGGCTCATGAGTCTCATAATTCCAGTCCGCCTCATTCAGCGTATCACCGTTGAAGTCGTCTTCCCACTCCAGGGTATAGGCATAAGCAAGCTCTCCCTTATTCCTTGCAGGAATCACTCTCGTATTCTCTGCAGAACATCTTGTACACACCTGCTTTTCCAAACCGGCTGCATTTTCAGTTGCTTTGACTGCCACAGTCCACTTTCCGTAAGTATGTCCCAAAGGATCCACAACTTCCTGCTTCTTACCGCCGCATACGGTACAAGTATAACTAACCAATCCGTTTTCTTCGCAGGAGGCTTCTTTTACAGTTTCTGCTTCTCCTAAACTACATGTTTCACATTCTGTTACTGTTACACGGCATGTATTCTCCACGCCGTTTGCTTTGATGGTAATCGTCGCCGCACCCTTCTTCTTGGCAGTAAGCAGTCCCTTACCGTTAACCGCAACAATCTTTGTGTCTGAAGATTTATAGGTGGCAGACTGGCCTGCCCCTAAAACTTCCATAGATGCCTCTTCACAGAGGTTCTTCTTTTCTCCTACTTTGATCACAAGTTCATTTTTTTCCAGAACAATCTTAGGATCTTTCACGCTGACCCAGCACTTCGCAGTTACGCCGTTGGCTGAAGCCGTAACCAGCGTGCGGCCGGTTCCTTTGGCTGTCACTTTGCCCTTCGCCGTCACTTCTGCCACACTCTTATCGCTGCTCTTCCATTCAACCTTCTTACTTGCACCGTCGACAGATGCCTTCAGCGTAATATTTGTTCCTTTTCCCTTCGTGTACAGGGTATACTCTCTCTGATTGAGTGCGATCGTAGGGGTAAAATCCTGTACCGTGATCTGCACTTCGTCCTTAAAACCGTTTGCTTCCAGCGTAACAGTTGCCGTTCCGGCTTTTTTCGCTGTAAGTTTTCCATTACTTACCGAAACAACCTTTGTATTGGAGCTTTTCCACTTGGAAGCTGTCTTGCGTCCGGTTACCTGATAAGCAAGCTTATAGGTCTTGGCATCACCTTTTGTCTTCAAATGAACAACTCTCTCCGTGATGGACGCTGAAGTATCCTTTACCTCGACCTTACAGGTATCCATTTTTCCGTTACATTCTGCGGTGATCATTGCCGCACCGGCACCTTTTGCGGTAATCAGTCCGGTATCACTCACGACAGCCACCGCTTCGTCGCTGCTGCTCCAGGTCACCTGGCTGCCCTGTGGTGCATTGGTTTTGAGTGCCTTTGTCTCACCCAGCAGTTCTGTACCATTCTTCTTGACATAAAGCAGAACGTTCTCCTCATTGATGGAAACCATTCCCTTGTCTACGATGACATTACACTCGGCAGTAACACCGTTTGCTTTTGCAGTGATAACTACTTCTTTTGCCTCGTCTCCGTTCCATTTGCCGGTTACCTTGCCGCCCTTAACCGTAGCCACGGCAGGATCCGAACTTGTCCACGTAACTGCCTTTTTGGCGCCCACAATCGTAGGTACCAGTTTGATTGAACTGCCCGCACCTTTGGTGCTCAGCTTCATCTCACTGATATTCAGAGAGATGGTGCTTTCCAGAACCGTCACTTTACAGGATGCCATCAGACCGTTAGCCTCTGCGGTAATCATTGCCGTGCCTGCCTGTCCTGCAGCCGTGACCACGCCTCTGCCCTGTGCATCTGCAGCCACCGTTGCAACAGCTTCATTATCGCTGCTCCAGGTAACGTTCTTGTCGGCGCCTTTCACTGTCGCCTTCAATGTAACCGACTTACCTGCAGTCTCTGTGCTCTCTGCAGGATAACTGTAAATCGTTGCTTCCTTCTTATTGACCTTGATTGTAGGGTCCACTACCGTGACCACACATGTCTCACGGGGAAAACCGATCCCGGAAGAAATGATGGCCTTGCCCTTACGAAGCGCCGTCACAGTACCATTCTGGTCAACGCTCGCAACATTTACATTGTAAGAAACCCACCTTGGTTTCTTATCCCCTTCCTTTTGGTTCTCAATCGCAAGCTGAAGCTTGTTGTCTTCATCTCCGATATTCACGGTCGCTTTCTTGTAGTTGATGTGAACCGCATCTTCCGCATAGACAGCAAGCTTTCCGGCAGATACTGTGAGTATCAATGCCAGAATCAGGCCGTGTATCAGAATACTTACTTTCCTTTTCATACATCCTCCTTCTCTGTTCCGGCCGCCTGTAATTATGGACGGCCCTTTTTTTCAATTTTACCGGCTGAACAGAAAAACATATATCATATTTGTTCCTAAAATGTCATTTTCATGACATAAATTGTGGGGTGCAAAAAAAGAACTGCCGTACAACGCCAAAACACGCTGTACGACAGAAATAAATTAGAATATTAAGATATTTTCCGCATGAAAACTTTTTATGGATATCCTATAAATATCATATAAATGTCATTTTCTGGTAATTCTTTTACATCCGGTATCTGCAGCTTCTAAAGAACCTTAAGGTATTTCTCATACTCCTCATAAGTGACCGTGACCCATCCCTCTTCATAATTGAATCCTATTTCCATCCCCATAGGTGTATAGAATACGATCACATCAGAAGAATTAAAAAGCTTTGTCATTTCCTGATCCGTCATTCTTGTCAGGTAGGTAATCTCATCGTTCTGAATATCGCTCTTCTGACGAAATTCTACGGAAAAATCATCATTAATATTGAGCAGATTCTCATTATTCAGGATAATTCCGTTCTCCATATCAATGTTGATGCAATACAGATATACATCATTGTAATAATCACTGTATATGTACTCGGAAAAAACAATGCTCATCTTCTCCTCATCCATATATGTCACATAGCCCTTGGACTGCGCACTGAAATAGCTGTATTCCTCTGTCATGTGATCTTTATATTCTTCCTCAAAATACTCCGTGAAGAAGTCCTTTTCCGCCTGAATTGTCTGATTCAGCTTATCCAGATTCGGAACATTCTCCCCCTTGATAACCGGATATGTCACATTGATCATCACATTGTCATAATCAGCATCGTACTCAAAGTCTTCGAATTCTACCGAATATGGCAAGTCTGTCTTGACATCATCATGCAGATTATAATACCCGTCATCATAATCGTCAAAGTCATAGCCGTCATCATAACCGTCGAAATCATCAAAATTAAAAGGATACTGGCCGTCCCAATAGAAATCATCGCCGTAAAACCCGTCAGGATCATACGGGTCATCATAATCTTCAAAGAAATCATCATCAAAAGAATCATATGGATCGATTTCATCGTCATCAAAATCGTAATAGTCTTCCTGCCGGTCGCCAAAATCATCTTCCTGATAAGTACGCCGTTTCGATTCTTTTTCAGCAAACAGATTCACTGCCTTATATACCAACGCAGACACAGCGATCAGGAACAACACAACCACGGCGGTAACGATCCCGATAATCAGACCTGTCTGATTCTTTTTCTGAGGCACTGCATATGGGCTGTACGGGTTATTCCACTGCGGATTGCCATTATACGGACTGCCATTGTTATATTGCGGGCCGCCATAGGGACTGCCATACCCTTGCTGCGGGCTGCCGTTGTTATGCTGTGGACTGCCGTAGGGACTGTCATATCCTTCCTGCGGGCTGCCATTATAAGAACTGCCATTGTTATACTGCGGGCCGCCATAGGGACTGCCATACCCTTGCTGCGGGCTGCCGCTATATGGACTCTCATTGTTGTACTGTGGGGCACCATATGGACTGCTATACCCTTGCTGCGGGCTGTCGCCAGAAAGGCTGTCATTGTTGTACTGCGGGGCACCATAGGAACTGCCATACCCTTGCTGCGGGCTGTCGCCATATGGACTCTCATTGTTATACTGCGGGGCACCATAGGAACTGCTATACCCTTGCTGCGGGCTGTCGCCATATGGACTCTCATTGTTATACCCTTGCTGCAAACTGTCACCACAAGAACTGCCATCTCCATCACTGTACCGGCTCTGGCTCACATCATTTACCGCCTCACCCGCATCAGTTTCTGTCTCCGGCAGCGTTATGGCTTCCGGTCCGGCATCCTCTTCACCTGCTGTTTCCTCTTCATCCGCTGTATCTTCTGTCTGCTTCTGCTGCCAGTCCGAAAAAAGATCCGGTGTATTGTATATATCTGCACTGCTTTCCGACCTGTACGGATCCGAAGTGCTTTCCGTGAAGTCATTTTCGCCCTTGCGCTTATCAAACTCTTCTGATTGACTCATTCGCCCTTATCCTCATATCTTTCTGCGACGCGATTTACCGATCCCTGTTCTCTTTGCTGATGATACGCCGGAAAAACCTTTCTATTTCTCCTTACTGCCAAACGTAACCTCGCTGTAATACTGCAGAATACACTGGCGCATCAAGGATAATGCGGCAGATACCGTATTGTCTCTGACCTTGGTGCGGTCGCCGCTGAAACGGCATTCCTTCACTGTGATCCGGCCGCATACATTACATCCAATGTATACAAGTCCCACCGGTTTCTCCTCCGAACCGCCGTCAGGTCCTGCAATGCCCGTCACGCTGACTGTCACATCCGATTTGGATACCATAGCGGCGCCTTTCGCCATCTCCCGCGCAATTTCCTCACTGACAGCCCCGTGCTTCAGCAGAGAATTCTTTTTGATTCCCAGCAGTCTGCGTTTTGCTTTGTTGGAATAAGTTATGTAACCCGATTTAAATACCTCCGACACTCCCGGCACATTGATCAGTCTTGCCGCCAGAAGTCCTCCTGTACAGGATTCCACAGTACTCACTGTCAGCTTATTGGCAAGAAGAAGATCCACCACCGCCTTCTCCAATGTCACTTCATCATCCGTCGTATAAATATGATTGCCAAACCGGCCTTTCAGTTCTTTCACCATGGGCTTGACAAGCTTTCTCGCCGCTTTCTCATCCTCCGCCCGGGCCGTCACCCGAAGATGGACCTCCCCGGTCTTTGCATAAGTGGCTATGGTAGGATTCGTCTGGGCATCGATCAAATCCTTCACCATCGTTTCCGCCTTGCTTTCCCCCACACCGCATACCTTTACAGTCTGGGAAAAAATCACGCAGGACTGCAGTTTGCTTAAATATGGCATGATAGAACGCTCAAACATGGGAATCATCTCTCCCGGAGGTCCGGGCATCAGGATCACATGCTTACCGTTTTCCGCCATGATAATGCCCGGCGCAGTACCGTTCGGATTATCCACCACAATACAGCCTTCCGGCACCATCGCCTGCTTCCAGTTATTATCCGTAATTTCCAGCCCTCTTTTATCAAAAAACTGCTGAATGGCGGTTTTACTCTCTTCGTGAAGATACAGCTGCTTTCCCAGCACCTTCGCCGCCGCTTCCTTCGTCAAGTCGTCCTGTGTGGGGCCGAGTCCGCCTGACAACAGCAGAATATCGGCTCTGGAAAGGGCCGTTCTGATAGTCTCACACAGTCTTTCCTCATTGTCGCCGACTACATCCTGATAATAACAGGAAAGTCCGAGGCCGGCACATTTCTCGGACAGATAGGCCGCATTACTGTTTACGATATTTCCTAACAAAATTTCCGTTCCAACCGAAATAAGTTCTACAATCATATGTTCCTCCGTTCTGGAGCCTCCCTGCCGCGCCTTTATGCTGTATGCTCTGATATCGTTATAAAACCTGAAAAACGCCCTGTCTATTTTGTATCTTTCATGATGTCTTTATTTTTCGCGAGATAATCTACCAGGGAAACGACTGTCAGAATAAGGGCCGCCCACATCACAATATCTGTCAGCAGGCTGATCTGTTCAAGATCCGCGATCATAAGGCAGACCATTACGATCTGAAAAGTAGTCTTAAACTTCCCCCAATAACTCGCAGCAATGACAACACCATTATCCGATGCGATCAGTCTGAATCCGCTGATAATGAACTCTCTTGACATAATAACGATGACGATCCATGCAGGTATCCTTTCCAGTTCAACCAGACAGATCAACGCGGCACAGACTAGCAGTTTATCTGCCAGCGGATCCATAAACTTGCCGAAATTCGTCACAAGATTATACTTTCTTGCAATCTTGCCATCCAGCAGATCTGTCAGGCTCGCCACAATAAAAATTCCCAGCGCAATCCATTTGTCAACGGATGTTATGTCAACTAATAGAAATACTACAAAAAAAGGAATCAACACCACACGAAACATTGTCAGTTTATTCGGTAAATTCATCTTCCAACTCTCCAATCAAATCATATTCATAGGAAGCGGTGATCTTCACTCTCACAAAGTCGCCGGTCATCAACTCCCGTCCTGTATGCACAAAAAGAAATCCGTCCACATTCGGCGCATCCTTATAGGTCCGCGCCACATAAGCGTTTTCGTCAGCAATCTTTCCCTCGATCATGGCTGTCACAACCCGGCCGGCCATATCTTCCGCCGCCTCAAATGCAATCTCCTGCTGAAGTTCCATGATCTGCGCCTGTCTGGACTGCTTAACTTCCTCCGGGATCTGATCCGGCATGAGCGCCGCCGGCGTATCCTCCTCCTGAGAATAGGTAAACACACCAAGCCTGTCAAATTCCATCTGGTCCACAAATTCCATCAGTTCTTCATGATCTTCCTGAGTCTCTCCCGGAAACCCTGTGATCAATGTGGTCCGCAGGCAAATATCCGGTATCTCCTGCCGCAGTCTTTCTATCGTCTGCTGAAGCTGTTTTCTGTCGGTACGGCGTCCCATACGCTGCAGGATCCTGTCGGAAGCATGTTGTATGGGCAGATCAAGATAGCGGCATATCTTCTTTTCTTCTTTTATCGTGCGGATCAGTTCTTCATCAATTTCCTCCGGATAACAGTACAGAATCCGTATCCAGTATATACCGCTGATCTCACAGAGTCTGCGGAGCAGTTCCGGCAGCGCCTTGCGGCCGTAGATATCCTGCCCGTACAGCGTAGTCTCCTGCGCCACAAGAATCAGTTCCTTAACACCCTGATCCGCCAGCTTCCCGGCCTCCCGTACCAGCTCTTCCATGGGTACACTGCGGTAATTACCCCGTATCTTCGGAATGATACAATAGGTACAATGCTTGTCACAGCCTTCCGCAATTTTCAGGTAGGCATAATGGCCGCCAGTGGTAACTACCCTGTCCACACCGGTCAGCGGATCCGTATCCAGACTCTTGTAGTGGTTCTGCCCGGCTCCCCGGGAAACCTCCTCCAGCGTCTTAACGATCTCGTCTATGGCCATAGTGCCTATGACCGCATCCACTTCGGGAATCTCCACCTGAATCTCTTCCATGTAACGCTGGGCAAGACATCCTGCTACGATCAGCATCCGGATATCTCCGCGTTTCTTCCATTCTGCCATTTCCAGAATGGTATTGATGCTTTCTTCCTTGGCATCATTGATAAAACAGCAGGTATTGACTACCACGATGTCTGCTTCGCTCTCATCATCGGTAAACTCATATCCGCTCTGTGCAAGCATCCCCAGCATCATCTCGGAATCCACCAGATTCTTATCACATCCAAGGGATACAAACAATATTTTTTTCTTCATATTTGTATACTGTATTCTTTCCGCAATTTATTTCTTAAAATTGCATATCCGGTTTTAATTCCGTCTCTTCTTCACTGTGATCTTCCTCGCCGGTGATCTTGACTTTACCCTGATTCAACTCTTCCACAGCCACGGAAAGCGGTTTTTTACCTCTGCCGTCTACCAGCTGTTCATCACCTGCAATAATCTGTCTCGCTCTCTTGGAAGTGGCCATCACGATAGAGTATCTGCTGTTTACTACCGGATCCTCCCCTTCCTCTACTCCGCTGTTTACTACCTTAATCAAATCTGCATAAGATGGATGTAACATTATTTTTCTCCTTCCAGTTCTGTTCTTATATTTTCTATAAATTCCTTGTTTCTCAAAGGTGTATGATGTGCCGCTGTTATAATCTCATGAAGCTGCCTGACACAAGTCTGCAAATCATCATTCACAACAATATAATCATATGCTTCGATCCCTTCCGCTTCCTCCGCGGCACGGCACATTCTCTTTGCTATGACCTCCCCGGTCTCTGTGCCTCTTCCCACAAGCCTTCTCTTGAGTTCCCCGGCACTGGGCGGCATCACGAAAAGAAGCAGTGCATCCTCATACTGTTTCTTCACCTTAAGCGCACCCTGGATCTCTATCTCCAGAATCACGTCCTTGCCTTCGGCAAGCTGACGCTCCACATACTCTCTCGGTGTACCGTAATAGTTCTCACAATAGCACGCATATTCAATCAGTCCGTCCTCGGCGATCCTGCGCTCAAATTGTTCTTTTTCCAGGAAAAAATATTCCCGTCCGTCTTCCTCTCCCGGTCTGGGTTTCCGGGTCGTAGCCGAAATCGACAGCGCATACCCGTCATATTCCTCTAACAGTTTCTTTACCAAAGTGCCTTTGCCCGCTCCCGAAAAACCGGAAACGATGATCAATATACCTTTACGCTTCATCTGTCTCTCCGCCTTCTGCCTGCGCCCTGCCTGATATTGTTTCCGGCAGCAGTGCCGATAACACAATCTGGCTGTTCTCCATCACAAGTACTGCCTTCGTCTTACGTCCCTGTGTGGCATCGATCGCCATGCCGTTCTCTTTTGCCTTCTGCACCATCCGCCTGACGGGGGCGGAATCCGGGCTGACAATGGCGATGATCTTGCTTGTATTTACGACATTGCCGAATCCTATATGAATCAGTCTGCCCATATGAAACTTCCTTTCCCTGTCTCTTTACTTTCCGGCTGGTTGTCCCGTGCCAGACGTCATCTTCCAATCCATGCCGGCTGTCGTACCGGCATCCTTAACTGGCGGCATACACGATCTCCGTTCCACATTCCTACTCTATATTCTGGATCTGTTCGCGCACTTTCTCGATCTCAGTCTTTAATTCGATCGCACGGTTTGATATCTCCAGATCATTTGCCTTGGAAAGAATGGTGTTCGCCTCGCGGTTCATCTCCTGCGCGATAAAATCAAGCTTCCGTCCGATACTTCCACCCTGAATCAGATTCTCTCTTGTCGTCTCAATATGGCTTCTGAGCCGCACCAGTTCCTCATCCACGCACACCTTATCCGCAAAAATCGTGACCTCCATGAGCATACGGTTCTCATCCACATGCACATCCTCGATCAGTTCTTTCACTTTCTCTTCCAGTTTCTGCCTGTACTCCGTTATGATCTGCGGCGAGCGCTCCGTAATATATTCCACATGTGCGAGCATACCATCAAGCTTCTCCACCAGATCGTTCTTCAGATTCTCGCCCTCTTTGATTCTGGTCTCCACAAATCCTTCCGCCGCACCTTTGATCGCCTCCGAAAGAAGCTGCCACAGCTCCTCCTCATCTGCCGTCTGTTCTTCCATGCTCAGAATCTCCGGATATCTGGACAGTGTAGATACACGAATATCATTATCCAGCTTAAAATCCTCCGCCATCTGAAGCAGATATTTCATATACTCTGCCGCCAGTTCCTTATTGTACTTCACGCACACATTGGACTCTGTGAGATCCTCATAAGTAATATAGATATCCACTTTACCTCTCTGGATATAATTTTTCAGTTCGCTCCGTATCGCCGCCTCAAAAAAGTTCAGTTTCTTAGGCATCTTGATGCTGACATCCAGATATCTGTGATTGACGGATTTCATCTCTACGGTGATCTTCCGCTCTCCTTTTGCGATCTCACATCTGCCGAAACCGGTCATACTTTTTATCATAATTGTATACTTGCCTTTCTGCCACGGGGAATCCTCCTGTCCCCCTGTAACTTTTGTTATAGGCGTACACACTGTTGTCTCAAAACCGCCGTAACGATCTATATGTGCGTACAGATTTCATTATAGAATAATTGTGAAGAGTAGTCAAGAAAGTTGAAAAGTATGTACATCCTCATTTGTTCAAAAATATTTTACAAAAAATTTTTGTATTAATTATTGTAATCAGTCAAGGAAGTTGAAAAGTATGTGCATGTGATGTAGAATAAAAATATTACTGTTTACTCGTTCACAAAAAAATATTTAGTAAATTAAATAAAGGACAAGGAATCTGAAATGGCATTTGACGGAATTACAGTTGCAAATATCACAGCGGAACTGAACAAAACACTTCTCGGAGGCCGGATCTATAAGATCGCCCAGCCCGAAAGCGATGAACTTCTGCTGACAATCAAAAATAACGGCTCCCAGTATCGTCTGCTTCTGTCTGCAGACGCTTCGCTGCCTTTAGTCTATCTGACAGAGACAAATAAGCCCAGCCCCATGACGGCGCCGGGTTTCTGTATGCTTCTGCGCAAGCATCTGCAGAATGCACGTATTGTTGGAATCACGCAGCCGGGGCTGGAACGTATCATTCATCTTGAACTGGAACACCTGAACGAACTGGGCGATGTATGCCGCAAGAAGCTGATCGTGGAAATCATGGGAAAGCACAGTAACATCATCTTCTGTGACGACCGGGATAAGATCATTGACAGTATCAAACATATCTCTGGCATGGTCAGTTCCGTGCGCGAGGTGCTGCCCGGCAGAGATTACTTTATTCCCCGGACACAGAATAAGTGGAATCCACTCAGGTTTTGTGCACAGTATAACAATATGTCCACCGAATATATCGCAGACAATCCCGCTGTGTGTTCTCCCGATCAACTAACAGGGGAAGCATCTAAGATGACTACGGCTTCGGCCTTCACAACACAGGACGAAAATTTCGGATCTTTAAGTTATGTAAACTTCCGTGAGCATATGCAGGAAAAGCCAATGGCGATTTACAAAGCACTCTACTCCACTTACACCGGCCTTTCCCCCATCATCGCGCAGGAGATTTGTTATCGTGCAGGAGTGGACGGAGACATGCCCGCCAATGTACTGGAAGAAAATGCTTTGCACACACTCTACGATACACTCACGGATATCATGTCACAAATACTGGACGGCACTTTCGCTCCTTCCATCATCTACAATGGCAGGGAACCCATCGAATTTGCCGCCCTTCCCTTGACGCTCTACGCGGACAAAACCGTGAAAAGCTTTGACTCCATCAGCACTGTTTTAGCACAATATTTTGCAGAGCGAAGCATCCTGACACGCATACGCCAGAAATCCGTTGATCTGCGCAAGATCGTGCAGACCGCACTGGAACGTAATGTAAAAAAATACGACCTGCAGATGAAACAGATGAAAGATACTGAAAAACGTGATAAATACAAGGTATACGGCGAACTGATCAACACCTACGGATACAATATCGAACCAGATGCCAGATCCATGGAAGCATTGAACTATTACACCGGCGAGACTGTCACGATTCCTCTGGACAACACTCTCACACCCCAGGAAAATGCACAGAAATATTTTGACAAATACGGAAAACTGAAAAGAACTTACGAAGCCCTCTCCGAATTAACTGTTCAGGTCAAAGAAGAAATCGAGCATCTGGAATCGATCCTCACCGCCCTGGATATCGCCCAGCAGGAAGAGGATCTGGTACAGATCAAGGAAGAACTGATCGAAAGCGGCTATATCCGCAGAAAAGGCGGCACGAAAAAAGCCAAAGTCACCAGCAGGCCTTTTCACTATATCAGCAGCGACGGTTTCCATATGTATGTAGGCAAAAATAATTACCAGAACGACGAGCTCACCTTCAAATTTGCCACCGGCAATGACTGGTGGTTCCACGCCAAGCAAAAAGCCGGTTCCCATGTCATCGTCAAAACCGAAGGACAGGAACTGCCCGACCGCACCTTTGAGGAAGCGGCACGCCTTGCCGCCTATTACTCCAAAGGCCGGGAACAGAACAAAGTGGAGATTGACTATATCCAGAAAAAACATGTGAAGAAGCCGGCCGGCGCCAAACCCGGATTTGTAGTGTACTATACAAATTACTCCATGGCAATCGATTCGGACATATCGGGAATCGAGCAGATCGGAAGCTGACGCAGGAAAGAGCAGGCCAAAACGGTCTGCTCTCCGCATTTATTCCTGATCCGTAAATTCTTCAGACAAGTCTGCCGCTTCCTTACAGTGTCTGTGAAGAAAACAGAGATTTCACATGATCGATCTCCGCCTGTGTAGCTTTCGCCGCAGGTACATAATAGGACTTTTCACGTGCGATCTGATACAATTCCTCCTGAGACTGCTCACATGCGTTACGGAACTGCTTTAATGTCTGTTTCAGTTCTTTATTCTCTGTCTGGGCGATCATCTCACCAAAACGAACCAATTCTCCGTTAATACCGGTAAGCGTATCCGCTACCATTGTCTTTTCTTCCATCTGCATAATTCAGGCTCCTCTCTTTCTATCTTAAATACTCCATCAACTGCTGCTTATTCTGCATTGCGTTCTGAGCGCCTTTTTCAAAAAACTGCTTCACCTTCGTATCGGATGCACACTGTGCATACTCTTTCATCTTGCAGTGTGTCACGTCATAACCACCCATAAGATGACGAAGATTCTGTAAATCCAACTCTGATAAGTTTGCCATATGATTACCTCCTGAAATAAAATGATTGTCCTCAACAGTATTTGTTAATGGACAATCATTTATTCCCGTTTATAATCATTTTCTGAGATTTATTATTTAATATTTTTTCTATACATTACCGCAGCAAATGCAGCTTCTTCGCCACGTGTACCAGCATGGCTCCTTTCGGAAATGCCTTCAGTTCTTTTTCATCCACTCCTCCGATCAGAAGAATCACCACAAAGTAAACGGATGCCCCCACGCCAATAGCGATCAACAGCACAATTCTGCTCACCGGCAGAACCATATATAGTCCATGATATACCCCGAATGCCGCCGCTCCCATCACCAGGGACGCAATGACCGGTTTGATAAATGTCTTCACGATCTCCTGTCTGTACCCCAGCCTGCCCCTGACTGCAGCCTGATTCAAAATGCACATGATCAGCGAATACATGATATTAGCACAGGCAAGAGCATAAAGGTTCAAATCCGTAAGTGTCAACAGCGTTACAAGACCGATCACCTGAATCACCAGCGCAATGGCAGAATGGATCACCGGCGTGTTGACCTTGCCGATTCCCTGCAGGACAGCATTGGTCAGTGTGGACAACCCGTACAGTATGACAGTCACCGCCAGCATGGCCAGCAGTTCAGATGCCTTATCCAGCGCCTCTTTCTGCGGAAAAATGAAGTACATGACCGGCCTGGCCAGAAGCATCAGTCCCACAGCTGCCGGAATGGATACCAGCATGGTCATACGGATGGCTTTCGCCACCTGCTCTCTTGTTTTTTTGTATTCTTTTTTTGCAAAAGAAGCAGACACTCCGGGGATGGTTGCCGAAGACATGGCCGACGCGATGGCAATCGGAATGTTCACCACCGCTACCGCCTGGGTCGCAAAAATACCATAATCAATATGCACCCCCACCGAATCCATCTTCTTGTAGTCAATCATCGTTTTATAGTAGATTTCCATATTGACTACTGTGGAACAATTGTAGATAAAAGTGCTTAAAATAAACGGCGTCACAATCGTAAACAAAAGCCGGAAAATCTCACCGTAGCTGTCCACTTCACCAGTTCTGTCATGGTTCAGCCGTCTGTTTATGATCTTACGGTTCAGCAGGTACATGCCAAGCATGAATACAAGTGCTGTCACCACACCGGCTCCGGTACCCAGGGCACTTCCCGCAGAGCCGTAAACAGCTTTCATCGTCTCACCTTCATTAGCCACCGTTCCGATCAGCAGATAAGCCGCCAGAATGCTGACCACCGCATTTAAGATCTGTTCCAGAATCTGGGACAGGGAAGTATGCAGCATAGATCCGTGAGCCTGAAAGTAGCCGCGCAGTACACCAAGAAAACCCGAAAAGAATATGGTGGGCGCCAATACCCGCAGCGCCATCACAGAATTGGGACTGTCATGCATGAGAAAGGGTGCCGCCACATAGGTGAAAACCGCCGCTGCTCCGCCTACGATCAGCACATACAGAAGCGCGCACTGAAAAATCCTCTGTACATTACGATATTCTTTAAATGCAAGTTTCTGTGCGATCAGCTTGGAAATCGCCGAAGGAATGCTGTAGGAAGAAATCAGCAGAATGATCGTATAGATGTTGATCGCCGTACTGTAATATCCGTTTCCCTCCAGGCCGATGATACTTAAGAGCGGACTGCGGTAGATCAGACTGATGATCTTC
>CAJUJP010000063.1 GCA_910586615.1 uncultured Lachnospiraceae bacterium
TTTTTCAATCAATCCCCTTTTCATTTTCAAAGTTAACTTAATGACATTGGTTCAGATATTCATAGCCGGGTTCCCGGAAATCTTCTATGGAAAGAACCGTTTCACCGTTCATATCTGCAAAGTTGATGCGAATATTAAGGTTGTCATTTTTGGCGGAAAAAGAAATCAAGCCTGTCTGAGCCAAATCATTCAGATATAAGAACCTGTCTTTTCTGTTCTTTACCGTGACCCGCGCGGTCTTATATATTTCCCGGATCGTAGTGTTCACCCATCCGTGATTGTCTGTCGAGAGGGTGTTATAGAACTTGGCGTAGCACAGCATTGTGAAAAGGAGCTGCTGATATTTTAATGATCGGACTTCGGTAATTTGCTCCAGTTCGGATCTGGCAATGCCAATGGACTGAATTTCCCGTAGAGAGTACTGACCGGCTTTACGGGAAATATCTTCGATCAGTGATTCCCATAAAACGGGATTATAGTTATGATAGTGTTTCAGCATAAACTCGTTCAGTCTGGAAAAGGTCTGGTTCTTATTCAGATGTTGTTTCTGCCTGTAGTATTTTCCCAGAAGAAAGAGGGTGGAGGTCGGTTTGCTTCCCACTTCTCCCGTTTCAAGAATATATTCAGCCTGTTTTGTTTCATTTAATATAACAGCCATTTTGTCTGTCTCCTTTTTTCATGGATCAGTGTTCATCCGTGTATGTGTCTGCAACCGCTTCAGGATCTGTGAAAGTCTTGATTTTCACGGTCTGCATACGAAAATGAAGGCCGCCAAATTCGATATCGCCATTTTCATCTGCCGCAGGATATGAAATCAAATAGTTATTTTTCTTTAATAAATTTTGGATCATAACGTCTCCGCACATATCCCATGCAAATTGTTTTGTCGAATTTGAATTGGCATAGCACAGATCTAATACAATATTGCAAAGAATATCTTCGTTCGGGCACTGTGCCAGACACTGTCTTTTGAATTCCTCTTTGAAAAGGTATTTCTGCATCCGGTGTTCTTCCGGTTTGATCCGTTCTGACCTTGCAAACTGCTTATATGCGGAAGCTTCGTGTCTGTACCGGTCATAGATCTTTTTGATCTGTGTATACAGATATTTTGAATATTCAGCATTACTTTTTAAGATAGAATAATCAAAGGTAACAGATTCATCATAATTTATTTGATCAAAAATTTTTTCGATTTTCCAACAGATTTTATTGATTGTGCAGGGGGCAGTTCCCAGAGGTATATTTTCACGAAAATAAGTGATAAAGGTATCCTCTTCGGCGGTTCGATTCTTTTTTTCAAGCAGTTCATCAAGACTGACTCGAAACCGTAGAATGCACTTTTCATTGTTTTTTTTCAGATATTCGCTCATTTTTGCTTTTTCGGAAGGGTAAATATACTGCATAAAATAAGGTTTTTTATCAGCAAGGATTTTTCTGTCCAGCCAATTCTGTTTTTTGGCAGAAGAATCACAGTCATCCTTGAGTTTGTTCGAAATTCGGCGATACCATTGCTCCGGCATAGCTTTTGCTTCGATGCCTTTTGCTTTGTCGATCTGATTCTGCTGGTAGAGCTGCCCGCATTTAATACGATAATCCAACATTCTGTACTCACGGCTGTTTTTCTCATATCTGGCCTGAACTTCAAACATGGATGTGATCCTGTTCGTTATTCCGCCCACTGCATTGCCGAAGCATTCGATATTGGAGCGCATGATATCATCTTCCGTAGGAATACATTTTGGTACTTTGTGCTGCACACATGCAATGGCAGGCAGCCGGACGGTACTGTTTACCAGCAAAGGAAAGGATGTATTGAGAACGCAGTCACCGTCTTTATCGAATCCGTTCATGGCATCCGCACAGGTATCCCAGCTGTTAAAGATTGTCGGAGTGGTCATATATTTGTAAAATTCATCCATTTCTTCACTGTGTGTAACCGTCAGTAAACGGATGTTATTATGAGAAGTCATCGGGGCGCGGAAGCTTACGATTTTATCAATGCCTTGATCAATCCAGTATTTTGAATAAACCTGACCTTTTTTTAGCAGACCGGTCACTTCAAGGTCAAACATTGACTGACAGAGAGAGTAAGGGTCGCCGGAAACAAAGGAGTAATTGGCGGGAACGTTTAATACGCCGACTTTGGCATCGTCGATCCGTTTTCTGATCATAGTGCGAATTTGCTTTTTTACAAAAGGGTCGTTTCTCATTGCAGGCTCGATCATTAGGGCAGTGGCAAAGGAACTGTCCGGACAATGGATATTTTTTTCATTTAATCCCGTACCCTTCGCATAGAGAATTGTTTTCCGGTAATCGTCGGAAAGAATCTCTTTGATCTGGGTGACGGTGGGAGCGATCAGTTCATCGATCTGTTCATCCGTGAAATCATAGCATTGTAAAAACTGATAGTTCATTGTTCTGACATGTTCCAATGTTTCCACCGATGATTTTGTGATGGAAAATGTATAGTGATTTTTTTCACAGTGTTTTAGATACTCCTCTATGGAAGAGTAGGAATCCCATAATTTCAACATGGACTCGGTCAAAATCAGTTCCACATTTTCAACAGCATAGGTATGTCCCCATACATCGGTGATCCTGTCGATATGATGATTCCGCGCGAAGTTTCGGAAATCAACGGGAAATACGGAGCCTTTGCAGAAAGCGTTTCTGATTACGCAGGCGGGCAGAATGTAATCGGCACCTGTTTCCCGTGCCCATCGTTCCATGAGCGGTGGAATTGCAAGACCGTAGCCGTCACTGTCATTTAATGTGATTTCTTTATCTTTGATATACTTCATGGCAGGCTGGTCTGAGCCGGTATCGTCCAGTTCGATGATATCGGATTTAAAACGGGTTTTGCAGTCGTGAACCACAACGATCCCTTCCGGCAGAGAGACGGGAGTCGAGGAACTGCATATCAGAGAGTAATATGCCTCCAGTTTCGCAGGCGTAAACTCTTTGGCCGGATTTCGTCCGTTATCCATCCTGCATTTTAATTCGGGCAGTAACTTTTCATTTACGAAGACAATGGTGTTATTTTTTATGCCGCCGGTAGTTCCCAGAAGTCGTCTGTAAGTGATGCCGTTTATAACAAACCCGCTTTGATAAATTTTCAGATAGTCCTTTGTCTGGTCGATTACTACACAGACATAATCTTTTTTGAACTGATAACGGTCGAGTTCTGCATACAGTTTTTTGATTTTGGGCCGGGAGATAGACAGATTTTTTTCGGTTTTTAATTTTCTGATCTGTGCTTTGATGCTGTCAATGTAAATCTCAGGAGTTTTGATCCCGTTTAATTCATCAATGAATCTCATCAGCTGGCTTTCATTCAGGGAAATCAGTTCCCTGTTTTCCCGCGCCTGATCTATAGTTAAGGTCAGATTCCATTTCGCTCTGCGGAGACGGGAAGTATGTATTTTGTATACGAATCTCTGTGATGTCAGGTGACTGCTCAATTTTAGGTACCTCCATATGCTTTTTCTAGTTTTTCTGTGGATAATAATCAAAGTGCGTTTTTTTGTACTGATTATTATTTCTACATTTGCTATCACATTTTTTTATGATTCAGGTGTCAAAAGGTGTTTGTGACAGGTGGGGAGGGAAGTGTAAGTAACGGGCACAGATGTTCAATGTCGTAATCCATACGAATAGCAAACAAATGTTCGAAACAATATTGACAAACAAGAACTTATGTTCTATACTTGTTTTTACCCGCTGCAGGGAACAGATAAAGGGGAAGCGGAAAAAAGAGAACAGACAGAAACATTATTACTATGCAGATGAGGGAATCGGTAATGGAACAGAGTGTGGATACATTTTATGCGGATCATGCAGGAAAACTTCATATGACAGTGGATAAAATGTTACTGAAATCCGGCAGGTTATTACACGGAAAAGGTGCCGGAATGAACATTCACAATATGGATTTGAGATGCTGCAGAAGGAAATGATATTGGATGGGAGGGATTGTAATGGCAAGGCCACGTAAACAGACATATACATTAGAGATGTACCTGAAAAAGAACAGGAAAGGTGACATTGACAATAATGCAGATGTGCAGAGAAATTTTGTATGGAATAATGAACAGATCAACGAATTGATTGTCACCGTACTCACAGACGATTATATGCCTCCTATCATTCTCGGAGAAGAGGAGAATTCAAAGCTTCATATTGTAGACGGCGGATGCAGAACAGCAGCTTTAAGAAAATTCAGGGAAATGAACTATAAGATAACTTCTTCCATAGAGAATTCGCTGATTCCTTATAAGAAAAAGGTGAAGGACAGAAAAGGAAACATTACTTATAAGGACGATGTATTTGACATAAAGAATAAAACCTTTGACAAGCTGCCGGAAGAATTAAGGGAAAAATTCGATGAGTACCAGATTGAAACGGTTATTCACGAATGCTGCGACTATACCAAAGTCTCAAGATACATTAAGCGGTATAATAATCATGTTGCCATGAATACGGATCAAAGAGCATTTACATACATCGATAAATACGCAAACCGCATCCGTAGAATACTGGACAGTCGGTTTTTTGCAGAATGCAGCAGCTATTCCGAGAATGATAAGACAAAGGGAGTTGTGGAGAGAGTTATTGTTGAGACGATGATGTGCATGTATCATTTTGACAATTGGAAAACACAGCCCAAAGCAGCCTGTAAATATCTTAATCATAATGCGACAGAGCAGGAATTTGATGTTTTAGCCGATAATCTGCACAGGCTGGAGAAGGTTATAACAGACGATATCAAAGATATATTTAACAAAAAGGATTCCTTTATTTTTCTGACATTGTTTGACAGATTTTTAAAGTTTGACGTTCAGGATGATCAGTTTGCCGGCTTTTTAAGAGAATTTAAAAGCAGTTACAGAGCGGTCAGAAGAAATGAAAAAGGATTGCTGTTTGATGAAATCAATAAAGAACTGAGTACGAAAGACAAACAGGTGATTGCAGATAAACTTGCTATGCTGGAGGGGCTGCTGGGAGAGTTTCTGCATTTTGACGGGACGGAAGCATCCCGGCAGGAAATCAATATTCTTGCCTTTGTAAGAGAGCATGTCGATTTGAAGGTAAGCAGTGAGGATATCCGGGATTATCAGGAAGATTTTGAGGTTCTGACACTCTATGTAGATAATAGGAGCCGCCTGTTAGAGCCGGAAAACAGGCTGTCACTTTTGGCAGTCATAGCCTATGGATATAAGAATGAAATCAGGATAGACGACTGGTTTGTGGATTATTTCAAAAAGAATAGGCAGTACCGGAAGAATCAGAAACAAAATTACGTTCAGATGGTGAATTCACTGAAAAAATATATTTCTGGTAAAGACAGAAGGAGTGCATGACGCAGTACGGGAAGCCTCCTTGTGGACAGAATTTTATTATAATGCATATTTGGGTAATTTACATATTTTATTTACACATTTTATGTTTGAATAGATTGCTATAATGCCGGTATAGTAGTATAATTCTAAATATCTGTCTTGTCACTATTTTATGGAAGAGACGTATAAACCACCTGTAAAATAGCGGCATAAAATGATATAAGGGTCAAACATAAACATGTGGGAGTAATCAGGGAGTAATATGGATAAGAAAGAAGAGGAATTGGTTGTCGGCGGCTATCGGTTCGGAACGGTGGCAGATGCGGAGGCGGCGCGCACGGAAGGGAAGAAGATCGCGAATCTGGAAGAACATCTTGATTACCGTAAGCCGCAGAACGTACTGCTGGTTTATAACAAGGCAATCGACAACCGCGTGTTTTTGACACCGGTAGGACTGACCTATCTGCAGAAGATGCAGGAACAGATGGCGAAGTGGGGCGTGCCGCGGGAGAAGATCAGGCCGATTCCGCTTTATGCCACATTCAGCAATAAAACCGAAAATAACAGTTCGGTCAGACGCAGCATAGCAGCCAGAAGTCCGAAGGTAGAATTTAAAGGGCGGTTTATCACATCGGTATGTATCAATATTCTGATGGCAGCGGCATTGGCAGCGGTAATTTATTTGTCCATGCGGAGCGATACACCGACGATCGTCAATTACAGGACGGCAGTAGTCAATGAATTTTCTCAGTGGGAACAGGAACTGACAGAGAGAGAAAATGCCGTGCGTGAGGCGGAGAGAGCGTTGAACAGCACGCCATAGAATATTTTTAGAAAGTTTGTACAAATCCCGGACGGAGATTTTGTATTAACAGACATAATAAAAAACAGGGGAGAGATACAAAATGGATCAAATGAACACAAAACAAAGTAATGACAGCAGAGGGATGACGATTCATTCCATCAAGAGTAAAATGGCCGGACTCGTAGTGGGACAGTTGATGATTATGGCTGTGCTTCTTCTGGTGCTCGTCAT
This sequence comes from uncultured Lachnospiraceae bacterium, assembly GCA_910586615.1. Lineage (GTDB taxonomy): Bacteria > Bacillota > Clostridia > Lachnospirales > Lachnospiraceae > UBA3282. The sequence goes on from CAJUJP010000063.1 coordinate 6,376, forward strand.
ACCAAAAGCGAGGACGTTGATGGGCGGGATCACACAGAACTATCTGCGTGATATTACAATCGCCCACGGTATGATGCTGGACGAAAAGATACACAGCGACGGAACGGAAAAGGCGCTGACAGCGGAAAATCTCACCAGAATGATGCAGAATGTAGGGATTGAAGGGGTCAGTTCAAGCTATGTTTATGTGATATCCGCAGATGGAAGGATATTATATCATCCACAGACGGAATTGATCGGAACCGCTACAGAGAAACTTAACAATACAGTTGTGAATGATATTGTGGCCCAGGTCAGGGACGGTCAAAGACCGGAGACGGACGTGGTTTCCTATGACCATGGCGGTGTGGCAAAGTATGCGGCTTTTTATGTGAATGAGGCGGGAGAGTTTATTCTTGGCTTTTCAGCGGACGAGAGCGAGATCATGAAGGATATTTCCATGATCACCAAGGTCTGTGTTGTGGCAGCGCTTTTGACCCTTATTGTATGTTCTATATTGGGATACTTTACGGCACACAAGATGGTGAGACCCATTGTGAAGATCACAGAGGTAGTCAATAAACTTTCAGAACTGGATTTCACCGATGATGAAGCCCAGGAGAAGATGAACAAGAGAAAAGATGAAACGGGAAGCATGAGCCGTGCGATTTCGGTGCTGCGCGGCAAACTGACTCAGGTACTGGCGAATCTGCAGGAACAGAGCGAAATGCTTTTTGATGCATCCGATTCCCTGAATACCAATGCGGCCGAGACGGCGAATACTGTCGAACAGGTCGAAAAGGCAGTTAACGAAATTTCTCAGGGTGCTACGTCCCAGGCGGAAGAAACTCAGAAAGCTACGGAAAATGTCATTCTTATGGGAAATATGGTTGAAGAGACTTCCGGCAAGGTGCAGGGATTGATTGTCAATGCCACTGAGATGAAGAATTCCGGCGATGAAGCAATGGCGATCCTGTCCCAGTTGGGACATATCAACCAGCGTGCGAGTCAGGCGATTGATGTTATTTACGAGCAGACAAATACCACCAATGAGTCTGCCTTAAAGATCAGAGAAGCCACTTCCCTGATTACTTCCATTGCAGAGGAGACAAATCTCCTGTCCCTGAATGCCAGCATTGAGGCGGCGAGAGCCGGAGAACAGGGAAGAGGATTTGCGGTGGTTGCATCACAGATCCAGAAACTGGCGGAACAGTCTAATGAGTCGGCGCGTCAGATCGAGACGATCATCGATTCACTGATCTCTGATTCTGAGAAGGCGGTTTCGACTATGGATGAAGTAAAAGAGATTATGAATCAGCAGAGCGATAATGTTGAGAAGACGGAAGAAATCTTTACCCGCGTCAAGAACGGAATTGACAGTTCCATCCAGGATATCAATGCGATTTCCGAGGACACGAGGCAGATGGACAGCGCACGTGTCAATGTAGTGGATGTTGTGCAGAATCTTACTGCAATCGCGGAGGAGAATGCGGCAAGCACGGAACAGACATCAGCTTCCGTAACAGAGGTGAGCAGCATTGTGTATGATATTTCCGAGAATGCTGAGAAACTGAAATCTATTGCCGATGAACTGGAAAAGGATATGAAAATCTTTAAGGTATAAAGAAAATATAATCACGGTTGACAGAAAGGTATATGAAGGTTTATACAGGTATGGATCGGTTAAAAATTCTTGTAGTGGATGACGAGAGCCGTATGCGTAAGCTGGTGGGTGATTTTCTGAGCAAGAGCAACTATGAAGTGGTAGAAGCGGAAGACGGCGTGCAGGCGGTGGATATCTTTTTTGAACAAAATGATATCGCACTTATTATTCTGGATGTTATGATGCCTAACATGGATGGATGGCAGGTATGTAAAGAGATCCGGGAATATTCCAAGGTGCCTATTATTATGCTCACAGCCAGATCGGATGAGCGGGATGAACTTCTGGGATTTGAACTTGGGGTTGACGAATATATTTCCAAGCCTTTCAGCCCGAAGATTCTGGTGGCAAGGGTGGAGGCGATTCTCAGGAGAACCAGCCAGATGAGCGCTGACGAGGTGATTGAGGCAGGCGGCATTGTCGTTAATAAAGCGGCCCACAGTGTGCTTGTGGATTCACAGCCGGTAGAACTGAGCTACAAGGAGTTTGAACTTTTGACATATTTCATGGAAAATAAAGGAATTGCATTGTCCCGTGAGAAGATTTTGAACAGCGTCTGGAATTATGATTATTTCGGGGACGCCAGAACCATCGATACGCATGTCAAGAAACTGCGCAGCAAGATGGGACAGAAGGGCGACCTGATCAAAACGATCTGGGGCATGGGATACAAATTTGAAGCAGAATAGGAAAGACAGGCACAACGGCGGCAGACAGACCGGAGTGCCTGTTTTTTGCGGTATAGAAAATTTTCTGCTTATTCGAGGCTGCGAAGCAGATCTCGCAAAGTTATTTGCGAAGCAAATTACTTTTGGTATAGGAAATTCCACCGCTTATCCGAGTCCGCGAAGCGGATCTCGCAAACGAGCTTTGCTCGTTTTGTGCAGGAAAAAGGCTTATTGTGAAACAAAAGGTATGGACCAGAGTCTCTTTTCTAAAATTATTCTAAAATACATTCCTCAATGCTTGAATTTGAGATAGAAAAGTTGTATTTTAGGACATGACACAACGGCAGGAGGGAAATCCGATGAGACGACAGGGTAGAAAACCGTATCAGAGAAAAGCAGCGATCATATCTGCAGTGGCATTTGCATGTGCCATGGTGCCCGGATGCGGACAGGTTGAGGAAGAAGAAACGATGAGCGAAGTGATTCCGGTACAGGTTCTGTCACCGGAAGAGGGGGCGCTGACACTGCAGAATGAATTTATAGGAACGGTGAGTCCGCAGGAATCAGTATATGTTATTTCAATGGTTTCAGCGGAAGTTCTCAGTACAAATGTTTCTGCCGGTGATACGGTCAATGCCGGTGATGTGTTATGTAAACTCGACTCTGAGGCGGCAGAGCTTCAGCTGGCCAGTGCACAGGTTCAATATGACAGTGCGGCGGCGGGAGCAAACTCGGCACAGGTAGGGTATGAGATTGCCCAGTCACAGTACGAGGGAACGATGGCCCAGCTGGATGCACAGATGGGCGGACAGAAGAATCTGCAGATGTATCAGCTGCAGATGCAGGTTGATTCCATACATAGTGGTATAGATAATATCAATCAACAGCTGGATGATTTGGATAAGAATAAAGAAGAGGCACAACATCAGAAAGATGATCTCAAAGCGGCAGTGAGTCAGGCTAACAGCAGACTGAATCAGGTCAGGCAGGCATATGCCGCCGCTCAGCAGGCTGTGACGGCTTTGGAACCGGGAGATTATGCGGCGCTTCAGGAATTGATCGCCCAGCAGTTCGGCGGCAGCAGAGAGGCTTATGAATATACACTGGCACAGGCCAAGGAAGGACTCAAGAGTGCCGAGAGCGCACTGGAACAGGCCAGCGCAGCGGCAGGACAGGCATCGGCAGCATATGAACAGGTCAACGCCGGTATAGAGTCAATGGAGGATGGTAAGGAGCAGCTTAAAGATACGCTGGCTGATACGTATAAGAGTCTTGAGCAGGCGGAGGCTGTCAAGAACATTACAGAAGAGCAGGTTTATAAAGACACGCAGAAAATAGTGGATGCGAATAAGAAAACGGCAGAACTTAGTCTGAATTCGGCTGAGGCAAGTGTTAATTCGGCGCAGATTGGCGTGAAGGGTGCGCAGGTTGCGGTTGACAGTGCAGAGTATCAGCTGGATATGTATACGCTTACAGCGCCTATCAGCGGTGTGATTGAAGCGGTAAATGTAAAAGAACATGATTTTGCATCTCCAAGCACACCGGCATATGTTATTTCCAATAAAGATACGATGACGGTAACCTTTTATGTCAGTGAGGGGATTCGCAATACGCTGTCTGCTGGACAGAAGGTGAGCGTTGACCGCAATGGAAAACCGTATGATGCTGCCATAACGGAAATCGGGAGCATGATCGATCAGAATACCGGATTGTTTGCCGTAAAAGCATGTGTAAGTACGCCGGATGACAGCCTGCTTACGGGATGCAGCGTTAAGGTTCTGGCAGATACATACAGCCAGGATCATGCTTTTTTGATTCCGTATGATGCTGTATATTATGATAACAGCCAGCCTTATGTTTATGTGGCGGTCAATGATACTGTGGAACGAAGAGATATTGAGACGGGGATTTTTGATGCGCAGACCATTACGGTACTGTCCGGTCTGGGAGCAGAGGATCAGCTGATTACAAGCTGGTCGGCAAATCTGCGGGAAGGCGCTTTGATTTCCATCCAGCCGGCGCAGGAGTCAGCAGCGGAAAATGCTGCGGCCAGTGAAGAGTAGGAGGCAGGAAAGCATGAATTTGACGAAATTATCCATGCGGCGTCCGGTATCCACAGCACTGGTCGTATTGGCGTTAACAGTATTCGGATTGACCTCTGTAGCCGGTTTCAGGCTGGAACTTACACCGGATATGGAACTGCCCATGCTTTTGGTTTATACGATTTATCCGGGAGCTGACCCGGAGAGTGTGGAAGAATTGGTAACGAAAGAGGTGGAGGCAGCAGGTTCGGAGCAGAGCGGTATTTCTTCATATACTTCCCAGTCTGCTGAAAATATGTCTATGGTCATGTTCCAGTATGAGTACGGAACAGATCTGGATGATGCCTATATGGATCTCAGGTCGGCACTGGATACGGCCAGAGTCTCCATGCCGGATGATGTGAATGAACCGGTGATCGTGGAGATGGCCATGGATCAGATGGAGACTATGGATGTCTCTGTTACGGCGGTGGGAGACAGTGATGTCTTAAGCTATGTCACTGATACGATGGTTCCGGAACTGGAAACGTTGTCTGGTGTTGCAGATGTCAGTGTTTCCGGCGGCAGGGAGAATTATATCAAAGTAGAGCTTAATTCTCAGGCCATGAAGCAGTATGGCGTTACGATGAATGGTATTGCACAGACGGTGGCGTCTATGGATTTCACGGTACCGGTGGGAAGTGTCAGCCAGGGATCACAGGATATTGCAGTTTCCAGCAGTGCAGATATTTCCGGAGTTGTACAGATTCAGAACATTCCTGTCACAACGGCCAGGGGCCAGGTGATTCCCCTTTCAGAACTGGCATCCGTCAGTGAGAGCCAGCGAAAGGCTTCCAGCATCAGCCGCAGCAACGGACAGGAAGATATCAGTATCGCAATAACGAAAAAGAAGAGTTACGGCACGGTGGATGTGACGAGAACTGTGGAGAAGACTTTGGAGCGTCTTCAGGACGGAAATGATACGGTATTGATCGAAGTGATCTATAATGCCAGTGATGCGATCATCTCGTCGTTGTCTTCTGTGGGCAGCACCCTTGTTTTGGGTGTTATTCTTTCCATGCTGGTGTTGTTCCTGTTTTTCGGTGATCTGAGAGCCAGTCTGATTGTGGGAAGTTCTATGCCGATTTCGCTGTTTGCGACCATGATCGGCATGAATATGCTGGGATTTTCCTTTAATGTTGTTACAATGGGGGCTCTTGTCATAGCCATTGGTATGATGGTGGACAGTTCCATTGTCGTTTTGGAGAGCTGCTTCAGACTGCATGACAAGACCGGTGAGTTCCATGAGGCGGCGATCGAGGGAACGGGATTTGTGACGGCATCTATTATAGCATCGACGATTACAACTGTCGTAGTTTACATGCCCCTCAGCACTATGGACGGTCTGTCAGGGCAGCTTTTTTCTCAGCTGGGCATGACAATCATTATGGCAATGATTGCTTCACTGATCGTGGCTATGACGATCATTCCGCTGCTGTTCGGAAAGTTTAAGCCACAGGAGAAGAAGGAACTGCCTGTGAATAAACTGCTCCGCAAAGTAAATGCCGGATATGAAAAGGTTCTGCTCGGGCTTTTGCATAAGAAGATTCTGGTGGTATGTATTTCAATTGCACTTCTTGCAGGAGCTTTTGCGCTGGTCAGCCAGATTCATACGGAACTTATGCCGGCCACGGATGAGGGTGCTTTTGCAGTCACAGCCAGTTTCCGTTCGGGTACGAAAATGGAAACCATAGAAGAAAAAACAGCATTTTTGGAAGAAATGGCGGCCCAGGATGCAAACGTGGACCACTACTCTTACCGGATTTCGGGCGATACGGCAACGCTGACAGCTTATCTTGCAGATGATGCCGCAGTCTCTACAAATCAGGCAATAGAAGATTATTCCAGGAAGCTGTCGGATGTTACGGACATGGATATCAGCATTGCATCCAGCGGTGCCAGTATGACGGCAATGATGAGCGGCGGCATCGAGATCGACCTGGTGGGCCGTGATCTGGATGATCTTAAGACGGCTTCACGGCAGGTACAGCAGATGCTTCAGAAGATTCCGGGTGTGCTGCAGGTTTCGTCAGGAATGTCGGATGCAACAACACAGGTGGAGGCTGTTATTGATCCACTCAAGAGTATGGCCGTGGGACTGGCGCCGGTACAGGTTGCAGCAGAAATGCGTAATGCACTGAGCGGCAGCGAAGCGGCTACACTGACGAAGAGCGGAACAGAATATTCTGTCCGGCTGGAATATCCGGAGGGAGAATATAATGATATGAATGATCTGCTCAACATGACGCTGACCACGGCTTACGGTACTCAGATACCCTTGTCGGAACTGGCGACAGTGGTGTACAAAGATGCACCGGTCACGCTCACGAGAGTGGATGGCATTTATCAGGTTGCAGTCACAGCGAGCACTACGGAGGAGGCAAAGTATACGGCACAGGATGCGGTAGATGAAGCCATGAATCAGATGGTGCTGCCCAGAGGTGTGACCAGAGCCACAAGTATGATGGATGATATGGTTATTGACGAATTTACAGCTATCATCACGGCAATTTTTGTGGCGGTATTCCTGATTTTCCTTGTTATGGCGATGCAGTTCGAATCGCCAAGATTTTCTGCAATGGTCATGATGAGCATTCCTTTTGCTCTGATCGGCTCTTTCGGGCTTCTCTATATAACCGGTTCTACGCTCAGCATGGTATCTCTGATGGGTGTGCTGATGCTGGTTGGTATTGTTGTAAATAACGGTATCTTGTATGTGGATACAGTCAACAGACTCCGGGAGGATATTCCTCTGGAAGATGCACTGATTCAGAGCGGACAGATGCGTCTGCGGCCGATCCTTATGACAACACTTACGACTATTTTGTCCATGGTGCCAATGTCTCTCGGCATCGGTGACGGCTCGGTTATGATGCAGGGAATGGCTTTGATTATTATTGGAGGTCTGGTTGCATCTACGATTCTGATCCTGCTTTTGCTTCCGACTTTCTACCTGATCATTGATAAGAGAAGCAGAAAAGAGATCCGACAGGAGAAAAAAGAGGCAAAACGTCTGCGGAAAGAAGAGAAGAAAAGGCTGAAAGAGACAGAACGGGATTAATCCGTCTGCAGAACAGATGGCGGCAATGTAAAGAACAATGATTCAGCATAGCCGGGTTGATTTTATAGAACGATATTAATCAGGGAAAGACGGTAAAGCTCATGAAATATGTTTTTTCATGAATTGCCGTCTTTTTGTATCGATATTCACAGTTTTTTCACTTTTACTGAGTATAATATAAAAATATATAAGGTATAGAAAGGATATCGTGCAGACAATCTGTCTGAGGTTTGGTACGGATGATGAAATATTCCATGAAAAGACAATTTGTGATTATCCTCATATCCCTGGTTGCGGGCACGATTTTTCTGTGCCTTTTTTTAAATACGACACTGCTTGAGAAATATTATATTAACAACAAAATAAATGCGTTGTATGAGGCTTATGCCAGTATCAACAAAGCGTCCATCGCAGGTGATATCAACTCGGATTCCTATGATATAGAACTGCAGAAAATATGTGGAAAATACAATATAAATGTACTTGTTGTGGACAACGAATCTGTGGCGATCAAAACATCTATTCCCGACTATGAGTTTGTTTTTAAGCATCTGTTAAATAACATTATTATAGGCGTGAACCAGGACGAGGTCATTCGGGAGGGCAATAATTATAAGATGCAGATGGTGACAGATGTGCGCACCCAGACGGAGTATATCGAAATGTGGGGTTTTTTGGACACAGGATATCTTTTTATTATCAGAAGTGCGCTGGAAGGAATTCAGGAAAGTGTGGATATCTCTAATCATTTTCTGGCCTATGTCGGAGTTGTGGCAATTGTGGTGAGCGCTATTCTTGTGGTGTGGCTGTCTAATCGCATTACGAAACCGATTCTTGAACTGGCCGATATTTCCGAGAGGATGAAACATCTGGACTTTAATGCGAAATATCATGGGAAAGACAGGACGGAGATTGCTGTTCTCGGAAATAATATCAATGAACTTTCGGAGGCATTGGAGACAACGATCTCTGAGTTAAAGACTGCGAACAATGAGCTTTTGAAGGATATCCAGAAAAAAGAGCAGATTGACGAGATGCGTAAAGAATTCCTGTCGAATGTGTCCCATGAGCTGAAAACGCCTATTGCACTGATTCAGGGCTACGCAGAAGGTCTGAAAGAGGGTGTGAATGACGACGCGGACAGCAGAGAGTTCTACTGTGATGTCATTATGGATGAATCTGCAAAGATGAACATTATGGTAAAGAAACTGCTTACGCTTAATCAGTTGGAATTCGGCAATGAGATTATAAACATGGAGCGGTTTGATATTACTGCATTGATCAGGAACTATATTGCCTCATCAGAGATACTTTTGAAACAAAAGGAAATATCTGTGCGCATGGAAGAGTATGGTGCAATCTACGTTTGGGGTGATGAGTTTAAAACAGAAGAAGTGTTTATGAATTTTTTCTCGAATGCTATCAATTATGCGCAGGACGATAAGATCATCGATGTCAGGATTAATGTGGAAAATCAGCGGGTGCGGGTGTCTGTATTTAACACCGGAACGCCCATTCCGGAAGGCAGTGTAGCGCATATCTGGGAAAAATTTTATAAAGTGGATAAGGCCCGGACAAGAGAATATGGAGGAAGTGGTATCGGACTGTCTATCGTTAAGGCAATCATGGAATCCATGAATCAGCAATATGGTGTGATAAATTATGATAACGGGGTAGAATTCTGGTTTACACTGGACATGGCATAAATCATACGTTATAATATGAAAGGATATGGCTTTATGCTGTGTTAAATGATTTGACAATTTGATGGGAGAATAGACAGTGAGAAAAGGATGTACATTTCTGTGCGGTATTGTTGCTGCGATGCTGGTGACCGGATGCGGCGCTGTGGTGCCTGATCTGACACAGGAGGAGACAGATTTAATATCAGAATATGCGGTAGGCGTACTGTTAAAATACGATAAGAATCATGGCAGTCGTTTGGTAGATACTTCAGAATATGAAGAAACATCACCGGAGGAAGAGCAGGCAGGCCCTGAGGAAGAACAGACACCGGAGGCGGAACAGGAACCGGAGACAGAAGTTCCGGCGGATGATACGGAAGTGGTCGATGTCAGTCAGGATGAAGAAATCGAAGCTGTACCTGCTACGATAGAAGAATACTACGGCATTCCGGATTTCACTTTCCTGTATGGAGGATATGAACTGGCACAGAGTTATCCTTCGGGAACGGAAGGCGAAGATTTGTTTTTTACAATGGATGCCACGCCGGGAACACAGCTTCTCGTTTTGAAGTTTACAGCCGCAAACACAGGCGCGTCGGATCAGACGCTGAATATGCTGGGATACGGGGCAAGATTCAGGGTTTCTGTAAATGGAGAGGCAAGCAAGGGGGCATTGGCAACAATGTTGCTGAATGATATGCAGACCTTTGACAGTGTTGTACCGGCAGGCGGGAGTGTTGAACTTGTAAGCATTATAGAAGTGCCGGAATCGATCAATATTGATACCATTGATTTTGTATTGCGGGGAAATGAACAGAATGCCACAATGAAGCTGCAGTAAAACATCCCGCAAGGCGCTGGAAAGCTTCGGCGGGATTTTAGAAAATTTGTTTTTAAAGGCATGAAGAAGTCAAAAGAATGACGGATCATGCCTTTTGTTTTTTATGGTATATCGCATAGACTTGTATTTGTATGTGCAGCCAGAGTGCCTTTTGTAATGCGTCAGCGTATTCTTTCATAAGTATCCTTTGATAGATGGATCATGATATTGATAAAATATGTTTTGGTTTTTATAGAAAAGAGAGGACGAGAAAACATTTGGATATTGGCGATAAAAAGAAATGTAAAAAATATTACAAAAAATATCAAAAAATGTGTTGACATTCAGAAATTGTAATGCTATACTCAGATACGTTGCTGAGGACAACACAGAGAACAAAACGAGCAGAACTTGTTTACGAGATTTGCTTCGCGAATTTGAAAATAAGCGAATGGGTTTTCTGTAGCAGAACAAAGCAACAAGCGTACATCAGATGTATGCTACAGCACCTTGACAAATAAACAGTAATGCAACCCTGAAAATTCAGAGAGAAAAAGAAGCTGCCAGGTAAAGAGGCAGCGGAAAGATCTTAAAAGATTTTTCAGAGAAGTATCGAACAGATACGAACCAAAAAACAGTATTGAAGAACGGATACAAAAAAGCCAAGCTTGTTTTGGTCCGGAGATCAAACATCAAGTTAATTTGCGGAGTAAATTTACCAAGTTAATTTGCGGAGTAAATTTACCAAGTTAATTTGCGTAGCAAATTTACTTATCTTATCGAGAGTTTGATCCTGGCTCAGGATGAACGCTGGC
>CAJUJP010000064.1 GCA_910586615.1 uncultured Lachnospiraceae bacterium
AATCATAGAGGAATTCATGAGATTAGAAAATCCGCAGGAATATTTGGCGCTTACGTTATATATGATCCCTATTTTGCATACAGAAAAGTTGTGCAAGTCTTTTTCAAACGGCGCCGCACAGCAGCATGTTATCAAGAATCTCGATTTGGAAATTATGGAGGGCGATTTTACCGTTATCATGGGCGCTTCGGGTTCGGGCAAGTCCACCCTGCTCTATGCTCTTTCCGGAATGGATAAGCCCACTCTGGGAAAGGTATTCTTTGGCGATACCGAGATACAGGATTATACGAACGACCGGCTTGCGGTGTTCAGGAGAAAAAACTGCGGATTCGTTTTTCAGAGCATCTATCTGCTTGAAAATCAGAGCGCCCTTGACAATGTGCTGACGGGCGCATTTGCCGTGCAGAAAAACTCCCCCGAACTTATCAAAAGGGTGAAGGAACTGCTCGCAAAAGTCGGGCTTGATGAGAAAATGCAGAAGAAATATCCAAACCAGCTTTCCGGCGGTGAGGCACAGCGCGTCGGAATCGTGCGCGCTGTGATCAACGAGCCGAAGATTCTTTTCGCGGACGAGCCTACCGGTTCGCTCGACTCTTCATCGGGCAGGGACGTTCTTGACATCTTCACCGGGGTACACGAGAACGGACAGAGCATCGTTATGGTAACGCACGATATCAAGACCGCACTGCGTGGAACACGGGTCATCTATCTGCGTGACGGTAAAGTTGTCGGCGAACACAGAATGGCGAAATACGGCGGGGATGACTTGAAAGAGCGCCGTGAAAAGCTGACAGGATTCCTTGATGAAATGGGTTGGTGACTTATGAAGATATTTAGATTATCATTATTCAATTTGAAGAAAAACAAGCGTGAGGCGGCTGCAATTGTCTTTCTCACCTTTGTTACAGCATTTCTCATGGCGACCTTTGCTGTCAGCGTTACACAGATCAGCAGCGCTTTTGACCGCTGCTTTGAGGAAACAGGCTCTGCTGATTTTATATTGTTATTCGAAGATGACAAATATCGCGATATCTATCGTGATATTCTGGAAGAGGAATACAATGTGACCGATGTCCGGGAAAGCAGTGTACTTGTCGGCATGGGTGCGTCAATCATATCAAAGAAGGGTGAAAGTACCGCCAACAACATAATTTTTGCGGATGAAAGTACAGAGCGGAAGATAGAGAATTTTAAGAAACTGAATGCTCTCCCCGATGACGAGATCGAAAAACTGTCCCATCCTATATGGCTGCCCCAGTATTTTGAGATCACAGCCGGCTATGCCCCGGGGGATACGTTTACGCTTGTCTTCGGCGGCAGAGATTACCCTTTTACCATAGCCGGTTTTTACAGCACGGGTTTGTATAATTCTTCCAGGCATATGTTAAAATGTGTAATTACAGATGATGATATGGTGCTGCTGTCCGCTGGCTATGAGGAATACCGTTTGATAGCATTTGACACGGAAATGGAATTCTCCTATGAGGAATACTATGAAAAATGCTCCGCAAGGTCAAATGAAAGTGTTTCAAGTATCGTAATATTATTTGATAAAGATAGTGAGAAATGGTCAGAAACCAATTTTCTTAATGTGTTTCTGTATATGAGCGTATTTCTTTCCGTTGTCACCTTGATATGTGCAGTCTTCCTTATCCTTCACAAGATCTCAAAGGATATGGAGGAACAGATGGTGCAGATAGGAGTGCTGGAAGCATTGGGGTATACAAGCCGTGAGCTTTCTTGCTCCTACATCTGCGAATATATCCTTACAGGAGGCATTGGCGCGATCATCGGAGGCATAACAGCGGCGGCTTTTTCCCCGGTCATGGATACGCTCACAAGGGGTATGATTAACCGTGACGTGCATACGGATGTGGATATTCTCCGCATTCTGATCGTGGTAATATCAATCATAGCACTTGTCACTTTCTTTGCGCTGTCAAGGGCGGCAAGAGTGAAAAAGTTCCCTCCTGTCGTGGCATTTCGCAAGGGCATAAAGACCCACCATTTCGGGAAATACATACTTCCTCTTGAAAAAATGAGGCACGGCATAAATATCCGTCTTGCCTTCAAAGGTATATTTAACGATTTGCGCTCCAATATAGGTACAGGTATCTGTATGATCGCCGCGGGAGTTGCCGTAATGTTCAGTGTGTACACCTTTGACTTTTTCAGGGGCGGCTATAACGGGCTTCTGGGGGTTGCGGGAATGGAGATTCCCGACATAAATATAACCATGATGAGCGGAGTGAACGGGGAAAATTTCTGCGATGAGATACGTAAGTTCCCCGAAGTGGAAAAGGTTCTGCTGACCCATACAATACTTAATAAGGTGGAGATCAAGGGCAGCAATCAGAATTCAACTGTGATTTCCTACTCCGATTTTTCTCTCACAGATAATATCCACCCTAAAACGGGACGTTTTCCCGAATACGACAACGAGATCATGATATCCGCAAAGAGAGAGGAGACCGAAAACCGGCACATAGGCGACAACATTATCCTTAAGGGCGATGTTTGTGAAAAAAGCTATATGATAACAGGCATTGTCTCCGCCATGAACAACGACAGCATGAGCGTCTACATGACAGAGGACGGTTACCGGCGCATTCGTCCAAACGACCGCCCGAACACAGTGGAGATAACTCTCAAAAACGAGGAAGACCGCTCTGCCTTTATGGATAAGCTCACCGCTCTGTACGGTGCAAGCGCAAAGGACACGGCGTATGAACAGTCTGCACAGGGAAGTCTTGAGGAGCGTATCAGAGCGAAAGCGGACGAGAAAATGGCGGTGCTTATTTCTCAATACGGCGTTACCGATATTGACTATGCCATCAGAATAGGTGATACCATCATCAGCGGAAACAGCAGTCGCTTCGTGATAAAGGACATATCCTCCATGAAGGATCTTGCAAAATCCCAGATGGAATCCATAGCCGCGGTCACAAAGACATTTTCGTTCTGGGCTGTGATATTCATCGCCGTTGTGGTAGCGGTAATATTGGGCATTATAGCCGCATCTGCCGTAAAAAGACAGCGCAGAGAATTAGGTATTATGAAAAGTATGGGCTATACGTCAAGGGATCTTATGATACAGCTTACCCTGCGTATTCTTCCTGTAACGATCATTTCCTCCTGCATCGCTGCGGTGTTGTCGGTACGGGTACAGCGTGCATTTTGGATGGCAGCGTTCGGTGTACAGATTCCCGAAAGCCTGCCGCTGATGATTGGCACGGCGGCAGCGCTTGTGTTATATTGCCTGATCGTTACCTACGTCAGTGCGGGCGGTATCAGAAAAATATCCGTGACCGAACTTATGACAGATTGAAAATTAAAATTTTCAATCGCGAGATTTGTGTCTGCGCATTGCTTGACACAAACTCGGTTATGTGCAAAAAGTGCGCAGAAATGGAGGAAATGATGAAGAAAAAGAGTATTGCGGCAATATCTGCCTTGTGTATGGCGGGAACCGTATACACATCTGTTGGAAATGCGGTGAATGCTGCACCTGTACAGTCGAAACATACAGCCGAAACAACCGCTTCGCAGGATAGGATATATTGTATTGCGTCTGTAAGCAAAATGTATTCTTCCCTGGCGGTTATGCAGCTTGTTGACGAGGGAAAGGTCGAACTTGACGCCCCTGTCACAAAGTATCTCCCTGATTTCAAGATGAATGATGAGCGGTACAAGGACATCACTGTGCGTATGCTTATGAATCATACATCGGGCATACCTATGGGGCTGAGTATAAACTATTCTCTTTATGAAAATGTTGACAGCTTCGTGCATGACAATATATTTGATGTAGTGTCAGGGCTGCGTTTGAGAGCCGACCCCGGGGAATATGCCTGTTATGATAACATGGGCTTTAGTCTTATGGAGCATATCGTAGAAAATGTCAGTGGTATGAGCTATACGGATTATGTAAGAAATAACATCGCCTCAAAGATAGGTGCAGACCATACGGGAACGGCCCGGAGCCTGTATGCGGGCGATTTGGGAGATACACGGGTATCTCTCTATCGCGGTTCGCTGCCGGTCAAGTACCCTTATGTAATGGTGGCAGGTACAGGCGGCATCTATGCCACCGCTTCTGACGTGGCAAATTTCGGCAGTGCTTTCTTTGCGGGAAATGATGTTCTTCTTTCCGATGATGCCAAAACACAGATGTCCACCCGCTGGAATGATGACGAAAAATACGAGAGCTACGGTCTGGGCTGGGACTTTGTGGAACAAGTCAGGTACGAAAAGGAGAACATAAAGGTTATGGGCAAGGGCGGAGATGTGCCATATATGCACTCGAGCCTTCTTGTCGCCCCCGATGAACAGATCAGCGCTGCGGTACTGACTGCCGGAAATGACAGCAGCAGTCAATATGCAGGACTTATGGCGTTTGCCCTGATGGACGTGGTGCTTGAAGAACGGGGAAAGGTGGTAAGCGATCTGACTCCGACCGAGCCGGAAATAACGGACATCATACCTGATGATTATAAAAAATATGAGGGTTTATACTGCATCGGCGGATTATACAGCAACGGAATATGCAGGATCACATTTGACGGTACCGCTATGTACAAGGAGGACTTGGGCACTGACAATTCATCACCCGAAATATTTAAGATTACCGAGGACGGAGGCTTTGTCAAGGTAAATGACAGCGGTAAGATGACTTCAGACAGGGAAATCGTTTATTTTGAGGAAAAGAATGACAAAATATTCATCAGAACGGATAAGTTCACCGTATACCCGGGGCTTGGAATATATCAGGGAATTGTTGGAAATGCGGCGGGTATGTACACAGGAGAAAAAATGGAAGAAAATCCCGTCCCCCGCAGTGTACAGCAAAGCTGGGACGAGCTTTCGCAGACAGTATTTGTCACATATAACGAAAAATGGAACTCCCTGCAATATGAAACTCCGTTTTACCGGGTCGTGACAGATGAGGCATTCCCCGGCTATATTCTGGTAAAAAACAGCGTAGGGGCAAGAGTGGAAAAGTTGACTGATGAAGATCATGCCCTTTTCTTTACCTCCATACCGAGCAGTGCAAACAGAGATTTGTTTGACATAGAGATCACCCGGCAATCCTATGCGGATGGAACATCGGCAGCCTCCTTTGATCTGAGCGACGGGACGCGCTGCCGCAGTGTGGACAGCCTTCCGGCGTTTACCGCTGATATCACCGAAATTCCCCTTCACAGCGGTGAAGCCGTATGGTACCGCGTCGGGAAAGATATGGGCGGAAAGAGTATCGCGGTCGAACGTCCTGACAACTCCGCCGTATTCGTCTACAACAAGTTCCGCGAGCTGCTGTACAGCACCCACATCAAGGACGCAGTCAATGCCATTGACCTTCCTCCGGACGGCTATATCGCTTTTGCAGGTGAAACCGGCGACAGTGTGAACATATTCAGGTAATGCTGTCAAAATCGGTAATGATAATGAAAAGGAACTAAACCGCCCAAACGGGATTGTCTTTGACGCAGAAAGGGGAACTGCAAAGCAGAATGACTTGAAAGGGCAGAAATGGAAGATTGAGAAGTCGTTGGAACGATAAGAAATATGGGGTGTGGCGGGTGCCATGCCCTATGTTTTATGGTGGAAAATGGCTGCTGTGAGTGATATAATCAGAACGTGAGAGATGTAGACGATTCACTGCTTGAGAGGATATTTTATGAATAGCATAGATGGTAAACCGCATGGAAATGTTAGAAAAAATATAAAATCGTTTTTTGCTGGAATAGCTGTAGTTTTGCTTGTAATTGTTATAGGAGCGATTGCTCTGTTTCGGAATGAGTTGCGAACCCTTTTTTCATTAGAAAAGATTGACGAGTATGGTGCCTATCAGATGACCTACTATGGTGATTATGGCTTTGATGAATTTTTAGAAGTCGGAGCGTCAAGCGATAAGGATATAGAAAAGTTTGTGACAAAAAGACTGCTAAAAGGAATGCCTATCAACCTTGGTGTTACAGGGGATGGTTGTACTGCTTTCGTGACAAAAAATGAAAAGGGAGAAGTACTATATGGCCGCAACTTCGATTTTCTTTATGCGCCATCATTACAATTATATACAGAGCCGCAGAATGGATATAAGTCAGTTTCTACTGTAAATCTATCTTTTGCCGGATATTCAGAGGATTATCTGCCCGATGGTTCACTTTTTGATAAGTTTTTGACACTCGCAGCACCGTTTTTACCATTTGACGGCATGAATGAAAAAGGAGTGGCAATCGCATTATTAGCTGTACCTGAAGCCGAGCCGCCTTATGATAGTAACAAGATAACTTTGAATACGACGACTGCAATCCGATTAGTACTGGATCATGCTTCAACAGTAGAAGAAGCGGTTGAACTGCTCCGCAATTATAATATTTATTTTTCAGGAGGTATCGAATGTCATTATTTGATTGCGGATGCCAGTGGACATTCCGTGATTGTAGAATTTTATGATGGTGAACTTCAGATCGTAGAGGCGGAAACAGATTATCAGATCGCAACTAACTTTATAGCCTATGATGGTTTGAATATTGGTGAGGGTTTTACGGAATTTGAAAGATATGATATGGTAGAAAAAGAACTATCGGATAACAACGGTATATTAAATGAGAATGATGTTATATCGCTTCTTGCCAAGGTTGGTGTGCAGGACGGGGAAGTTGATAAATTACAGTGGTCTGTTATTTATAATTTGACGACAGGAGACGTCCGGCTATTTATTCATAGAGATACAAACAATATAACAGCGGAAAAACTGGAAATGAGTAATTGACCTTTATTGTTTTTCAGACAATTTCGATTTATCAATTAGAGTGGCGGATCAGGAAAAATGTGGCTGCTTATGTTTGGGGAAAGACCAGACAGGTTGATTGCAGGAAGCAAGATTGCGCTGGTGCGTTTTCATGATAGGGAAGCAGAGGCGTCTGATTTTACAGAAAAGACATTTTACGGAAAGAGACAGGATGGCAGACCCAAATAGTAAATATGCATGGAAGGGTTATGATTTTGATATCCTGAACCAACTTGACGAAAAAGATTACATAAGATAGGGTTCCCATCGGTCAAAGTCCATGTATATTACTAAGGAAGGTGAAGCGAAGGCAAAAGAACTTATGGAAAAGTATAATGTGGCAGAGTGGTAAATGAGGTAAAAAGGCGTATAGATACAAAATGCGTAGCTGAGCCTCATGTGTAGTTATCAGGAAGGAAGTGGGCTGATGCAGATTGATCCAAAGACATTAATTGGAGAAGCAACTGAATATGATAAGAAACGCAGCGTGGAAAGAAAACAGGTAAAGAGTTGGCTGAAAAGCGTCAGTGCGTTTGCGAATAGCTTCGGCGGCACTTTAATTTGGGGTATTACCAATGATGATGAGGTTGTCGGATTAGAAAATGCAGAATCTGATGCAGAGTTTATAAGCGAGATAATCAAAACGAAAATTGATTCTATTCCCAAAGTAAATTTACGTTTTCATATAGAAGACAATAAGAAATTGATTCTGCTTGATGTGTATGCCGGCAAGGAAACACCATATTACTATGTGGGGGAAGGGAATATGACTGCATATATTCGTTTGGGAAATGAAAGCGTTCCGGCGGATAACATTACGCTCAAACGATTGGTTCTTCAGGGAACAAACCGTTCTTATGACAGTCTGGTTTCAAATTATAAGTTCAAGAACATGGCGTTTACAAAATTACGTTCTGTATGTAAGCATAATACAGGGAAAGATTTTGAAGACAGTGATTATGAATCTTGGGGAATTATAGATGAGGAGGGAAATCTTACAAATGCCGGGGCATTGCTGGCAGATGAGTCTCCCGTTCGTCATTCGAGAGTTTTTTGTACGCGGTGGAATGGTTTGGACAAGGCATCAGGGCTGATTGATGCTATTGATGATGAGGAATACAGTGGTGGCCTTGTAAATCTTTTACAGGACAGCATGAGTTTTATTTCCAGAAATACGAAGAAAGCATGGAGAAAAACGGGAAACGGAAGGATTGAGATGCCGGATTATCCGGATACGGCTGTCCTTGAGGGAGTCGTGAATGCACTGATTCATAGGGACTATCTGGAATTGGGGAGTGAAGTTCATATAGATATGTTTGATGACAGAATGGAGATTTACTCTCCGGGCGGTATGTTGGATGGGCGCAAGGTGCAGGACTTAGATTTGAGAAATGTATCGTCCAGGAGACGGAACCCAATCATTGCTGATATATTTAACCGCTTGAAATATATGGATCGCCGGGGCAGCGGCTTTAAGAAAATATTGGATTCCTATGAATTTCAGGAACATTATACGGAAGAAATGAAACCGGAGTTTAGGTCGAGTAATAGTGAGTTTTGGCTGATATTTAAAAACTTGAATTATGAGGCGAAAGATGTAGAATTTGTCTTAACTACGGAAAAGACGGATACAAAAAGAAAGCATCTTATCCAAAATGGTCAGGATATGGATAAGATGATAATTGATTTTTGTAGAGAACCGAAATCGGTCATGGAAATTATGGACAATTTTAAGTTTAAGAGTAGGACAAGTTTTAAAAGAAATTATTTACAGAAAATGCTTGCAGAGGGAACATTAAAAATGACTATACCCGATAAGCCGTCAAGTAGAAATCAAAAATATTATTCATAAAATTATCTTAACCACGTCTTATCCAAAATGGTCAAGATGTGGTTAAGATATATAAGCAGAAACAGATATGGGGATTCAGTGGTTAGATAGGATTGGGGATTCGTTCAGTGATAACACCATGATAACAAAAAGTCCAAAAACCTCAGATACAAGGCGAATATCAAAGAAAAAACCGCCGAAAAAGCCCTGAAAATCACACAAAACCACCCTGATTTTCCCCACAGAAAACCGCGAGGGTGGCAGAACGGTTGGATCTGGTCGTGCGGCGTTTCACAAACGCCTGATTATAAATATAATGGAGGATGGTTATGAGCGGGAATGTTTGTGATGAAATCAGACTTGTTGATAATATTGCCCCGCTTTCAACGAAAAGGTATTGGTACTATGATTGTTAACCACCTGGTTGACTATGCAAGAGCAAATTCTGTAACTGGAAAATTTACGACAATCGGAGGCGTTTCAGCTAAAGGAAAAGAACCATTTTATGAGAAAACAGGGTTTGAGATTATCCCGAATGGAATTATAAAGATGATAGAAATCGAGTAAAAAACGAGCAAAGCTCGTTTGCGAGATTCGCTTCGCGAACTCGAATAAGCGGAGGAATTTCCTATACCATAAAGTAAGAGCGCGAGACAACTGTATATGTGATTAGGGAGGGTGACTATAATTTAGCTTTCCGTTAGTTAATAAGGAGAGAGAACTGATGGACATTTTAAGCTTTGAAAAAAAGCATGTTAAGGAAGCAACGGAAATTGCGCTTGCGAACTATTATGATGAGCGACAATGTGTAAAAGAATTGCCACAGGTATGTGACATTCCTGATTTATACAGTTTTGCTGAAAATGGACTGGGTGTTGCAGCATTTGAAAATGAAAAGATGATAGGATTCTTGTGCTGCTGTGAACCATTTGACAATGCGTTTCGTGCCACTGATGTGAGAGGGATTTTTTCTCCTATGGGTGCAAATGCAGCTGTTTCTATAAAACGCCCAGCAATTTATGCAGCCATGTATCAGGCGGCAGGAGAAAAATGGATAAAGACCGGCGCAGTTTCCCATGCAATCTGCTTATATGCTCATGATGAAGAACTTCAACAACAGTTTTTCCGTTATGGATTCGGTTTACGCTGTTTAGATGCTGTTCGTCCGATGGAATTGATTGACTGTGAAACGTGTGCGGGATATGATTTTACTGAATTGCCAAAAGCAGAATGCCATTTTGTCTATCCGCTTCATTTGGCGTTGTACCGCCATTACTGCGAAAGCCCTTTCTTTATGTATCGTGTGCCAGAAACACAAGAGGAGTTTATGGTATCCTCTATGCAGGAAGGGGCACGCTACTTTGTGGCAAAGCAGAATGGAAAAATATGTGCGTTTGTAAAAATTTCGGTTCCCGGCGAAACATTTGTTGCAAGGGGCGATACCTACCGTCATATCAGGGGTGCATACTGTCTGCCGGAACACAGGGGCAAGGGATTGTATCAGAATTTACTGAACTTTACCATATCTGTGCTGAAAAGAGAAGGTTATACCAGACTTGGAGTGGATTTTGAAAGTTTTAATCCAACAGCCCGTGGATTCTGGCTAAAATATTTTACTGCATACACCAATAGTGTAGTACGAAGGATTGATGAGAGAATTACACAGTTGAGATGATAAAAGTGATTTCGCTATGATCGAGTAACCTTTATATATATACCATTCGGAACTGGTATTGGATAAACAAAGAATTATTATGAGTGACCATGTGGATATTGAATTTCAATTTGTTGCAATCATCCTAGTGCCAAAACGGCGCCGGGAAAGAAAACTTGATGAATGACATTCTGATAGAAAGGGTGAATAGAAATGGTACGACGATATGGTAAAGCACCTTATAAAATTGTTTTGGTTCATGGCGGTCCTGGAGCAATAGGGTCATTAAGAGGATTCGCACAGGAATTGTCGGAATTATCGCAAATGGGTGTTATCGAAGCTTTACAATCAAAATATTCCATAGCTGAACTTAGAGAAGAACTGTATATTCAAATCAAGGATAATTGCAGTGATAAAGTAACTTTGGTCGGGCATTCCTGGGGAGCGTGGCTGGCGGCGCTTTTTGCAGAAAAATATCCGGAACTGATTGAACATGTAATTTTAATTGGCTGTGGTCCGCTGGAAGATAAATATGTTTCGGAGATAGGTACTCGCAGATTACAAAATTTATCTGAAGAAGAGGGTGCAATATATCAAAGGCTGCTTGACAATCAGGCAACGGATGAGGATATGGAGAAAGTGCCGCATGTATTTGCCAAATCAGATCATTATTGCCTCGAAAGCAGAGAAGAACATAAGGCAGATCAAACAGACAGCGAAATGTATAATAAGGTGTGGAGTGAAGCGGCTAAGCTAAGAACTAGCGGGAAATTACTGACATCCTTTAAGAATATCAAGGCCAAAATATATTTAATACAGGGGCGGGCCGACCCTCATCCGGTAAATGGTGTAACCATTCCGCTACAGGAAAAAGGGGTTCTGTGTGAGACTTATGTTTTAGAGAAATGCGGACATAGCCCTTTTATGGAAAAATATGCAAAAGATGAGTTTTATAAAATTCTTATTCATGTAATTGCATAAAAGTTATTTAGCAGAGGAATAGATTGAAAAATCAAAGATTTTTCAATTTTCTATTTAAGCAGTATCGCAAGCAGGCTTGCGATATGCATGGGGAATAAATTGAAAAATTATGCTGATGCACTAATTTTTCAATCGGCAATTTGAGTCAGTAAATATGTGTGGAAAATATGGGCTTTAGACTGCTGAGGGCGTTGGATTATTTCGCGCTTCGATGGAGAGGATTGACATGGATATAAAAGAAATCATTGATACTAATTTCAGGGGAAATATCTATATTGTGCAGAACGGACAGGTTCTGTATGAAAGAGAAAACGGGTTTGCAGATTTGCCAAATGAGATTTCAAACACGATTGAAACGAAATTTGCGAGTGCTTCAGCGGGAAAAGTATTTGTGGCAGCAGGAATACTGCAGCTGATTGAACGGGGAAGAATCAAGTTTGATGATACACTTGGTATGCTGCTGGATATACCGTTAAATCAAATTGATCGGGATGTTACGGTCAGACAGCTTTTAAACCATACGTCGGGTGTTCCGGACTATTTTGATGAAAGCATTATGGATGAATATGAAGAATTATGGGCAGATTATCCGAATTATAAGATCAGACATAACAGCGATCTGCTTCCGTTATTTATAAATAAGCCTATGATGTATCCCAGGGGAGAAAAATTTCAGTATAATAATTCGGGGTATGTGCTGCTTGCGATGATTATAGAAAAAGTTACAGGAATGTATTTTGACCGATACCTGCAAGAGAGTGTTTTTGATCAATGCGGTATGGCGTCAACAGGTTATTATGAGCTGGACAGGCTGCCGGCAAAGTGTGCCAATAATTACATATATTGTAATGAGACGAACGACTATCGCACAAATATATTTTCTGTTGATGTAAAGGGGACCGGTGCAGGCGGAGCGTTTATTACGGTCAGAGATATTATTCGCTTCTGGACTAATTTACTGGAAGGCAATATAATCTCAAAAGCGTTTGTTTCAGATATGCTTAGTAAGCAGAGCGGAGACGGGGGCGATGCAGAAGAGGGGTATTATGGTTATGGCGTGTGGATCATTGACAATCCCGATGGTAAAGATTTTGCATATTTTCAGGGCTGCGATCCGGGAGTAAGCTTTATATCCGAATACAATCCGAATAACGGGATGATTTCCGTTTTGGTAAGCAATTATGGAGACAATGTCTGGAGAGAAATGAGAAAGATCAGAGAAGTGCTCTACTGATATATAACAAAGCAATCATAATGAAAAGGATGTGGTTTGCCCGATTATTGTACGATCGGTTACCGGTAGGAAGATAGACGGAAAGAGCAGAAAATCAGAAGTGAACAGGAAATAACAGACTGTGAATGCAGTTTTTATTTTGATGTCATGAATGATTTTTGCTCTGTATATAGTTGATGTCTGGCTGCAGAGTGATATCTGCAGCTTTTATGTTGCAAGAAAGTATACCCTGTGAAATAAAAGTTCTTCGGGTGGTGTGTGCGAAGCGAATCTCGTAAACGAGCTATGCTCGTTTTTTGTTCTGCCCTATCAGATTCGGGGTAAGCGATTCAGGAGGAAAAGTATGATAACAATTAAGAGAGTGACAAATTCAGATGAGAAAACACGTATCACATAAGAAATTATGAATGCATTGCCGGAGTGGTTTTCACCGCCACAAGACATTGTGAATAAATCTGTAATACACAGAGACTATCCGTTTATTGTGGCGTTTGATGGCAGTAAGGCGGTCGGATTTGCGGCATTGAAGATTCATAATAAATTTACGGCGGAGATTTATAATTTGGGTGTGCTGAGGAGGTATCACAGATCGGGAATCGGACATCGGCTTATGGAAGCATGTGCCGGGTATGGGAAAGAGCATGATTACAAGTTTCTGACAGTGAAGACATTAGACGAATCGGCTGTATATGAACCTTATAACGGTACAAGGGCATTTTACAGGCAAGAGGGATTTTATCCGTTAGAAGTCTTCACGTGTGTCTGGGACGAAGAAAACCCGTGCTTATTCATGGTAAAGATGATAAACGAGTGATGGAAGGCGATTACCGGGACAATGGATGAAAGTACAGAATGGTTCCAGGAGGCAGAAAACATTGACTTTGTACATTGCCGGTTTTATAATATACTTAGCAATACAAAGTATATGAGGTAAACGATGAACGAAAAATATGAAAGGCAAATGAAAAAAGGCGTTTTGGATATGCTCGTTCTGAAACTGCTGCGGTCAGAAGCAAAATACGGATACCAGATCATTCAGGAGATGAAAGAAAAGAGTGGAGAGACTTTTCTGCTGAAGGACGGCACATTGTATCCGATTCTCTATCGGCTGGAAGATGAACAGCTGGTGGTAAGCAAGTGGAGCGAAGCCGAGGGGAAGCAGGTGCCAAGAAAATATTATGAAATTACCGAGGCGGGACAAAAGGCGTTAGACGAGATAGAGGTTGTCTGGAAAAGGATTTCTGACGGGATATCAAGGATAATGGAGGAGTAGGCAATGGATGCGAAAAAATACGTAAATGCGATTGCGGGAAAAATCAGGTGCAATGAGAAAAGGAAGAAGGAGATTAAGAAGCAGTTGATGATGGATATTGATATGCGGATAAAGCAGGGGGAAACGCTTGCAGAAATCATCTCGCAGATGGGAACGGTAAAGGAAATCGCAGACAGTTTTAATGAAAATATTTCTCCGAAGGAGCAGGCGCGCTATGCCAGAAACAGGGTGCTGAAAATTGTAATTGCGGTCATTGCGGTACTGGTCTTACTGATCGGGTTCGGATACTGGATACTGCCGAAGCAGTATGATATTGAGCAGAGCGAATGTTTCGACAGGGAGCAAGTGGAGACCGCCATGAAAGATACGATTGCGTTATTGGATACAGGAGACTATATTGCTTTACAGGAAAGCAGTACGCTTCAGATGAAATCGGTGCTGAATGCTGAAACAATGGGTAAAGCAAAAGGAGCGCTGTCCGATGAATGGGGAGAACGCAAACAGTTTGGCACGGTATATATGGCAGAACTGGTACAGGGCAACAGGCATTTTGCAGTAGGAGAAATCACAGTCACTTATGAAAATGTGAGCGCCACTTATCGTCTGACATACGATGAGGACATGCGCCTTTCAGGGATCTATGTGAGATAAGGGATGGACGCGGCCAGTCAGAAAGCTTAAGGCAGCAGGTGTTGTGTAAGTATGGTAGTATTTGCTTCTTTGATATGGTAGAATAAAACAGTCATATTAAGGAGGCGTATTATGAAATTGATTATCACAGATATAGAGGAGTTTAACTTTTCTGTAGAAGGAGAGCATAAAATCATTAAGCCACAGCAGAGCATACACCATTGTATCGGCTGTTTCGGCTGCTGGATTAAGACGCCGGGAAGGTGTGTGATCCATGACGGTTACGAGGACACCGGAATCGAAATGGGCAGGTGCAAGGAACTGATTCTTATCAGCCGCTGCTGTTACGGCAGTGTAAGCCCTTTTGTAAAAATGGTGCAGGATCGGGCAATTTCCTACATTCATCCGGATTTCGTGATTCGTAAGGGGGAGATGCACCATAAGCGCAGATATCAGAATGTGATCGAACTTTCCTTATATCTTTACGGTGAGAATATTACGGATGCGGAAAAGGAGACAGCAAGAATTATTATAGAAGGAAACGCCGATAATTATGACGGCAGAGTGAAGGACGTGCGGTTTTATCAATCTGTAGAAGAACTGGAGGGACTGACTTTATGAGAATTGCATTGATTAACGGGAGCCCGAAAGTAAAGGACAGTTCCAGCGGACTTCTTCTGGAAGATTTGAAGATTTTTCTTTCCGGAAAATGTGAAGTGGCAGAGATCGCAATGCATTCGCCTGATGTTTCGGAAGAAGCAATAGAGGAACTGCGTAATACCGATGCGTGGGTGTTTGCATATCCGCTCTATGTGGATTGTATGCCGGCGCATTTGCTGTCGTGCCTTGTACAGCTGGAAGATAAACATGTGCATGATCGCAGGACACATATTTACGGTATTGTAAACTGCGGATTCTACGAGGGAATTCAGACTGATCCCGCGCTTAGGGTATTGCAGAACTGGTGTGTAAAAGCCGGATTCTGCTGGGGCGGGGGCATTGGTGTCGGCGGAGGAGGCGGGCTTGCCATGATGTCCGGACCGAAGCCGGACAAAGGACCGAAAGCGCCGGTGAACAAAGAACTGGAAGAACTCGCAGATCAGATACTCAGGTGCCGGACGCAGGAGAATCGTTATGTCTCGGTGGCTTTTCCGAGATTTCTGTATCGAATGGCAGCACAGATGGGCTGGCGTCAGCAGATCCGGGCGAATGGCGGAAAAGCGGGGGATTTAGGGAAAGCGATAACCAATGACAATCTATAAATCAGAAAAAGGTAAAAAAGAAATACCCCCTTCACTGGTAATGGCAGCAGAAAAAGACTGTTTATTCCCGGCAAAAGGTGTATTGACGAGAGCCAAAAAGATAATGGAAAATGTGACTGTTTATCTGTTGAAGGGCAGGGGACATATGAATAGCCTGACAGAACAAGAGAAACAAATGATTGTTGACTTCCTGAAGCAGGAATAGCAATGAAGATTTTCAGGGCACATTTTGGCGGGGCAGTCCACTTAATCAGTTTAAAATGATGGTAAAGTCAAATTTGCCCATGCTCCTGCCATCTGATCTAAGTCTTGATGAACGTAAGAACGGCAATGGGAAGTTTGCAATGCATAGTTAGATGATTTGAAAACCCGGCTGCGCATGGAACTGGATAAATTGCTGGATAACAAGAAAGACGGTCCGGGAGAAGAAAATTGAGGGCATTATATTAAGAACGGTTTTGCAGGTTATAGAAAGGCATGGTTATTCATATGGACATTTCTTTATATTATAAGGAACAGGGAAAAGGCGAGCCGCTTATTCTGCTGCACGGCAATGGGGAGGACGGGACTTATTTCGTGAATCAGATCGGATTCTTTTCGGATCAGTACAGAGTGATCGCGGTAGACACAAGAGGGCACGGGAAATCCCCGCGGGGAACCGCGCCTTTTACAATGGAACAGTTTGCCGATGATCTGTATGAGCTGATGAACGAACTGCAGATTCCCGGAGCGGTTATTCTGGGTTTTTCTGACGGTGCGAATATCGCGATGAAGTTTGCACTTAAGTATCCTCAAAAAGTCACGGCACTGATCCTGAACGGAGGGAATCTGGACACAAAAGGAATCAAACGGAGGATTCAGATTCCGATAGAGATCGGGTATAAAATGGCAAAATGCTTTGCGGCAAAATCCCGGGAGGCAAAGCGCAATATGGAGATCTTAGGGCTGATGGTGCATGAACCGAATATAGAACCGGACAGCCTGCATTCGATTCAGATTCCGACGCTTGTGATAGCGGGGACGAGAGACATGATTAAGCAATCGCATACGGAACTGATTGCTGCAAGTATTCCGGGCGCGAAACTGGTAATTGTGGAAGGCAGTCACTTCATTGCAAAGAAAAAGCCTGAGGAATTTAATAAAGAAGTCGGAAATTTCCTGAACAATATAGCTGTAAGATGATTTGGCTATGGTTATGTTTTGTGCTTGTAAATTATCTGCTTGTAAACGAGATCTGCTCGTTTTTTTAACCGGTTGATATCTGATGATCCCGGTTAGAAAAATATTTGAATAAAAAATGAAATTGTTTGTATCAGTTCAGCCGGGCACTATTCCGCGAGTAAAATCGCTCTGTATGCGATTTTGCGAGTTATGCAAGCGCCAAAATGCGACTTTGGAGCATTTTGTGTACATCAGACGTGACAGTGAAGCCGAAGGCTGAACCAATGTCATTAAGTTAACTTTGAAAATGAAAAGGGGATTGATTG
>CAJUJP010000065.1 GCA_910586615.1 uncultured Lachnospiraceae bacterium
GAAATTATTAAATTTCATGTTCACACTTTTTTTGTCTTGACGGCACAGACGATAATGGTATGAAGATATAGGAGCGGGAGATTTTCTTCATGATATCTTATGTCTGTCAAATAACAAAGATAACAGAGATGCATATTTAATTATAGGTGTTGAAGATACTGGGAATGTGGTTGGAGTAAATAAAGAAAAAAAGACGAATGAACTCTATGATTTTTTAAAGAGTATAAAGTTCGCAGGCGATCATATTCCGCAAATAGAAGTAAAGCGAATGTTTTATATGTACAAGAAAATAGACGTTTTAGTATG
The DNA here is from genome assembly GCA_910586615.1 of uncultured Lachnospiraceae bacterium. Taxonomy (GTDB): domain Bacteria; phylum Bacillota; class Clostridia; order Lachnospirales; family Lachnospiraceae; genus UBA3282. The sequence goes on from CAJUJP010000065.1 coordinate 307, forward strand.
CAAAAGTTCTAAATATGTTCCCTTTTACTTGGTTGAAAAACATCGAGGTGTATTTGATCATCAGATATATACTAGAGTGGGTGACACAAATACGCCAAAGAATGGGCATGCAGATTATTTATGTGTGGAAAATTTATGGCGAATACATTTTCAGAGAGAAAATGAATAAAGCAGCGAGCAGCCAAGGAACATAATTTTGTAAAAAACTCTGATTGAAATGTAGGGGATTGTTTGGCATAATAAGAGATGGAGTTACACTAAGACAGCAAAAGACGCTGCCTAAGTGTAACTATAGCCATCTCTGGAAGAATGCAAAGGGCATGCATTTTTCCCGTGAAGTTGCAAAATGCATAGTTAAGAACTACTGCATCATGTTCATGGCACAACGAAACGTAACGGCAGGCAGTAAATTAAGGAGAAGAGCAGAATGGGAAACGTAAAGCGCATTTATGTGGAGAAGAAGGAGCCTTTCGCGGTCAAGGCGAAGGAACTGCAGGAAGAGATCGGGAGTTATCTCGGGATTGACGGTGTGAAAGAGGTTCGGGTACTGATCCGCTATGATGTGGAGAATCTGTCGGAGGAAGTTTTTGAGAGGGCGTGCAGGACTGTTTTTTCAGAGCCGCCGGTGGATATCTTATATGAAGAGACGATACAGATTCCGGCAGACGGAAAGGTTTTCAGCGTGGAATACCTGCCGGGACAGTTTGATCAGAGAGCGGATTCTGCGGTTCAGTGCGTAAAATTCCTGAAGGAAGATGAAGAGCCAATTATCAGGACAGCGGTCACATATTTAATAACGGGTGATATATCCGATGAGGAGTTCGGAAGAATCAAGGCATACTGTATTAATCCGGTGGATTCCAGAGAAACGGACCTGGTGAAACCGGACACTCTTGTCACTGTTTATGATGAGCCTGCTGACGTGGCGGTGTTTGAGAATATGCCGGAGCGGGAAGATTTTATTGATATGCCGCAGGCGGAGCTGAAAGAACTTTATGATTCCTTAGGTCTGGCCATGACCTTTAAGGATTTCTTACATATACAGAATTATTTTGCCGGAGAAGAGAAGCGTAATCCTACCATGACGGAGATCCGCGTGCTGGATACATACTGGTCGGATCACTGCCGCCACACCACTTTTTCCACGGAATTGAAGAAAGTGGATTTTGCGGAAGGCTTTTATCAGAAGCCGATTAAGGATACTTATGAGAATTATCTTGCCGTCAGGGATGAGATTTTTGCGGGCAGACAGGACAAGTTCGTCTGTCTGATGGATCTGGCACTGATGGCTATGCGTAAGTTAAAGAAGGACGGGAAGCTGGATGACATGGAGGAATCCGATGAGATCAATGCCTGCTCGGTGGTGGTTCCCGTGGAGATGGATTACGGTGACCGGAAGGTGACGGAGGAGTGGCTTGTCTTTTTCAAGAATGAGACCCACAACCATCCTACGGAGATCGAGCCTTTCGGCGGGGCGGCGACGTGTCTTGGCGGCGCGATCCGTGATCCCTTGTCGGGACGCGGTTATGTGTATCAGGCGATGCGCGTGACGGGTGCGGCTGATCCTACGGTGCCGGTGTCGGAGACGCTTAAGGGCAAGCTGTCCCAGAAGAAGCTGGTGCGCGGGGCGGCGAGCGGTTATTCGTCCTACGGCAATCAGATCGGACTTGCGACCGGACTGGTCAAGGAGATTTATCATCCTGATTATGTGGCAAAGAGAATGGAGATCGGTGCGGTGATGGGTGCGGCGCCGAGAAAGAATGTCATTCGTGAGACATCTGATCCTGACGATATCATAATTCTTCTGGGCGGCAGAACCGGACGTGACGGCTGCGGCGGCGCGACAGGCTCCTCCAAAGTACATACGGAGAGTTCCATCGAGACCTGCGGCGCGGAGGTGCAGAAGGGTAATGCGCCCACGGAGCGTAAGATTCAGAGACTGTTCAGGCGTGAAGAGGTCAGCAGGCTGATCAAGAAATGTAACGATTTCGGCGCGGGCGGTGTGTCCGTGGCGATCGGCGAACTGGCGGACGGTCTTGTGGTGGATCTCGATAAAGTACCGAAGAAGTATGCGGGTCTGGACGGTACGGAACTGGCGATCTCGGAATCACAGGAGAGAATGGCGGTTGTGGTAGCGCCGAAAGACGTGGAGGCTTTCTTAGGCTATGCGGCGCAGGAAAATCTGGAAGCGGTAGAGGTTGCGGTCGTGACGAAAGAGCCGAGACTGGTACTTAGATGGCGCGGCAAGGAGATTGTCAATATTTCCAGAGCGTTCCTGGATACCAACGGCGCCCATCAGGAGACCGCCGTTGCGGTGGACATGCCGGAAGAAAAAGAAAACTATCTGAAGAAGATCGCGACGCCTGTTGTTGCGGATGCGGTGGCAGCGGGGGATGTCAGGAAGGCGTGGCTGACGCTTCTGCATGATTTGAATGTGTGCTCGCAAAAAGGTCTGGTGGAGATGTTCGATGCGTCCATCGGCGCGGGCAGCGTATACATGCCTTACGGCGGTAAATACCAGTTGACGGAAACCCAGGCGATGATTGCTAAACTGCCTGTATTAAAAGGAAAAACGGATACCGTGACGATGATGAGTTACGGTTTTGACCCTTATCTGTCCAGTTGGAGTCCATATCACGGTGCAATCTATGCCGTGACGGAGTCTATGGCGAAAATCGTGGCAAATGGCGGAGACTATAAGACGATCCGCTTCACATTCCAGGAGTATTTCAGGAGAATGAGCGAGGAGCCTGGCCGCTGGAGCCAGCCTTTTGCGGCGCTGCTTGGCGCGTATGACGCACAGATGGGATACGGACTGCCTTCCATCGGCGGCAAGGACTCCATGTCCGGCACATTCAATGAGATTGACGTGCCGCCCACACTCGTTTCCTTTGCGGTGGATATCAGCAAACAGGGTAATATTGTGACACCGGAGCTTAAGAAGGCGGGCAATAAGCTGGTACGTTTCCACATTGCGAAGAACGAGTATGATCTGCCGGTATATGAAAATGTTATGCACGTATATGATACGATTCTGACACTTGTGTCACAGAAAAAGATTGTTGCGGCGTATGCGCTTGATGCGAAAGGCGCTGCGGCGGCGATCGGCAAGATGGCGTTCGGCAATAAACTGGGCGTGACTGTGGAGAGCGGTCTGGCTGCGGAGAAGCTTTTCGATAACGGATTGGGCGAGATTCTGGCTGAAATGCCGGCGGAGGCAGTTGCGGAGCTGGCGGCAGGAGCAGAGAAGAGAGCGGCAGATGACGGAGCCAGCCGTGTAACCTACACTGTTACCGGTACGGTGACTGACGAACCGACATTTGTCTATGGCGATGTGAAGATCACCATGGAGGAAGCGTTGTCCGCATGGAAAGATAAGCTGGATAAAGTCTTTCCGTATACGGCCGGAAAAGATAAGAGTGCGGTTCCATCAGAGTTGTATAAAGCCAAAGAAATCTATGTATGCAAGAATAAAGTAGCAAAGCCTACTGTGTTCATTCCGGTATTTCCGGGTACGAACTGCGAGTATGACAGCGGCGCGGCTTTTGAGCGGGCAGGTGCAGATGTCATTACGAAGGTATTTAAGAATCTGACAGCGGAAGACATCAGGGAGAGTGTGGACGTATTCGAGCAGGCGATCGGGCAGGCACAGATCATCATGTTCCCCGGCGGATTTTCCGCAGGTGACGAGCCGGACGGTTCTGCGAAGTTTTTTGCGACAGCTTTTCAGAATGCAAAGATCAAAGAAGCGGTGAGTAAACTGTTAAATGAAAGAGACGGTCTTGCGCTGGGAATCTGTAATGGTTTTCAGGCGCTGATCAAGCTGGGACTGGTGCCTTACGGCGAGATCGCGGGACAGAAGGAGGATTCCCCTACGCTGACCTTTAACACGGTTAACCGCCATATTTCCAAGATGGCGTACCTGAAAGTAGTATCCAATAAGTCCCCGTGGTTACAGGGAGCGGTATTGGGAAATACTTATGTAAACCCGGCTTCCCATGGCGAAGGACGCTTTGTTGCGCCGAAGGAGTGGATTGACAGGTTGTTTGCAAACGGCCAGGTGGCTACGCAGTACGCAGATATAGATGGTAATGTGTCGATGGATGAAGAGTGGAACATCAACGGTTCTTATGCCTCCATCGAAGGTATCACATCCCCTGACGGGCGTGCATTCGGCAAGATGGCGCATTCCGAGAGAAGAGGAGAGGGCGTTGCGGTTAATATTTACGGAGAACAGGATATGAAAATCTTCGAATCCGGCGTAGCATATTTTAAATAACGTTGATGAGAAAGGCCTCATGTCAGGGAAAATCCTGTGCAGGAGGTCTTTTTACAGAAGAGGGCCGTCAAATGAAAGGTGAGAGAGCCAGGGTAGTTCTAAAATACATTCATTGACGGTAAAGGCAAATTACAGTACAATGAGTGCGGCAATTGTAATTTTGAAGGTACGGCAGAACTGATGAAAACGTGCTTTTTTAGTGAAGTATTGAGGTACGGGTGATCGGCCGGAAGCTTGAGTGATTGAAATGCTACATATAATAACGATTGATATTTAATGGCGGGCGGGGAGAAAATTGAAAATTAAAATTTTCAATTGCGAGATTTGTGTCTGCGCGTTGCTTACCACAAACTCGTTTATGCGCAAAAAGCAGCGCAGAAATGGAGATAACATGGAAACAATCAATAAGAATACTGATGAAAAAAAGATTGAGCCGGCTAACGGAATTGAACAGGTGGAAAATGCAGATACGGGGGCTGCTGCTGTAACCGGAGAAAGCGGGAAAACAGAGACAGCAGGAGGACAAGAGGAGAACAGCAGGATGAAGTCAGCCGGAAAAGAGCCGGAAAGCAGAAAAGATTCCATACGTCAGGAATACGGTTTTGCGTCCGATGTAAAATTGAAGGAATGCAGATTTTGTTGTGTCATGATCCCGAAAAAGGCGAAGATCTGCCCGAATTGCAAGATGAGCCTGAAGAGCCACTGGTTTCTGAAGTCGATTGCCGGGATTCTGACGGTGGCGGTGATAGCAGCGGGAAGCTATTATTTATCGGTATACTGGGGATTGCTTGACGATTCGGCCATACCGGTCTGGATGGCAAGCCACAGGGGGGCAGCGCCTGCCATGTCGGCGGCATCCATGGAACCGGCAGGAACAGGTGCGAATCTGGCTGTAGTGGAAGCGGTAGAGTCCGCCGGAAATGTTCCCGGAGCGGAAGACCCGCAGGCGGCAGAGAAGGTTTCAGGGGCGGAAGATCAGCAGAAGGCAGAGGCTGCTTCAGGGGCGGAAGATCAGCAGACGGTGGAGAATATTTCCGAGGCGGAAGACCGGCAGTTAGCAGAGGATGCTTTAGGTGCGGAAGACCGGCAGACGACAGAGGGTGTTTCCGGAACGGGAGACCAGCAGGCAGCAGAGGGTGTTTCCGGGACAGAAGACCGGCAGGCAGTAGAGAGTGTTTCCGGGATAGAAGACCGACAGAAGACAGAGGATGCTCCAGGGGTGGAGGACCAGCAGGCGGTCGGGGATGCTTCCGGAACGGAGGATACACTGACAGACGAGGCGGCGATCGAGGGAGAAGACCGGCAGATGTCAGGAGATGTTTCCGGGAAAGAAAAGCAACAGACAACAGGGTCGACTCTTGATGAAGATGTGAATGGCGGGACACAGGCAGTTACCGGTGAAACTGTGGGAAAAGCGGATGTGGAAGATGATGACATCGGTAAAAAAGCGATGAAATCCGGGCAGGCAGAAGAAACAGACGTTGCAGAATCAGAGGAAGAAGAAAAGAAAGCCGAATCTGATAAGAGTGCGGGTGAGGTGGATGCAGACACAGACACAGGAATCTCCGACGCGAAAGATGAGACAGACACCAAGTCAGAAATTACCGGCACGAAGACAAAAGAAACAGACGCAGAGACAGGAAGCACTGGCATGAAGACAAAAGAAACAGACGCAGAGACAGGAAGCACCAGCGCGAAGACAAAAGAGACGGATACCGGAATAGAAATTACCGGCACGAAGACGAAAGAAACAGACGCAGAGACAGGAAGCACCGGCACGAAGACAAAAGAAACAGACGCGGACAGAGAAAGCACGGAAACAGCAGACAGAGACGAGACGGCATTCCGGGCAGATTGTGTGCAGGTCGATTACAAGACATTGCTTCGAAAACAGCAGGAGTATCTGGATACAGCACTCATGATAGAGGCACAGGTGGTCTGCCAGGTTGACGGCGGCCTGTTTGATGATAACACCTATTATTTATGCGTGACAGAGGAAAGAAACGGCATTAAGCGATATTATATCATCAGAGATGACAGAGAGGCAGATGATACGCTGATTCTTGAGGGCGATACACTCACGATTTACGGCAGGCTTTTCGGAGATTGCAAGATTCCGGCAAAACTGATTGAGACACGTCCCACAGTGCCTGCGCTTTCTATGCTGTATTATGATTTGACCGAATAGCATAGAAGGTATGCTTTTTTATAATATAATGAGGCAGTCATGTCAAAGGCATATAGAGATATTCAGGGACAGTTTGAGAGGAAACAGGTGACAGAATGAAGGCGTTCTTAATTTTGGAAGACGGAACTATTTTTGAAGGAACCCACATCGGTGTGCAGAAAGAGATCATCAGTGAGATCGTGTTCAACACTTCCATGGCGGGGTATCTGGAAGTATTGACGGATCCGTCCTATGCGGGACAGGCGGTCTGCATGACTTACCCGTTAATAGGCAATTACGGGATCTGTAAAGAGGATATGGAATCCCGCAGGGCGTGGCCGGATGGATTGATCGTTCGTGAGTTGAGCCGGGTTTCCAGCAATTTCAGATGTGACATGACGATCCAGCAGTTTCTGGAAGAACAGGGCGTGCCGGGCATTGCCGGGATTGATACCCGGGCGCTTACCAGGATTCTCCGGGAAAAGGGCACCATGAACGGGATGATTACCACTGATGAAACGTATCAACTAGAAGAAATTCTTCCGAAATTGAAGGACTACACCACCGGAAAGGTAGTAGAACGCGTGACCTGTCAGGCCGAATATACGCTGGCCGGCGCGAAGGAGTTATCGGACAACGGCCCGGTTTCGGGCAGTTCAAGGTTTGTGCGGGAAGATTATGAAAAAGGAATCCGTGAGAAGAAGCCCGGCATGGTACGGGAATTAAACGGCAGAGGGCTGAAAGTGGCGCTGCTTGATCTGGGTGCAAAGGATAATATCGCAAGATCTCTTGCAGCCAGGGGATGTGAGGTGACGATTTATCCGGCGGGTACGAAGGCACAGGAGATCATCGGCACCAATCCTGACGGTATTATGCTCAGCAACGGTCCGGGGGATCCGAAGGCGTGTACGGAAGTGATAGGCGAGATCAGAAAGCTGTATGAAACGGATATCCCCATTTTTGCGATCTGTCTCGGACATCAGTTGATGGCGCTTGCCACGGGTGCGGATACTTTTAAGATGAAGTACGGCCACCGGGGCGGCAATCATCCGGTGAAGGACCTGGAAACCGGGCGGGTTTATATTTCATCCCAGAATCATGGCTATGTGGTGGATACGGACAGGCTGGATCCGCAGGTGGCGATTCCTGCTTTTATCAATGTAAATGACGGCACTAATGAAGGGCTGTCTTATACGAATAAGAATATCTTCACGGTACAGTTTCATCCGGAAGCATGTCCGGGACCGCAGGATTCCGGGGAATTGTTTGACAGATTTATCGCGATGATGAGAAAGACGGAAGGTAATGCTAAGTAAGCAGAATACGCTTACCGGGTTTTGTCTGGAAGAATGTCGCTGACGCTTACATTCTTTCCGGTGCCGAGTGAAATTATGATAGATTATGGAGGGATAAGATGCCTAAGAATCCAAACGTAAAAAGAGTGCTGGTGATCGGGTCTGGGCCCATTGTGATCGGGCAGGCGGCGGAGTTTGACTATGCGGGAACACAGGCGTGCCGTTCGCTGAAAGAGGAGGGAATGGAGGTCATTTTAGTGAATTCCAACCCGGCCACCATCATGACCGACGGAGATATTGCGGATAAGGTATATATCGAGCCCTTGACGGCAAAGGTCATTGAGCAGATTATCATCAAAGAGAAACCGGACAGTCTGCTTCCCAACATGGGCGGACAGGCGGGTTTAAATCTTGGTATGGAACTGGATGAATCGGGTTTTCTGGCATCTCATGGCGTGACGCTGCTTGGCACTACCGCCAGGACGATCAGGAAAGCGGAAGACCGGCTGGAATTTAAGGAGACTATGGAGAAGATCGGAGAGCCCTGTGCGCCCTCTCTGGTGGTGGAAAATATTGAGGACGGCGTTTCTTTTGCAAAAAAGATCGGCTATCCGGTGGTACTGCGTCCGGCATATACGCTGGGCGGGTCCGGCGGCGGTATTGCTCACAATCAGGAGCAGCTGGAAGAAATTCTGGCCAACGGACTCAGGCTTTCCAGGGTGGGACAGGTTCTGGTGGAGCGCTGCATTGCCGGATGGAAAGAGATTGAATACGAGGTGATGCGCGACAGTGCTGGCAACTGTATCACTGTTTGTAATATGGAAAATATCGACCCGGTAGGCGTGCACACGGGCGACAGTATCGTGGTAGCGCCCTCACAGACACTGGGCGACAAAGAGTACCAGATGCTTCGGAGTTCGGCGCTCAACATCATCAACGAGCTGGGGATTACGGGCGGCTGTAACGTGCAGTTCGCGCTGCACCCCACCAGTTTCGAGTACTGTGTGATCGAGGTAAACCCGCGTGTGAGCCGTTCTTCTGCGCTGGCTTCTAAAGCGACGGGCTATCCGATCGCGAAGGTCGCGGCGAAGATTGCGCTCGGCTACACGTTAGATGAGATTCAGAATGCCATTACCGGTAAGACTTACGCCAGCTTTGAGCCGACACTGGATTACTGTGTGGTAAAGATTCCGAGGCTGCCTTTCGATAAGTTTATAACGGCCAAACGTACTTTGACGACACAGATGAAGGCCACGGGCGAAGTCATGAGCATCGCTAACAACTTCGAGGGCGCGCTGATGAAGGCAATCCGCTCGCTGGAACAGCATGTGGACTGTCTGCGCAGCTATGATTTCTCGACGCTTAGTGTGGAAGAGTTAAAGGAACGCATGAAAATTGTGGATGACCAGAGAATCTATATCATTGCGGAGGCAATCCGCAAAGGCATTTCTTATGATACGATTCATGAGATTACCATGGTGGACCACTGGTTTATTGATAAGATTGCGATTCTGACGGAGATGGAGACGGCGCTGGAACAGAGACCGTTGACGGTAGAATTGTTAAAAGAGGCTAAAAGGCTTGAATTTCCCGATACGGTGATTGCCCGGCTGACAGGCAGGACAGAAGAAGAAATTAAGAAAATGCGCTATGATAACGGCATCGTGGCGGCATTTAAGATGGTGGATACCTGCGCGGCAGAGTTCGCGGCGAGTACGCCTTATTATTATTCCGTATTCGGTTCCGAGACGGAAGTGGAGGAGACTCATCCGAAGAAAAAGGTGCTGGTGCTCGGTTCCGGACCGATCCGCATCGGGCAGGGAATCGAGTTCGATTATTGTTCCGTGCACGCCACATGGGCTTTTGCCAAAGAGGGCTATGAAACAATTATCATCAACAACAACCCGGAGACAGTCAGCACCGATTTTGATATTGCGGACAAACTTTATTTTGAGCCGTTGACGCCGGAGGACGTGGAGAATATCGTCACCGTGGAGAAACCGGACGGCGCAGTGGTGCAGTTTGGCGGACAGACGGCCATCAAGCTGACGGAGAGCCTGATGAAGATGGGTGTGCCGATTCTGGGAACGAAAGCGGAAGACGTGGATGCCGCCGAGGATCGGGAGCTTTTTGACCAGATTCTGGAAGAAACGGAGATTCCCAGGGCTGCGGGCGGTACGGTGTACACGGCAGAAGAAGCGAAAGCGGTGGCAAACAGGCTGGGCTATCCGGTACTTGTGCGTCCTTCCTACGTTCTGGGCGGTCAGGGGATGCAGATCGCGCTGTCAGATCAGGAAATCGAGGAATTTATGGCGGTCATCAACCGCTATGAGCAGGATCACCCGATCCTGGTGGATAAATACTTACAGGGAAAAGAGCTTGAGGTGGATGCGGTGTGCGACGGCACGGATATTCTGATTCCGGGCATTATGGAGCATATCGAGCGGACAGGCGTGCATTCGGGCGACAGTATCTCCGTTTACCCGGCGCCCACGGTCAGCGAAAAGGTAAAAGAAACCATTGCGGAGTATTCCAGAAGGCTGGCGAAAGCGCTGCATGTCATTGGTCTGATTAATATTCAGTTCATAGCCATGGGCGATGAAGTGTACGTGATCGAGGTGAATCCCAGGTCTTCCCGCACCGTGCCGTATATCAGCAAGGTAACGGGGATTCCGATCGTCGATCTGGCGACGGAAGTGATAATCGGTAAGAAGATCCGTGATCTGGGCTATGAGCCGGGCTTACAGCCGGCGGCGGATTATTACGCCGTGAAGATGCCGGTATTCTCTTTTGAAAAGATTCGCGGCGCGGAGATCAGCCTGGGGCCGGAGATGAAGTCTACCGGAGAATGTCTCGGTATTGCGAAGACCTTTAACGAGGCGCTTTATAAAGCATTTCTTGGCGCCGGTGTCAATCTGCCGAAGCATAAGCAGATGATCATTACCGTCAAGGATGCGGATAAAGGAGAGGCAATCGAAGTGGCGCGCCGCTTCCAGAAGCTGGGCTACATTATCTATGCGACGAGGAGTACGGCGGCGGCGTTAAATGAGGCGGGCGTCAAGGCGAGAAAAGTCAATAAAATTCAGCAGGAATCCCCTACGGTGATGGATCTGATTCTGGGACATAAAATAGACCTGGTGATCGATACGCCCACACAGGGACGGGACAAGAGCAGAGACGGTTTCCTGATCCGCAGGACGGCGATTGAGACCGGCGTCAACTGTATCACGGCCATGGACACTGCCGCGGCACTGGTATCCAGCCTGGAAAATGCGGCGTCCGAGGCAGAGATGACGTTGATTGATATTGCGGGTATTGCCAGACGCGGGTAGCTTCGGTGTGTTCAGATACCTTAGCGGCAGCCTTCAGCAAATCATGGAAGTGCGACGTATTATTTATAATGGGCAGAATCGAGAAAGCATCATTTAGGGGATTGCAAAAATTGGTTTTGCAGCAGGAATTTTATGAACAACAGAAATTATCAGAAGGAACTGGATAAAATCATAGATCGTATAGCAAAACAGCAGACGGGACGGCGGGAGGATTTCGTGGAAGACTATGCGCCGAGGCTCCTGCTTCACAGTTGTTGTGCGCCTTGCAGCAGCTATGTGCTGGAATATCTGCGGAACTATTTTCGGATCACGGTATTTTATTATAATCCAAATATCACTGAGGACGAGGAGTATCGTAAGCGGGTGGCCGAGCAGAAGCGGCTGATTGAGGCATACAATGCCAAACTGCGGGAGCAGGCGGAAGGTGCAGTGACGTATTTGGATGAACTGCAGGAGCAGGCGGAAGGTGCAGTGGCATATCTGTCTGAACCGGTGGAGCAGGAGAGGACAACTGCAGTGGCTTCAGGGCCGGAGCGGCGGGGCTATCCGATCGAAGTCATAGAGGGTGATTATGAGCCGGAACGCTTCGTTGACACGGCAAGAGGCTTAGAGCAGTGCCCGGAGGGCGGCGAGCGGTGTTTTGCCTGTTATGCGCTGAGACTTGGAGAGACGGCGAAGCGCGCCAGTGCAGGAGATTATGATTATTTTACTACCACACTGTCCATCAGCCCGCTTAAGAATGCCGTCAAACTGAATGAGATCGGGGAGCGGTTTTCGCAGGAATACGGTGTGGCGTGGCTGCCCTCGGATTTCAAGAAGAGAGACGGTTATAAGCGGTCTATTGAACTGTCGAAAGAATATGGTCTGTACAGACAGGATTATTGCGGGTGTATGTACTCCCGCAGATCCTGAGAAAGATTCTGAAAGGCGGCACATAGACCAGATATTCAGATACAGGCTATGAGCGCTCTTTGAAAACGGAATCAATATATTCTATATAATTTTTACGGTTTACGAGGTCAGGATGTTTGATATACCAGTCAAAAGCCTCTTTCAGACCTTCTGCAAGCGGCTTCGTCTCAGGCAGCAGTTTTGTCTGTTCTGTTACATCCAGGCGATATTCGTAATCGTAGAAGCAGAAGTAGCTTCTCTGCTCGGTTCCGTCGCTTACATGGGCAAATTCCGCCTCTTTTCCGGCTGTCCGGTAGCACAGGGAGACCCAGTCACGGATGGATATCATATCAGGATTTCCAACGTTAAAGATATGCCGGGCAGGTCTTTTTTCTAAAATGACATCCATAAACCGGCACAAGTCATGAATATGGAAAAACTGCAGTTCCATCTTTCCGTCTCCGGGAAGGTAGAATTTCCTGTTTTGCAGGGCGCAGTCAAAGACAAAACTCTCCCGGTAGACATTGTTCATAGGGCCGTACAGATAGGGCGGACGCAGAATGTAGGCGTCGGGATTCCGTCTTAGCAGTGCCTGTTCCGCAGCTGCCTTGTCGGTGCCGTAGGTTCCCCAGAACTTATTCTGTATCAGGGGGGTCTGCTCGGAGAAAGGCAGCGGGCTCTGCTCCGAGTAGACGGCGCCGGAACTGATCAGGATATAATCGTCATAACTCCCGACAGCGTCAAGCAGGCAGTTGATGTCAACTGCATTGTAGGCCGTAATATCAAGAACTGCATCGAAGTGGTAAGCCTTCAGTTTGTCACCAGGGTCGTGCCTGTCTCCTTCGATCAGTGTGACACCTTCGGGTTGAGGCCTTGTGTTACGATTTAAGACAAACACGCGGTATCCCTTTTGTGCATAATATACTGCGGCATAGCGGCTGACGAAGACAGTTCCGCCTGTGATGAGAATATTTTTCATAGTGGATGCTCCTTATAACAGTTTTTTTTGTGCGATTTTGCGAAAAAATAGTTGACATTATGAAAATAATTGCTATAATTATCTCATAAAAGGTGCTGACCGTAAAGCAAACGGTTCACCTTGGTTAATAGTTGCTAATCAGAAAAGCAACCATCACTTTTGGCTGGTGCGGTTGCTTTTTTGATGTCTTTGTTTCCCGCAGGATTGCTGGATACTGATCAAAGTAACAATAATGCTGATCATTGTCACTATAATACCAACAATTCCCAGGATTGTTTCGAACATCATATCTTGTACCTTTCGCGTATTTTCCATTATGTATCATCTCCGAATACAGGAAGTTCTCAAATGCAAAGATTTGGCAAAAGGTGAACCGCTTACCGTTTAGGGCACAAAATTCTTTTTAATGACATTTGAAATGAATTATGGTAAAATATGCATTGCTTATTACAGCAGATTTTATGAGGAGGGTATCCGCATGAGTTCCTTATTGCAATCTACAAGAAATACGCGTGTGCTGCCGACGGGCGAAGTGCGGTATATCAGAAGCGATGTTCCAAAGATGCTGACCGGGCAGGAGATCCAGTGGCTGCAGGAGCATCATGTAACAACACTCGTGGATCTGAGGTCGGAGGAGGAAGCTGCCGAAACCCCATGTTGTCTGAAAGGACAGGACGGGTTTCAATATTATCATCTTCCGGTTACAGGCGGCGGTGATACGCCCAAATCACTGGAACATTTGCATACGGTGTACCGGCAGATGGCAGATGAACAGATGGACAGGATCATTGATACCATCATGAACGCGAAGTCCGGTGTGATGTATTTCTGTACGGCAGGGAAAGACCGTACCGGCGTCGTATCCGCGATTATTTTGAAAAGGCTTGGCTTCAGCGATGAAGTGATTATCGATGATTATATGAAATCAAAGGATAATCTCATGGACATGCTCACAGCATATGTGGATGCCCACCCGGAAGTGGATCTTGAAATCATCACGCCGCACCGGGAAAATATGGAACGGTTACTGAAGCAGATGTTATAAACGAGTTCGTGAGGCGAATCCCGCAAAGGAAGTATTCCCGCAAATTCGAGTTCGCGGAGCGAATCTCGCAAAGTAAATTTGCTTCGCAAATTTACTTATAGGAAAGGACACATAAACAATGCAGAAAATATTAGATTTGATTTCAGAAGAAATGAAAAAAGCATTCGAGGCGGCAGGCTACGACGCGGAACTGGGAAGGGTCACCCTGTCCAACAGGCCGGATCTTTGCGAGTATCAGTGTAACGGCGCCATGGCCGGTGCGAAGAAATACCATAAGGCGCCTCTTATGATCGCCCAGGAAGTGGCAGAGAAGCTTAACGAGAGCGACGTGCTTTCGGAGGTGGCTGCAGTGGCGCCGGGTTTCCTGAATATGAAAGTGAAGGAGTCCTTTGTGCGGGATTATCTGCGGGAAATGCGTACTGCAGAGAAATTCGGTCTGCAGAAGCCGGAACAGGTGAAAAAGATCATTATTGACTACGGCGGTCCCAATGTGGCGAAGCCGCTTCATGTAGGACATCTGCGTTCCGCGATCATAGGTGAGAGCATTAAGAGAATCTGCCGGTATGCGGGGCATGATATTATCGGTGATATTCACCTGGGAGACTGGGGACTACAGATGGGCCTGATTATTACGGAACTGCAGAAGAGACAGCCTGATCTGGTCTATTTTGATGCGACTTACGAGGGAGAATATCCGGCGGAGGCGCCTTTTACCATTTCAGAGCTGGAAGAAATCTATCCGGCGGCCAGCGCTAAGTCCAAAGAGGATGAGGCGTACAAAGCGGATGCGATGGAGGCCACTTTCAAATTGCAGAGCGGCGTCCGCGGTTACCGCGCGCTGTGGAAACATATTATCAATGTGTCCGTGGCCGATTTAAAGAAGAATTATGAGAATCTGAATGTGGATTTCGACCTTTGGAAAGGCGAGTCCGATGTGCATGATATTATTCCCGGCATGGTGGAAGAGATGAAGAAAGGCGGCTATGCCTATGAAAGTGACGGCGCATTGGTGGTGGACGTGAAGAAAGAGACTGACACCAGAGAGGTGCCGCCCTGTATGATCCTGAAATCAGACGGTGCGTCCCTCTATAATACGACCGATCTGGCTACCATTATGGACCGGATGGAGCATTACCATCCTGACAAGATGATTTATCTGACAGATAAAAGGCAGGAACTCTATTTCGAGCAGGTGTTCCGCTGTGCACGGAAGACCGGATTGGTCGATGAGGCTACGGAGCTTGTGCATATCGGTTTCGGAACCATGAACGGCAAGGACGGTAAGCCTTTTAAGACAAGAGAAGGCGGCGTGATGCGTCTGGAAAACCTGATCCGTGAGATCAATGAAGAAATGATCCGCAAGATTCAGGAAAATGCCGGAACCAAGGGCTATGAGGTGGACATGGCGGAGGCCCGGGAGACGGCGAAGACAGTCGGGCTTGCGGCGATCAAGTACGGTGATCTGTCCAATCAGGCTTCCAAAGATTATATATTTGATATGGACAGGTTTACTTCTTTCGAGGGAGATACCGGTCCGTATATCCTCTATACGATTGTACGGATCAAGTCAATTCTGGGTAAGTATACGGAGCAGGGAGGCATATTGACTGATATAGTCATAAACGAGGCTGTGAATGCATCCGAAAAGAGCCTGATGCTGGAAGTGGCAAAGTTCAACGCCATGATGGAAGCGGCCTGTGAGGAGATCGCACCCCACAGGATCTGCGCATATATTTATGATCTGGCCAACGCATTTAACCATTTCTATCACGAGACCAAGATCCTTACAGAAGAGGACGGGCAGAAGAAGTCCGGGTGGATCGCACTGCTGATGCTGACCAGGGATGTACTGGAAGTATGCATTGATCTGCTTGGTTTTTCGGCGCCGGAGAGGATGTAGAGTTCATAGATACTGCGGTTTTGTCCGGGCGGGGCCGGTAGGTATTCCATATAATAACGGAAACGCTGTATCTGGCAGTGTTTGCGAAATCATCTTTCGTCTGGACAAGCGGAAGCTTGATATAGGATCAGAAGTTACAATTCACACCTATGCCAGATTTCGCATTAATTTACGGTTATCCAGTGT
>CAJUJP010000066.1 GCA_910586615.1 uncultured Lachnospiraceae bacterium
TGATTCATATCAACAAAGATTTTTACCCATAGACACAGGATTTTTTACAGCCTCGAAAACCCAGCAAAATCAAGGCTTCCCGGCACTGTCAAAATGGAGATAGCGAGACTCGAACTCGTGACCTATACGTTGCGAACGTATCGCTCTCCCAACTGAGCTATATCCCCACAAAACTTATTTTGGATAAAAGATCAGAATAATCTTCTAATCATCAGGACAAATGCTGTGTCAACAAGTTATGTATAACTTCTATGCGAAACAGTTTTATGTCTGGGTTTATTATAGCACATTGAAGATAGAATGCAAGAATAGAAATTGAATTTTCCCAGTAGAGCAAGTGGGAAAAGAAGCTTGAATATGATAAAATAGTATGACCGGGAGCGAGAGTGTTTCATTTTCGTTTCCGGTATTTTTTAGATATAGGATGCTGGCTGGGTCTATTTGCCCCTGGCATTATCGGTATGGCGAATTACTCCGGACTTAAGAGGCTGTGAAACAGACTGCGCAAACAAGCTTTTTCTTGGTAAGCATGAGAAGCAAGCTTGTTTTTATGGTATGGGAAATTTCTCCGCTTATCCGAGTCCGCGAAGCGAATCTCGCAATCGAACTTGTTCGATTTGTTATTTTGCGAAGCAAATTACTTTTTTTATTTTACAGGAGAGCAAAATATTATGATATTTTCATATGAAAAAGTATTTTAATAAAACTGCGCAGAAAAAATGAACCGCGTATAAAGTCATGACGAATATAGAGTGAACAGGCAGAGGAGGTGAAACGGTGAATGCAGGAGAAATAGAAAAATGTATTGATGATTTCGGTACAGACATATATAGATTTTGCCTGAAACTCTGTGTGGATAAAGAAGATGCCGAGGATTTGTATCAACAGACGTTTCTGAAAGCATTAGAAACGGAATGGATGCTTGACTGGGAGAAAAATCCGAAAGCATTGTTCTTTTCTTTAGCACATAATCTTTGGAAAAGTGACAGAAGAAAACAGGCCCGGCGTAATATGATCGCTCCTTGCAGCAATATTGAGGATGACGCGGAAACATTGCTGCGTTCCGAAGAAAATATTGAAGAACACTATTTTCAGAAGGAACTGATCACGGAAGTTCGCCAGATTATGCAAACGCTTCCGGAGAAGTTTCAAGTACCTTTGATATTATTTTATCTTTCCGATTGTTCCATAGAGCAGATAGCGGCTATTATAAAAAAGCCGCCTGGTACTGTAAAAAGTCGATTATTTAAAGGAAGAAACCTGATTAAAAAAAGATTGGAGGACACTGGCTATGAGAGATGACTGCACGAATATGGAAATAGAAGAAATAATCCGGGCTTCTGTTAAAATAGTGGATGCACCAGCCCCGGAACTGAATGAAAGTCTCAAAGCGGCTCTGTATCAACAGGAAGCCGCACTGCGAAAACGACCTGTCACATATGCCTTGTCACTTTGGTATCTGCCCATGATCTTAAATATGGCAACCTTTTCTTTACTGGCTGTTTTGGCTGTTACAGTCATTGAGAATGTTTATTTATCTTATTTTGCCGCCGGCATATGTTTTTATATAGCTGTGGCGGGTATATTGATTACCATGATAGGTGTAAAAAGAGCAAACATAAAAAAGGATATCACAATCCGTATTGAGAAAAGAGGAGTGCTGGCATGAACAATTCGAAAAACAAAAAATTACTGTTTTATATCGGGATGTTTATCATCTTATTGCTGATTTTTTTACGGTTCGGCCTGTTTTATTTAAGGAGTGACGGATTTAGCGGTCTTTCCGTACTGATTCCCGTTATGCTGCTCTGCTTTATCATTTCCGCGTTGTGTACCGCTGCTTTTTTTGCAGCGTGGGTATATCGGGATTGTATAGAGCGGGGCGATGATCCGATACTATGGCCGCTTGTTGTTTTTATTGCGACACCCTTTATCGGGTTGCTGATTTATTTTTTACGCCGTTCAGAAATAAAAGACACCTGTCCTGCTTGTGGACATAAAATTTCATTAAAAGCAAAATACTGCGAAGCGTGCGGAACACTTGTTAAAAAGGAGGATAACAGCATTATGGTACAAAGGGGAACACATCATTTAAAATTTATTATCGCCGGGGGTATGAGCATGGTACTCATGCTGATCTGCCTGACGGGGTTTATCATCAGTGCGGTCACCGGAAGGGGTATCAATACGGATGCTGCTTTCAGTGAGCGGATTTGGAACTCAGGGGTGATCAGCATGAATTATAATGCCTGTATTGATGACATCTGGAAACTGGATTTCAGAAGTGCCAGTGACGGGTTTGTGAAGGAACAAAATATGACGATTACAGACGCAGACACGCAGCTGCTTCATGCAGACATTTCCTGCGGCACTGTGCCGGACGGGGCAACACTTGTTTTGTGGCTGGTACAGGGAGATGTGGCAGAGTCTATTGATATTACCAATCTTTCCGAGCCGCTGGAATACCCTTTGAATGAATTTAAAAACGGAAAAATTCATGTCAGGCTGCAGATCAATGGTGTAGAAGATACCGTTTCAGAAATTTATATTAAGTAACAGGGCCGGCAGCGCCGATATATGCAGCAGAAAAGGATGGAAACGTAGGATGAAAAAAGATCAGATGAAAGACAAGATTATTCACCTTCCAGGAGAGCAGTGGAAGGGCACGGTGGTTCCCATTGGCTATACGACTAAGATGTATTATGATGTGAATATGCAAATGGTTTCTGACGGATATGATATTACGATTCATAAACGCAAATTTGATGTGCCGGTGACACATTGTCCGGAGGAGTACGACTTTCCGGATAAACTGTATCAGGAGCATTGGGAGAAAGCATTTGCCTGGGGAATCGTCGAAGAGCGGGATGGGAAAGAGGAGCTGCTTGCCTGCATTGAAACATGTCCGGAAGAGTGGAGTAACCGTCTGACTGTCACGGAACTGTGGGTTCATGAGAAAATAAGACGGCAGGGGATCGGTCATACGCTCATGGCGATCGCAAAGGAGCAGGCGGTTTTAGAACACCGGCGGGCCATCATACTGGAGACGCAGTCCTGCAATGTGGACGCCATTGCTTTTTACCGGCAGGAAGGCTTTGAGCCCATCGGTCTGGATACATGCTGTTACACCAATCAGGATCTGGAGAGAAAAGAAGTGCGGATCAATATGGGATATTTTTCCAGGCGGCAGAAGGTGACGAGGGACGATATTGTCATTCGCAAGGAAGCGCCGGGCGATTATCATAAGACGGAGCAAATGACGTTAAAGGCATTCTGGAATAAACATCGTATGGGATGTAATGAACACCTGCTGGTGCACAAGCTACGTAAGAGTGACGTGTATCTGCCGGAACTGTCCAGAGTAGCGGCTGCCGGGGACGAGATTGTGGGTGCGATCTTATACAGCAAGGCGTGGCTGAGAAAGGAGACCGGTCAGGAGAAAGAAATCCTGTTATTCGGACCGCTTTGCGTGGCTCCTGAATGGCAGGGATGCGGTGTGGGCGGTTTGCTGCTGGAAGAAACGCTTGCGCTGGCAAAGGAGTCCGGTTATGCCGGCGTCGTGATTTTCGGCGAGCCGGATTATTATCCCAGGCACGGGTTTCAGACATGTGACAATTTCGGCATTACCACGGCAGATGGTAAGAATTTTGACGCGTTTATGGGGATTGAGCTTGTGGAGGGCGGGCTTTCTGGTTTCGGCGGGAGCTTCTATGCGCCAGAGGCATTTGAGGATCTGCCGGAGGAGGAGAACGAGGCATTTACGCAAAGATTTGACGCGCCGGTGAAGAGGAAATTCCCGGGGCAGTGGGAGTAGGTTGAAAAATTATGCTGATGCACTAATTCTTCAACCGGACATTTGAGTTAGAGCCGGGATATGCCTTGATTGCAGTAAACTGTTCTGAAATGACGGAGCAGATTGAAGTCAGGAACAGGGAAGCCGGGCGTGGAGCTTATTCACGAGGATGTTCCGGGCACGTAATCTTGAGAATGTCGTCAAAGCTGATCTTCGTATTTACGATCTGTAATAACCGGCTGGTCTCTTCGATGCGGGCGACCATGCCGGTTATTTTAATATATTCGTCTTTGTGGAAATAGACCACCGTGGCGATCTTTCCTTTGACCAGCAGATGCATCTGGCGATCCAGTTCCACAGCTGCCTCTTCGGATAATTCTATTTTGGGTACGGTGATCTTCTCTTTGGCGGCCAGTGCATCCGGCAGGTTTTTCAGAGCCGCAAAGGGCATGAACTGCTTGGCCCGTTCTTCGATTGGCATTTTATGTTTAGGTTTACTCCCCACTTTTGTGTCCTCCGATCTGATGATTTCTTTCTCTGGTCATGGCCCCTTCTTCCAGATTCATGCCTTTTAAAATGGCATCTTTGCCGAATTTATTCTTGATACTGATCACGGCCTGCTGGATTCTGCGGCTGCGTTCCAGTTCCTCCCCGTCCACGAAAAAGTTATACTGGCGGTATTCTTCCGGCATCACATTGTTACAGGTGATATTGACCCGGCGGATCCCGTAGGAGGGATTTACGATCCTCTCGTACAGCGCGGTTACTGCAGGTATGAGCAGAAGGTCGGAATTGGTTTCCACATCCGGGGAGGCGGAGCCATGGGCAGAGGGAACATTCAGCCGGTTGGAGTAGCCCACATGCAAGGTGATCGATTTCGTGACCAGATTCTTTTCCACCAGATCAAGGCAGAGCAGATCCATCATTTCCTTGACGATCAGGAGGCCTTTATCATAAGAATAGTCGCAGGAGAGTACCTGTCCGCTGCCGATGCAGGTGGAATGAGACCGGTAGGCTTTAATATCTGCCATGGTGACGCTTTCGATTCCCCAGGCGTGATCAATCAGGAGTTCCGCGTCGATGCCGAAGAGCCGGTATAGAAGTTCTTCATCGGCTTCGGTGATATCCCGCATGGTACGTATACCATAGGGTTCCAGCCTTCTGGCAATGCCCGACCCCACGCGCCAGAAATCGGTAAGCGGTCTGTGGTTCCACAGGCTCTCGCAGTAGCTTTTCTCATTCAGTTCTCCGATGAAATCGGCGGCATGTTTGGCGGTGATATCCAGGGCAACTTTGGCCAGATAGAGATTCGTGCCTACACCGCAGGCAGCGCGGATGCCGGTGGTGCGATACACATCTTCCAGAATGCGCTGGCCCAGCTCTCTGGCGGAGAGACGGTACAGTTCCAGATAGTCGGTCACATCCATGAAGACCTCGTCGATGGAGTAGGGGTGAATGTCCTCTTTGGAGATATATTTCAGATAGACCGCATAAATGTCTGCGGAAGTATCGATATATTTCTGCATACGGGGCGGGGCGGTTATATATTTTATATTCTTCGGAATCTCGAAAAGACGGCAGCGGTTCCTGATACCCAGTGCTTTCAGAGCCGGTGTGATGGCAAGGCAGATGGTCTTCTCGGTGCGTTCAGGGTCGGCCACAACAAGGCTGGCGGTCATGGGATCCAGCCCACGAGCTACGCATTCTACGGATGCATAGAAGGATTTTAAGTCAATACAAAGATAGATGCGCTGTTTCATAAATGTATTCATTCCTTTCATTTCCTGCAAGGTATAAATTTGCTGCGAATACCTGTTCGGTTATGTAAAAAGAGTATACCACACAAACGTACGTTTGGATACTGGAAAATTTTATAAAGTTAAACAAAGAAATAGGGGGACAAGACATAGAAAAAATGATAGAATGTTTTTGACTGTTTCTATGGAAGTTGTAAAAAGAAACTGTCGGGCAGTATATTTATGAAGGGGAAATTTGCAAATGAGTGTGATCAGCAGCAAGGATGTCAATGAGATCATCAGGAAAACACTGGGTATCATTAATCACAAGATTATGCATCACGGGGAGATTACAGGATATATCCTCTATAAGATGATGGAGTATGAGAATACATATACGGAGCAGCACTATACGGAACAGGAGATGGTGGACTACGTAATGATCGGTATTCTGCATGATATCGGGCTTTATAAAGAGGATAATGTCAAAAATGTCAGTGAATTCGAGACGAAGAACCTGTGGCCGCATTCAATCTATGGTTTTCTGTTTCTGAAGTATCTCTCGCCTATGGGTGATAAGGCGGAGGTGGTATTGTATCATCATCTGGATTACAACAGGCACAATCTGATCCAGAGCAGGTATATGCACATCATAGAATTGCTGAGTCTGGCGGATAAGATGGATACTTTTCTTCATTTGAAGGATGAGAGCCTGGAACCGGAATATTTTGCGAAATACCGGGATACGAAGTTTTCCGGGGCGGCGCTGGATCTTTTTCACAAGGCAGAGGAACGGTACGGCATCACGGAGAATCTGGTAAACGGAAAGTACAGAGAGGAACTGAATGTGCTGCTGGCGAAACGTGCTTTTTCCGAGCAGTATAAAAGAGGTTTTCTGGAAATGCTGGTGTACACCATCGACTTCAGAAGCGAACATACGGTAATACATACGCTGGCTACGGTCAATTTTGCGGAGCAGCTTGGCAGGCTGGCACGTCTGTCCGGAAGGGATCTGCGGGATCTTCATTACGGAGCGCTGCTGCATGACCTTGGAAAAATCGCAATTCCGCTCAACATACTGGAATCCACAGGCCGTCTCAGTGACGATGAGATGAAAGTCATGAAAGCCCATGTCCGTATCACGGAGATGATTCTGGAGGGCGTTGTGGACGATGCAGTGCTGCAGATCGCGGTCAGACATCATGAGAAGCTGGACGGCACAGGGTATCACAAGGGACTGAAGGCGGAGGATCTGACACTTGCCCAGCAGATCATTGCAGTGGCAGATATTATGAGCGCGCTGTACGGTAAACGGAGTTATAAAGAGGCCTTCAGCAAGGAAAAGATTCTGGATATCATGAACGGCGACGCTGACAGAGGCAAGATCAACAAAAATGTTGTCAACAGCCTGGAACGCAATTACGACATGATCATCAAGGAGTTTGAGAAGGAGAAAGAAAACACGATCGGATTGTACCTTAAGATTAAGGAACAGTATGCGATCATCAGTGAGCGGTTCAAGATGTTCGGATAGCGGAGAAGAATCAAATCGCGGACATTGTGTTGCCAGACATAGTACCGGCTGACAAAAAGCATGGATCAAAGATATATAAACGCCGGTGTCTATATAAAAAATTATGAAAAAGGAGAACAGTTATGGAAAAGGCAAATGTTTATTTCACAACTTTTAAGGCGACGGAGCATGAGAATCTGCTTCAGAAGCTGCACCGTCTGATGAAGACGGCAGGATTTGAAAATATAGACTTTACGGATAAGTATGCAGCCATCAAGATTCATTTCGGCGAGTACGGAAATCTGGCCTTCCTTCGTCCGAATTATGCCAGAGTGGTGGCGGATTACGTGAAAGAAATGGGCGGCAAGCCTTTTTTGACAGATTGTAATACGCTGTACGTGGGCAGCCGGAAGAATGCTCTGGACCATTTGGAGACGGCCTATGTTAACGGATTTTCACCTTATCAGACAGGTTGCCATGTGATCATCGGAGACGGGTTAAAAGGAACCGACGAGACGCTTGTGCCGATTAACGGCGAGTATGTGAAGGAAGCTAAGATCGGTCATGCTGTCATGGATGCGGATATTTTTATTTCCCTGACGCATTTTAAGGGACACGAGATGGCGGGCTTTGGCGGTACGCTTAAGAATATCGGTATGGGATGCGGATCCAGGGCAGGCAAGATGGAGCAGCACTGTGAAGGAAAGCCAAGCGTGGATACTTCCGCCTGTGTAGGCTGTGGCGCCTGTGACAGAATCTGTGCCCACGGTGCACCGGTGATTGAGAATGGAAAAGCCCATATTGACCATAATAAATGTGTGGGCTGCGGCCGATGTCTGGCAGTCTGCCCGAAAGATGCGATTGCGGCAGATTTTGCAGATTCCGTGGCAGTTCTTAATTATAAGATGGCGGAGTACAGCCTTGCGGTATGTAAGGACCGGCCGTGTTTCCACGTGTCGCTGATCTGTGATGTGTCGCCTAACTGTGACTGTCATGCGGAAAACGATATTCCCATCATTCCTAATGTGGGAATGCTTGCTTCTTTTGATCCGGTGGCACTGGATCAGGCATGTGCGGATCTGTGCAACCAGATGGCGCCGGTGGAGAGCAGTGTACTGGGAGAGAATCTGAAAGAGCACGGCAATGAGGAAGGGCATGACCATTTCCATATGACCCACCCGGATACGGAATGGAAGAGCTGCATTGCCCATGCGGTAAAAATCGGGCTGGGCACGGATCAGTATGAACTGATCAAAATCTGACGGAAAGGGCAGAGAACAGCCGGGAAGAAAGGTAATGCTGTTTTATGATGAATGTTGATGACAGATTAAATGCGCTGCGTAGATTGATGAAAGAGAGAAATCTCTCAGCATACATCATTCCCACGGAGGACTTTCACGGTTCGGAATATGTGGGAGAATATTTTAAAGTAAGAGAGTATTTGTCAGGGTTCACCGGATCGGCGGGAACCCTGATCGTGTTGTCTGAGGAAGCGGCGTTGTGGACAGACGGCAGATACTTTCTGCAGGCATCCAGACAGCTTGCAGGAAGTTCTGTTACGCTCATGCGTGCAGGCCAGCCCGGTGTTCCTACAATGGCCGAATTTCTGCGTGATCATTTGACTCCGGACAGCATTGTGGGTTTTGACGGACGCACGATTACAGAGCGGTTTGTGCGTGCTGTTGGGAAGAAGACGGATACGAAAAAGATCAGATTTGATGGCAGTGAGGATCTGGTGGATCTGATCTGGACTGACCGGCCTGCCATGCCGGCGGAACCGGTCTGGGAACTGGATGTCAGATATGCGGGAAAGAGCAGAGAGGAGAAGCTTGGCGAAGTGCGTGCAAAGATGCGGGAAGAGGGAGCGGACGGGCTGCTGCTCACCGCTCTGGATGAGATTGCCTGGCTGCTCAACCTGCGGGGCAATGATGTGGCCTATACACCCGTGTTTTTATCTTATATGATCATGACACAGGACAAGGCCGTGCTCTGTGTCAGAGAACAGGCTCTCTCAGATGAATTGCGGAAGAAACTGCTGCAGGCAGGTGTGACGACGGCGCCCTATGAGGGAGTGGAACAGCTTTTACACGATATTCCGCCAGGCAGCAGGATCTGGCTTGACAGCGGAAGCGTTAATTATAGGCTGATGCACTGTCTGCCGGCGGAAGTCAGGAAAATTGATAAAAGCAGTCCCGTGACGATGATGAAAGCCTGTAAGAATCCCTGTGAGACAGAACATATACGCGAGGCCCATGTGAAAGACGGGGCGGCGGTCACCCGTTGGATCCACTGGCTGAAGGAAAAAGTAGAGAGTGATGCCGGGGAAGAAACAGAAAGGCAGGCAAAAATTACGGAGTTAAGCGCTGCCAGACAGTTAGAGGCTTTCCGGCAGCAGGCAGAGGGCTATCTTGGCCCCAGTTTTTCACCCATTGTTGCTTACGGCCCGCATGGGGCGATCGTCCACTATGAGCCTACGGAGCAGACGGATACAGAACTTGTGAAGGGAACGCTCTGTCTGGCTGACACAGGAGGGCATTATCTGGAAGGCACCACAGATGTCACTCGCACCATTGCACTGGGCAACGTATCCGAGGAAGAGAAAAGATGCTACACGATTGCTCTGCGGGGACATCTGAATCTGGGGGCGGCAAAGTTCGTACAGGGCGTTACCGGCCAGAATCTGGATGTGCTTGCCAGAGGTCCGCTGTGGGAAGCCGGCATGGATTACAACCACGGAACCGGACATGGGGTGGGATATGTGCTGAATGTACATGAAGGGCCTCAGAGGTTTCAATGGCGCAGTTCAACACTGATTCAAAATGTGCCGCTGGAAGAAGGCATGGTGATCTCCAATGAGCCGGGGGTATATCTGGAAGGAAAGTTTGGCATCCGGCATGAGAATCTGGTTTTGTGTCGTAAGGGTGAGAAGAACGAGTACGGACAGTTTCTGTACCTGGAACCACTGACTATGGTACCCTTCGACCGGGATGCGATTTTGCCGGATTTGTTGTCGGACCGGGAACGGAAGCTGCTGAATGAATATCATGCACTTGTATATAAAACGCTGGAACCTTATTTCTCAGGCGAAGAGAAACTGTGGCTGCGTCAGGCGACCGGGGAGATCTAATCCGGCAGCAGTCATGAGAAGAAAAAGACAAGGCGAAGGAGAGAAAAAAGCAAACGAAAAACAGATGATTTATTTCAACGGAGTTTTATGATACAATTTGTGGAAAGCAGACTGCTGCGGAAGATTTTTCCGCAGTATGCTTATATAAAATTTGTCCGCCGGCTCTTCACAAGAACGGAACGGGAAAATAAAGACCGTTGAAGGAACCGCGGGACGGAAATGGGGGATAAGAAAAAATGGAACATCAAAATTTATCGGCAGCAGAGGCAATGGAGAAGTTGAAAGCGGGAAACCAGCGGTATCTGGAAGCAGCATCGAATCCTGGTGACGTATCACCGCAGATCAGACAGAAGACATGCGATGAGGGACAGAGTCCTTATGCTATTGTTATTGCATGTTCGGATTCCAGAGTCATACCGGAGAGCATTTTTACGGCAGGCATCGGCGAACTGTTTACAATTCGTGTGGCTGGTAATGTGATGGATCATCATCAGCTGGGAAGCGTCGAGTATGCGGCCGACCATCTGGGATGCAATCTGGTAGTTGTTCTGGGACACACACACTGCGGCGCTGTAGGGGCTACGATCAGCAGCGATCCGTCCGGATTTGTAAAATACATAACCGATGAGATCCGCAAGGCCATCGGTGACGAGAAGGACGAGTACAAAGCAAGCTGTCTGAACGTTGAGAGGAGTGTTTCCCGTATTAAAGAAGAATTAAAACTTACAGATGCGGATAAACTGAAAGTATGCGGAGCCGTTTATCATATCGACAGCGGACGTGTAGAGTTTATGGATTGATTTCATGTGAAACGGAGGAAAATAACATGGCACAGGCAGACAATAAGAGCCCATACGCAGGCACGCAGACAGAGAAGAACCTGCAGGCGGCTATTGCAGGAGAATCGGTAGCGAGAAATAATTATACATTTTTTGCATCCAAGGCAAAAAAGGAAGGCTTTGAGCAGATTGCAGCAATCTTTCAGGAAACGGCAAATAATGAGAAAGAACATGCAAAGATCTGGTACAAAGAACTGTACGGCATGGGAAGTACGGCAGAGAATCTTGCAGCGGCAGCCCAGGGTGAGAACTATGAGTGGACTGAGATGTATGTGGGATTTGCAGAGACTGCCGAGAAAGAAGGATTTCCCGAACTGGCGGCTAAGTTCCGTATGGTTGCGGAGATCGAAAAGCACCATGAGGAGCGTTACCGTGCACTTTTAAAGAATGTGGAAATGCAGGAAGTGTTCAAGAAGAGTGAAGTTAAAGTCTGGGAATGCCGTAACTGCGGCCATATCGTAGTGGGGACTGAGGCACCGGAGATCTGTCCTGTGTGTGCACATCCGCAGGCATATTTTGAGATCTGTGCGGATAATTATTAATAAACCGCCGGGCAAATAACCGGACGAATCACGCGGAACAGAGGCCGGCGATTGGTATGGTTATTTGCGAAGCGATGTACTGGAATATGCATCATAAGAAGATGTACCATACAAGTACAGGTGTCAGGGGTTGATCAGAGCCTTTGGTGCCTGTACTTATTTTTTTGTGTCGATCGTCCGGGAAGGGTTCTGCTCAGAGTTTGTTCCCAGCAGCTTTTCCATCTTTCCGGCCACCACAAAATAACTGATTATCAGGATCACATCGGCACCCAGCCAGGCCAGAATCTCTGCATAGAAAATGCCGTTTTCACCTACTATCAGGGGAAGCAGGATGGCGGTTACCGCCCGCATGACAAATTCCGCAATGCCGGAAACCATCGGCAGGACAGTATTCCCCATGCCCTGAATGGTAGAACGGGTCACGTGCAGGATGTAGAGAACTGGCAGGAAAATGCTCATGATCGCGAGATAGTAATATGCAATCTGCAAAGTCTGTTCAAATTCTTCCGGGGTTCCCGAAATAAAACAGCTTAAAATAGTCCGTCCGCCCAGAAGCATGACGGCGGCAATCAGCGTGGAAGTCAACAGCGAGATCAGAACCGCCGCCCGCATACCTTTGCGGATACGGTCAGTTCGTCCGGCACCCAGGTTCTGGCCGGCATAGGTGACCATGGAGTAGCCGTAGGAAGTGGCAGCCACTTCCAGTACGCCGTAAAGCTTATTGGTAGCAGTAAAACCGGCGATAAAGATGACGCCGAAGCCGTTGACTACAAACTGTACAATCATACCACCTACAGCGATGATCGCATTCTGGAACGCCATGGGAAATCCCAGCGCAAAAAGTTTGGCCGGCCGGTGGCCGCGCAGGCTGTAATCTGATGGACTGAGAGTCAGGATATCAATTTTACGGATATGGCGCAGGCAGAAGAGGCTGGAAATCAACTGTGCGATCAACGTGGCCACAGCAGCGCCGCTGATGCCGAGTCCCAGCACAAATACGAATAACATGTCAAGCACGATATTGGTGAGCGCCGCAACAATCATAGCATACAACGGAGTCCTTCCGTCACCCAGAGAGCGCAGGACAGTGGCAAACAGGTTATAGGACATTACGATGGGAATGCCCAGATACATGATACGCAGATACAGTAGAGCACTGTCGATGATTTCGGGTGGCGTCTGTAAAAGTTCCAGAACAGGACGTGCCGCCAATTGTCCAAAGCATAAAAGAAGCACAGAGGACAGAAACGACAGGGCCATGGAACAGCCGATGGTCTTCCTAAGATCTTCATACCTGCCGGCACCAAATTCCTGTGCCATAAGAATGCCGAAGCCCTGTGTGATTCCCTGGATCATGCCAAGCATCAGCCAGTTCATCCATTCTGCGGCTCCGAGTGCCGCCAGAGCGCTTACTCCCAGGCCCTTCCCTACGACCATAGTATCTACAACTGTATAGAGCTGCTGGAATACATTGCCCACCATCAGGGGCAGTGCGAAAGTGAAGATTAATGCGGCGGGTTTTCCGTCCGTCAGATTTTTAATACGTGATGCCATAGTATCATACCTCGTCTGTAAAGTACTCTTTGCTGTTTCATCTGTTATGCTTGAAAAAGCACCCTGTGTTCAGAGCCTGTTCCGGATGCCTGTAACGGTGCAGGGAACCGGGCTGTTACATTTAATTAGAATATGGTATCAGATTGTGTGACGGGTTTCAATAGATATTATTGTGCTGTTTGTATGTACAGGTTTGCATATTTTACCGGTTGAGAGATAAGAGGTGAGAGATAAGCTTCCTTTGCCTCTTGCTTTTTCATCAGATATAGTGTATTATTAGTTTACATAATCATATTTACATAATGTGGAATAAATGGCAGAATACAGAAGTAGAAAATAGAAATGCAAAAGAGACGTTTTTCAGGGAATACGTTTCGGAATGGAGGCAGTGATGAAAAAGTATAGAATAGGAAAGGTGTGTATGACGGTCTGTATGGCAGTTGGAATCTTCATGATTCCCGCCGGAAGTATGCAGGCCAGAGCAGATGAAGTGATGGCAACAGTTCAGGGGGATGTTATGGATGGGACAACCACGGAACTGTTAATACTGAACACAAAAGACGGAAAGATGGAGATTAAGATAGACAGCGGGACGGATACCGGCAGTTGTAAGGTGCTTCTCCCCGGCAATCCGGTCAATGTCGCTGTGTCTCACGGTTCTGACGGATATCTTCATGCGGCGAGGATATCAACCGGCACTGTGGAACCGGCGGTAACGATGGATACCTCGATGAGCATGAGTGTCATTGGAACGATCGGAGATAAGTCCACAGGAGATTTGCTGTATTTCAATACGGATCAGGGAGAAATGCAGATCAAACTGGATACGACCACAGATCTGAGCGGTTGTAAGGTTCTTGTTGCCAAACAGCGTTACCGGATCAATTGTACCAGAGGCTCTGACGGATATCTCCATGCGACGGTCATATCAGATGCAGATGCCGGGACGGCGCCAGGGGGCGGCGTATCTCCGGCAACTGGATCTTTTGCTGCACCAACACAGCCGACAGTTCAGACTCTGACACCGGCGCCTTCCGTTGCCATCAGTGCGGAGACCACATCAGTTACTGGAACGGTGGGAAGCAATACGAAGGAAGACCGCCTGTGCCTTATGACATCCAACGGAGAGATGCAGATTCAGATTGATGACAGTACTGATTCCAGAAGCGGTATGGTTCTTGTACCGGATCTTAAAGTGACGGTATCTGTTTACCGCAGTTCGGACGCATATATGCACGCAGCGACGATTGTGGGTGCAAAGGATAATGTCGTGCCGGCAACGGTGGACAGCGCAGCAGCTTCCACGGTCAGCGGAACGGTGGGAAGTAAATCAAACGAGAACATCCTGTATCTGACCACGGATGCGGGAGATATGGAAATCAAACTTGATACGGTGCGCAGCGTGACAGGTTGTAAAGTGCTGACAAGCGGCAGGAAGATTACGGTAAGCTGTTCAAGAGGAGTTGATGCATTTATGCATGCACTTGATATCACAGCAAATTGATAAAAACGGAAAATCCGGTAAAAGTGTTTGCTGCATGACTGCATGTATGTAAAAATATAGTATAAGATACGGTTTGAAGTGAATTTACAAAGCGAAAAAGATTTTATGTTAATTTGTTAAGAACGAAAGGCTGTTACTGGAACGGAGTGAGTAGTAATGAAAGGCTGTATGTCCGGAGTGGAGATATGGCCTTTTATGATTGCTGAAACGGACATGGCAGGATATACTGTATATACAGCAAAATGTTATGCAGTATATGGAAGGGAAACATAAGACCGCAATGATTACAGTGAAATTTTATGAGGATGTGGAGGACCGCCTGCTGAAATTTGCAGTGATTCTGACAGAGAGTGAGGGGCGCTGGGTCTTCTGCAAGCATCGGGAGAGGAATACTTTTGAAATGCCGGGAGGGCACAGAGAAGAGGGAGAAACAATAACAGATGCGGCGAAACGGGAACTGTATGAGGAAACAGGAGCGGTCCGGTATGATATCTGGCCGGTCTGTGTCTACTCGGTGTCACAGACGGAAGAAGATGACAAGGATCGGAATGGCGGCGAATCTTTTGGTATGCTCTACTATGCCAGAGTAAGCACATTTGAGAAGGAACTGCACAGCGAAATCGAAAAGATCGTGATTACTGATGTATTTCCGGAACACTGGACGTACCCTGAAATACAGCCGCATTTGATGGAAGAAGCAAAGAAGAGAGGGTTTTGGATCAATCATGTTTAACAGGAGGAGTGTTATGCGGGAGCAATATGTATTGGAGTGTTGTGTGGACAGTGTGGAATCTGCTGTGGCGGCGGCAGAGGGCGGAGCCGACAGACTGGAATTGTGTGCGGCGCTGGTAATAGGCGGTACATCGCCTGGAACAGCGTTGTTTGAACAGGTCAGGAAATGTTGTGATCTGCCGATACGGGTGCTTTTGCGGCCCCGGTTTGGAGATTTTCTTTATACAGACCATGAATTTGAGATTATAAAAAGGGAAGTGGAGATCTTCAGAGAGGCAGGTGCCGATGGCGTTGTGATCGGCTGTCTGACACAGGACGGAGCGCTGGATCTGAAGCGGATGGAACAACTGATAGAGACGGCAGGCAGGATGAAAGTCACCCTTCACCGCGCCTTTGACGTGTGTGCCGATCCCATGGAGACTTATGAAAGGGCAAGAGATCTGGGAATTGATACCATCCTCACGTCAGGACAGGAAAAGGACTGCCTTACCGGACTGCCGCTTTTACAGAAGTTGTGTGTACGGCAGAAACAGACAGCGGGTCCCCGGATCATGGCAGGTGCGGGAGTGACCCCTGATGTGATCAGAACATTTCTGGCGGAAACAGAGATCACATGCTATCATCTGTCAGCCAAGATGGTTTTGGACAGCGGGATGCGTTATCGCAAAGAAGGTGTGCCCATGGGACTGCCTGATATGAGTGAGTACAGTATATACAGAACGGACAGCAGGATTGTGGCAGAGGCGAAACAGGTGCTGTCATATGCGGCAAAACAGAACTGAATTGTGTCAATCCCGACAGCTTTGTAAGCCACATCAAAAAAGTAACCGCCCTTTAACCGAGGTTGAAGGATACGGTTACTTTCTTTCTGCAGGTGAATAAACTTGGGCGGACCGGCTGTCGGCAGTATTCCCTGTCGGAGGCTGTAAAAAATCCTGTGTCTATGGGTAAAAATCTTTGTTGATATGAATCA
>CAJUJP010000067.1 GCA_910586615.1 uncultured Lachnospiraceae bacterium
CACACTGGATAACCGTAAATTAATGCGAAATCTGGCATAGGTGTGAATTGTAACTCTTCCACCAGTCAGGCTGCCCTTCTGTCATGCATAACTGCTTTTACTCCTTTCCCCCAAGCTTCGACGGCGCTACTCCAACGATCATCTTAAACCGTCTCGCAAAAGTGGAATAATCCCGAAAACCGCATTCATAGCACGCCTTAGAGGCCGGCATTCCCGACAGGATCATCCGTCTCGCCGCCTGGATCCGCTTTTCATTGACATACTGATGAATGCTGTAGCCCGTAGCTTCCTTAAACTGCCGCATCAGATAATATTTGCTGACATAGCAGTATCCCGCCAGCAGATCCACATTGATCTCCTCCGCCAGATGCTCCTGAATATAGGCAATCACATCGATCACTTTCTCATGGTATACCGCGGTGGTAATAAAAGCCCTGGGCTGCCGGAATAAATTCCTGTTGAATATTACCATAAATTCCTGCATAACACTTTTCAGCAGAAAATCCCCCATATATTCGTCTTTCTGCCCTTCGATGCGCTCCATGCGGAGCAGACAGCCCACGATCTCCTCATAACTCTCCGGCGTAAAATGAATGACCCGGTTCTGGGACTGTGCCGCCTGTTCAAAGCAGTACCGCAGGCTTTCTCCGCGCTCATTCCCCTGTGAAACAAATTCCTCCGACAGATAAATGATATATCTCTCATAAGGAACCCTTTCGTCAATTTCCGGCTTATGGATCACATTGGCTCCCACCAGCACAAAATCATGGGGCTTTAGATGATATGTTTTACCCTCCACATTGTAATCCACTCTGCCGTCCACAAAGTAAATAATCTTATAGAAATCATGATAGTGAAAGGAGAATTCTTTCTCCACACAGTCACGCAGATGAAATACCCGGCACGATTCCTTAAGGTATCCCGTCTTTTCGTAACGCTCGAATTCTCCCCCTTCATCTTCTGTTATATATGGTTCTTTTTCCTTTAATTCTTTAGCTGACTGTCTGTCCATCTCCTGCTTCTGCATTCTCCGGTAATCCTTGTCTGCCCCGTTCATTCCGTTTCGTGGAATTACAAAGTCACTCTATTCTTCCGCCAGATCCTCAAAACTGATATTCAGATCCACATCTCCTTCGATGCCGTCTACCTGGCCTGAAGCCGTATACTGCCACACTTTAAATGCATACGGATAATACACCTGCTCATCATAGAGGGCAAACCATTTATCATAGTCTTCCAGCTGTTCCAGATCCAGCATCATCATAAAAGTCTTCAGATTCCCGTAGATCATCGGCTTATATCCCGCATTTTTGATCATCTCACAAAAAGCAATACAATACTGTGTCCGTTCTTCTTTTGTCAGATCGCGGGTTCTCGCATTAGAATTTGACACATCCTCCACGTCAAGTACCACCGGATATCTGACATCATACGGTTCTATCGCATCCAAGACGAACTGCGCTTCCTCTTCCGCCTCTTCCACACTGACAGCCTGGGTAAAAAAGTACACACCCACCTGAAGATCATGATCCAGCGCGCCGTTTATATTATCCTCAAAGTTTTCGTCCTCCTGGATCGCACCTTCCGTATATCCTCTGATTCCCAGCCGGATAAACGCATACTCCACATCGTCAGCCGCAACTTTCTCCCAGTCGATATCCCCCTGATACTTGGACACATCCACACCCTTGCGGGAAACTGCCTCTCCGTTCTCATAATATTTCATTTCCTGGTTTCCGTCCAGTGCAAACTTATTCAGATCATATGTATGATGGGCCAGTTGATCCGTAATCGGAAAGAAGTGAAACCTTCCCGCATCTGCCAGCACGATCTCGTCCGGGAAAAAGGCACGCAGCATATCCACAGTACTGGTGTCCTCGGAAGACATCATCTCCTTCATTTTATCCAAAAACTGACTGCTCACATCTCTGGTCGTCTGTTCCTTCGCATCCGTCTCTGCCTTGGCAAGCATGGCATCCACTTCACCCTGCGTATAAGTTATGGTCTCATCCATGCGGATAGCTTCCAGTTCGTTCATTACCACTGTATTTTCCATCTGCACAGCCCGGTATTTAAACACCGTCATCAGACAGACCGTGATCGCACCCAGCGTAACAAGACATAATATGATCGAACCGATCAATATCCCGTTCTCGCTTCTCCTGCGTTTTTTCTTATGTTTCTTACCGTAAAAATTGTTTTCCCGCATACAATCTCCCTCTATATTTCTTTTCCACGCATTTCTTCCGGTAAAATCATCTGTTTCTTTTCCGTTTCAATCTCTAAAACAAGCGCTGCTGTTCAACCGGATTTCTGTGTCCGTATATCAGAAATTAGTAATTCGTTGTACTAGATCCGCTCACTGAAATAACTCTTATACCCCTCGCCAAAAATTTCCGAAGCGCTTGTCACGATCATGAAGGAATCCGGATCTTCCTCTTTCACAATACTCTCAACCCTCGGAAATACTGTTTTCTTCATGGCACACATGAGTACCTGCTTCTCGACTCCGCTATAGGCGCCCCGACCGTTAATATGCGTCATTCCCACATCCAGTTCCTCTAAAATGCGGGACGTGATCTGATTCGGCCTGTCACTGATAATATACAGAAGCTTCGCCTCATCCCGCCCGTAGAGCACCACATCCATGGTAACCGATGAACATCCAACTGCAATGGCCGCGTACAGTGCCGCATCAATATTCTGAAAAACAATGCCCGACATTGTCACCACAATGGCATCCGCTATAAAGAAAAGATTCCCTGTCTTCAAATGCGGAAACCGCAAGCGAAGCGCCTTCACAATAATATCCATGCCTCCGGTGGTGGCACCCGCCCGAAAAATCACACCGATCGAAACCGCCGACAGCATTCCTCCCGCAATCGCTGCCAACAGTCTATCACAGGTAGCTGCCGGAAGGGACGATAAAATATTGGTAAACACGGAAATAAGTGCCGTCGCGTAAACACTTGACAGCGTCAGCCCAAAGCCGAACTTCCAGATTCCAAACATAAGGATCGGTATATTGATAAGCAGGATCAGTGTTCCTGTGCTCACAGGAATGATCCGGTTCAGTATAATTGCAATACCGGTCACACCGCCCGGCGCCATATTATTAGGATCAATAAAAAGACTGACCCCTATCGCATAAACAAACGCCGCCACTGTTATAATAATATATTTCTTTAACCATTCTGTCTTGCTTTTTTTGTAAAAATTTTTATTTTTCTTCTCTTTTTTCTCTTTTTCGCTCTTCATATCCCGTCTCCCCCGGCTGAAAACAGTCTGACAGGTGCTGCAGTATGATCCTGTGCCTGCAGTACCCGGTATTCTGCCAAATTATATGCAGACTGTTTTACCAGCAGAATCATATAAGATTTAATAATACCCGGCATCCCTCTTAGCATGTCCTTTTTTCATGAATTCATAGCATATTTGTCCTGTTCACGTCTTTCACGCTTCTCCTGCTCCAAATTATGCATACCCTGCAGAGCCGCCGTATTGTCTTTAAACCTGTAAAAACATGTCTCTTTCTTCTGTCCCGCAACCCGAAAAAGCCAGACCCGCCAGTCTGACTTTTCATGATTCACCGTCGAAGATATCATATATCTGAAAACAAGGTGTTGTCATGTGTTTTGTCTGAATCAGATTCCCACACGCACCACCTTGGGCTGATACCCGTTCTGGTTCAGGGCCTCAATGATCTGATTTTTATGCTCCGTACCGTAGGCTTCCAGCGTAATGCGCAGTTCCACTGCCGCACTGCGGTTGATGGAAACAAACTGATTATGTTCCAGCTTGATAACATTGCCGCTCTGCTTCGCGATCACATCAGCCACTCTGGATAACTCGCCCGGCTTGTCCGGCAGAAGCACCGATACCGTAAAGATTCTGTCCCGCAGCACCAGTCCCTGTTGTACCACCGAGGACATGGTAATCACATCCATATTTCCGCCGCTCAAAATAGAGACGATCTTCTTATTTTTCACATCCAGATGTTTCAACGCCGCCACTGTCAAAAGGCCGGAATTTTCCACGATCATCTTATGGTTCTCCACCATATCCAGGAAGGATACCACAAGCTCTTCATCCTCCACTGTGATAATGTCATCCAGATTTTTGCTCACATAGGGGAAAATATTCGTACCCGGTGTCTTCACCGCTGTACCGTCTGCAATGGTGCTCACCCCGTCCAGCGTCAGTACCTTGCCTGCCCGGATGGATTCCTGCATACAATTTGCTCCTGCCGGCTCCACACCGATCACTTTGATCTTGGGATTCAGAAGCTTCGCCAGTGTGGAGACCCCTGTGGCAAGCCCGCCGCCGCCGATGGGCACCAGAATGTAATCCACCAGCGGCAGTTCCTTGATGATTTCCATGGCAATGGTTCCCTGGCCGGTGGCCACATCCAGATCATCAAAAGGATGCACAAACGTATATCCTTTCTCTTCCGCAAGCTGATAGGCATACGCACAGGCCTCATCATATACATCACCGTGAAGAATCACTTCCGCGCCATGCCCCTTTGTGCGGTTCACCTTGATCAAAGGCGTTGTCGTGGGCATCACGATCACCGCTTTCACACCGTAGCACTTGGCCGCATAGGCAACGCCCTGGGCATGATTGCCCGCAGACGCCGTGATCAGTCCTTTCTTCCGTTCTCCCTCTGACAGCGTACTGATCTTATAATAAGCCCCGCGCAGCTTATATGCACCCGTAAGCTGCATATTTTCAGGCTTTAAATATACCTTATTGCCCGTCTGCGTACTGAAGTGGTCGCTGTAGATCAGTTTCGTCTCCGAAGCCACCTCTTTGACAACCTCATATGCCTCTTCAAACTTATCCAGTGAAAGTTCCTTCATTCCATTACCCCCTCGTTTGTCTCTTAACTGCCGCTTTTCGCTTCAATACTCCATCCGAAAAAACTTTATTACAATTCCTCAGCCTGTCCGGAATTCCCCGTATCAAACAACGCATCCACAAACTGATCCGCGTCAAATTTCTGCAGATCTTCTATCGTCTCACCGACCCCGATATATTTCACCGGGATTTTCAGTTCAGACTGGATCGCCACCGCGATACCGCCCTTGGCTGTGCCGTCCATCTTGGTCAGGATAATGCCTGTCAGATCAGCAGCCTCCCCAAATTCCTTTGCCTGCTGTAAAGCGTTCTGTCCGGTAGTCCCGTCCAGTACCACCAGATTTTCTCTGTGGGCATCAGGAAATTCTTTATCAATGATGCGGTTGATTTTTTTCAGTTCTTCCATCAGATTTTTCTTATTGTGGAGTCTTCCCGCCGTATCACACAAAAGTACATCCGCATTCCGCGCCCTGGCCGCATTCACCGCATCAAAAATCACACTGGCCGGATCGGAGCCTTCCTTCCCGCCAATCACATCCACGCCGGCACGGTTAGCCCACTCGTGAAGCTGCTCTCCTGCTGCCGCACGGAAAGTATCCGCCGCCGCAAGAATCACTTTTCTTCCCTGTGCCTTTAATTTACCGGCAAGCTTGCCCACGGTGGTAGTCTTTCCGACACCGTTGACACCGATCACCAGCACCACGGACTGCTCCTTCTCGAAATCATACGCCGTCTCGCCCACCTGCATCTGTTCCTTGATATTCCGGATCAGGAAGTCCTTGCAGTCCGCTGGCTCTTTGATATGATTTTCCCTGACCTGTTCACGAAGCTTATCAAGAATCTCTCCGGTGGCTTTTACGCCGATATCCCCCATAATCAGAATCTCTTCCAGTTCTTCGTAGAAATCCTCGTCGATGCTGGAAAATCCGCCGAACACTGCATCAATGCCGTGTACGATATTATTCCTTGTCTTGGTCAGCCCTTCTTTTAATCTGGCAAAAAAGCCTTTTTTCTCTTCACTCATCAGTCATCCAATTCCTTATCGATCAAATTTACGCTCACAAGCGTCGAAATGCCCTTCTCCTGCATGGTAATACCGTAAAGGCGATCCGCTTTTTCCATGGTTCCGCGCCTGTGGGTAATAACAATAAACTGTGTATTCTTCGTCAATTTATGCAGGTACTTGGCAAATCTTCCCACGTTGCTCTCGTCCAGAGCCGCCTCGATCTCGTCCAGCAGACAGAACGGTGAGGGTTTCAGATTCTGGATTGCAAACAACAGACAGATCGCCGTCAGAGATTTCTCCCCGCCGGACATCTGCATCATATTGACCAGCTTCTTACCCGGCGGCTGTGCGATGATACGGATACCCGCTTCCAGCACATCCTCTTCCTCGATCAGTTCAAGCGTTCCCTTACCGCCGCCGAACAGCTCCTTGAATACTTTGTCAAATTCCCTGTTGATCTCGGCAAATTTCTCATTGAACTGCTTCCGCATGGAAGTGTCCAGTTCCTCTATGATACCCATCAACGTTTTCTCCGCTTCCACCAGATCATCATGCTGAGTCTTTAAGAACGTATATCGTTCCATCAGATTCTTGTAATCCTCGATCGCATTGACATTTACGTCCCCCAGCTTTTTGATGGCATCCTTGAGTGCCGTGATTTCTTTTTTCATGGCCGGCAGATCATTCATCTCGTCATCCTTGAGTGACTCCGCATCAGAAAGTGTAATCTCATACTCATCCCACATATAGTTGATCTGGGATTCGATGGATTCCTCCATACGTTCCTTCTGGCTGTTGAGACGATAAACTTCCTTATCCAGCGCCGTCATGCGCTGTGCAAGTTCTTCTCTTGATGTGAAGAAGTTCTTCTGTCTGGTCGAAAGTTCTTCCTTCGTCGCAATGTCCTCTTTCAGCTTCTGTTCCGCATCTGTCTGTGCGGTATAAGAAGAGGCAATGGTCTTCTCAATTTCCAGAATGCTTGCTTTCTTACGCTCCACCTCTTCTTTACCCAGATGCAGGCCTTCCTGTACTTCTGTCAGTTCCGATGTGTGTCTTGCAAGTTCACCCTCCACACGTTCCAGATTCTGTCTCTGGAAATCTACGCCCTGACGCATCTTCTCGACTTCCACATCCCATTCGGATACCCTGGCCGCCTGCCCGGACTCTTCTGCCCGTTTTTCCTCCAGCAGTTTCTGAAATTCGGCGATCTGTACTTCCACATTCTTTTCAAGCGCCTCGGAATCTTCCAGTTCTCTGGCAATCTCATCCTTACCTGTCTGGATCTCCTTGATCTGAAGCTCAATATCCTGCTCCTCGGTCTTTAACTCGCCGAATCCCTCTTCGGTCTCACTTTTCTTGTCTCTGGCCTGCATCACATTCATACGAGCCGTATTCTGTTCGATGAACTTACGCTGAAGCTGACCCTTCACATCTTCTATTTCAAGACGCAGCTTGTTTCTTCTGCGCTTCGTCTCCTCAATGTCATTTAAAAGCCTGTCCACATCGACAACATACTGTTTGACCTTCTTCTCCAATTCCTCCATCTCACGCCGTCTGCCCAGAAGATTGGAATTGTTCTTAAAGGCACCGCCGCTGATGGCTCCGCCCGGCACGAGAAGTTCTCCTTCCAGCGTGACCATACGAATGCCGTAATCAAATTTTCTGGCAATCTTAACTGCATGATCCACATTGTCAATGACTACGATCCTTCCCAGCATCGCTTTCGCCACATTCCGGTATTTCTTATCCACCTTCACCAGTTCGTCCGCCATGCCGATGACGCCTTCTTCTTTCAGCGCCTCCGGATTCTTGAACTCCTGGGGACGGGTAATGCTGGTAAGCGGCAGGAAAGTGGCGCGCCCCGCCCTGGTCTTTTTCAGATGGCTGATCATGCGCTTCGCCGTCTCTTCATCCTCTGTTACAATGTTCTGGATATTGCCGCCGAGAGCCGTCTCAATGGCTGTTTCGTACTTTGCTTCCGCCTGTATGATATCGGCCACTACGCCGATGATTCCCTTTTCCTGGCCTTTCCGTTCCATGACAGCCTTTACGCTGCCGCCATAGCCTTCATAGCGCTCCGTCAGATTAGCCAGCGCCTCCAGTTTGGACTTTTCCTGATGATACAGCACCTGCGTATCCCGCAGTTTCTGGTCTCTTCCCGCCAGTTCTTCCCGAAGCCCGGCAAGCTGTTCTTCCATGCTCTCCTGCTTCTCGTTCAGTTCGCGGATCACCACATTGACAGCCTCAAACTCCTCTTCCAGCTTCTTGATATTTTCCGTCTGCGCCGCCTCATCTGACTTGGCACGCAGCAGTCTGGAATTCAGTTCCGCCTTGCGGATCTTCACCTGCTCAAGCATGGTGTCATAACGTCCCAGCTTGGATTTGATCGTAGCACGGTTATTCAGTGCGTCGATAATCGTATTCTTGCCTGTCTCAATATGATTGTTCAGTTCTGCGATTCTGCCCTGGGTCTCCTCCAGAAGCTGTCTGGCTTCGGTTCTCGCCCGTTCCAGTTCTTCCAGCTTCCCGTCTGTCTCCCCTTTTTCCGTCAGGATCTTATCCTTCTCCGCCGTGCGCTCGTCGATCTGTTCCTGAATGCTGCGGATGCGGTTCTGCAGATGCTCTTCGTTGCCCTCCGCCGAATGGATCTGTTCTTTCAGGACATTGATCTCGCCTTCCAGCTTTGACCGCATAACACCCGTATCCGTCAGCGTGGATCTGGCTGTCTCGATGGCCTGTTCCAGCAGTTCAATCCTGCTTTGTACCTGCTCGTACTCTTCCTTGATATGCTCATATTTTCGGGTCGT
This sequence comes from uncultured Lachnospiraceae bacterium, assembly GCA_910586615.1. Classification (GTDB taxonomy): domain Bacteria; phylum Bacillota; class Clostridia; order Lachnospirales; family Lachnospiraceae; genus UBA3282. Next base: position 8,674 of record CAJUJP010000067.1, read on the forward strand.
CTCATCCAGGTCGCCGCCTGCGATTTTTAACTTTCCGTCCACATCGGCAAGCTGCTGCCGCACACGCACATTTTCCAGAAGAAAAACATTGACATCCAGGGTTTTCAGTTCTTCTTTTTTCTTCAGATATACTTTAGCTTTTTCAGATTGTTTCTCCAGCGGCCCGATCTGATTTTCCAGTTCGGCAAGAATATCGTTGACACGCAGCAGATTCTGCTTCTCATCTTCCAGCTTCTTCTGTGCCGCATATTTCCTGCGCTTGAATTTGACGATACCGGCTGCCTCGTCAAACAGTTCCCTTCGCTCTTCCGGCTTGCCGCTGAGGATCTTATCGATCTGTCCCTGACCGATAATAGAATAGCCCTCTTTACCGATACCTGTATCATAAAACAACTCGTTGACATCCTTCAAACGGCATACGGCGCCGTTGATCATATATTCACTCTCACCGGAACGGTACAGCCTTCTGGAAACCGTCACCTCATCATAGTCGATCGCCAGCTGGTGGTCCGCATTGTCAAGGGTGATAGCCACATAGGCATAGCCCAGAGGTTTACGCATCTCCGTTCCGGAAAAAATCACATCCTGCATACTGGCTCCACGAAGCTGCTTGATCCGCTGCTCTCCCAGCACCCATCTGACGGCATCCGCCACATTACTCTTGCCGGAACCGTTTGGTCCCACAATACCGGTAATACCGTTATGGAATTTAAAATTGATCTTGTTTGCAAAGGACTTAAACCCATGCACCTCTATACTTTTTAAATACATATGTACCTCTCGTCTGAATACTTCTTTCCTGCCCGCACGGTTCTGCAGATTTTATCACAGCTGATTGAAACCCTTTTCATTCCCCGCCCCGGAAAATCCGGACGCGACCAGCGCTTCATAAGCCGCTTTCTGCTCCGCCGCTTTCTTGGAATGCCCGGTTCCGCTTCCTGCCTTCACGTCATCTACCCATGCTTCCACCACGAAAACCTTGTCATGTTCGGGGCCTTCCTCCCGCACAAGCTCATAATGCAGTTTTCCCCGGTTCTCTTTCTGCACTTCTTCCTGCAGGATCGTCTTGGCATCATAAAAAAGCTGCTTATGTTCCAAATCTGATAAAATAAAACGATGGATAAAACACTTTGCCTGTTCTATGCCGCTGTCCAGATATATGGCACCGATCACGGCCTCCATAACGTCGGAAATAATGGAATCCCTGTTTCTTCCGCCGGTGGCTTCTTCCCCTTTGCCAAGCAGGATATATTTTTCCAGACTGATTTCTCTGGCGCAGTATGCCAATGCCGGTTCGCAGACAACAGAGGAACGGTATTTTGTCATTTTCCCTTCCGGCATATCAGGATTCTCCTGAAAGATATAATCGCTGCTGATCAGTTCAAGCACTGCATCTCCCAGAAATTCCAGCCTTTCATAATTTTCAAATTTATTGATCTTCTGTTCATTGGCAAAAGAACTGTGAGTCAGCGCCTGCCGCAGAAACAGCCTGTTCTGAAAGCAGTAGCCTATCTTTTGTTCCAACTGTGCCATCTTTTCTTCTAACATGAAATCCTCCGCAATCATCGAACAGGAAGGTTCCCCTCCCCTGCCTGCTGCCCAGTCCGCACACCGTTTTAACGGCAGATTTCCTTATGCGGGCCTGCGCACCAACATGGAAAAGCCCCTTCTTACGAAAAGGGCTTTTCATAATTACCTTTATGACATAGAACCTTTGATCAGCTCAACCGCTTCCCCCACCGTCGTGATATGCTCCACCTTCTCAGCCGGAATCTCTATTTCAAACGCCTCCTCGATCCCCATAACGATCTGAAATACATCAAGGGAATCCGCACCCAGATCTTCCGTAAAAGTGGTTTCCAGGGTGATCTCCTTTGGATCCACGTTCAATACATGCGCTATCACTTCTTTTAATTTATCTAATTCCATGCCGGCGGCCGCCCCCTTTATCTTCTCTGCAATACTTCAAATCATGCACCTTCCGATATAACGTTTCAACAGCGCAGATGTGCTCTATTTATCCTCTTCAGCTACAGACTCTTCGTTGAGGATCATCTCCCTGATCTTCTCATTGATCTTCTGCTCCGTAAAAGTAATACACTGTAAGATAGAATTTTTGATCTCCACAGATTTGGAACTGCCGTGCGTCTTCACTACCAGTCCCTTTAATCCCAGAAGCGGTGCGCCGCCGTACTGCTCAAGGTCGAACGCTTTCAGCGTCTGCTTCAGTGCAGGCTTCACAAGAAGCGCGCCGATCTTGCTCCGAAGACTCGTCATCATGCCCGCCTTCACCTTCTTGATCAGTGTATTGCCAACCCCTTCATAAGTCTTCAAAACCACATTTCCCACAAAGGCCTCGCAAACAACCACATCCGCCGCCCCCGCCGGAATATCTCTGGCTTCAACGCTTCCGATAAAATTGATGTCGGGACAGTTTTTCAAAAGAGGGAACGTCTCCTTCACCAATGCGTTGCCCTTTTCCTCCTCCGCGCCGATGTTCACGATCCCGACCTTCGGATTCTTTACGCCCATTACATGTTCCATATATACAGATCCCATCTTGGCAAACTGCACCAGATGAGAAGGTCTTGCATCTACATTCGCACCACAGTCTATCAGCAGAGAACATCCCGTCTCCGTAGGGATAAGCGGTGCCAGCGGCGGTCTCTCCACCCCTTTGATTCTTCCTACAATAACCTGTCCGCCTACCAGCGTCGCTCCGGTGCTGCCCGCCGACACGAAAGCATCGCACGTCCCGTCTTTTACAAGATTCAGCGCTTTTACAAGAGAGGAATCCTTCTTCTTACGGATCGCCATAACAGGAGGTTCCGCCGTCTCGATCACTTCCGTGGCGTTCACCACCTCAAGCTGTTCTTTCCGATATGTATAGCCCGCAAGCTCTCTCTCCAGCACATCCTGCTGTCCAACCAGATAAACTTTTACCTTGCCGCTCTCATTGACAGCTTCCACTGCGCCCTTTACAATCTCTACCGGAGCGTTGTCACCGCCCATCGCGTCTACCGCCACTTTTACGAATTCACCCATAATGATAAATGCGCCCCTTTTCCTGCTGCCGGCTTCACCCGCAGACATATTTACGAATCGTTATGCTTAATTCATATTCCGCATTAAGACATCATATATTAATATACTAAATATACCTATAAAAATCAAGGTAAAAGCAAAAAAATGGATTGCCGTGCCACAAAAAACGTTACAATTCACACCTATGCCAGATTTCGCATTAATTTACGGTTATCCAGTGTGAATTGCAACGATGATGCACACAAAATGCCAAAAAACAGGCATTTTGGCGCTGGCTCCGACACCATGCAGCAAGTGCATGGTGCGGGTGTGAACAGTAACCAAAAAACCAGACGGATTGCACCCTCGTCATCGCGTTACAGACAAAAAAAGAATCAAGAGTCATATATGTTTACAACTCTTGATTCCTCTGCGTTTCTTACAATTAATCAACTGCAATGATTTCTTTTTTGTTGTATGTGCCGCACTTCTTACATACTCTGTGGGGTACCATCAAAGCACCGCATTTGCTACATTTCACCAATGTAGGAGCAGTCATCTTCCAGTTTGCTCTTCTCTTATCTCTTCTACCTTTAGAAGATTTGTTCTTAGGACAAATAGACATTGTTACACCTCCTTATTCCCGTTAAAGATATCCTTTATTACTGCCATCCTTGGATCAGGAACAAAAGTATCACAATCACATGTTCCCGTATTCAGATCCTTGCCGCACTGACGGCAGATTCCTTTACAGTCAGGCTTGCATAAGACCTTCATAGGCCAGTTCATTACGATTTCACTGTTTAGTAAGTCTTCCACGTTGAACTGACAGCCATCCATAAATTCCTGCTCTTCTTCCCCGTCAGGTATGGCTTCTGCCATGTCCGGCGCAAACACTTCTCTGTCAAACCGAAGACCCATTGTCTGCTTCACAGGCTTCAGGCATCTGTCACAGTTCATGGCAAATGTAATTTCCGTACTGCCCGTGATCCGTGCTTTCCCTTTACCGATATTGGTAAAAGTCAGATCCACCGGTCTTTTGTCAGACACCAGAAATACCGTATTGCCGATTATAACCTGCTCAAGCTCCGATTCCACCTGCATCGTGACTTCTTTGCCTTCATTTGTAAACACATCAGTTAAGTTCACGAACATAGTTGACTCCTATTCACACTCAAACAATTATACCTATGAGCCTATGGTTTGTCAACCATAAATTTTCCAGCAATGCCCTTCTCCGGTAATGCCCATTCATCAAAGCCGGTCCGTTCATATTTCCGCTGCTTCACTGCCTGTTCGACACGATCCGTATTTCCTTTCTCCCCTTTTTAAAGGTTACGTCCCGATACTCCGAATGCAGTTCTTCCCGCACCCCGTTTATGATAATAATACATCCCCCGTTGGCAGTGCCGCTGACAATAACTTTTCCCTCTGCCGAACGACGATTGATATCAATCAGTTCCTCCCGCCTCGTAGAAATCTCTTTTAATTTAAGCTGATAGTTAATCTTTCTGCGCGTCTGTTCTGCTTTCTCCTGATTCCGCTCAGGAGTTGCCGGCTGTGTCTTTAACTGCCATACAACAAGATCCAGCGCATCTTCGGCATCTTTCATTTTATTCTGGTATTCTTCCATCAGGCGGTCGATCTCCCCCATCTTCTGCTTAAATTCACAATCCAGGCCGATAACCAGCTGGGTGGTTACCCCGGCACGGTTTCCGATCGAAGCCGCCGTGATCTGTTCCACCGCCGTAACCGTACCGCCGATGATATTGCCCCGGTTACCGGCAATCACCACCCTCTGCCCCGCTTCCACCTCACAGTTCATCAAAGCGCCCGTATTGATCTCTGTTCCCGCATAAACCTGTGTTTGTTCTAAAAAGCGCGCCATAACAGTACCACCTGCACGAATGACACCATTCCCGGAGCCTTGCATTCCGTTTTTCAAAATAACATCCTTTCCCGCAAAAAGACGCGCCGTTTCCACATGTCCGTTTACGGTAATGTTTCCGGTTGTTTTTACGGTAACACCGGCAAATACATTGCCCTGTACAAGCACGTCTCCATGAAAATCCACATCCCCGGTAGCAGCATCCAGATTGCCTTTGATCACATAGATTGGCGTTACAGTCAGCCGGTCTCCTGCCACTGTCACATTCCCCTCAGTGTCCGCAAAATATTTGCTTCCGCTTTCGTCCGGACTGCAGCGTTTACACTGTAACGGCGGCAATTCTTTTCCCTCATAGGCATCAATGGTATTTCCCAGCACATCCCTTCCGGTCACCGCCGGCAGCGGAGGGTGATAGGTAACGAGAAGCTGCCCTTTCGTCACAAGTTCTATCTTCCCCAGCACATTATAATCTACCGAACCGTCCGGCAGAATGATCGGCTTTGTTGCCGGCTGCGGGTCAAAATGATATTCAAAAAAGCCATCCCGCCCGTCCTTTGCGGCAATGCCGGATGCAACTGGAACCTCCTCATAATTCTTCTTCCCCTGTGTAAGCTCCTGAAGTGTTTTTTCCCGGATTCCAAAAACGATCCCGTTTTCCTTTAACAAACTGTTAAGCTCTTCAAGTGAAAAAGTACGGTATAAGGTAAGCAGAACCTCCATCCGCGTCTCATTGATGCGAAGGAGATAATCTGAATCGCTTATAATATTTGAATCACCCTGGACAGCTTCTTCTCCGGAATCACCGGACACCGTCTCCTCTCCGGAATAGCGGGAGCCGTTTTTACCTTTGGAAATGAAACGTTCTTCCGGTGAAAGAAACATTGTTTTCTCCACTTCATTTTTCTCCAAAGCTGCCTGTTCCGTCTCCGCTGCCTGAACTGTCTCATATTTTCCTGTATGACCAGCCTGTTCTTCTTTCTTTTTCTTTCCCGCCTGATTAAAAAATCCCATATCAAATCTCTCCTGCCGCACTTCCTTCGTCCAAAGCCACGCCCGTACCCGCGGATATGATTCTGCGAAGCATCTCCTAAATCCACTATAAAAGTTTCCGCAAAAGCTGTCAATTCCTTCCGGCCATTCTCTTCTCCGGACGTCCGGTGAAAAAATTTTACATTTTCTGTTTCGTTGTTACCGTTCATTCCGTTCCAGTAACAGGTAAAAATTCATGCAAAATTTATTTTGCAAATGGATTTTTACTTGCAACATATACGTTTACGTACGGACTTGGCAGTAAATGCTAAGTCCTGTATGAACAGTAACGTTTCATTGCAATTATCACAAAATATATCAAAAATAGTCTTGCCTACTACCCATATAAAATAGTAAAATACAAATATATACAATATTCTGAAAAATACATATTATATAATATGTTAATCTGAGAATGACCTTTGTGTGAGAAGGAAATCATACTGTGAAAAACATATTTTTACAAGCCAGCTTGTGCTTACGCCCAAATTCGCAGGCAGAGCAGAAACGGAGGGTACTATGGGAATCGGTAGTGTAACATCAGCAAACAGCATGTCAAACATGCAAATGATTACGGCAGCTTCAACAGATCCCAAAATCAAAAATATTCAAAATGAAATTGCTGACACAAAACAGCAAATGCAGAAATTATCTTCCCAGGAAGAGCTTTCTGCCAGTGAAAAAATGGACGGGCGGAAAAAACTTCAAAAAGAAATTTCTGATCTCAACACCAAACTGCAACAGCATAAGGATGAACTCAGCAAGTCGCAGAGAAGAGAAATTATGCTGGCTGAACTGCAGGAAGATCAGGTGCCGGAAGAAAACGAAGAACCGGAAGATAAAATACAGGCAGCTGAAACTCTTTCGGACCAGTCAGACGAAAAGAATCTTTCAGCAGACAATCAACAGCCGGGGACTCAGGAAACCGTCATATCCAGAGACGGAGACGGCACTGTTCTTTTAAAAGAAAATCCGTCTTCGGAAGAAACCCGGAACGTTGATGCCTCCTCTGACCTGGATGCTCAAAAAGCATCAGCTGTCCAGGAAGTGCGGAGTGATGAGGACATGCAGGAAGACCGGAAAATGGATGCAATGGTGTCCGCCTCCTCTTCCGTACAGCAGGCAAACCGTCAGGGCGCTGTTATCGCAAGAACAAGAGACGGCATCGCGATCTTAAAGGGCGAAATGAACCTGGATGAAATACGTGGTACAGATACTGATCCTGAGAAGAAACAGGCCGAACTTGAAAAAATGGAGAAGCGGGAAGAGCGGGCAACCACATTCCAGTTTTCTATATTAGGCGAGGCAAATAATACCATGAAATCAGCTGCTGAGACTACTGTGTCCGGAATGACAAGTCCGGCGCAGGTCAATGCAGGAAATGATGCCTTTTTAAATGCCATGAAATTATCACATGAAGGCAATAACCTGTTGATCGGGTTCACATGATAACACATGTAAGTTATTTCCTTTTACTGTTCAGCGGAGGCATCTGCTACAGTAAAAGCACGACAGGGGGTAGTGTAAAATAGTTTGTGTCTTTGGAAAAAAATACCTCTTTTTTGGTAAG
>CAJUJP010000068.1 GCA_910586615.1 uncultured Lachnospiraceae bacterium
CACGGTGGTGTGAGAGGTCGGCTAATCAATTAATGGTTAGCCTCCTACTCGATCCGTAGAACGTTATTTTAAGAGGGTGGATATAAACTTACCCGTCTGCAATCATCTCCGTCAGATCATTGTTCCGCATCGTCATCTGCATTTACACACCGGTTTTTTGGAAGTGTCTTTGTTAGAATTACGGTATAGGAGACAGTCAGCGCAATCATAATAAGGATGTGGATTATATGCTTTTCCATAGAAAGACCTGTTTTATTTGCAAAAGTACTGAGGGTATTTATCGCAGAGTGCGTAATTATACAAGGGAGCAGACTCCCGCTGCGATAAAATATCGTTACCCACAGAAAACCTACCGCAGCCGCAAAGCCGATCTGCATTAAATTGCTCGCCAGATCCATACCACTTCCATTGAATAAATTCAGCAAATGCCCTATGCCAAAGGTCACGCTCGAAACGATAATCGCAGATTATAAATTGTCTTTCGCCATTGCCTTAAAAAGAAAGCCTCTGAAAATCACTTCCTCCAAAAATCCAACACAAAGCATACAGACAATGCGGCAGGCAGTGCCCGCCAGTGAATAATTAACAGCAAAACCGTTCCAGAGATTTTCTGAGGCCAGTATGATCAGCGGCACATAGTAAAGTAATTGACGGGCAGGTACTGAAGATCTGCATAGTCCATACCGTTTCCATAATCTGTTCTTCCAAATAAAAGCAATCAGGATAACTGTCTGTAAGACACAAAAAATGGCATTTGCAGAATATGTAATCCCGATTTTTTCATTCAGCGGATATGCCAGGGATTGCAGAACACAGTAAATCACAATCCAGACGATCGCAAAGGTTATTTCACTTTTTCCATATAATTTTTTCATTTCGTATCCTCCTGTGTGGCCAGTATTGCACCATGATAAGCCCGTTCCAGATGAACTTCTATAAGATCCTCATCATAAGCCAGTGAATTGTTCGCAATCAAACTTGCATACCCGTGGACAAATAAGAAAACGGTCAGAAAGATTTCTTTTACCTGCTCTATACTGCCTCCTCCAACGGCTTCCTGCATTGCCAGAATAACAGGCATAAGCTCCGCATCGTCTATCATTTCAGGCAGCGTGGTTCCATTGAAACCATCCGACTGAAAAAGGAAACGAAACAAATGGGGTTCTTCAATCGCGAAGCGGATATAATTCAATCCAATCCCCAGCATAACGCCTTTCTGCGGGTTATGAATATGCATCAGATATTCCGAATGATAACGATCTGCCTTTGCATAGACCGTCTTTTTTAATGCCTCAATTGTCGCAAAATGATACATAACGGGCTGTGTGGAACAATTCAGCTTTTCCGATACGGTTCTTGCATTGATATTTTCCACGCCTTCGCTGCGAACGATCTCGAAAGCAGCATCCACAATCATATCTTTTGTAATTTTTGCTTTTGGCGGCACTTGATACACCTCCTTATATATAATTTATGTTATATAACAATAATTATAATTAACGACCGGGGTATTGTCAATAGAGTTTAAAGAAATGGGCAGGTACTGAAAAGGGGTTGATTTTCTCATTTTATATGGCGGCAGGAGGATATTTCATTTCACAGGAAAGGGCACTTTATGGAACTTGCAGAAGCACCTGTGAGCATAATTTACATAAATCCGGGCAAGAATATTTTGACTTGCTTATGATTTGCTATTATAATAAGGAGTAAACGGTATATATTGTTACACTTTCGCACAGTGTGAGCGGTAACGATATAGGACAATTCAGATGAGCGGCTGGTGAGTCTATGACAGAAGAAAAGAGAGAAGTCATTATTGATGACGGAAGAATCGAATCAATTGAAGAGTTTCAGACTCCTGAGACATTGTATAAGGAGCTTATTAGCCGTGTGCGCAAATATCATCCCTCGGATGATATTTCACTGATTGAGAAAGCATATCAGATCGCAAACGATGCTCATAAGGATCAGGTACGAAAGTCGGGGGAGCCTTATATCATACATCCACTGTATGTTTCCATTATTCTTGCGGATCTGGAAATGGATAAAGAAACAATTGTGGCCGGGCTTCTGCATGATGTGGTAGAAGACACGATCATGACTGATGAACAGATCAGAGACGAGTTCGGTGCGGATGTGGCCCTTCTGGTGGACGGTGTCACGAAGCTGGCAAAACTGAATTTTCAGGGGGAGAATCACACCGACCGGGACAGGGATGCAGAGAAACTGGAACGGCAGGCGGAGAACCTGCGTAAAATGTTTCTCGCCATGGCAAGAGATATCCGTGTGATACTGATCAAGCTGGCAGACAGGCTTCATAATATGAGGACACTGCAGCATATGCGGCCGGAGAAACAGCAGGAGATTGCAAGGGAAACGCTGGACATTTATTCTCCCATCGCCCAGAGGCTGGGCATATCGAAAATCAAGGTTGAACTGGATGATTTATCTTTAAAATATCTGGAACCGGAGGCTTATTATGATCTGGTCGATAAAATCGCTATTCGTAAGAATGTGCGTGAACAGTACATTCAGACCATCGTTGACGAAGTAAGCGTACACATTGAGGGCGCCGGCATCAGGGCACAGATCGACGGGCGTATCAAGCATTTTTTCAGCATATACAAGAAAATGAAAAATCAGAACAAGACCATAGATCAGATCTATGATCTGTTTGCAGTACGTATTATTGTAGATTCGGTGAAGGATTGTTATGCGGCGCTGGGCGTGATCCATGAGATGTATAAACCCATTCCCGGCCGTTTCAAGGATTATATCGCCATGCCCAAGGCTAATATGTATCAATCTCTGCACACTACGCTGATCGGCAGTACAGGGCAGCCTTTTGAGATACAGATCAGAACCTATGAGATGCATAAGGCCGCGGAGTATGGTATTGCCGCCCACTGGAAATACAAAGAGGCTTCTGACGGTAAGAAGGTGGAGACCCAGGAAGAAGAAAAGCTTGTATGGCTGCGCCAGATTCTGGAATGGCAGCGTGACATGTCGGATAACAAGGAATTTATGAAGCTTTTGAAGAGCGATCTGAATCTTTTTTCCGACAGCGTATATTGTTTCACACCTACCGGCGACGTGAAGAATCTGCCGGCAGGCTCTACCACAATTGATTTTGCATACAGCATTCACAGTGCGGTGGGAAACCGGATGATCGGTGCAAGGGTCAACGGAAAACTGGTTACCATTGACTATGAGATCAGAAACGGAGACCGGGTGGAGATCATGACATCCCAGAACTCCAAGGGACCGAGCCGTGACTGGCTGAATGTGGTCAAGAGTACCCAGGCGAAGAATAAGATCAACCAGTGGTTTAAGAATGAACTGAAAGATGATAATATTGTCAAGGGTAAAGAATTGATTGCCAGCTACTGTAAGGCGAAAGCGATCAATCCCATAGATGTGCTGATTCCGAAATATCAGGAAGGCATCATGAAGAAGTACGGTTTTCAGGACTGGGATTCTGTTCTGGCGGCCATCGGGCACGGCGGCCTCAAGGAAGGTCAGATCGTCAACCGTATGCAGGAGATGTACGAGAATGACCACAGACGGGAGATGACGGACGAAGAGGTTCTTGCGGAGGTGGAAGAAAGCGCTCTGATTAACAGAAGCCGGGTTCAGAAAGGCAACAGCGGCATTGTTGTCAAAGGCATACACGATGTGGCGGTGCGTTTTTCCAAATGCTGCAGTCCTGTGCCGGGGGATGAGATCGTCGGGTTTGTTACAAGAGGCCGGGGAATTTCCATTCACAGGACAGACTGTCTCAATATCATGAACCTGCCGGAGATCGATCGCAACAGGCTGATCGATGCAGACTGGCAGCAGACGGAAGCGGTGGACGGAAGCTATTTTGCGGAGATCAGCATTTATGCAAATAACAGGAACGGTCTGCTGGCCGATATTTCCCGCGCGCTTACGGAGAAAGAAATAGATATATTGTCATTAAATACCAGAGTGAGCAAGCAGGGTACGGCTACCATCATGGTCAGCTTCGAGATTCGCAGCAGAGAGGAACTGCAGCGCATTATTGACAAGATTCGCACCATCGAGAGTGTGATTGATATTGAGCGGACTACGGGATAGCGGCACCCGGAGAGACATCCGGATGGTACTTGAATGCAGCATGTATATTGGGATAGATATTCAATATGAGAACAGGAGAATAGATTGAAAAATCAAAGATTTTTCAACTTTCTATTTAAGCAGTATCGCAAGCAGGCTTGCGATATGCATGAGGATTACTGTGAAAAATAAATTTTTCACAGGCAACTTTGTGCCTGCGGCCCAAAGTTTGCAGGCTGAGAGAAAGGCATGGTTATTACTATGGGTGAGTTAAAGATCGGGAGGCTGATGCTGGGAATCTGCCAGACCAATTGCTATTTTGTATATAAAGAAGGCACGAAGGATGTGATTTTCTTTGATCCGGCAGATAAAGGCGATTACATTTATGAGACACTGAAGGAAAAAGGGCTGCAGGTCAAGGGGATTCTGCTGACCCACGGGCATTTCGATCATATATGGGGAACCAATAAACTGCGTGAGTTGTCAGGTGCACCCATCTATGCCTATGAGGAGGAAAAAAATCTTTGTGAGGACGCTGTGACCAACGTGTCCGATCAGGTGGGGCGGCCGTATACGGTGATCCCTGACCGTTATCTGAAGGACGGGGAAGAAATCACCATAGCGGACATAACCTGCAGACTGATTGCTACACCGGGACATACGGCGGGAAGCTGCTGCTATTATTTCGAGGAGGACGGCATTCTGATCGCCGGGGATACGCTTTTTATGGAATCGGTGGGCAGAACGGATCTTGCCACAGGAAGCATGAGCGCACTGGCCAGATCGGTCAAAGAAAGACTCTTTGTACTGCCCGATGAGACAAAGGTATACCCGGGGCATGGAGATTTTACGACGATCGGACATGAGAAAAAGTACAATCCTTTTGTGCAGTAAAAATAGCCCGGAGAATGCAGGAACAAAAGGGGGAATCCGGGAGAAAACAGAACCCGGCGAAAGAGAAAGAACAGTTAAAGTCACACCAGAATGATAAAATAGTGTAATATGATAGGCGATTGCAGAATTTTGTGTAGATCGCCTATCTCAATGTCCGGGCCGGAGCCGGGGAGATTAAAATGGAGACAGAGACAAAGTTACAGGGTATTTCGGGAAAAGAGCGAATGGGAATGAGCAGAGATGCCATAAAGTATGTGGCGATGTTTACCATGCTGCTCAATCATATTGCGCATGTGTTTTTCACCCGCGGGACGCCGCTGTATGAGATTTTTGAGGATATCGGTTATTTTACGGCGCCTGTGATGTGTTATTTTATGGTGGAAGGATTTGCGTATACCCGCTCGAAGATGAAGTACGGGTTCAGGCTGTTGTTGTTTGCCGTAATCTCGCAGATTCCCTATACGCTGGCATTTCATTACGGAAACCTGAATATGATCTATACGCTATTGTGCTGTTTCCTGATCCTGACGGTGATGGAACGGATCTGGCATCCATTTCTCAAGACACTGCTCTGTATTCTTTTGACGCTGGTAACCTGTGTCGGAGACTGGGCGTTTCTTGCGCCGATCTACACGGTTCTTTTTTATAACAGCAGGGGCAGGACAGGGAAGACGGCTTTCAGTTTCGGCGTGGCTTATGTCCTTTTTGTGCTCCTTAACATACCCATGTATGCCATGTCATGCGGTGCATTTACACTGTCTGCGGTTATCCATGCAATGTTTGCCGGTGGGGGTATCATAGCAGCGGCGGTGGTGGTGCTGGTATTTTATAACGGCAGACGGTCCGAAAAGGGCAGAAATTTTGCAAAATGGTTTTTTTACATATTCTATCCGGCACATCTGATGATTTTATGTCTGATGAAAAAATATATAGATTCTGTGGGCGCGGTTTTTATCAGCTGGTGAAGATCAGTGAGCCGGATTGATTTCTATTAACCTGATGCAGACAGGGCTGCTGAGGCGGCAGAACCAGGTGATGTGTTATTACGCAAACTATAACGGCAGGGAAGCAGGAGTATGGTGATGGATCAGAAAAAAGGGACAGACCGACAACTTCATATACGAAAACTTGCTGCCGAAATCATGGGTCTTGCCCACGACGGTATCCTGATCAATATGCGTTTTCTGGACGTCGCCTTATCCCGGCTGAAAGTGGAGTGCAGAGAACAGACGGGGGCGCATCTGTTTGACGGGGCAAAGCTTTATTATGACCCGGCGAGGCTGCTGGGACAGTATAAGAAAGCCAGGGGCTATGCAGCGAGACTGTATCTGCACACTCTTTTGCACTGCATCTTTTATCACGGATTTGAGACCGATAAGATGAACCGGCAGTACTGGGATCTGGCCACAGACATTGCCGTGGAGCATACAATTCTGGATATGAACCTGCATCTGACGGCGCTGCCTACGGATGACCTGCTGCAAAACCGGCTGGAAATTCTTGAGAAACAGGCAGGCGGGTTGACTGCGGAGAAGCTTTACAGACATTTTCGGATCGAAGAACCTTCCGAGAAGGCAAAGGCAGAGTGGCATAAGCTGTGCCATTACGATGAGCATATTTACTGGGACAGACGGGAAGAACTGGAATTGTCACAGGCGGAGTGGCGCAAGGTCAGCGAGCGCATCAAGGCAGACTTGAAGAGCTTCAGCAAGGATAAAAATCATGCCGGGAGCATAGAACAGAATCTGCGGGAGGCTACCAGAGAACGGTATCATTATACGGATTTCCTCAGGAAATTCATGGTCATGGGGGAAACAATACAGGTTAATGACGATGAGTTTGATTATATCTACTATACCTACGGACTGAATACTTACGGCAATATGCCTCTGGTGGAGCCGCTTGAATATAAGGACAGCAGCAAGATCAGGGATTTTGTGATCGCGCTGGACACCTCCGCCTCCTGCCGGGGTGAAGTCGTGCAGGCTTTTTTACAGAAGACATACAATATCATGCAGGGAAGAGAGAATTTTTTCCACAAGATCAATGTGCACATTATTCAGTGTGACAGTGAGGTCAGACAGGACACGAAGATCACGGCCCGGGAAGAATTCGATGCTTTTATGGAAAAAGGAAAGCTGACAGGGTTTGGCTCTACAGATTTCAGACCGGTATTTTCTTACGTGGAGAAACTGCAGGAGGAGCATGAATTCGACGATCTGAAAGGCATGATCTATTTTACCGACGGTTACGGTATCTATCCGGAGAAAATGCCGGGTTATGACGTGGCATTTGTGTTTTTACGTGAAGATGACAATGTGCCGCAGGTGCCGCCCTGGGCCATCAAGGTTGTCCTGGAAGAAGAGGAACTGGAAGAAAAAGATCTGGAAAAGCAGGAAGAGACGGGCGAAAACTGACAACGTAAACGCAGGAAAAATGAATCATAAGGTAAGAGAAATGAAACGGGAGAATCAGGTGGCGTAACATGAATATCAAAGAAGCAAAGAATTATATTAAAGATTCCGTAAAAATTTATCTGAAAAAAGATGAGGAAGGGGAGTACCGGATTCCCGTTGTGAGGCAGCGGCCGATCTTTTTGCTGGGGGCGCCGGGAATCGGCAAGACGGCGGTCATGGAGCAGATCGCTCAGGAACTTGGAATTGCGCTGGTATCTTATTCCATGACCCACCACACGAGGCAGTCCGCGCTGGGGCTTCCTTTTATCACCCACAAAGAGTATGAGGGAAAAAACTACGACGTGTCGGAATATACGATGAGTGAAATTATTGCATCCATTTATGATGTGATGGCTGAAAGCGGCATTAAGGAAGGCATCCTTTTTCTGGATGAGATCAACTGTGTGTCGGAGACACTGGCACCTTCCATGCTGCAGTTTTTACAGTATAAAGTATTCGGCAGGCATCAGGTGCCGGAAGGCTGGATCATCGTCACGGCAGGCAACCCGCCGGAATACAATAAGTCTGTGCGGGAATTTGACGTGGTGACCATGGACCGCCTGAAAATTCTCGAAGTGGAGGCGGACTATGCCGTCTGGAAAGAATACGCCGGGGAGCGGGGTGTGCACACGGCGATCCTGAATTATCTGGATATGAAAAAAGAAGACTTCTATCAGATAGAGACTACGGTAAAAGGAAGAAGCTATATTACAGCCAGAGGCTGGGAAGATCTTTCTGAAATGCTTATTTTGTATGAGGAGGAACAGATTCCCGTGGAGGAATCTTTTGTGGGACAGTACCTGCGCAACGAGAGAGTGGTAAAAGAGTTTACCGCATACTATGATCTGTATCAGAAATATAAGAATGACTATAAGGTGGAAGAGATTCTGACAGGCATCGTCAGTGAACAGGCGAAGGACAAGGCACGAAAGGCCGATTTCGATGAACGTCTGTCCCTGATGGGGATGCTCATCGACCGGATCAGGCAGGACATCAGGGAAAATATGCTGACGGCGGAAATTCTCGGCGAAGTGATGAATCCCCTGAAGGCATTAAAGACCAGGGCGGAGTCCGGCGGCGGTGCAGAGGAACTGCTGGCGCTTCTGGGGCAGCAGGCCGAAGGCAGGCGTAAGGCGATGGAATCTTTGCAGAAAGCCGGAGCGCTGGCGGCAAGGGATAAGCGAAAGAATCGTGCTGTTATAGGTCTTCTCACTGACTGTGAAAAGCAGCTGCGGGTCAGTGACGCGACCAGCGGCGGAGAAGCTTTCGCGCAGGTAAAAGAGCGCTTTGATGCGGAAGTGGCCGGGTATAAGCAGAACACGGGCATGGTAAAGGAAAGGCTGCATTTTCTCTTTCAATTCGTGGAGGATTCCTTCGGTTCCGGCAATGAAATGCTGCTTCTGATGACTGAGTGCACGGTACAGGCGGACTGCGCGAAATTCATTAATATGTACGGATGTGAAGACTATCAGCGTCATAATGAAGAACTGATGCTGACGGAACGCAGCGACGGACTGCTTGCGGAGATTGAGGCCCTGGGAGAGTTGTAGAGCATTCTCTTTCCCGGTAACAGAAAAGAAAAATACAATACGTGGAAATGGATTGTGGTAATATGGGACAGGCCGGTATACAGTATAAAGAATCAACCACGGAGCATGGCTCCATACAATACAGCATAAACAAGCAGACAGAAAGGGCGGCCGTATCCGGTTACCGGGGGAAAGATACGGAACTTGTGATTCCTGATGCGGTGGACGGATATGCCGTGACCGTGATCGGCAAAAAAGCATTTCTCAGCAACAAGATGCTCAGGCAGATCACGCTTCCGGAGACGGTGACCCGGATAGACGACTGGGCTTTTGCCTATTGTGCGAAACTCACCAGAATTATTCTGCCATATCATCATATGGAGATCGGACAGGGGATTTTCAAGGATTGTTTCGGGCTGGAACAGATTGTGAATGAATGTGCCGGCGGGCAGGAGAAAAGAACAACGGATATTTCTTATCTGCTGGCAGCTTCCATGAGCAGGCTGGATGCTTTTTATCTCTTTGATTTTGAAAATGCCGGAACCGATGAATGGCTGGCGCGCTGGGACAGCAGAATGCAGTCAATGATGAGGGCCGGTGATGCGGAAGGGTTTTCTAAGATGCTTCTGTGCGGCGAGGAAGATTACGGCAGCAAAGAAAACAATCTGGACTATTATATGGAACAGCGCAGGCGTGAGAAAGTCAGGACGGCGCTGCTTCGGCTGTTGCATGATTACGGGCTGGATCAGGATGTCCGCGCGGAGCTGGAAACCTATCTGCTGGACCATGTCAAAGGAGAGCAGACGGAAGAAACCTGGAAAGTGGTGCTGGAAGAGTACGGGGACGATCTTCGGTATTATCAGTTTCTGACAAAGCTGGGCGGCGTCAGGGAGGACAATTTTCAGGCCATGATGGAAGACATGGGGGAATCCCATACGGAGATGAAGGCGTATCTGATGAAGTATCATAGTGAACAGTGCGGGCCGGAGGATGCGTTTGCGCAGTTTGAGTTGTAAAAATAAACCATTTTACCTCTTGCGCAATTATTGATCATATGGTAAAATAATTTTTGTTTGACATTAGGAGGTGTAGAAATGGGAGCACTTAGAATTACTTTGACGATTATTTTTATTTTAGTTTGTATAGCGCTTGTGATATTGGTACTGATGCAGGAAGGCAAGACAGCGGGTCTTGGAGCGGTAAGCGGTGCGGCTGAGACGTACTGGGGCAAGAACAAAGGACGTTCCATGGAAAGTAAATTAGTGAAGATCACGACAGGTCTTGCGATAGGGTTTATGCTGCTTGTAGTTGTCCTGAATCTGAACGTATTTTAAATGTGAAAGCGCTCTTGCATTAGTGAGGGTGCTTTTTTGATACTGAACTGTTACCAAAACAATACAATGTGAAGGCATCAGAGTACACATTTATTCTGGAATCATATAAAGGAAACGCATGGAACACGAAAAAAGAGAACAATCAGAACAGCGCGGCCTTTTCGAGCAGCGCAAAAATTTAATATGTGAATTAGTGGCCGATGAAATGTATGTGCCCATGAAGGAGAAAGAACTGGCAGCTTTCATGCAGGTATCACGGGAAGAGCGTGAGGATTTCAGGGAAGTTCTGCAGGCGCTTTTGACGGAAGGCCGGGTGCAGGTCACGAAACAGGGCAAGTACGTGAAACCGGATGCGAATCAGCCGGTGGGGACTTTTATCAGTCATGCGAAGGGCTTTGGCTTTGTGGAGATCGAGGGCCGGACGGAAGATCTGTATATTCCCGAAGACATGACTGGCGGCGCTTTTCATCTGGACAGAGTTCAGGTGGCGCTGCTGCCGGGACGGAGAGGCGCAAGACAGGAGGCCCAGGTCGTTAAGATTCTGGAACGGGGCATGAAGCAGATCGTTGGCACTTATCAGCAGTCCCAGAACTTTGGCTTTGTGGTGCCGGATAACGGTAAGATCGCCGAAGATATTTTTGTGCCGAAGGAACGCTCCAAAGGTGCGGTCACCGGCCATAAAGTTGTGGTGGAACTCACATCTTACGGGGATGAACGGCATAAACCGGAAGGCAGGGTTGTGGAGATTCTGGGACATATAAATGATCCCGGGGTGGATATTCTGTCCATTGTGCGCGGTTTTGATCTGCCTGTGGAATTTGGCGAGAAGGTCATGAATCAGGCGGGAAGAGTTCCCGATGAGGTGCAGGAGGCTGACAAAGAAGGCCGCATGGATCTGCGGGATCTGCAGATGGTAACCATTGACGGCGAGGATGCCAAGGATCTGGACGATGCGGTCAGTCTTTATCAGGATGAGGCAGGATTGTACCATCTGGGCGTGCACATCGCTGATGTGAGCAATTATGTGCAGGAGAATTCTGCGCTGGACTGGGAGGCGCTGGAACGGGGAACAAGCGTATATCTGGTAGACCGGGTGATTCCCATGCTGCCTCACAAACTGTCCAACGGTATCTGTTCTCTGAATCAGGGGGTGGAACGGCTGGCGCTGAGCTGCCTGATGACCATCAATGAAAAGGGAGAAGTGACGGATTATCAGATCGCGGAGACAGTGATCTGTGTGAACAGAAGGATGTCATACACCGCTGTAAAAAAGATTCTGGAAGACCAGGACGAGGCGGAACGGAAGGAGTATGAGGAACTGGTGCCCATGTTTGAGATGATGGAGCATCTGGCAGCGGTTCTTCGTAAAAAGCGGCATAAGCGCGGTTCAATCGACTTTGACTTTGCGGAGAGCAAGATTATTCTGGATGAAAACGGGCATCCAACAGACATCAGACCCTATGAGCGCAATACGGCGACCAAGATGATCGAAGATTTCATGCTGATTGCCAATGAGACGGTGGCACAGCACTTTTTCTGGATGGAACTGCCCTTTCTCTATCGGACGCATGAGAATCCTGATCCGGAGAAGATCATGAAGCTGTCGGCGTTTATTCGTAACTTTGGCTATCATATCAAATTGACAGGAGAGGAGATCCATCCCAAAGAACTGCAGAAACTTCTGGGGAAAATTGCGGATACGGAGGAAGAAACGCTGATCAGCCGGCTGACGCTGCGAAGCATGAAGCAGGCCAAGTATACGGTAGAATGCACAGGGCACTTCGGTCTGGCCTGCCAGTATTACTGTCATTTTACATCGCCCATCAGACGGTACCCGGATCTGCAGATCCACAGAATCATCAAAGAGCAGCTTAGAGGGCGGTTGAAGGAAAAACGCATTGAGCATTACGACGAGCGGCTGCCTGAGGTGGCTAAACATTCTTCCAGGATGGAGCGGCGGGCCGAGGAGGCGGAGCGTGAGACCGATAAGCTGAAAAAAGCGGAATATATGGAGGAACGCATCGGAGAAATATATGAGGGCGTGATCTCCGGTATTACCCAGTGGGGCATTTATGTGGAACTGCCCAATACGGTGGAGGGGCTGATTCATGTAGCTGCGCTGCCGGGGGACTATTTTTGTTATGATGAAAATAGTTACGAGATGGTGGGGCAGAATACAGGTAAGACCTACAAGCTTGGAGAGCGGATCCGGATTCAGGTAAAAAGTGTGGATCTCTTTGCAAAGACCATTGATTTCATGATTCCTGAGGAGGATGTGGAATCGTGAGCCGCAGAGGGAAATGAACCGGTGGCACAGGGAAATGAACAATCGTCACAGGAAACGTGGCAGACCGGGGTTTTTGCGGACATGCAGGATAGGACGCCTGTATGTGCCGGTAACTGTCAGGCCGGAAAGAGGGTGAGGATATGGCGAAGGAAGCCATGAAATTAGTGGCCAATAATAAGAAGGCGTATCATGATTATTTTATAGAGGAAAAATACGAAGCCGGGCTGGAACTTCACGGGACTGAGGTCAAATCTCTGCGTATGGGAAAATGCAGCATCAAGGAGGCTTTTGTGCGGATTGAGAACGGGGAGGCTTTTGTCTACGGCATGAATGTAAGCCCCTATGAAAAAGGAAATATTTTTAACAAAGATCCGCTGCGCGTGCGGAAGCTTTTGCTTCACAAGTTTGAGATCAGTAAACTGGCCGGAAAAATGGCGGAACAGGGTTATACGATTGTACCGCTGCAGGTTTATTTTAAAGACGGCAGGGCGAAGATTGAGATCGGGCTTGCAAAGGGTAAAAAGCTTTACGACAAGAGGCAGGACATTGCCAAAAAAGATATGCGCAGAGAGCATGAGAGGGAGTTCAAGATCAAGAATCTGGGATAAGGAAAACAGAGCAATTTTACTCATGGAGTAGTGCCGGGCTGATCTGCCACGAAAATTCACTTTTTTGCCGGGAGATATTTTATTCGGAACAATTAAGTGGTATACTGTATTTAAATAAGGGCCAGTCAAGGTTTCGACAGGGGTCTTGCAGCTGGAGAAGCTATCCGCAGGCGATGCGTCAAATCGCGAATCTAAATATAAACGCTGAAGATAATTTAGCATACGCTGCCTAAGGGCAGCTGTCCGCCTTAGTGCACCTACACGTTAAGATCCGGGCATCGACTATGTAGGAAACGACGCCGGGGACGTCTCTAACCGGCGGGCGTATCAGAGGCTACTGAGCACATTGGGGTGTCTGTCTCCCGGTGTGCGAGGGAATGTGGAGTAATCCGCAATGGCAGACTATGATAGTAGAAGGACAGGGAATGGGCTTTTGGACACGGGTTCGACTCCCGTCTGGTCCATTGGGAATCCCCGGTATTTACCGGGGATTTTTTTAATGAACAGGAATAAAACCGCCGGCTTGTCCATATACTTTAATAGATTACATGATTTTGGAGGTAAAATATGGCAAGAGGGCAGAGACGGTCTATTGAAGAAAAGATTCAGCAGAAGCAGGATGTCATCGACAGCCTGGAAGTAAGGCTTGAACATGAGCGGGAAGAACTGGAAGCCTTGCTCAGTGAACAAAAGCAGAAAGAAGTGGAAACACTCTATGATTTCATTAAAGCGTCTGATCTGGACGTTGAAGAAGCAACGGAGCTGTTAAAAAAGCACTTGTCAGGGCAGTATGAGGTTACGGCATAAAAAAGCAGGGACAGAAAGGGCAGGTTTTGTACTCTACTGTCCCTGTTTTTAAGTGCACGCGGGCGACTATCCAACTATGCTGGTATCTTCGTTGGCATTAGAGTTTTCCTTGTCACTGAAATATAATAATTTTGCCTTACCCATTGTTGCGGCTTTGTTTGTTCTGAAACGCCAGTATCTGTGTTTGTCAGGGTTTGCGTTGATTATAATGCCATCGGTATTGTTGCCAAAAGGTGAAGCTTCAACAGAATCAGGTACATCCAGTAATTCGGCCACCTTCCAGTCTCTGGCCGGATCATACCAGTCTACATTCTGGGCGGGTTCATCGGCATATTCCAGATACCATATTTTATTCAGGATACTTCTTGCATACCACATAAGAACGTTGATGGCTACAGGTTCGGAGAATTTCATTGCAACCCATTCACCATGTGCAGTAACTTTTCGTTCCTGAACGGTTGTTGAGCCATTCACATAACTGACCGATCCCGGAATGAAATCTGATGTGGGAGAAAAGAAATATTTGCTTGTTCTTTTTGGATTTTCTCTGTTTCTTGCCGAAGTTCCCTGGCATGTCATATAAATTCCAGTGGTGTCATTTTTTATGGAAGACTCACCTGCTATATTCTGCCATCCGGAAGCATTGGAAATCAGTACTTTCAGGTTTGAATTACTAAAGTTTAAACCTCTGTTAAAAGGGATAACTGTATCGGCACCATCCTTTCCGGTAATAATAACGATTGGATTTCCATGTTCATCGAGATCAAATCTCATACCGCCGAATTTACGGTTAACCTGACAGACCGCATTTGCTGACGCTGCAAGGTCTGTGCGTTCATTATTTAAGTCAGAAGTGATTCCGTTGATGTTTCCTATTTTCTGTTCCGCTGTTTTTCCGTCGTTAAATTCCACATCGGCAGAACTTGTCCACCAGGATATTCTTTGCCAGCGCTTGGCGCTTTCGTCGATTAATCGTCTGAATTTTCTTCCGGTTACGATAGTTTCATTAACTGCCATATTGATTGATCATCCTTTCGTTTTAAAAATATTCAGGGGCTGTCTGGTATTTGCTACGTATTTTTTGTGAAACTGGTGCTTTCCTAGATCCAAAGCATATTTTTCGTGGCGTCAGGTTCAGCTTTACTGTCTTCTGTGTAGATAAAAGGCTGTTTTTTTGCGGGTTTGGATAACAAATGTTCCTGTAAATGAAAGATCCGGTTTTCTATTGCGTTAAAAAAATCCGCAAAGTATCCGTAGATACCGTCTTGTTTGTTAATGTACTCACTTGCCGCAGTGAACTCCTCTTGTAATATTTTTTTGTTATATTCATTTATGATATCCATTTTTTCAAGATTGTTATCCTGAAAAAATATTATTTCGTCTATCCCGTGGGGATAGTGGGATACTGTATTACACAGCATAAACTTCACGCTCCAATCCATACATCTTCTTCGCAGCAGTCGTCTGGCTCGGCAGGATCAAAGTGAACTACCTGCTGCATCTTTTTGGCATATTTCTGCGTATTGTAGATTTCTTCCTCCCATGTCCGGAAAGTGATTGCATCTGCAACGTATTGTGACAGAATATCGCGGTTTTCTTCCATGACATGTGCAGCCTGATTATATAACCCCTGTGCGCGCAGGGAATTAATTTTATTGATTGTCGCAGCAATGTTATCATCTATATTTTTGAAATTGTGTCTTGTGATTTTTTGCTGCGGGAAATTGCTGAATTCATGTTCGTATTGTGACATTGCGTTCCTCCCTGATTTTTGTTTGGCCGGTTTTCAATATTATTATGTAAAAACGGTTTTGACTCTAAAAACTTTTTTTGAGTATCAGATTCAATTTGCTTTCCTGGTTCACCTCCGTTCTTCCATATTGTTTGTTTTCGTCTTTCAATGCATAATAAGAAAAAAAGATGCTTTACGGGAAAGGCCGGAGAATACAAGGATTTCCGGGCATTTAAAAAAGTGGTTGTTTTCTTGTCTGATTGTATTTTTTGTATTTTTCCAGTTCTTTTTTTCTTCTGCATTCCTTACAGTATCTTGTATTATTTCCGGTTCGTTTCACAAGCCGTTTACAGTCCGCACATCTGATAAAGTGTTCGCTTCCGATATAGTTCAGATATCAATGTCATTAAGTTAATAGCGATATTTGTATGGTTAGATTTCATAAACGGGGG
>CAJUJP010000069.1 GCA_910586615.1 uncultured Lachnospiraceae bacterium
TAAAGTATTGATTTTTCAAGGTTCAGCACACCAATCGGTGTGGGAAGTTTGAGTATGTAATTAGTCCCAGCCCGAATAAGAATTGTTTATACTGTTAAGATCACAAAAATCGCCGTTATAGCGATATCTCTCTGGTGCAGATGTTCCTGTTGCGGGACTGCCGGGACACCGATATAATAGATCTGAGATGACGATACGAGCACAGGCGGGAACACATGAATGTTATGGAGGAGTTTCGGAGACAGTGTCTATGGCAGAAACAGATTTTGAGGATCAGGAGAGATACGAAGAGGAGGACCGGGAATACCGTGCCCGTTACGAGAGGAGACAGCGGATACGGCAGGAGAGACAGCGGCGCATGAGAAGGCGGCGTATTTTGAGAAGAGCATTGCTTCTGGGAATGCTTGCGGCGGTGGTTTTGACTGTTTCGGTCATGAAATTCGGCAGAAAACCGGGAGAGGATGCAGTCATACCACAGAAGCAGGAAGTGGAGGCGATGGATCAGCCTGACAGACCGGTAACAGAACAGATTACAGATGATATGGAAGAACCCCGGAATACTGCAACAGAGGAAAGCGGGGAAGAGGTTCCGGTTTATCAATTTACGCAGGCAGAGGATATGGCTGTTATCGACAGTGAAGAGGTAATCAGTACACATGCCATTCTGGTGGATGAGAGCAAGGACACCATTGTCGCCTCAAAGGGTGCCGGGGAAAGAATTATGCCGGCATCCATGACAAAGGTTTTGACAGTACTTGTGGCGGCAGAGCAGATTTCGGAAGAGGATCTGGACGACACCTTCACGATGACTTTGGAAATTACAGACTATGCCTATACAAATGACTGCAGTTCTGTGGGATTTTTAAACGGGGAAAATGTGACAGTACGTGACTTGTTTTACGGAACGGTGCTGCATTCCGGCGGGGATGCGGCGGTAGGGCTGGCCGTTTATGTGGCGGGTTCTCAGGAGGCTTTTGTGGATTTGATGAATCAGAAACTGGAAAAACTCGGCATAGCGGACAGCACTCATTTTACCAACTGTGTGGGGCTTTATGACGAGGCACATTACAGTACGGTTTATGACATGGCGATTATTATGAAAGCGGCAGTGCAAAATGACCTGTGCCGGGAGTTTTTGTCGGCCCGGACTTATACGACCGTTCCTACGCAGCAGCATCCTGAAGGCATTGAAATTTCCAACTGGTTTCTGCGGAAAATTGAGGATAAGGATACCGGAGGCGAAGTGCTTGGTGCCAAGACAGGGTATATTGTCCAGTCCGGAAACTGTGCGGTAAGTTATGGCACGTCTGCGGACGGAACACCGTATATCTGTGTGACTGCCGGGTCGACCAGCAGCTGGCGGTGTATTTATGATCATGTGGAAATCTACAATCATTATACAGTTTCGGAATAAGATACACTGAAAAATCATTGAATACGACTTCAGAAAAAGATGCAATATATACGTTTTCGTACAGACTTGGCAGTAAATGCTAAGTCCTGTGTAAACAGTAACACGGGGAGAGTACAGGTGTAAAAGTACAGGTGCATTTTATTTGAAAAACCTGTAAATAACCGCTATAATAGAAATAAATGAAAAATATCAAACTATACCGGACAAGTCAAAAAGGAGGGGAAGCATGGGGAAAAACGATGACGCGGAAATCAGTGATGTGATCCGTATGCTGGACAACATGGCGGAAGGAGGCGTAAGCCGTATCAAGGTGGAAACTTCCGCAGAGGTAGCGGACGGAGCGGTGAAGAAGGCATACCATCACGGACGGTGCGACGTGGGAAGTCCTTTTGCCACCGGCAGGCTTTTTGATCTTGAGGAACAAAATAAATGCACCTAAACATAAAAAATGACACTGTAATCTTTACTTATTCTCTTTATGATAGGAATAAGTCCTTTGGTGCATAAAAAAACGATAACAGGGGGTAGCAGGCAGTATGCGTAATGTAGAAGCAAGAACTTATGAATTTTTGGATAATCAGGGGACTTTTCGGTTAAAACAGCCGGAGAACGTGAGTTACCTGTATTTTCCCATAGCGGGGGAACAGGGTGTGAAGGGGGCCGTTACACCCAGGCTGGGCGGAGACCTGAAGCGCAGTCAGAATGAATTTATTCTTCAGCCGGTCAGTGCAGAGGAGCTTCACAACAATAAATCCACCAGAAACTTCTGGTGCAGGCTTGAGAACGGATCCTGCTTTTCGGCTTCCGGTGTTTCTGCTGAGGCGGAGGCGAGGCGGTTTACGGATCAGCAGGATGAGAGTGTGCTGACGGCCGGTCCTATGTGGCAGCAGATGGAGCGGACGATCAAAGAGCACGGGATCATGACACGGATCACTTCTTTTGTGCCGGTATCGGAGTATTCTGTGGAGATCATGCATGTGGAAATCATCAATCAGGGTGAAAAGGAAGTTACCTTTGTTCCCACGGCGGCGGTTCCGCTGTACGGCAGGAGCGCGGATAATCTGAGGGACCACAGGCATGTGACTTCGCTGCTGCACAGGGCGGAGACGTTTGAAAAGGGTGTTCTGGTCACACCTACTCTTTCTTTTGACGAGAGAGGGCATCAGAAGAACCGGATCACTTATTATGTCTGCGGCATGGAACAGGACGGTGCGGCACCGGTTGGCTTTATGCCGGTGGTTGAGGATTATATCGGGGAAGGCGGCAGCTTTGAGCGTCCGGAGAGTGTATTAAAGAATCTTCCGTATGATACAGCCGGCAGACATTATGACGGTTATGAGATCGTTGGAGCGCTTCGTTTTGCCGGGGTAACGCTGCAGCCGGGGGAGAGCAGGAGTTATACGGTATTTATCGGCGCGGAAGAGCAGAAGGAAATGATCGACAGGATGCTGGCGGAATTTGAAAGCGGTGCGAAGGTGCTGGAAGCCCTTCAGAAGACGCGGGCATACTGGCTGGATAAGATCAATGTCTCCTATGAGACGGCCGAGCCGGATTTTGATAATTTCATGTTCTGGGTTAATTTCCAGCCCATGCTCCGCAGGATCTACGGGTGTTCGTTCCTGCCTCATCATGATTACGGCAAGGGCGGCAGAGGCTGGCGGGATCTGTGGCAGGACTGTCTGGCGCTGCTTATTATGCAGCCGGATGATGTGCGGCAGATGCTGATTGACAATTACGGCGGCGTGCGGATCGACGGAAGCAATGCAACGATCATCGGCAGCAGGCAGGGCGAGTTCATAGCGGACCGGAACAACATCACCAGAGTCTGGATGGATCATGGTCTCTGGCCGTTGATGACTACAAAGCTGTACATCGACCAGACCGGAGATCTGGATGTACTGTTAAAAGAAAATACATACTTTAAGGATAAGCAGGAGGCGAGGGGAACCGGAATCGATGAGTCCTGGGAAGCTTCTCATACACCGGTTCTTAAGGATGAAGCGGGAAAGGATTACTGCGGTACGCTGCTGGAACACATCCTTGTGCAGAATCTGACAGTTTTCTACGAAGTGGGCGAGCACAATCATATGCGTCTGCGGGGTGCGGACTGGAACGATGCCCTGGATATGGCGGCTGACAGAGGAGAGAGTGTGGCTTTTACAGCGGCTTATGCGGATAATCTGGAAGTTCTGGCGGATCTCATTGGTCTGCTTCGGGAGCGCAGGCAGATGGAGCAGGTGGAGATTCTGGCGGAGATGGAGCCTCTGCTCAGCACGGGAACAGATTTGTATGAGGATGCAGAGCAGAAGCGGGAACTGCTGGCGGCATACTGCAGGAGCTGCTTCCACAGCGTATCGGGCAGGAAGGTAAGCCTGAGCAGTCAGACGGTTCAGGAGAGTCTGAGGGAAAAGGCACAGTGGATCAAGGAGCACATCCGCAGGACGGAGTGGATCGAAGGCGAAGACTGTGGATGGTTTAACAGTTATTATGATAATCACGGGCGCCAGTGCGAGGGTATGTTGCCGGAGGGCACAAGAATGATGCTCACCGGTCAGGTTTTCACGGTAATGTCGGGCACGGCCACCCACGGACAGACGGAGCAGATCGTTAAGGCGGCTGACCGGTACTTATATAAGAAAGAGGCGGGCGGCTACCGGCTGAATACGGATTTCGCAGAATTGAAGACTGATCTGGGCAGAATGTTCGGGTTTGCCTACGGGCACAAGGAAAACGGTGCGGTCTTTTCCCATATGACAACGATGTATGCCAATGCGCTTTACAGGAGAGGCTTCAACAAAGAGGGATACCGTGCGCTGCATACGTTATATGAACAGGTGGCGGACTTTGAAACCAGCCGGATCTATCCGGGCATACCGGAGTATTTCAACGATCGTGGAAGGGGCATGTACCATTACCTGACGGGAGCGGCAAGCTGGATGATGCTGACCGTGATCACGGAGATGTTCGGTGTGAAGGGAAGCTGCGGGGATCTTGTTCTGGAACCGCATCTTTTGAAAGAACAGTTTAAGGACGGCAGAGCCGGACTGAAACTGAATTTCGGCGGAAGGAAATGGCATATTGTCTATGTGAACGGACAGGGTTCAGAGAGCGGAGATTACCGGATCACAGGTGCCTCTCTGGATGGAAAGGCATTGGAGATCACGGAGAAGAACGTGCAGATTCCGCTGCAGGAGATCACGCAGTTGGACGAGGCGGCTGTTCACGAAATTGTTGTGGAATTGGGATGACGGCAGCTTGCAACTTGTATGGAAATGCAGATGAAAGGAGCAGATGCATTAGAATGAAGGAGCAGACAGCAGTATATAAGATAGAAAATTACGGTAAGAAATCGGCTTTTGCCAGTTTTCTGCCGGGGATCAGCGGAGTGAGAGGCATTCCGATCTGGTGCTATTATGTAAACCGCGGGCAGGGTGTGGTCAGCTTCGGCGTGGAAAATAAGGATCATGCCATTATGGAATTTTATCCGGCTCACCAGGCTTATCAAAATGTGAAAAAGACGGGCTTTCGTACTTTTATCAAGAAGGACGGCCAGGTTTGGGAACCTTTCCGGGAAGAAAATATTGCACACAGCATGAGCATCAGCATGAACGGGCTTGAGATCGAGGAAAACAATGGGGCGGAAGGAATTGTGACGAATGTGTCATATTTTACGCTTCCTGAGGAAAAGATCGGCGGCCTTGTACGGAAGGTGAGTGTGACCAACAGCAGTGACGGGCCGGTTGAACTGGAAATTCTGGACGGTATGCCGGCATGTATTCCCTACGGGATCGATCAGGAAAGCATGAAACTGATGGGTCAGACGATGAAAGCCTGGATGCAGGTGGAGGATGTGGCAGGACATCCTTTCATGCGGGTTCGGGCGAGTACGGTAGATTCTGCTGCCGTGACGGAGATAAACGGCGGTAATTTTTCCATCGGAACGCTGGCGGACGGTACGCCGCTGCAAGCGATTACAGATCCTGAGGTCATTTTTTCCTATGATCTGTCACTGGAAAATCCGGTGGGCTTTCAGGAGCACAGCCTGCAGGAACTTATGGATATGCCCCAGGTAGGACAGAATCTGGTTCCTTGCAGTTTTTACGGGACGAAGGCAAATCTCGTAGCCGGCGGGAAGATTGTATTCTACGAATTGATCGGACAGGTGGAAAATAAGGAACTGCTTCAGGAATTTGCCGGCAGGCAGCTGGACCGGGTGTACTACGGAAATAAAAAAGACCGGGCGGATCAGCTTGTACAGGAACTGTGCAGGCATATTGAGACAAAAACCGCAGATCCTGATTTTGACGCGTACTGCCAGTATACTTATATGGATAATGTGCTTCGGGGCGGTTATCCTATGAAGCTGGCACAGGATAAGGTTTTTTATGTATATTCGAGAAAACATGGCGATCTGGAACGGGATTACAACTATTTCAGTATGCTTCCCGAATTTTATTCCCAGGGAAACGGCAATTTCCGGGATGTGAACCAGAACCGGCGCTGTGACGTGTTCTTTGCGCCCTTTACGGGACGGGAGAGTATCAAAACCTTCTACAGCCTGATCCAGCCCGACGGTTATAATCCTCTG
Source organism: uncultured Lachnospiraceae bacterium (assembly GCA_910586615.1). Classification (GTDB taxonomy): domain Bacteria; phylum Bacillota; class Clostridia; order Lachnospirales; family Lachnospiraceae; genus UBA3282. The sequence continues at coordinate 6,003 of CAJUJP010000069.1, forward strand.
GGTGTGGAAAAGGTGACCTATCGTCTGGCGCCGGAGAAGGCAGAGGAGATTTTTAAGGGAGAGTCCGCCGGAGAGCGTGATCGGCTCCGTGACAGGCTGGCCAAACCTTTCACGCCGGGAGCGCTTTACCGGGAGCTGGATCGGGCAGACCGGGAGCAGGAGCGGATCGATGAACTGTTCGGACAGGTTATGGCACAGGCTGAGGGCGTGGTGAACGGCAGGTTCGGCGAAGGCTACTGGTCAGATCACTGGACCTATAATCTGGATCTGCTGGACAGTTACCTCGGTGTTTTTCCGGAAAAGGAAGAGGAACTGCTGTACGAGAAGGCCTACAGCTATTACAGACCCCAGGCCATGGTCAGAAAGCGTGCCGGGCGGTGCGTGAAGACGGAAAAAGGTCTGCGCCAGTACGGTGCCATTGAGGAACTGGAAGTGGCGGACGGTATGCTGATGCAGAAAGCCGGCGGCGAGGTGATCTATGTCACACTGATGGAAAAGCTGCTGCTGCTTTCGGCTACGAAATTTGCCACACTGGACGCTTACGGTATGGGTGTGGAAATGGAGGGCGGCAAGCCCGGCTGGTATGATGCGCTGAACGGGCTTCCGGCGCTGTTCGGTTCTTCCATGGCGGAGAGTTGTGAACTGGCCAGAAATCTGGAATATACAGCAGGTGCTTTAAAACGGTATCGTGAAGAGGTGGAAGTATCGGTGGAACTGGCGGATCTGATCGGGAAGCTGGCAAAAGCGGCAGCGGAAGAGAAGCAGACGCTTTTGTCCGAGGAGAAGGATCTTGCCTTCTGGCATAAGGCCAACGATGCCAAGGAAGCGTACCGGGAACAGATTTACCGCGGTATGAGCGGCGAGATGACGGAGCTTTCCGCTTCCGAACTGGCAGCAGTCCTGGAAGAGTGGCTTGAGATCGTGAAAAGAGGTATTGAGAAAGCCTGCGTTTTGGGCGGCGGCATCTGTCCTACTTATTTTACCTATGAAGTGACGGATTACAGCGAGTGTGAGGACGGTATTATGCCACGGGATTTCAAGGTGGGCGAGGTTCCTCTGTTTCTGGAAGGCCCGGTGCGGTATCTGAAGCTGGATCAGCCTGTATCCGGGAAGCGGAAGCTGTATGAGCGTGTGAAGGGCAGCGATTTGTATGACGATAAGCTGTCTATGTATAAAGTCAACGCGTCTCTGCAGGATGCATCCTATGAACTGGGGCGGGCAAGAGCTTTTACCCCGGGATGGCTTGAAAATGAGTCGATCTGGCTTCACATGGAATATAAATATCTGCTGGAACTGTTGAAATCAGAAATGTACGGGGAATTTTTCGAGGATTTCCACAAGGCGGCTGTTCCTTTCCTGGATGGAGAGGTTTACGGGAGAAGCATTTACGAAAATTCTTCCTTTATTGCCAGCAGTAAAAACCCCAACAGCAGCTTCCACGGCAAGGGATTTGTGGCAAGGCTCAGCGGCTCCACGGTAGAATTTTTAAATATGTGGATCATTATGATGTTCGGTAGACAGCCCTTCCAGATGTGTGACGGCGCGCTCACGCTGCAGTTTGCACCGGCGCTCCCTTCCTATCTGGTACAGGAGAACGGTACGGTGGAAGCGGTATTTCTGGGAGAAACGAAGGTTGTTTACCAGACAGGTGAAAAGAAGGACTATATTCCCGGAGAATACAGCATCACGGAATGTACGCTGGATTACGGCAACGGTAAGGTTATGACCGTGGCACAGCCGGTGATCCGGGGAAAACTGGCGGAAGATGTGCGTGACGGCGCAGTCAGGGAAATCCGGGTGACATTATCGTAGAGGTTACGGATCCTCTTGGCACTGCTTTTGCATTCAGACGCTGAATCCGGCGGCAGATGCATAATGGGGGTGTGAAAAAAGTACCCTTCTTGCTTATTTACGTCTTGTTTGTTATATTAGACGTAAGTAAGCAGGAGGGTTTTTTTGTGCATGAACACGTTGCTGATCGTAGAGGATGAGAAAGAAAGCCGGCAGGCGGTCAAGACGATCGTGCGGCGCTCTGGGGTTCCGGTTTCCAATATCATGGAGTGCGGGGACGGGCGCACGGCGTTGGAAATATTGGAAAACCAGCAGGTGGATCTGATGCTTACCGGCATTCGGATGCCTGGCATGGACGGTGTCAGTCTTGTGGAAGCGATTCAGGGGCTGAAACATAAGCCGCTGGTGGCGGTGATCAGCGGGTGCGATGATTTTGCATGTGCGGTGCGGCTGATGCGTATGGGTGTCAGGGATTATCTGCTGAAACCTGTGGAGCGGGACCGGGTCGTGGATGTTTTGCGCAGACTGGACCGGGAGATATCCGAAAACAGACAGAATATACGGGAACTGAGAGCGATCGGCTGCCAGCAGCTTAAATATATGATTATGAACGAGAATATTCCGGAGAAGGAAGTGGAGACGGTGATCCGGAAGTTCGAGAAACAACTCCTTGACAGAGAGTATGTGGTATGCTGTCTGGAAAATACGGGGGAAGAGGCACGGGAGAGCAACAGTTATCTTTGCCTGGGCGAGATCGGGCACAACAGGATTTATGTGGTGCGCCGGGAAAACAGAGAGTATCTTCTGAAAAATGAACTGCGCGACTGCCATGTGGGAGTCAGCAGCGTACACCGGGGTGTGGTGCAGCTCAGGGATGCTTACCGGGAAGCGCGGGCGGCCCGGACGGAGGCTTTTTTACAGGTCAGGCATGAAGTGGCGTATGATACGTTACTTTGGGGGCAGAAAGAAGCGGATGGTGACGCTTTATCCTGTGAACCGGAGATACGGTCCGGTGATGCTTTGTTTCATGAACCGGATGATGATAAGATCCGTCAGGTGGTCCAGATGATCGGAACGGATAAGATCACTACGGCGCTCAGAATGGTGGAACAGTATTTTGCCAGAACCAGGCGAAAGGGATATCCGGCCTGCGTACTTGAGAAAAGCGTCAGTATGCTGGTGGAGGAGATCCGGCGGACTTATGGGAATGCGCTGCGGGAGGATGAGGAGGCGCTGGCCTGTTTTCAGGATATCTACCTCTTTTCCCAGAGTGAGGAGCTGATGGAGGAACTGACCGGGTGGATGATCGGTTTCCACAGGAAGATGAGCGAGGAATTTGAAGATTATAAGAGTAAGGCACGGCTGGATAAGGCGCTGGTATATATTCGTGAGAATTACGACAAGGATCTGAACATGGCGGTGGTATCCAACTATGTATCCATGAATTATTCCATGTTTTCTTATGCTTTTAAGCAGTATACTGGACAAAATTTTGTCAATTATCTGAAAGAACTCAGGGTACAGGAGGCAAAGAGGCTGCTTGCACGGACTGATATGCGTGTGATTGATATCAGCCGCCGGGTGGGCTACGAGAACGAAAAACACTTTATGAAGACTTTTAAGAGCCTTTGCGGTGTTTCGCCTACGGAATACAGGAAGAACATGCAGTTTGGGGAAGACGGCGGGAAAACGTGATGTTACAGCGCCCAAAGGTGTGGATTTTTGTGAACTTTATGGAAGAGACAGGTACGGATAGGCGTTTTTGTGGCTTTAATGGAGTATAACAAGCAGGTAGGGTATCTTGCGAATTTGACACTGATATGATAGTATGTAATTTGCGCCGGAGATTGTCCGGTGCCTTGGACAGACAGGAAAATGAGAGAACAGATCGCACATTTTTTTCATAATTTAATGAGGCAGAGAGGTTCATCTTCTGTCGGTGCTGCCGGAACAGAAGCCGGTGAGCGGCCGGGGACGGAATATGGGATGCAGACATCCGGACAGCCGGAGACTGTCGGGAAGGAGAGATACGGGTCGGAAATTGCCGGGCAGCCGGAGCCGGCCGGAGATCCGGGAGTCGAGGACGGCGGCCGTCGGAATGATACCAGAGCCGGCCGGAATTCTTTGGCAGACCGTAAGGAGTTCGAACGGGTTGTCAACAGAAGCCTTTGTGACAGTCAGTTTTCCGGATGCCTTCTCATTGCCGATGTGGACCGTTTCCGGGAAATCAACGATATTTACGGGCAGGACACAGGGGATGCCGTTTTGCGGAATGTGGTGGACACGCTGGGCGGCTGCCTTTCGGATCACGAGTGTATTGTCAGACAGGGCGGGGACACCTTTGCGGTATGGCTGCCGCTTGTTTCGACGGAAGGTGCACAGACACTGCGCCGGCAGACAGGGATGGTGAATGACAGGCTGATGCATCCTTATGAAGAGCTTCCGCCGGTGTCTCTGAGCGTGGGCGCAGCTTTCGGCGAGCCGGGAGATGACTGCAGGAGTCTGGGCAGGAAAGCGGTCAAGGCATTAAACCGTGTGAAAGAGAGCGGAAGATGCGGTTGTGAGATTTATGAAAATAGAAATTAAGTCTGGAAATTTTTGACACAAGAACGGGAGATTATTTTTATGGGTGGATTTTTTGGTGTGGCTTCAAAACAGGATTGCGTTTTTGATTTATTTTTCGGGACAGACTATCATTCCCACTTGGGAACAAGGCGTGCCGGTATGGCGGTTTACAGTAAAGAAGAGGGATTTGACAGAGCGATTCACAATATCGAGAATGCCCCTTTCCGCACGAAATTTGATAAAGATGTCAACACCATGCACGGGACTATGGGAATCGGATGCATTTCCGATTATGAGCCGCAGCCGCTGATCGTTCGTTCCCATCACGGGACATACGCCATCACGACAGTGGGCAAGATTAATAATAAGGATGAGATCGTGGATGAACTTTTTCAGAGCGGGCATGGTCATTTCCTTGAGATGAGCGGCGGCGATATCAATGCCACCGAGCTTGTGGCGGCAGTGATCAACCAGCGTGACAATCTGATCGAAGGCATTCAATATGCCCAGGAACTGATCAAAGGATCTATGACGCTGTTGATCATGACTCCAAAGGGCATCTATGCGGCCAGAGACAGATACGGGCGCACGCCGGTGACCGTGGGAAAGAAAGAAGATGCGTTCTGCGTTTCTTTTGAGAGTTTCGCCTACCTGAATCTGGGATATGCGCAGGAGCGGGAACTGGGGCCGGGAGAGATTGTGGTGATCACGCCGGAAGGCATGAAATCTCTGGCCGCACCGGGCAAAGACATGAAGATATGCACATTTCTGTGGATTTATTATGGTTATCCTTCCTCGTCTTATGAGGGGATCAGTGTGGAAAAGATGCGTTATAACTGTGGTGCTATGCTGGCAAAAAGAGATGATGTGCGGCCGGATATCGTGGCGGGAGTGCCGGATTCCGGTACGGCTCATGCCATTGGTTATGCCAATGAATCGGGCATTCCTTTTTCCAGGCCGTTTATCAAGTATACGCCTACCTGGCCCAGATCCTTTATGCCTACGATCCAGAGCCAGAGAAATCTGATCGCGAAGATGAAACTGATTCCGGTGCATGATCTGATCAAAGACAGAAGCCTTCTGCTCATAGACGATTCCATAGTGCGCGGCACGCAGCTTCGTGAGACGACGGAATTTCTTTATCAGAGCGGGGCGGGAGAGGTGCATATCCGGCCGGCATGTCCGCCGCTGTTGTTTGGTTGTAAATATCTGAACTTTTCACGTTCTACTTCTGAGATGGAATTGATCGCCCGCCGGGTAATCAGGGAGATGGAAGGGGAGAACAAGTATCCTAATCTGTCGGTGTATGCAGATCCCGACAGTACGGAATATCATGATATGCTGGAAAAAATAAGAGAGAAGCTGAACTTCACTTCTCTCCGTTACCATCGTCTGGACGATATGATTGCCTCCGTGGGTATCGACAGGTGCAAATTGTGCACTTACTGCTGGGACGGCCGCGAATAGGGACTAATGTGCTGCTGGGACGGCCGTGAATGTGGATCAATATATTATTGCTGGGACGGCCGCGAATAGGGATTAATGTGCTGCTGCAACAGCCAGAATTTCATCATGACACGTTGAGGCAGCAGTTTGGCACCGATATGGCAGAAGTTGACATAGAAGCTGTAGATCGAGAGATCCCGGCCTTTGTCGGCATCTGCCATTGCTTTTTTTGCCACCCGGTCCGGCATGGCCATGCAGGCAAATTTTCTTGTGGCTTTGTCTGCACCGATGCTGGCGCGTCTGTACAGATCTGTCTTCAGCCAGCCCGGACATACGGCGGTAGCGGTGATGCCCCGGTCCTTCAGTTCTATATTCAGCGCACGGGTGTAGTTACGCACAAAAGCTTTCGTGGAACTGTAAAGATTCTGATAAGGCAGCGGCTGGAAGGCAGCCTGGGAAGCAATGTTGATGATATGGCTTCCTCTGGGCATATAGGGAATGCATACAAGCCCCATTGCCACTACGCCGCCGATGTTCAAATCAATCATGTTGAGAGATTCTTCTATATTTAAGTCACCGTAAGAACAGAATTTTGCATAACCAGCGTTATTAATCAGATAACGGATTTCTACATTGCCGGAGGAAAGCATACTGTCCAGTTCTTTGATACGGTTTCGGTCGGACAGATCCATGGAAATCGTCCGGATCTTCGAGCCCATCTGCTTTTTCAGCTTGTCCAGCTTGTCCTGATGCCTTGCAATGGCCCAGATCTCGTCAATTTCGTTTTTCTTATAGATGCATTTAACAAATTCCCGGCCAAGTCCTGTGCTGGCACCTGTTATGATTGCAATTTTTTTCACATTCCACCTCGTTTTTTAAAAATAGCACTATAGTTAAATTAAGATTATATTTTGACAACCTCAAATTTCCGGGTGTTAAAAGAGCCTTTACATAACAGGAAAAGGCGGCCGCGGATTTTGGCAGGCTTCTTTGTTTCAAACAGTATAACAAAGAATATGTTAAAAAGGAAGATTTTATTCCCGCGTTCTTGCAGCAATATAAAATTATGAGTGTTATTTTAAATTGTGCAGACAGCCGGAATTGACGTGCCAGTTTTTTCCGGTTATAATATATCCAATGTGAGGGAGTAGTCGGCACTGACGGAACAGATGGGAAGTGCGATATGCCAACATACTGATGCGGATTCTGTGCGGGAGTTCATGCTCCTGTCAGGACAGCGGCTTTTATTTCAACAGGAGTCCAACAGCAAGGAATATCCTATGGGATAATTGCAGCACAGGCAGGATCGGCGTCTGGTATATCTTAATTGATGAGACTCATGTGTAGCGGGAATGCTATGCGTGTGTCCGGGAGAGAATTTCAGGGTAGATACCGCATGGTAGCTATCCTTTTTTAGTATAGGAAAACAAAAGAGAGGAGACAGAGACATGATTATTTTTCTGACGGTTTTGGTGACGATCTTTATTGCAGAGATGGGGGATAAGACACAGCTTCTGCTGGTGGCGATGGCGGGTAAATATAAGATCCCTCATATTCTGACCGGCACCTGGCTTGCCACGGTGGTGCTGAATCTGCTGGCTGTGGGACTGGGCGCTGCCCTGGGCAATTATCTTGATATGAGGGTCATCAAGCTGGTGGCGGGGATGGCCTTTTTCTGGTTTGCGTACGGCGCGCTTGCAGGCGACGATGAGGAAGAAGAACAGAGGGAGATGAAGCGCAGTCTTGGTCCCGTGTTCGCTATATTCGGATCTTTTTTCATTGGGGAACTGGGTGACAAGACGCAGCTTTCGGCTGTCACGCTGGCTGCCAACTATACGGATCACAGTGCCATGAATGCACTTTATGTATTTTTGGGGTGTACGCTGGGGTTGATTCTGGCAGATCTGATCGGATTGATAGCAGGTGTTTTTTTAAAGAGCAGGATTCCATCAGAGGTCTTGAATATTCTGTCTTTTCTGATTTTTGCGGTGTTCGGTGTGCTTAGCATGAAGGAGGCCATGGATCTGATCTTCGGGGGAGGCTTTGCCGGCGCTGCGGGTGCGACCGCAGTTACTGCCGTGTTTGGACTTGTGTGTTGTGCGGGGATATATTTTAAGAAGAAACATGGCAGAATGCGTTGAGATTATAACTTTACCGACACCGGTCCGGGTTCCAGCATAGGTTCGGGTTTCGGCAGTGCCATCATTCGCAGGTGCAGGTTCCGGCAGTGCCATCATCCGCAGGTGCAGGTTCCGGCAGTGCCATCATCCGTAGGTGCAAGTTCGCCAGTGCCAGCATCCGCAGGCGCAAGTTCCGGCAGTGCCATCATCCGCAGGCGCAGGTTCCGGCAGTGCCATCATCTGCAGGCGCAGGTTCCGGCACTGACATTATGCTGTATCCGCTATATCTTTTTGGCATATTTTCTGATAAAATATATAAAAGACACAGCAGAAACCATGAAGGAGAACGGAAATATGTTGTTTAAATGCAGAAATTGCGGTGGAAATGCAGTGTATGAACCGAGGCGGGCGAAGATGTACTGTCCCCATTGTGAGAGTGAGGACAGTGAAGATATCATAGAGGGAGGTTCGCTGACACAGTGTGTCAACTGCGGTGCGCCCATACAGGTACAGGATTTCACTTCGGCCAGCAGGTGTGAGCATTGCGGGTGTTACATAATATTTAACGAACGGGTGGAAGGGGTTTATGAACCGCATCTGATTATTCCCTTTTGCATCAGTAAGACAAACGCGGTTCTTGCGATGGAAGCAGAATTCGAGAGAAGACTGTTTACGCCTTCGGACTTTCTGTCGGCTAAGAGTCTGGAGAAAATGGTTGGCATTTATGTGCCTTTCTGGCTGTATGACTATAAGGCATGTTATGATTTTGTGGGTGAGGGTACAAAGGTAAGGAGCTGGCGCAGCGGTAATACGGAATATGTGGAGACTTCTTATTATGAACTGATCCGCAAGATGGATCTGGATTTTGAGAAGATTCCGGTGGATGCATCCATTGCGATGGATGACAGCATCATGGATCTTATGGAACCCTATAACTACAGCATTCTGAAAAAATTTCAACCCAGGTACATGTCGGGCTTTTATGGAGAGGTTTACAACCAGAGTGCACCGGAACTGGAAGGAAGGGCGCAGATGAAAGCCCGCAGTGCTTCCGAGGAACTGATGCAGCAGTCTTTGGGAGAATATCAATCTGTAAGGCCCCGGCGTAAAAACCTGGATCTGGAAAGAAACGGGGTCAATTATGCATTGATGCCTGTATGGCAGTATCTGTACAGATACCGGGGGAAGACATACCAGTTCCATGTGAACGGACAGACGGCCAAGGTCATTGGTACCACTCCTGTATCGCTGGGGAAGGTGTTTGCCTACGGTGCGTCTGTGTTTGCGGTGGTGACGGCTATATGCAGTATGGCGCTGCGGGTGCTGGAGATCTTATAGGGAGAGAAACGTATGGGAAAGTATTTATTGAGAGATTATTTTCACTATTTTAAATGGCTCTACATCGTGCTTGGCATTGTTGCGGCAGCTTTGTTATGTATCAGCGGCGGTCATTTTCTGATTTCGGGGCTGGCAGGACATGAGAGAACAAATACGCAGTGTCTCACCACAGAGCGGGTGTTCGATTACGGGGATGTGCTCACAGACCAGGAGGAGAATAAGCTGAGAAAGTTGATCGCGAAGCGGGAGAAGCAGACTGGATGTGATATCGTACTGGTGACGCTGCAGGAATCGCTGAAAGAGTATGCGAGGGAGATTGAGCCCTATGTGGACTATGACCAGTTTGTCAGAGTTTATGCGGAAGAGTTCTACGAGGATAATAATTTCGGATATAATAAAGCTAACGGAGACGGCGTTCTGCTGGTGGATAACTGGTATCGGGAGGATGATGGGAGCATTTACACATGGTTCTGTACCACGGGAAAGGTGAAGGATGCCTATTCTTCCAGAAATGTGAATCATATTCTGGACAATGTGTACCGTTATGTGGAGCATGATCCTTACCGCGCATACAAGACGTACATCAATGATTTTTACCATGATATGTCGGGAATGCGGCTTTTCAACCTGTATGTTCCTGATTTTGTACCGTGGGTCATTGGATTTGTGGCGGCAGTTGTCTTTATCATACGCAACAGGAGATCCAAAAGCGGTGCAAAGACAACTACGGCGGTCACGTATGTAGATGGAATGGAGCCCCGTTTCCGGG
>CAJUJP010000070.1:0-3095 GCA_910586615.1 uncultured Lachnospiraceae bacterium
TACCAAAAAAGAGGTATTTTTTTCCAAAGACACAAACTATTTTACACTACCCTCTTTTTATGCCAATTATGTTTCATATCAATTGTATTCATAGCTAATCCCCATGCATATTTCAAGCCTGATTGCGAGATCTGCTTCGCTAACTGTATGACATTATACTCCAAAGCTCGCCTTACATCAATTATTTTCCCCTTTAAACAAATTTAAGCAAATTCCGTCCTGGCTTTAAACAAATTTTGCCGAAGCCAAGTCATTATCAAATGATCAAATACTATATTACGAAATACATGTTATGAAATATAATGTTACGAAATACAATATTGCAAACACAAATCACTCATATAAAAGTAATAAAAAACAGCCAGAATCAACCTGCCTGCTTTAAAAGCCATGCAAATTGCCTCTGCCTGTTTTTAACAACTCATATGTACACCCGTGCACATCCGTGACTGCAAGATATTACTCAAACTGTAAGTTCCTGCTCAGCCAGTTTCTGTTTTCTGTACTCTGCCCCCACGCATCCAACGCCAGCTTATATGTCTGCGTGACCTTGTCATTGAGCTTTGTAATTTCTTTCTGTATTGACATTTTAAAATCCTTGAACTCTATCTTCAATAACTTGAATTCCTTCCTGAGTGCGTTGAATTCACTTCTCAGCGTTGCGTGGTCTGCTTTTAAAGCTGCGACCTCTTCCTTTAATGTCGCGACTTCCTCCTTTAATGTTGCGACTTCTTCCTTTAATGTCGCAACTTCCTCTTTTAATGTTGCGACTTCCTCTTTTATCACTTGGATTTCTTCTTTTACCGCTGCAAGTTCTTCTTTTACTCCTGCGACTTCTTCCTTTACCGCCGCGACTTCTTCCTTTACCGCCGCGACTTCTTCCTTTACCGCCGCGACTTCTGCTTTTAATGCCGCCAGTTCTGCCCATACTGGTTCCAATTTTCTGTCCAGCACCTTTTCCAGCTTTCTGTCCAGCACCTTTTCCAGCTTTCTATCCAGTACTTCTCCCAGCTTTCTATCCAGTACTTCTCCCAGCTTTCTATCCAGTACTTCTCCCAGCTTTCTGTCCAGCACCTTTTCCAGCTTTCTATCCAGTACTTCTTCCAGCTTTCTGTCCAGTATCTCTTCCATCTTCTGCTCCATGATGTTGCTCAGCATGTCATAAACATTGTGTAATAATTGTTGTTCTGTCATATACTTTTCCTCCATAAGATGGCGGGTTTGTCTTACTGACAAATTGGTACCATTTCTGCGATATCCAAAATTATTTTTTCTGATACAGCGTTCTGTTTTTATCAGTTTACAAAACCCTATGTTAATTGTCAATATCTTTTTGTCACTTTATTATTCGTTATTTCGTTTATCACCTCCCTATTGTATAAAAGCCGCCACCGGACTGCCCTACATATCCGACAGTGCACAACTGCATCAACTCACTACAAAGTTCTGGAATGGATATACAATCACCGTAAGTTTCTTCATATGCCCGTAAAAGCTGATTTATAGACCTGGGCTGAAAATCCAGCAAATGCATGACCTTTCCCCTCGTTCCATCCTCTGTAAAAAAATTCTGCTGTTCATATAACATTTGTTGCCTATCATTCGGACAAACTGCTGATATATTCTGCAACAGTTGTTGAGGCATCGTCACAAGCTCCGCACCCTGACTGATGAGTCTATGACATCCGGCACTCAACGGATCTGTCGCGCGGCCCGGAAGTGCGTACACTTCTCTTCCTTGCTCCAATGCCATGTCGACTGTGATCAATGTACCACTGCGCTCTTTTGCCTCTATGACCAGTACCCCGTCGCACAACCCGCTGATAATACGGTTTCTAGGTGGAAAAAGCATTGCTTTCGGCTCAGTTCCCGGAGGATACTCAGAGCAGATTCCACCGGTCGCTATCAATTTTTCATATAATGATCTGTGTTCAGCCGGATAGCATATATCCACGCCGCATCCAAGTACCCCGGCAGAATAGCCGCCGGCATCCAATGCCGCAGTCTGCCCGATTCCGTCAATTCCTCTGGCCATTCCGCTGATCACCTGTACTCCTGCCGCTGCCAGCGCCGCACCAAATTCTTTTGCCATGTATCTTCCATACTCTGAACAGTTTCGGGCACCGATAACAGCGATCGCAGGCCGGCAGTCTTCCGGTAGCTTGCCTGCATAATAAATGCCATAGGGGGTATCGGATATGGCCGCCAGTCTTTGTGGAAACTGTTCCTCTTCACGCAGGATGAAATTTATTCCTCTGTCCCGCATTTCCTCATATTCGTCCATAACATCAGATTTATGTGCATCCGTCATGATCTGTGCCGCTTTGGCACAGTATTTCTCTTTATATCTTTCCTCTGATATTTTTTCAATCCGTTTTTCCAGCAGACCACGGCACGCCAAACCATAAATTTCACGTGGGTTCCCAAGCTGATCCAGTTTTTTCATAAATCCTTTACTACCTGCCCCTACTGCCCGATACATCCAGTGTGCATAGGCTTTTTCCTGTATTTTTTCTCCTGTCTCTGTTACCTGTTTTCTATCTTTACCGTTTTTTGCTTCCCCCTTCACTCCCCCATACTTCTCCGTCTCTTCTACAGCCATTTTTCCTCCTTTCGATGTCCCGACCATCTACATTTTCTGCCTTTTTTCATATTTTGCTCCATTTCTGCGCTGCTTTTTGCGCATAAACGAGTTTGTGACAAGCAACGCGCAGACACAAACCTCGCGATTGAAAATTTTAATTTTCAATCTTGTCATCAATGTTCCACATCCGATCTCTTTTACTCTATATCTTCCGTCTATGTTCCACCACCTGCTCTCTTTTGCCCTACATCTTACGCCTATGTTCCACCACCTGCTCTTTTGCCCTACATCTTACGCCTATGTTCTACATCAGTTCTCATTTGTCCTATAGCTTCTGCCTATGTTCTACGTTGACTTTTCTCTATATTTTCTGCCATGTTACACACGTTCTCCTTTCTCCTATAGCTTCCGCTTATGTTACGCGCACGCTTTCCTTTCCCCTATAACTTCTGCCATGTTACGCACCCTCTCCTTTCTCTATAGCTTTCGCCTATGTTACGCACCCTCTCCT
>CAJUJP010000070.1:3195-15669 GCA_910586615.1 uncultured Lachnospiraceae bacterium
TTCCCCCATAGCTTCCGCCCATGGTCCGTACCTTCTCTTTTCCCCCATAGCTTCCGCCCATGGTCCGTACCTTCTCTTTTCCCCCATAGCTTCCACTCATATCCACACTCTCCTTCCTTTGCACTATCCCATTAATCAAAATCCGGCATCATCTCTTCTTTATCCTATATCTCCCGTCAATATCCGTACTAATTCCCCATGCATATCGCAAGTCTGCTTACAATACTGTTTGAATAGAAAGTTGAAAAATCTTTGATTTTCAAACTGATCCCTCTACGTTTTCCCTGATTTTCACTTTGGCCCATAATTGCATGTTTACCAGTATTTTGTATCCGCCTGCCGATAACAGATTGCCTCCGCCAAATGCCTCTCACGAATCTGTTCCTGTCCATCCAGGTCTGCTATCGTGCGGGCCACCTTAAGGGTTCTATGATAAGCCCTGGCAGACAACTGCATAGCCGAAAACACCTTTTCCATATAGTTCTGCTCCTGTTCTCCCAATGTACAATACCTCTCCACTTCTCCTGCGCCCATATCAGCATTAAAATGCAGTTCTGTCCCGGCAAACCGTATTTCCTGCACTTTTCTGGCCTGCATGACGCGATCTCTGATTTGCTCACTGCTTTCTCCCGGTGATTTCACTGTAATATCTTTAAATTCCATTGGCTGAACCTCCACGCACAGGTCAATGCGGTCCAGAATAGGACCGGATACGCGGCCAAGATAACGTTTGATCTCATATGGCGTACAACGGCATCTGCCGACATCGGGATAATATCCACAGGGACAGGGATTCATGGCACCTACCAGCATAAAATCCGCCGGATAATCAAATGTACCGCTGCTCCTGGCTATCTGCACTTGTTTGTCTTCCAGGGGCTGTCGTAAAATATCCAGTGTTTCACGCTTAAATTCCGGCAATTCATCCAAAAAGAGAATGCCGCGATGGGCAAGACTGATCACACCCGGCATGGGGACTCTGCCGCCTCCGGCAAGGGCATGTCCTGTAATGGTATGATGAGGATTCATAAAAGGTCTTTCTGTGATCAGTGTCTCTCTTGAAGTGTGCAGCAGACCTGCTACGCTATAGACTGTAGAGACTTCCAGACTTTCCTGTAGGGAAAGCGATGGAAGAACAGACGGAATTCTCCTGGCCAGCATCGTTTTACCGGAACCTGGCGGACCGATAAGCAGCAAATGGTGAAAACCTGCCGCCGCAATCTCTGCCGCCCTTTTCACAGTATCCTGACCGTTAATATCAGCAAAATCCGGCATTTTGCCTTTCCTGCCCTTTTTCCATAGAGAATGGATATCCGTTTTGGTTGGCACTATCCCGATATCCCTTCCTTCCTGTATTGCTGTCAGATAGTCGATTGTCTCACTAAGGTTCCTCACCCCTATAATCTCCATTCCCTCCACTACTGCACCTTCAGATGCATTATCTCGTGGCAGGATACATCTGTGACACCCGTTATTTTTTGCCTCCGCCACAATAGGAAGCACACCCCGTACAGGTTTCACTTCCCCGTCCAGCCCAAGCTCACCGAGAAGTACCGTATCCTGAGGGTTTTCCATCGCAAGATGCCCCAGTGATATCATAATTCCCACAGCCACCGGCAGATCAAACATCGTTCCTTCCTTGCGCAGATCAGCCGGTGACAGATTCACATTGATACACATCGGCGGAAGTTCAATTCCCGTATTTTTAAGTGCAACCCGCACCCGTTCTCTCGCTTCACGCACTTCCGAACTGAGAAGTCCGACCATTTGAAAACAGGGCAGTCCTTGTGAGACATCCACCTCTACCTGAATCAGATAACTTCTGATTCCATATATACTCCCTGATGTTACTGTACTGAACAATCCTGTACCTCTCTTCCTTATACATTACCGTGTTTCTTCCTGCCTTCCCTTTTGTCTCTTATCGCTCCCCGTATCAGAGCAGTTACTGTGATCAAGGCATATCTCCGGTTCTGACTCAAATCGCAGATTGAAAAATCAGTGCACCAGCATAATTTTCAATCTGCTGTTTCTCTTTCTATCTCTTACTTTTCTGTTTTTTAACCGTTTCTCTCTCAATTTCTTACTTTTCTGCTTTTTAACCGCTTCTGTTTCCTGTTTTTTTGCTTTCTCCTTCTTTCTGCTTCGCTCTCTGTCTCTTACTTTTCTCTGCTTACCGCTTGTCTTTCTGTCTCCTGCTTATCTACTTTTTCTCTGTTTGCTGCTTTTTGTTTTTCTGCTTTTTTACTTTTCTGCTTTTTTCATCCGTCTTAACAAGCCAGATAACCTTAATTCAATCTTCCAGATTCAAATGATCCCGGGAATTCTGCCAGCGAAATGCTGTAAATGGTTTTGACCCTGCCAATCCTTCATGACACGCAATAAAACCTTTCAATTAAGAGGGACTTTGTATGTCCCAAAGAATTTTAAGAAAATAGCAATACATTACAAATATAAATCACTGCAATATTTTTATAGCACACAGTGCAGTAAGTTGCAATCATGCATCCAGTATTAAGGTATAGAAAAATAATGTTCGGCATTTCGTTTACCATCGGTTTAACACCCTTATTTTGTACCTGCCTGATCATAATAACCTGTTTCCTACAATATGTTGTATTGTGCACATTGACACCGAAGAAAAAAATAACACCTCATACTAAAACGACACCTCACATCAAAACAACACCTCATACTAAAAAATTCCTCATATAAAAACAACACACGCAAAATAAGCGCCCCACAAAAAAAGCACTAAAAAACAGGCAAAAGACAGCCCCTATAATAAAAACTGCTGCTTTTACCTGTTCTTTTTTCCTTGATACGGAACCATATATTTTTATGGCAACGTTTTCTGCTGCCAGATCTGTTTTTTCCTTTGCAGGTTCTCACCACACCGGCCTGCCGCTTTGCCATTACATTACATCAGCTTCGTATTCATATTATCCGGATCCTGGGCGAACTGGATCGCCATTTCACGGTTGATTTTGCTCTCGTAATAAAGCTGTATGATGGCTTCATCCATGGTCATCATACCTAACTTACGGTTGGTCTGCATAATGGAAGTGAGCTGGTGGGATTTTCCCTCACGGATCAGATTTCTGACCGCATGGTTTGCATGTAAAACCTCAAAAGCCGCAACACGTCCGTTTCCATCCAGCGTAGGAATCAATTGCTGCGAGATAATGGCTTCCAGCACGTTTGCAAACTGTACTCTGATCTGCTGCTGCTGATGCGGCGGGAAAACGTCGATGACACGATCCACCGTACTTGCAGCACCGATCGTATGCAGCGTGGACAGGACAAGATGGCCTGTCTCTGCAGCCGTGATAGCCACACTGATCGTCTCAAAATCACGCATCTCACCTACCAGAATAACATCCGGATCCTCACGCAGTGCGGCGCGCAGCGCATTGGCATAGCTCTGGGAATCCAGGCCGATCTCTCTCTGGTTTACCATGGACATCTTATGCTGGTGCAGATACTCGATCGGATCCTCCAGCGTAATCACGTGGGCATCTCTTTTATTGTTAATGTTATCAATGATTGCTGCGAGGGTCGTGGACTTACCGCTTCCCGTAGGACCTGTCACGAGAATAAGCCCTCTTTTTCGTTCATAAAGATTAATAACAGACTCCGGCACACCAAGGACTTCAGGAGATGGAACCTTCGTTCCCACCAGACGCAGTGCAAGCGCTGCAGATCCTCTCTGCTTATAGGCATTGACACGGTATCTGCCAAGCTCCGGTATGGAAAAGGACATATCGTACTCTCCCCGCTCTTCATACCGTTCTTTCTGTGCGTCATTCATGATGGAGTAAGTGACCGCCAGAGTGTCCGCAGGCATCATTCTGGGATAATCCATAGCGATCAGATTGCCGTTCACTCTCATTTTAGGCGGAATCCCGACTGTGATATGTACATCGGATGCTCCCGCATTACAGGCTACTCTCATGATCTCTTCAATTGTTGGCATTGTCGGCATTTCTCGTCATTAACTCCTTTTCTCTACGTGTTTCTTATCCTGTAAAAATCATTTGCTTCGTAATCTCAAACAGCGCACTTCTCGCGTCTGCGCATTTCTATGACTCCGCAAACGTTATCTTTGTTACTCTTTTCCGCCGGCAGAACACAAGTCTTCTATGCTATGCCGTCCGGCCGCATCTGTCTACTTCACCGCCACATATTCCGGCTCTTCCACTTTAAATCCATGGCTCTTGAGCAGGCTGATATCCATAACGTGACGGTTGTCCATGGTTTTCATGATATCCTTGATTTCCAGATCCCCGTACATGACTTTATCACTCAAATCAACCACACTGTTATCGCCGAACATCAGCACGGTAGGCTCCAACACATTCTGCTCATTGGCATTGATCACCAGGGCCTTGTCCCCCGTATTCAGTTCCACGCTGACGCCCGGTGCCAGAATATTGATAGATCTGATCAGCGATGCCACGATTCTGCTGTCAAAGATCTCAGGATGTTCTATAAAAAATTTCAGCGCCGCCACCTCGGACTCCGGTTCTTTGTCGATCCGCATCGCCGTCATGGTGTCATAAGTCTCCGCAACCGCCAGCACTTTCGCGCCGTTTACCATCTTCATGGCGGAAATATCGTCCTGCGTTCCCAGGCTGTCCAACGCTCTCTGTGCCTGCACACAGATACGTTTAATATTGGGGCTTGAAGAATAAACGATATCAATCATCTCATACCCTTGCGTCTGTGCCGCACGGATATATTCCTGCTCCTCCTCTGTCAGTGACTCCTTGTTCATGATGTTCTTCGGCACCGTCAGTTTGCCGATATCGTGGATGATCGCCGCCTGTACCGTCTCCAGCTGCTCGTCTACACGCAGATTCAGCACATGGGTCATCAATGCACACAAAATGGACACATTAAGAGAATGCTTATATATGTAATCTTCCTTGCTGCGCAGATTCTGCACAAAGTTGATCTTTTTGTCAAGATGTCCGTAATTCTTAATGATATTTGCCGCAATGGAAGGCATTTTATTCAGTTTTCTGGTCAGCAGAATCTTCTCCATCTCTTCCCGGATGGAGAAGACACACATCGTCTGAAACCGTTCAAAATCAATATCTGCCTGCGTCATAGGCGGCACCGGTTCTGCCGGCTCCAGCACGAATATGCCGATCAAGCCGAAATTTCTGATGCTGACAATACCCTGTACGGTCAGCTTGGAATTCCTCTCATACAGCAGGACGCCGTCTTTGTTGTAAATAGGACGCGCCAGCCTCATTCCCTTCTTCAGTTCATCCTGTTTTACAAAAAGCATATCCTGTTCCTCCTTTGCCCCTCACGCTTCCCGTCATGTCTCAAAAGCATCTCTGAGCTTTTCAAGCGCCCTTTTCTCTATCCTTGAAACATAGCTTCTTGAGATACCGAGCTTCCGCCCGATCTCACGCTGTGTCACTTCGTATTCATCCGTCAGTCCGTAACGCAGTGTGATAATCTCCCGTTCCCTGTCATTCAGCTTATCGTGGATGAGTCCGGAAAGCCTGCTCAGCTTATCCTCGGCTTCCATCCGGTCAACCACATCGACCTGATCCTGTTCTATGATATCCAGCAGATTGATCTCATTGCCCTCTCTGTCCGTGCCGATGGGCTCATAGAGCGACACCTCTCTGGATGTCTTCTTCTTGGCACGCAAAAACATCAACAGTTCATTGTCGATACAGCGGGAAGCATATGTACTCAGTTTCCCTTTGCCGGCGTCAAAAGAATCAATCGCTTTGATCAATCCGATGGTTCCGATGGAGATCATGTCTTCCATCTCTTCGTCCACATTCTGGTATTTCTTGGCAATATGGGCAACCAGACGCAGGTTTCGTTCTATCAGCATTTCTTTCGCATCTGCACGCTCTGCAGCGCCGCCCGTTCTGAGCAGATTTAAGTATACGGCCTCTTCCTTCGCAGTTAATGGTTGCTTAAATGTTTTCAAAAGAAGCCCCCAAAGTCCATTTACTCTATTCTATGACCCGGCGGCATCTTAAGTGCCTTTCCACTTAAAATATCTCTCAGCGCCATCTTCGGCCTGTCCGAAAATGGTTTCCATAATAATATTATACAAAGACAGATTACAAAATACAACACAAATTCTCTTATATGATATCAAATAGCAGGAAAAATCGTTATTGTTCAGACAAAATACGGAATTTACTGCCGATTGAGCAGAAAAAGCATACCGTCGGCAGGTCAAAACACATTTTCAGTCGAACAAAAACTGTGCCATGGCATAATTACCCACTTCCATCCCCCGTTCGGTGAGCCTGATGCGGTTCTGCTCTTTCAGCAGCAGGCCCTGACGATACAGGCCGGCCAGCACATCACCATACACTGTCTCCATCGGCAGGCCGAAAGTGCGTTCAAACTTCTCCTCACTCACCCCGTTGACCATGCGAAGCCCCAGAAACATGAACTCTTCCATTTGCTCCCGGGTGGTCAGAATCTGCCTGTCCGGGATAAATTCCGCTGCTGTTTCCGCCGCCTGCACCTTTCCCTGTAGGTTTCCTTCTTCCCCGCACACATCCGCCTCCACGCCCGGCTGTTCCACATACTTCTGGTAGTGCTTCATTTCTGCCGGATTGCTCCACCTCACATTTCCCACCATGGAAGATGCACCCAGGCCGAATCCGGCATAATCCCCCCGCTGCCAGTAAACCTTGTTATGCCTGCACTCATACCCTTCCAGCGCGTAGTTGGAAATCTCGTACCTGTGATAGCCGCCGGAAGCCAGAACTTCCCTCGTGAGCCGGTCCATTTCCTGTTCTTCCTCCTCCGTAGGAAAAAGGTAATCCGCTCTCCGTTCATACAACGGCGTACCCTCTTCCAGAATCAGGCTGTAGGCCGAAATATGCTCCGGCAAAAGAGCAATCACCCGCTTAAGCGTCTGCTCATAGGATGCCGCGCTCTGGCCGGGCAGCGCCGATATCAGATCAATATTGATATTGCGAAACCCCGCCTTTTCTGCTGCATCGTAAGTGTTCAGGAACGTCCGGTAATCATGGATTCTGCCAATCCGCGCAAGTTCACTGTCATCCGCAGACTGCAGTCCGATGCTGAGGCGGTTGATACCGGCTGCCACATACTGCCGCAGCTTTTGGGCATCTGCAGTTCCGGGATTCATTTCCATCGTGATCTCCGCCCCGGCTTCCATCCTGTAGTTTTTTCTCACAATTTCCATCACATCTGTTATTATATTCCCGGAAAGCAGAGATGGAGTCCCCCCTCCCCAGAAAACAGAAATCACCTGATGCTGCCGGTATTTGACTGACTCACGAACAAGTTCTTTTTTTATCAGGTTTACATAATGCTTTATTTTTTCTTCAGCTGAAGAACCGGCGCACAGCGCGGAAGGAGTCTCAATCCGAGAAACTGTTCCGGACACAGGAAAAGACAGGAAATCGCAGTAAAGGCATTTTCTGACACAAAAAGGAATGTGAATATAAATGCTCAACTCTTTCATCTGCTGCTCCTGTCTTTTAACATCCGTATTCCGGTCCCGTACCTGCCGGCACACTCTCCTGGCGTGCTCTGCCTGTTTCACATTTTCTTACGATCCGGCTCTCTATGCCCGGCTTCCGCTTCTATAATTAATGCTTATTTATCGTCAAGCTTCAAAACACTCATAAACGCGCTCTGCGGAATCTCCACATTCCCCACCTGGCGCATACGTTTCTTGCCTTCCTTCTGTTTCTCAAGCAGTTTCTTTTTACGGGTGATGTCACCGCCGTAACACTTGGCAAGCACATCCTTGCGCATGGCCTTGACTGTCTCTCTCGCAATGATCTTGCCGCCCACCGCTGCCTGGATCGGTATCTCAAAGAGATGTCTCGGTATCTCGTCTTTCAGCTTCTCACACATCTTCCTGCCCCGTTCATAAGCGCTGTCCGCATGAACGATAAAGGATAATGCATCCACCTCATCGTGGTTGATCAGTATATCCAGCTTCACCAGTTTAGACGCTTCATAGCCTTTCAGTTCATAGTCAAAAGATGCGTATCCTCTGGATCTGGATTTCAGTGCGTCGAAGAAATCATAAATGATCTCATTCAAAGGCAGTTCATATTTGAGCAGCGCCCTGGAAGCCTCGATATATTCCGTACTGATATATTTTCCCCGCCGCTCCTGGCATAACTGCATAATGGAACCGATGAACTCTGTAGTCACCATGATCTCCGCATTCACCACCGGTTCTTCCATATAATCTATCTGTGCCGGATCGGGCAGATTAGACGGGTTTGTCAGTTCAATCATCTCTCCGTCTGTTTTATGCACTCTATAAATAACACCCGGTGCGGTAGTCACCAGATCCAGATTGTACTCCCGTTCCAGCCTCTCCTGTATGATTTCCAGATGCAGGAGCCCAAGAAATCCGCAGCGGAAACCAAAGCCCAGAGCAATGGATGTCTCCGGCTCATAGTGCAGAGAAGCGTCATTCAACTGCAGCTTCTCCAAGGCATCCCTCAGATCAGGATACTTTGCGCCGTCCGCGGGATACATGCCGCAGTACACCATGGAATTGACTTTCTTATAGCCGGGAAGGGGTTCGGCACAGGGGTTGTTCACATCCGTTACCGTATCACCCACCGCCGTATCTTTTACATTCTTGATGGATGCTGTCAGATAACCCACCATTCCTGCGGATAATTCCTCACAGGGAATAAACTGCCCCGCTCCGAAATAACCCACTTCCACCACTTCCGCCGTGGCGCCTGTGGCCATCATCCTGATGGATGTCCCTTTTCGGACACTGCCTTCCATGATCCGGCAGAATACGATCACCCCTTTATAAGAGTCATACACCGAGTCAAAAATCAGCGCCTGCAAGGGGTTGTCCGGGCTGCCTCCTGGAGCGGGAATCTTTTCCACCACCGCCTCTAAGACTTCCTCGATGCCAATCCCGTTTTTTGCAGAAATAAGAGGCGCATCCTGAGCTTCGATGCCGATCACGTCCTCGATTTCATTTTTTACCCGGTCAGGCTCGGCGCTTGGCAGGTCAATCTTATTGATCACCGGAAACACATCCAGATCATGATCCAGCGCCAGATATACATTCGCAAGCGTCTGCGCCTCGATTCCCTGAGCCGCGTCCACCACCAGGATCGCGCCGTCGCAGGCCGCCAGCGAACGGCTTACTTCATAATTAAAGTCCACATGTCCCGGTGTGTCGATAAGATTAAAAATATATTCGTTCCCGTCCTTGGCCTGATATATGATGCGTACTGTCTGAGCCTTGATGGTAATGCCGCGCTCACGCTCAAGTTCCATGTTATCCAGCACCTGCGCCTGCATCTCTCTGCTGGTGAGCAGTCCTGTTTTCTCTATGATTCTGTCCGCCAATGTCGATTTACCGTGATCGATATGGGCTACAATACAAAAATTTCTGATTTTACTCTGGTCTATGGCTGCCATAAACTTCCTCCTTGTCATACAGAAGTAAGTATAACAAATCAGAAAAAATATGTCCACTGTTAAGATGAGGTATAATCGCCGCTGAGCACCAGATCCAGCACATGGGCCAGAGGATCACAGGCATTCATCGCCTCTTCCAGCGTATTGTTCTGTGCTCCCAGTTCGATCAGCAGCGTCTTCGGGCACAAGTGCATATTATAGCGGTAAGCCTTCAGATAGATTCTTCTGGCTACACCCGGATAATACTCGTTACAGGCTGCCTGCATCTGGAAGGAAAAAGCCAGATTATCTTCCAGATACGGATTTTCCAGATATTCAATAGGTCCCTTGCCGGTACGGCTCAGACCGTTGAAAAACATAAACTGTGCCGTGGGCCTGCCCTGCAGGTTCATCACCAGCCTTTTACTTTCCGGCATGGCATCCCTGTGAAGATCAATCACCACTTCAATGGACGGGTTTTCCGCCAGCAGCTGCTCGATGGCGGGCAGGGAATTGCTGTAGGCGTAATCTCTGGATTCACTGTCATAGCTCACTGTATGGTGCATCACATGATAACCGTACCGCTCTTCCAGAATGGAGGCAAGATAGTCTCCCACTCCCACGATACCGGTGGAAGGATCCTCCGGCGTGGAATCTGCAAAGGCTTCTTTGGCATGGGTATGATAAATCAGGATCTGAGGTTCATCGGCGCTTCCTTTCATACGCATGTCCTTAGACAGCAGCTTTTCTGCCTGCAAAAGCTCATCTCCGGCCTTTGTAGTGCTGTCCACCGCATAAAACGCCTTCACCAGATCTTCATAGTTTTGCAGTTCGTCCCACTTGTAGCTGTAGTTCTTCTCCATCACAGGCGCAAAGCCTGCCGGTGTATTTTCGGAAACCTGCTCTCCGGCCGGTTCCTGCTGCACCGCCTGATTTTCCAGATACATACCGTTTTCCGCAAGCAGAGCGTCCGCCAGCCCCTGCTCAAGATGCATCGCATTCTCGTCATATTCCAGTTCGTCTTCCGGGATGGATTTATGATCCTCGTCACTGCCCTCTAACATGAGCAGTCTGGCATAGTCACTTTCCGTCTCCGCTTCCACGCCTCCTTCCGATTCCATGCCATAAAGGAAGACCGGATAATCCGCCAGCAGCCACTTTTGATACACATCACTTGTTATTTTATTCTCCTTCCGCCTGTTCAGACTATGTACGCCGGGCAGATACGGCTCCATCATCATATCCTGTATCCAGCCCGAAAGCGCCCCGTCTTTATCCTTTTGCTCTTTCCGCGTTTTTGTGCCTTCCGACAGAATAAAGAAAAAAGATATCAGAACAAGTGCTATGATAATAATTCTCAATATTTTCTTTTTCATGTCCATATGAAACTATTATATGCTGTACATACATAGCTTCATGCCATAAGCCGGGCATTTGCCCTGTGCACGCTGGCCGTTTTTCCCGGAAAGTCCCGCACTGCACTCTCTCCTTTTTGTACCGGCGGGCGCTTACTCCCCCTCTTCCTCATCCGGACAGGTGAGTGCTTTATTGATTCCGTCACACAAAATATGGCTGATCTGCTGAATCTGCTGATCCACATCTTTCGTGGTGACATACATATTATTCAATTCCTTCAGCGTAACCGGACGTTCACCCATGGCATCACCGACGATCGTCGCCGCGTCCACCACCGTAGGCACACCCAGCGCCAGCACCGGAATCTGCAGGCTTTCCTGGGTGATGGCATTGCGGTGGTTTCCCACCCCTGACCCCGGATGGATGCCTGTGTTCGTGATCTGTATGGTACGGTTCAGCCGCTTGGTAGAGCGGGCTGCCAGCGCGTCGATCACGATCACCATATCCGGCTTTGTCTCGCCGATCACACCTCTGATGATTTCCGCCGACTCCATCCCTGTTTTTGCCATAACACCTGGAATCAGGCTGCTCACCTGATGCATCCTGGAACGATTATACGCTACCTTTCCGTACTCCCTCACGATATGCCTGTTGACGAACAGGTTATCCACCACATTAGGCCCCAGCGAATCCGCCGTCACTTCCCGGTTTCCCAGCCCCACTACCAGAATAGACTGTTCCCTGTCCGGGTCAGGCAGAACGCTTCGCAGCTCTCTGGCCAGAACCTCCGAAATTTCCTGATGATAATCCTCCTCCGGCTCCGTCATCGCGGGAGCTTCCAGCGTAATGTAGATCCCCATTGGCTTGCCCAGCATTTTAGCGCCGTTTTTGGTCTCGATCACCACCTTGGTAATATGCACATCGCCTGCCTCATCATAGTGCTCTTCCACCGCAACTCCGTGGAGTCCGGCCGCTTTATCCTCGATACTTTCTCTGGCTTCCAACGCCAAGTCCGTCCTGACTGCCTGCCAGCTATCCATGACATATTCCTCATTTCCCGCATTTTATCTTACTATATGCGTATAATTATAAGTTGGTTACCATTCAGTGCCTGTCTGCCCGGAGCAAACCATGCAGGCTGCACAGCACGCCCTGAACTGCATTCTGAATTTCTTTCGCAGCGTTTCGGTTCTTTTCTCTGTCACTGTGTGAACAGTAACACTTTCTTTTCTATTTTTTGCAAAAATAAACAAAATATGTATTGACATCGCCAAACTCATAATCTACAATAATATGCGTGTGTTTCCATTAAAACGTCCGTGTCCGGCTTTAATGAGACACGTCCTAATAAAGAGATAAAGATAATATGAATCGGAGGTGTGATCATGGCTAATATCAAATCTGCAAAGAAAAGAATTCTGGTAAACAAGACAAAGGCTGACAGAAACAAAGCGATCAAGTCCAGCGTCAAGACAGCAGTCAAGAAAGTATACGCTGCTATCGAGGCTAAGGATCAGGAAGCTGCAAAGACAGCTCTGACTGCTGCTACATCAGCTCTTGGCAAAGCTACTCAGAAAGGTGTTTATCACAAGAACACTTCTGCCAGAAAGATATCCCGTATGACTCTTGCCGTGAATAAGATGGCATAAAAAAAAAGTTAATTTGCTTCGCAAATTAACTTTGCGAGATCCGCTTCGCGGACTC
>CAJUJP010000071.1 GCA_910586615.1 uncultured Lachnospiraceae bacterium
AAATACAAGGTTTATGTGTTATGATGTTTAAACGGAAGTGTCAAACTCCCGAGCAAGTGCATGGTGCGGGTGTGAACAGTAACGGCCGGACTGTTCAGATGGATTTTTCTACAGGATAGTTTTGCTAAGTTTCGGTAAGAGTGGTATACTATAGTGCAGACGGTTTATTCCATTAGAAAGGAGTTTGCACACATATGCAGATTGAACAGTTACAGGCTTACACAGTGCTTGAAAAGAGGGAGATCAAAGAACTGAATTCAGTCAGTTATCTTTTGAGACACAATAAAACGGGGGCGAGAGTGGCACTTTTGTCCAATGATGATGATAATAAGGTCTTTTATATCGGTTTTCGCACACCACCCAAAGACAGTACGGGTGTAGCGCATATTGTGGAACATACCGTGCTCTGCGGTTCCGATAAATTTCCGGTGAAAGATCCTTTTATCGAACTTGCGAAGGGATCGCTCAATACTTTTTTGAATGCCATGACTTATCCTGATAAGACAGTGTATCCTGTTGCAAGCTGTAATGACAAGGATTTTCAGAATCTGATGGACGTCTATCTGGATGCGGTATTTCATCCGAACATTTATCATGAGGAGAAGATTTTCAGGCAGGAGGGCTGGCACTATGAGATGGAAAATGCTGAGGACGCGCTGACCATCAACGGTGTGGTTTACAGCGAAATGAAGGGGGCCTATTCTTCCCCGGACGATGTGCTGTGGAGAGAGATCATGAATTCCCTTTATCCGCATACTGCATATGCCGTGGAATCCGGCGGTGATCCGGATGTGATTCCGGAACTGACTTATGAGGATTTTCTTGCTTTTCATCAGAAGTATTATCATCCCTCCAACAGTTATATATATCTGTACGGGGATATGGATATGGCGGAGAAGTTACAGTATATTGATGAGGAATATTTGTCCGCTTATGATGCTCTTTTGGTGGATTCCATGCCGGGTACGGAACCGGCTTTTACCGGGATGGTGACGGTAGAGAAGGAGTATCCCATCATGGAGAGTGAGTCGGAGAAGGATAACACGTATCTGGCCTACAATATTTCTCTGGGAGAACAGCCGGACCGGAAGTTCTGTTACGGCTTTTCCACGCTGGTAGATGTATTGTGCATGATGCCCGGCGCACCTGTGAAACAGGCGCTTTTGGATGCGGGGATCGGCACGGATTTAAACTGTGCTTATGATACGGGGGTAAGGCAGCCGTATTTTTCCATGATCGCAAAGAATGCCAACGCGGAACAGAAAGAAGAATTCATCCGCGTGGTGGATGATACGCTTGCGAAGCTTGTACGGGACGGGCTGGATCAGAAGGCAATCAGGGCAAATCTGAACAACAGTGAATTCAAATACAGGGAGGCAGATTTCGGTTCCTATCCGAAGGGGCTTATGTATGGCCTGCAGATGCTGGAAACGTGGCTTTATGATGAGTCCAGACCTTTTGAAAATGTGGAACTTCTGGATACTTTCCGTGAACTGAAGCAGGCAGCAGGCACTTCCTACTATGAGGATCTGATCCGGGAGTATCTGATCAGTAATTCTCATAAGAGCGTGGTGGTAGTGCGTCCTGCAAAAGGGCTGACCGGCATAAAAGAGAAGAAACTCGAACAGGAACTTGCCGAAAAAAAGGCTGCCATGAGCGAGGAGGAGATCCAATGCATTGTCCGGGAGACAGAGGAACTGCGGCAGTATCAGGAAGAGCCCAGCCGCAGGGAAGATCTGGAAAAGATTCCGCTGCTGTCCAGAGGGGACATGAAACGGGAGGCTGTGCCATATCAGAACGAGGAGAAGGATGTTGACGGTACGGTGCTCTTATATCATGATGTTTTTACAAACGGGATAGGATATCTGCGGTTTATGTTTGATTTAAGGCAGGTGCCTGAAGAACTGTTCCCGTATGTAGGAATCCTGAAAACGGTTTTGGGTCTGGTGAGTACACAACAGTACAGCTACAGTGAACTGTACAATGAGATCAATCTGCAGACAGGCGGCATTGCTCCCGCGGTAAATACCTACACAGATGCGAGAGACTTGTCAAAATATACTGCAACGCTTGATCTTAAGGTGAAGGTATTATATGAAAATCTGCCTCAGGCTTTTGCACTGGCGGAAGAGATTCTGACGCGCTCCGATTATACGGATATGAAACGGCTTTTTGAGCTTGTGGCAGAGGCACGTTCCTGCAAACAGGCGGACATGATGTCGGCTGGACACACGCTGGCAGCAGGCCGGGCGCTGTCTTATCTGTCCAGACCGGCTATGGTGATGGAGCATATGAACGGCATACCTTTTTACAGGCTTTTGGAAGATCTGGAAAAGAACTTTGACGTGCGTAAGGAAGAACTGGCGGATTGCCTGCAGAGGGTAGTGAGTTGTATTTTCCGGCCGGAGAATCTGATGGTGGACTATACTGCCCAACCGGAGGGATTGACGGGAATCGAGGCGCTTGTCAGAAATCTGAAAGGAAGCCTGTACACCGGTCCGGTGGAGGGAAAAGGATATGCTCCTGAACCGGTGCGGAAAAATGAGGGATTTATGACTTCGGCACAGATCCAGTATGTGTGCCGTGCAGGAAATTATGTCAAAAAAGGTCTGCCTTATAACGGGGCGCTGAAGGTACTGCGTGTGCTTATGGGATACGATTACCTCTGGACACAGGTGCGGGTCAAGGGCGGCGCTTACGGGTGTATGTGCAGTTTTGGCAGATCCGGCGACAGTTATTTTGTGTCCTACAGAGATCCCAACCTGCAAAATACCATCGAGGTATACGAGAAAGCGGCGGACTATATTGCTGATTTTGAGGCAGATGAGCGAACCATGACGCAGTATATCATCGGGGCTGTCAGCGAGATGGATCAGCCCATGACACCGGCTATGAAAGGAACTTATTCCCTGACCGGCTATATGACCCATTATCCTTATGAGAAGATTCAGCAGAACCGGGATGAACTGCTTGCGGCAGATGCCCATACGATTCGCGGACTTTCAGAGTATATCCGGGCTTTTATGGATGAGGACTGCCTCTGCGTGGTCGGCAATGAGGAGAAGATCAAGGGGAATAGTGACCTGTTCGAAGGTACAGATTATCTGTTCCATTGAAAAAACGGAATAAATTTTTTTAGTGATACAGATCAGATGCAACTTTTTCCTTCCGTGAAAGGTATTTAAATCAGAAGGAACCGGAAAAGACCGTTTTGTGTGCGGTGTGCGGCCGGGAAAGGGAGGAATCATTATGAATATGGAAAAAAGAAAATGGATAAGAATCGTGGCAGCGGCGGGTGCGTCAGCAGTTATGCTCAGCGCCTGCGGCAGCAGCGGGAGTCACAGTGCCGCGTCAACAATGAAATATGAATCGGCAGTGGATACGGCAGCGGACTATGACAGCGGCGGGAATGGATATCCAGCCGGAGCTATAGCAGAATTTAGCGAGACGGCGACTCAGGAAGGGGCAGAAGCCGGATATGACGATGCGGCAGCAGAGGAGAGCGGTACACAGCTTCAGCAGGATGCACTGGCGGGCAGGAAGCTGATCAAGAATGTGAATCTCAACGTGGAGACGGAGCAGTTCGATGTACTGTTGCCGAACCTGCAGAAGAGAGTTACGGCTCTTGGCGGATACATAGAAGATATGTCAAGCTATAGCAGGAATGACAACTATTCCGCGGACTTTCAGGGGACGAAATATCTGCGTTATGCAAGTATGACGGTTCGTATGCCCAAAGAAAATCTGGATGCATTTCTGGAAGAAGTGGGGGAGCAGACCAATGTGGTGAGCCGTTCTGAAAGTGTGACGGATGTGACGCTGCAATATGTAGATCTGGAAAGTCATAAGAAGGCACTGACTACGGAACAGGACAGACTTCTGGAACTGATGGAACAGGCCCAGACTGTGGAGGACATAATTGCCATTGAGGGGCGTCTGTCGGAGGTGCGCTATCAGATCGAAAGCATGGAATCACAGCTTCGAACCTATGATAACAAAATAGATTACAGCACCGTATATCTGTCCATTGACGAGGTGGAGCGGTACACGCCTACCGAGGAAGTGACTACGGGGCAGCGGATCAGGACCGGTTTTATGGACAGCTTAAAGGGAGTGGGAAAAGGACTCAGCAACTTCGGGATCTGGTTTGTGATCAAACTTCCTTATCTGATCTTATGGGCAGTCATTCTATTGCTTCTGTTCCTGATCGGACGGTTTGTGTTCAAAGTCATGGACAGACGCAGTGCAAAGAAAGCGGCAGGCAGAAGAAATCCGTATCAGGTGCAGCCTTATTCCCAGATGCAGAGTACAGGATTGAATCAGGGCGGCGGGCAGAATCCGGCGGGTCAGACCGGGAATGTGCAGGAAGCCCAGAACGGACCGGAACAGGGCGGAAGCACCGGAGAAGCACAGAATGACATATAAAAACAGAGTAAACAAGGCGGCAGCAAAAGGTACTCTGAATAGAAAGAACAGTACAGAAAGTGACCAGAACATTTATGGAGAAAAAAGAAGAAAACAAGCAGTTTAAATCCGGGTTTGCCACGCTGATCGGCAGACCTAATGTGGGGAAATCCACGTTGATGAATGCACTGATCGGTCAGAAGATCGCCATCACATCCAACCGGCCGCAGACTACCAGAAATAAGATCCAGACTGTATATACTTCCGAGGCGGGCCAGATCGTATTTCTGGATACGCCGGGGATTCATAAAGCAAAAAACAAGCTGGGAAATTATATGGTAAACGTGGCGGAACGTACCCTGTCCGAAGTGGATGTGATCCTCTGGCTGGTGGAACCCACAGATTATATCGGTGCCGGGGAGCAGCACATCATCGAGCAGCTTAAGAAGATGAAGACACCGGTTATACTTGTCATTAACAAGATTGACACGGTAAAAAAGGAACTGATTCTGACCTTTATTGATGCATACCGCGGACAGCTTGATTTTGCTGAGATCGTACCGGTATCGGCACTGAAAAAGGACGGCCTGGAAGTGCTGATCGAATGTATTATGAAGTACCTGCCTTACGGAGTGCCTTTTTATGATGAGGATACGGTGACAGATCAGCCTATGCGCCAGATTGTGGCGGAACTGATCAGGGAGAAAGCGCTCCGGTGTCTGGAAGAGGAGATTCCCCACGGCATTGCAGTCACCATCGAGATTATGAAATTCAGGAAGCATATCGTGGATATTGAGGCCACCATCGTCTGCGAGCGGGATTCCCATAAGGGTATCATCATCGGTAAACAGGGCAGTATGCTCAAGAAGATCGGTTCCATGGCAAGACCGGATATTGAAGATCTGGTGGAACGCCAGGTGAACCTGAAGCTCTGGGTCAAGGTCAAAAAGGACTGGCGGGACAGCGATTATCTGTTGAAAAATTTCGGCTATAATCCGAAAGAAACCGAGTAGAAAAAGAATAGAAAAAGCCAAATCTGCGAACCCTAAACACTAGTTGATTGAGAGAGGATCAGGGGCGTAAGATGAATGAGATAAATTACTGGGACAGATTTATGGCTACCGGAAAAATAGATGATTTTCTGGCATACAGAAATGCAGCAGAGGATACAGGGCGACGGGATTGTGATAGAAAAGAAGAGTCGGGAGAACAGTCTCATGCAGGAATATACACAGATTACAGGGATGATTTTAAAGGCTGAACCGATGGGTGAGTACGACAAAAGAGTCGTGATATTGACAAAGGAGAAGGGAAAGATTTCAGCATTTGCAAGAGGAGCGCGCAAACAGGGCAGCAGGCTTCTTGCGGCGACGAATCCCTTCTCCTTTGGAGAGTTTAAGATGTATGCGGGAAGGAGTTCCTACAATATCATGGAAGCCTCCATCAGCAATTATTTCGCAGGTTTGCGGGAAGATTTTGAAGGTGCATATTACGGGATGTATTTTCTGGAACTGATGGATTATTATACGAGAGAGAACAATGACGAGAAGGAGATGCTCAAGCTGCTTTACCAGTCGCTGCGTGCTCTCATGCATGAAGGACTTTCCAACCGGCTGATCCGTTACATATTTGAAATGAAGGCCATGGTATTAAACGGAGAATTTCCGGGTATGCCGCGGGGAGACGGGTGGGATAAATCCACGGAATATGCCGTTTCCTATATCATGGAATCCGGCATCGAAAGGCTTTATACGTTTACCGTGACGGAGCAGGTGCTGGAGCAGCTTGGCAGGATTGCAGATGACTATCGCAGGAGATATCTGGACAGAACGTTTAAAAGTCTTGAAATTGTGGATAATCTTTAATATAATGTAATGCAGTATGTTAACGGTTTAAGATTGACCAGAGAGGAATGTGTATGCAAAAAGGAAAGACGCTCCTTTTGATCCTGGCGGCAGTGAGCGGGCTAGCAGGCTGTGGTCAGGGCAGTCTGCCGGATGTTTGTTCTGTTTCGATTGGTAAAGACGGCGGGATTGCCCATCAGGTCGTAGGAAACTTTGACCAGAATTATTATGAAATGGAAGGGCTTGAGACGCTGGCATCGGACAGGGTTTCCGAATATTGTGCGGATAACGGTGCGGATAAGGTTTCCCTGATGTCTGTGGAGGAAAAGGGCGGCAAAGTGCTGCTTCAGTTTCAGTATGCCACAGATCAGGACTACAGTGATTTTAATCACAGGGAAATGTTTGTGGGTACTGTGGAAGAAGCCAATGGCCGCGGCTACAAACTGGATCATGTAGCCTTTGTTTCTTCGGGCGGAGAACCGGTAGAGCTGGGAGGTATCAGTGATTCGGAGAAAAAGCAGATCGTGATCATCGGCACAAAGCCATCGGAAGAACTGGTGGTGAATACTTATGGCAGGATCCTTTACATCAACCAGAGTGCGGACAGTGATCTGGATGTTTCTTTTTCCGGCAAAAAGGGTGTGCACATCGTTCATCAGGCGGGAGAGAATGCGGATGAGAGCGTTTTGTCTTATATTGTATTTGAATAACGTGTCCGTTTCCGGCTGAACGGAAACGGAAGATCAAACGAATGGTTTTTCTGCACGGTTTTATGCTTTCAGACAGAACCGTGGCAGTTAATGCGGGCAAATACTTTAAAACAGGATATGGATGGCCGAGTGATATCATAAAAGATTCAGAATGGAGGAAATTATGGAAAAGACAATGGAAAAAATCGTGGCTTTATCGAAAGCGAGAGGGTTTGTATACCCCGGTTCCGAGATTTACGGAGGGTTGGCCAATACATGGGACTTCGGTAATCTGGGGGTGGAATTGAAAAATAATATCAAGAAAGCATGGTGGCAGAAGTTCGTGATGGAAAGTCCTTATAATGTAGGTGTGGACTGTGCCATTCTGATGAATCCGCAGACATGGGTAGCCAGCGGACATCTGGGCAGTTTTTCCGATCCGCTGATGGACTGTAAGGAATGTCATGAAAGATTTCGTGCAGATAAGATCATTGAGGATTATGTGGCGGCACAGGGCATGACGCCGGACAGTTCCGTGGACGGGTGGAGCCAGCAGGAGATGAAGGATTTTATCGAGGAACATAACATTCCCTGTCCGACTTGCGGCAAACATAACTTTACAGATATCAGACAGTTTAATCTGATGTTTAAGACTTTCCAGGGTGTTACCGAGGATGCTAAGAACACTGTATATCTGCGTCCGGAGACGGCACAGGGTATTTTTGTTAATTTCAAGAATGTGCAGAGGACTTCCCGTAAGAAGATTCCTTTCGGCATCTGCCAGGTGGGTAAATCTTTCAGAAACGAAATCACACCCGGCAACTTTATCTTCCGTGTGAGAGAGTTCGAACAGATGGAGATGGAGTTCTTCTGTGAGCCGGATACGGATCTGGAATGGTTTGCATACTGGAAACAGTATTGTATAGACTTCTTAAAGAGTCTGGGAATGAAAGAGGAGGAGATGCGTGTCCGCGACCACGATCCGGAAGAACTTTCCTTCTACTCCAAGGCGACCACGGATATCGAGTTCCTGTTCCCCTTCGGCTGGGGTGAGTTGTGGGGCATAGCGGACAGAACGAACTATGACCTGACGCAGCACCAGAATACTTCCGGCGAGGATATGTCCTATTTTGACGATACGAAGAATGAGAAATATATTCCTTATGTCATCGAGCCGTCGCTGGGTGTGGAGAGACTTTTCCTGGCGGTATTGTGCGGTGCCTATGATGAGGAAGAGATCGGTGAGGGAGATGTACGTACCGTACTGCATTTCCATCCGGCACTGGCACCGGTGAAGATCGGTGTGCTCCCGCTTTCCAAGAAGTTAAATGAGGGTGCGGAGAAGATCTTTGCGCAGCTTTCCAAAAAATATAACTGCGAATTTGACGACAGAGGCAACATCGGTAAGAGATACCGCAGACAGGACGAGATCGGCACACCTTTCTGTGTTACATATGATTTCGATTCCGAGACGGACGGATGTGTGACGGTAAGATTCCGTGATTCCATGGAGCAGGAGCGTATCGCGATCACAGAGCTGGATGCGTATTTTGCGGATAAATTCACGTTTTGATGATATGGTACAGAGACGACATAAATGAGAAAGGATAGAGAACTACGATGAAACCTTATGGTGTAAATGAATTGCGAAGGATGTTTCTTGAATTTTTTGAGAGCAAGGAACATTTGAAGATGAAGAGTTTTTCGCTGGTGCCGCATAATGACAACAGTCTGCTGTTGATCAACTCCGGCATGGCGCCGCTTAAGCCTTATTTTACGGGACAGGAGATCCCGCCGAGAAAGAGGGTGACGACCTGTCAGAAGTGTATCAGAACAGGTGATCTTGAGAATGTAGGCAAGACGGCGAGACATGGTACTTTTTTTGAGATGCTGGGAAACTTTTCTTTCGGGGATTATTTTAAGCATGAGGCTATCGCATGGAGCTGGGAGTTCCTCACGGAAGTGGTGGGACTGGATGCGGACAGACTCTATCCTTCTATCTATGAGAATGATGAGGAAGCCTTTGAGATCTGGAACAAGGAGATCGGCATCGCACCGGAACGGATTTTCCGGTTTGGCAAGGAAGATAATTTCTGGGAGCATGGTTCGGGTCCCTGTGGTCCCTGTTCCGAGATCTATTATGACCGCGGTGAGAAGTATGGATGCGGTAAGCCCGGCTGTACGGTAGGCTGCGACTGCGATCGGTATATGGAGATCTGGAACAATGTGTTTACCCAGTTCGACAATGACGGCAAAGGCAATTACACGGAACTGGTGCAGAAGAATATTGATACCGGTATGGGATTAGAGAGACTGGCTTCCGCCGTGCAGGATGTGGATTCCATTTTTGACGTGGATACTGTGCTGGCGCTCAGAACAAGGGTGTGCGAGATCGCCGGTGTGGAATATAAGAAGGACTACGACACGGACGTATCCATCCGTATCATCACGGATCATATCCGTTCCGCCACATTTATGATCTCGGACGGAATTATGCCTTCCAATGAAGGAAGAGGATATGTGCTCCGTCGTATTATCCGCCGGGCGGCGCGCCAGGGGCGTAAGCTGGGCATTCAGGGTACATTTCTGTCAAATTTGGCAGGGACGGTGATTGAAGGCTCCAAAGACGGCTATCCGGAGCTGGAAGAGAAGAAAGAATTTATTTTTAATGTGCTCACACAGGAAGAAAACAAATTTAATAAGACCATCGATCAGGGTCTCAGCATCTTAAATGAGATGTCAGAGGCGGTTGCGGCTTCTGGCGGCAAAGAACTGGGAGGCGCTGATGCGTTCAAGCTGTATGATACTTACGGATTCCCTCTTGACTTAACGAAGGAAATTCTGGAAGAAAAAGGATTTACAGTGGATGAGGACGGTTTTAAGGCATGTATGCAGGAGCAGAAGGAGAAGGCCCGTAAAGCCCGTAAGGTGACTAATTATATGGGTGCAGACGTGACTGTATATGAGTCCATTGATCCCTCAGTCACCACGGAGTTTGTAGGGTACGACCATCTGACATATGACTCTGAAGTGACGGTGCTTACCACGGAAACGGAACTGGTGGAGGCATTGACGGACGGTGAAGTGGGTACTGTTATCGTAGAGCAGACACCTTTCTATGCTACCATGGGCGGACAGGAAGGTGATACCGGAATGATCACCACCGCGGACGGTGCGTTCAAAGTGGAAAATACGATTAAGCTTCTGGGCGGTAAGGTAGGACATGTAGGCAGAGTTACGAAAGGTATGTTCAAGGTTGGAGATGCGGTGACCTTATCAGTGGATACTGCCAGAAGAAGCAGTACCTGTAAGAACCACAGCGCTACCCATCTGCTGCAGAAGGCATTGCGGGAAGTGCTGGGAAATCATGTGGAGCAGTCCGGGTCTTATCAGGATGGTGAGAGAACACGTTTTGACTTCTCGCATTCCGCGGCTATGACACCGGAAGAGATTCGCAAAGTGGAACAGATCGTCAATGAGCAGATTGCAGAAAATCTGGCAGTTGAGACGAAAATCATGACGATAGAAGAAGCAAAGCAGTCCGGAGCCATGGCACTTTTCGGAGAAAAGTACGGAGATACTGTCAGGGTTGTGCAGATGGGTGATTTTTCCAGTGAGTTGTGCGGCGGTACTCATGTAAAATCTACCGGTACTATCGGTTCTTTCAAGATTCTGTCCGAGGCCGGCGTGGCTGCGGGCGTGCGCCGTATCGAGGCAGTGACAGGAAGCAATGTGACGGCATATTATCAGAAACTGGAAGAACAGCTTCATGCGGCGGCTAAGACGCTCAAGACTTCTCCTTCCAGTCTGTTGGAGAGATGCGAGCATCTGATGGCAGAGATGAAAGCGCTGCAGAGTGAGAATGAATCCTTAAAGAGCAAGGCGGCGAAGGACGCTCTGGGCGACGTTATGGATCAGGTGCAGGAAATAAAAGGTGTGAAACTGCTTGCTTCCAGGGTTGCAGGTGTTGATATGAACGGTCTGCGCGAACTTGGTGACCAGTTGAAAGAGAAACTGGGAGAGGGCGTGATCGTGCTGATTTCCGATAAGGACGGCAAAGTTAACATGGTGGCAATGGCGACAGAGGGAGCCATGGGCCAGGGTGCACATGCAGGCAATCTGATCAAGGGAATCGCATCACTTGTCGGCGGCGGCGGCGGTGGACGTCCCAATATGGCTCAGGCTGGCGGCAAGAATCCGGCGGGCATCGACGATGCAATTGCAGAGTCTGCCAGAGTCCTGGAAGGACAGATCAAATAGTCTGTACGACAGTAAAACTGAGGGCGGTTGTCTGACAGCCGGCAATAAATAGAAAGACATGAGATATAGATGAAAGACAGAATAAAAAGGATAGTAAAAGAAGAGCGTGCATTTTTGATATTTTTGTTCGTCAGCATGTTCTTAATGGCGGCGGGGATCATATGGGTATATCACGTCAAGGTATTGAATGCTCCTAAGGTGTATTCTGACGGGTTCGGATATTTTGCTTATCTGCCGGCCATACTTTACGGGGATTTTCAGTTTGATTTTGTGCAGAATCTGGAACATCCGCTTAAACTGATACAGGTAGACGGCGGAGTCGTTAACAAATATCCGGTAGGAGTGGCAATTATGGAAAGCCCGTTCTTTTTTGCGGCGCATATCCTGTCGCTGCTCCGGGATGCACTTACCGGCAGTGCCACGGCTACGGGGTATTCCAATCTGTATCAGTATTTCGTTCTTTTCGGCGGTGTTGTTTATTGGGCTGCAGGAACGGTGCTGCTGTACAGGCTGATGGTTCGTTATCTCGATCTATCAAGGAAGACTGCATGTATAACCTGCATTTTGATTACTTACGGAACGAATCTGTTTCATTATGCCTCTTATGACGCGGGTTTTTCTCATGTTTATTCTTATGCGGTACTGAATTTGTTCCTGTATTATCTCTGCTGGTATGAAGAACGTGATAAAACGGAGAAAAATACGCCGCTGCACACATGTGTGTTCGGGATACTGGCAGGCGTAATCTTTCTGATTCGAAACGTTAACATTATATTTGTATTGACGTATATTCTGTATGGTGTGCGGGATTGGAGTAGTCTGAAAGAGAGGGCGGTCACTGTCTTGAAACCGGCGAGGGTTCTGCCTATTGTGGGAGCGGGGATCATCACAATCCTGCCGCAGATGTTTTACTGGCATGCAGCTACAGGGCATTGGTTCTTGTATTCTTATGGCAGTAATGAGTCTTTTTTCTGGCTGAAGCCGGAAATGATCAATTTTCTGTTCAGTGTGCGGAAAGGGCTTTTTTTCTGGAGTCCCATTCTGTTTGTGTCGATGGCCGGAATTGTTTATGCATATAAGAACAGAAGTAAGCTGTATACCGGCTCGGTGTTGTTCCTCATATTGATCCTGTACATTTCGGCTGCGTGGTGGTGCTGGTACTACGGTGGTTCCTACGGGCAGAGAGTGGTAGTGGACTTCATGTGTATTTTTGCAGTGGGGATGGCAGCTTTGCTGGACGGACCATGCCGGAAACGACGTCCGCTCCGGGTTATGGTGTACGGATACTGTGGTCTGTGCGTTGTGTGGAACTGCATATGTACATTGGCTTACTGGTATCATGTCATTCCGTCGGACGGGACTACCTGGGAGCATATCAGATCAATCATAAGATGAAGATAAAATTTGTTTCGATAAGTTACAGTGGAAGCGGGCGGATATGTTGTTTCGGTTTGTCAGGAGAGATGAGGAAACAGGAAAATCTGTCAACAATGTGAAGAGGAAGCCAAGGCTGGATTGTCATGAAAGCTGGTGAGTGGAGGAAAGTATGTCTGGCAAAAAGATAAACAGGCAGGATTATAAATTGTCGATCGTGATACCCTGCTATAATGAAGAAGATAATATTGAGACTATTGTAAATAAGGTATTGGAATCTCCGGTTCCGAAGAAAGAGATCATTATAGTGGATGATAAGAGTACGGACGGCACACATAAAGTTTTGGAGGAAAAGATCAGGCCCTTAGTGGATCAGATCATATATCAGGAACAAAACGGTGGAAAAGGTGCGGCATTGCGTACCGGTTTTGCCCATGCCACAGGAGATATCGTCATGATTCAGGATGCGGATCTGGAATATGACCCTCAGGAGTATCTTCTGGTTATAGAGCCGATTCTTTCAGGGAAAGCTTCGGTGTGCTACGGTTCCAGATTTCTGAAAGCGAGGGCCAAAGGCTATATGGCCAATCGCTTTGCCAACCGGTTTTTGACGATTCTGTCAAATCTGTTTACGCATCAGAATCTGACGGATATGGAAACCTGTTATAAAGCTTTTCGAAGAGAAGTGATTCAGGCGATTGATATTGAGGAAAACCGTTTTGGTTTTGAGCCGGAGATCACAGCGAAGATTTCGAGAAAGCGGATCAGAATCCATGAAGTTCCGATTTCCTACTATCCGAGAACAAAGGAAGAAGGCAAAAAGATCGGCTTCAGAGATGGAATGCGGGCGGTCTACTGTATCTGGAAGTACCGGAAATAACCAATTTGACAAATTATTTGGTAAATAATTTTTAATTTCTAGTTGACTCATAACCAAAATGTGGTATAATTTGTGTTGTGTGTAGAGACACGGAGCGTGTAAACGCATAAATAACCCAATCAGTCGAAATGCTTGTTCGGGACTGAAGGGAGGTCAGGTGCGAGAATGTCAAACGTAATCGTAAAAGAAAACGAGACTTTGGATAGTGCATTACGTCGTTTCAAGAGAAGCTGCGCGAAAGCCGGTATCCAGCAGGAGATTCGTAAGAGAGAGCATTACGAGAAGCCCAGCGTAAGACGTAAGAAGAAGTCCGAAGCAGCCAGAAAACGCAAATACAACTAAGTAAAGCCGAAGCAGACTCAGAAGTGATTTTGAGTCTGTTTTTCATTTCCACGGAATATCCGTTGTCCTATTACAATATGTATAGTACATAAGAATATGTAGGAGTGACAGCGTTGCGAAAAACAGGAAAACGTATTGTGGTATGGATCATACTCGGATGCTTTCTGCTTAATGCGGGATTTATGTGCAAATCCATGCACGTGTGGGCGGCACCGGATGTTACCACGCCTTCATACATTGTGATGGAAGCCTCTACCGGACAGGTGGTCTGTGAACAGGATGCAGATGCGAAGAGAAGTCCGGCGAGTATAACGAAGATTATGACACTGCTGATCATTTTTGAGCACATAAAGAGCGGAAGGATTCATTTGGATGATCAGGTGACGACCAGTGCCTACGCAATGTCCATGGGAGGTTCACAGGTTTATCTGGAAGAAGGTGAAACGCAGACACTGGATACCATGATCAAATGTATTGCCGTGGCTTCGGGGAATGATGCCAGCGTGGCGGTTGCAGAGTACATAGCGGGAAGTGAAAGTGAATTTGTAAAGCTGATGAATGAAAAGGCGGAAGCGCTTGGGATGCAGAATACTCATTTTGAAGACTGCTGCGGTCTTTCAGACTCTGATAACCATTATTCTTCGGCAAAGGATGTGGCGATCATGTCAAGAGAACTGATCACGAAATACCCGGAAGTATTCAATTATACCAAAATATGGATGGAGAATATTGAGCACAAAACGCCTACCAGAACGTCAACTTTCACCCTGTCCAGCACCAATAAGCTGCTCAAACAGTATGAGTGGACGACCGGGCTTAAGACCGGTTCCACATCGAAGGCAATGTACTGTCTGTCGGCAACGGCCAAAAAGGACGACATGGAACTGATTGCCGTGGTTATGGCGGCGCCGGATCCCAAAACCCGGTTTCAGGACGCTATTACGCTGCTCAATTACGGGTACAGTGTAAGCCAGATGTATACCGATGAGAATAAAGACCCCCTGC
This sequence comes from uncultured Lachnospiraceae bacterium, assembly GCA_910586615.1. Classification (GTDB taxonomy): domain Bacteria; phylum Bacillota; class Clostridia; order Lachnospirales; family Lachnospiraceae; genus UBA3282. The sequence continues at coordinate 14,799 of CAJUJP010000071.1, forward strand.
CGGAACAGAAAGTGGAGGGCGGTATCGATGATGTGCTGTATCTGACCTATGAAGGCCCTTTCGATTATCTGGATACCAAAGGAAGCAACCTGAGTCAGATTCAGAAGGAAATCAGTCTGCCGGGGGTTGTCAAGGCACCTGTGGCGGAAGGAGATGCCATCGGAGAGGCAGTGTATAAGCTGGACGGAACGAGGATTGGAAGCGTCTCTATTCTGGCGGCAAAAGGGGTGGAGAAGGCAGAATACAAAGATTACTGGAAAAAGGTATGGATTCTGTATTTGATGAAGCGCAGATAAAATGCCGGCTGTGTCTATAAAAGCGTATTTTGAATCAATCGGGGATGCTGTCGTGGAGAGCAGGCAGCGGCAAAGGGTTGAACTGTTGTTACAATTCACACCTATGCCAGATTTCGCATTAATTTACGGTTATCCAGTGTG
>CAJUJP010000072.1 GCA_910586615.1 uncultured Lachnospiraceae bacterium
AAGGTGGTCTTTTCAAAAACTCACACTTTTTCCGTCCTCTTTAAATATACCCCTTGAGATTTATAGTCATAGAAATCCGATTCTTGTTTATTGTTAATCAGCCTGACAATCTCTTCATTAAGCGGATCTATCAACAATTCTTTACATTTGAGTTTATCTACGATTTCTTTAAGTTTCTCCCCTTCTTCTGATTCCAGCTTTCCATTCACAACCGTATTCTTTTTACTATTTGTATCATAAATAGTTACAATTGCACCGCTATTTGAAAATTTAATCTGCCAATTTTTACCATTATTATCTCTTTCCACACAGTCACTTACTATATATCCGATTTTCCTCAAACACTCTCTGACATAATCCACATCTACTGTAATCTTTGACATACTTTTCTCTCCTTTTCTTTACTCTTGCTCACGCGTAAACGCATATCCATTAAGCTGGTTGAAATGATTAAGTATTCCAACTTACAACATTCACCAAACGCCTCATTTCGTTATATCACAGAATGAAAATGTGGATGCACCAACCACGGTATATCCACATAGTATCAAAACTTCCCCCTGCAAACATTTCGCTATTTGTTATAAAACCGTAACAATATCTGTCTGCGTTTAAGTCCTTTCCATGCTCTATTCAAACTCCACGATCAGCCCTTCCATAATATACAAAAGCTGCTCATCCACCATCTTCTCAGTGATCCCAAAAGTCTGGGCATTGATTTTCATGCCTTCCAAAACATACATGATATTGCTGGCCGCTCCTTTCGGATCCTCACAGTAAAACTCTCCGCTTGCAATTCCTGCATGAATCAGCTTTTCCAGCACCCTGACACCAGCGTCAAATTGTTTGCGCAGCATATTGTTCTTATCAGTCGATTGATGGGCGAAAAAGTATTCATAGACTGCAACAGTCAAATTATTCTTTTTCTGCAGCATCTCTTTCTTCTGTTCTTTAAGAAACAGTGTCAGAATATCCGACGCAGTGCCTTCCTCTGAAATACGTTCCGAGAAAACATCATCCGTCTCTTCCGACTCCATCTGCAATATCTCCGAAAAAATCTGCTGCGTGCTGTCAAAATAAAGGTACAGTCCGCCCCGGCTGATCTCACATGCCTCGACGATATCTTTCATGGTAACATTCTTATAACCTTTCTCCACGAATACTTTTCTCGCCGTATCCAAAATGTACTGTTTCTTCTGTGCTGACTTTTCTCCCATAATAATTTTTGTATCCTTTTCTTTCTTCTTGCTGTTATATTTGCCGCGTTCTAAAGTGCCGCCCTGCACATCTCCGCACAGGTTTCAATTTCTGCTTCCGGTTCTTGATACTGACCTGTAAAGTCAAGTCATCGGTCTGTCCCAAAATTCCAGATTCTCCTTCATCTTGCGGATCACATTCAAAAATATCCTGTTATATACTGCTTCCGTCCACATGCGGCCTTTGGTCATGCCGCCCAGAACATATTTGGAAAGAATGCCTTTTAAAATATCCATATCTCTGATACCGGCCCGGTCAATTGCTTTCAGTTCATCCTGTACTGACCGAAATCTGTATCTTGAATAGATATAGGGATAATTCCGGTCAAGCAGCCCGGTTCTCTGCACTTCCTTGATAAAGCTCATGAGCGTGCCGTCATATACCGGAAACGTAATTGAACTCCCCTTGATACCGGAACCTTCAAAAGTCTCCTGCACACTGCTTCCCGCCTTTTCTTCCAGCCACGGGATATAACGAATCAGCTTCGCCACGTCCGGTTTATATGTATTAACGATCTGTTTCCTGTATTCAATATCCTCTTTTTCCATTTTTTACCCCATTTCTACTGCACAAATACCACCATTGAGAACTGTGGTTTCAACCTTGCCGCTTCTCTTTATCGACACGTCTGACACCTGTATCGACACCCCTGTCATAACATTCTAGCATACTTTCTTTAAAAGTACAGCACAAAATACCGTAAAAGTTCTTGTGCATCTTGCCTAATCCGGCCGGATTATAATGAATTTTGACGGTATTAAAATCATATGCCGAACTGTTATGAATATTTTTACAAATCCTCTTTCATTCTTGTATTTGTCAGACAGTCGCTGTATACTAAAAGGTAGCGACACCATAACGTGATCTTCATTGTATCGGAAACACAATTTACAAATTCTGCAGCGCAGATGACTGTTTTAACCAGACATATCATTTATTATTTTAAAACAGATTCGTTGTTTCTACATTAATTTATGCATCTCGGACGCGGAATTTAAATATTCTGTGACACGGAGCCGGTGTCTTTGGAAAACTGCCTGTGCAATTAAAAAGAAAATTTGCGAAGGCGAATCAAGGGGGTATAGTATGGCTGTAAAAGAATTTCCTGCGGGAACTGTTTTGGTGCAGAGCGATCAGCCGATCAATGCGTTGCACGTGATTGCGAAGGGTACTGTTCGCGCCACCTATCCGGGTGGTGAATTTTACTTATACAAGGGGGATGTGATCGGTGCCTGCGAACTTAATTTTGATTCACATCTCATCACTTATCAGACTGAAGAAGTATGTTCCATTGCTTCTTATCCGTATGCGACGGCACAGCTGTCCGGCATCCTTCATGCCAATCCGGATATGGCTACCCGCATCGTCACTTCCATGTTCAGACAGCTTCAGGAAATTCTTGACCAATATGAACTGGCACGCTTTGACTGCGACAACTTCTATCATTATCTGATGGACAGCTACAAAGGATATCAGGCGTTCTGTACGAAACACAAGATTTCACCCAGATCCCTGCCCGGCCTGGAAGCTTTGTCCGAACTTGTACTGGAGGAAGATGTTTCCGGCTGGCTGGCCGGTTTCTATACCCAGCTCCGCGCGCTGGTGACAAAGACACCGCTCAAAGGACAGGATCCTGATTTTCTTCAGGGACTCCTGCTCAAAGTAAGCCAGGATGTGTATTCCGTGATGTCTGTATGCCGTGTCATGTATGATTACAAATCAGAAATTACCAACCTGCTTATGAGCGAGAACCGTCTGGACTTCTTTGACCTTTATGCAAGCCTGCTCTACAGAATCGGTTCCCACGACGACGATTCCACCTCTTTGATCGCTGCACTTTCCACAATGATGATCCAGTTGGAAAGCCAGCCATCCATTGACAAGGAAATGTATAAGCAGCGCGTCGCAGAATACCGCGACAAGCTTAATTCTCTGGATGAATATACGGAAACTCCTGCCGAGGAAGGTGCTCCACCGAAGGATGTACCGGACATCGTTGACTCCCTTGGCACAATTTTAAGCTACTCAAAGATTGATGAAGAGACGGCTGCCGCATTCAGGCATTCCATCCTTCAATACAGCAAGATGCCCGATAAGAATAACTCCGACGACGCTTCCAGAAAGATGCGGCTGATGATCACGAAGATGTTCTACCAGATTTATGAGAAAGCATTTGTACGCAGCCTTAATGATTTTGAAGTGCCCAAGGTTCTCAAAATGTTCTTCAATTTCGGCTATGTGGATGAGACCCTTGCCGGCAAGGAAAATGCGGCTTATCTCTACTCCATTGTAGATCATCTTCCCACCGATCCGTCCAGAAAGGTGTATACGATCTATGAATGGCTCCGCGCTATTTATGAGGGCAAGAAAACGCCCAGCCGTAACGAATTTGATACCGACTATCAGGCCCACGTGCACGAGTTGAAAGTAACCGGAAAGATTTCTCCCGCCGAAGAGGCCACAATGCTTAAAGACAGAACGAAGCAGGTTGTTTTCGAACTGCAGAACATGTTCCAGTCCGTCAACAAGATCACCTTCGGACGGATCAGCAGCTTCTGCCCTGTATTTTCGGATCACAATATACTGAAGGAACTGGACAAATCTCTTGTATCTGCCGATAAGGTGGAACAGGCATTTAACCAGATCCGCTCTATTGACTTTGGTGCATACTACCGTGAAATGGTCTATACCAATCCGGAACTTGGCATCGGAAAGGAATATGTCAGTGTGGAAATCCTTCCTGACCTCATTCTTATGCCCAACGTGGGTGTCAGAGGGGTTATGTGGCAGGAGATCGAAGGCAGAAAACGTACCACCCCTTCCCGTATGATGATCTCCCTGTTCCAGATGGAAGATCTTACCAGCATTCTTGTAAGACTGACCGGTGATTTCCGTTGGGAAATGTGCAAGCGTGTACAGGGCGCAAGATGGAACGACATCTCAGAGCCTTCTCTTACCAGCGAATATTTCGATTATATTCAGTTTTACAAGAAAAACAGGGATCTGTCGCCGGATGCCAAAGATAAAATCAAACTTAACATGCAGAAGGCAAAGAACAGCTTCAAGGAAATGTATATCAGGGATTATGAGTCCTGGGTTCTCTATGAAGGCGCCGGTTCACCGCGTCTGAACAAGATTGCACGTGCCATCCTGTTCACCTACTGTCCGTTCGCCAAAGAGATTCGTGACAAGTTGAAGATGAATCCACTCTACAAGGAAACGATGGAACGTTATGACATCAAACTCGGTCAGAAGATCCATCATTACAATAATCTCTTCCAGAAACTCAAAAACATGGGTGCGGAGATTCCGCCGGAGATTCAGGCTCAGCGCGATTTCCTCGGTTATTAATATTTTTTGGTGCCTATATTTACAAAAAAGCGGCTCCTGCATAGTTTTGCGGAAGCCGCTTTTTTCGCAGAATGCCTTGTAAACTACCGTTTCCCGCGCAGTAATCTAAGTAACATATTTTTATATTTTCATCATATACCCCCGAATTTTATGAATTCACCCCATCGTTCGCTAATATAATGTTATTCTTTTGTAATATAATTATAGACTCTGACAGTAAAAGATATTATAGTATGTATAGGCTTGATTACGGAAGTCAAGTCGGTTATAGCAATTCCGGAAGAATTCCCCTTTTACACAAGCGAAAACCTCGAAGGCACGGAACCTTCGAGGTTTTTGTTTGTGCAAATATTTCATAACAGTAAAATACTGTTTTACTTCAATACAAGCACCGAATATCCCGGCATGTCAGCGACCCCTCCTGCAAACGCGATCTGCTCTTCTCCCGTGACAAGCATCGCACGTACCTCAGAACTGTCCCCTACAGGATTTCCGTTCACCGTAACAGCGCTTAGATCAACCTTTTCCGCATCCGGCCCTGTCACAAACACGAGCAGCACTTCAGATCCGTCGTAGGTCTTGCGCAGCACACATACGGTATCTGTTGACACTTCTTTCAAGTATTCCGCGTCTCCTCTTGCAATCTCCGGATTCTGGTTTCTGACCTTTATCACTTTTTTGTAAAAATGATATACGGAACTGCTATCCGTCTGCTGCTCTTCCAGACTCTCAAATTTCATTTTCACAGTGTCCATGTCGGCCGGTCCGTCACACATCCCCTCCGCATCGGCATTTTTACTCCAATACATGGGTGCACGCTTATTCTCATCCTTGCCGGCCCCCTTCATGCCCAGTTCTTCCCCGTAATAAACAAACGCCGAACCGCTCATAAAAAGGTTCAGGGCCGCCGCAAGCTTTGTCTGGTTTCCGGAATGTTCCCCGGCATAATATCCGGCACTCCTGCCCAGATCATGATTTGTGTAAAAAGGAGCATCAATGTATCCTTCATGATAAGATCCGTAAATCTCCTTCAGAGAAGCCACTGTCTCGCCATATTTAGAAGCCGGGGAGCCATTCAGCACCTTGGAAATAATTCCGTCCTTATCTGCAAATTCAAAATCAAACACACTGTCAATACCGCTTTTGTAATAAGGCGCATACTCTGTCATAGGCAGCCATGCCTCACCCACCAGATAGGCGTCTTCCTTTTGCGATTTAACCGTTTCAGTGAGCCAGGCAAGAAAATCTATGTTTGCCTGGGGAGCGCCGCTGTAATACTCTTTTACCGCATCCAGACGAAAGCCTCCCGCCCCCATATCCAGCCAGTATTTTGTTATCTCTGAAATCTCACTCCGCAGTGCCTCACAATCCAGATTCAAATCCGGCATCTCCGACCAGAACTGTGCCTCGTAGTACCATTCCGTACCTTCCACCGGATAATAACCGCCGCTCTGTTCTTTTGAAAAATGATAATAATCAAAATAAGGACAATCCTGCACATTCGGCTCGGCATCTCCCAGCCCCTGTAAATAAGTGTACGCCTCCTTGAACCATGGATTCTGCGATGAACTATGGTTCAGCACCAGATCCATGATGACCTTGATGCCCCGCTTATCACACTCATCCAGCAGTTTCTTAAAGTCATCCAATGTGCCATACGCTTCGTCAATGCCATAATAATCCGCCACATCATATTTGTGATAGGTCGGCGACGGATTCACCGGCATCAGCCAGATTCCATTACAGCCCAGATCCGTATCCGTCCCATCATCCCCGTCATTGATATAATCCAGCTTCGAGATAAGACCCGGCAGGTCTCCGATCCCGTCTCCGTCACTGTCACAGAAAGAATAGACAAATACTTCATAATAAGTACGGTAATTATCATCGATAACCTGCAGCGAAATCGTGTCGGTCACGTCGCTCTGCACCGCTGCAGCATTTCCGGCTTCTTCTGAAATCTGACCATCATTCCGGACTGAATCCTCATGATCGTCCGGCGCAGCCTCGCTGGCATCCATCTGACTGTCTCCTGCCGGATTTTCAAGCAGTATCTCCTTCCCGTTTCCCGCACCCGTGCCACAACCGCCAAGAAGCAGCGCTGCACTAATAATAACAGCTAATATTTTTTCTTTTTCTGTTTTAATCATATTTTATACTTACACCTCCCCATGCGAGAAAAGGGAGAACCCGAACAGGTATCTCCCTTTTTACAACTCATTTCATTAATATCTGCTCTCTTGTTTAACCCTTTACAGAACCGCCTGTGATACCTTCCACATAGAACTTCTGCATGATCACGAACAAGATAGAGATCGGAATCGCTATGATAACACCACCTGCACAGAATACAGAGAAGTATTTGTTAATCATGGATTTTCCTAACATATTAAAGAGTCCGATCGCTACGGTCCAGTCTGTCGCGATACCGGAATTCAGCATCAGCTTCGCGAATACGAAGTCTCCCCACGGAGCCAGAAATGCATTGATAACCGTGTATACGATAATGGGCTTGGAAAGCGGAATGATGATCGTCCAGAAGATCCTTGCCTCGGAAGCGCCTTCCAGTCTCGCCGCTTCGCTCAAAGATACGGAGATGGTATCCATAAATCCTTTACAGATCAGGTAACCAAGTCCGGCGCCTGCGGAATACACGATAATCATACCCAAATGACTGTTAGTCAGACCAAAAGTCTTCAAAATAAAGTAGATCGCGATCATGGACAAAACGCCCGGAAACATGTTCAGGATAATACTGAAACTCATCAGGCCTTTTCTTCCTGAAAAACGAAGCTTACTCATCGTATACGCCACCATCAATACCAGAATGGTAGAAATCAGGCAGGAGAAAATCGCAATGATCAGTGTATTCATAAACCATCTGTTATACTGCACAATGGAGTCTGAACGGAAGAACAATTGTGCATAATTGTCAAGCGTCCACTTTTCCGGGAAGAAGTGAGCGGTATTGATTCCCTTATACGCACTAAAAGACGTAACAAACAGCCACAGGATCGGGATCAGCCAGATCACTGACAGGAAAAGCAGAACAAAATGTCTTATAATAAAATTGATCGTCTTTTTCATTATTGAAACTCTTCCTCCTTATCTCCTTTTATCGTTCTGGTAAATGTCACCAGTGTAAACGCCGCACAGATTATGAATACGATAATACCAATAACGGATGCCATCTTGTAGTCATAGTACTCATTTGTCAAACGGAACAGCCATGTAACCAGCAGATCGACTTCTTTTGCATTGGAGTTCGCAAGAAGCTGATCACTTGTAACGAATACATCCTGTGTCAACAGATAGATAACGTTAAAGTTGTTGATGTTCTTAACGAAATCTGTGATCAGGCTGGGTCCGGTCACGAATAACATGTAAGGCATTGTAATCTTGATGAAGATCTGCAGAGGATTTGCGCCGTCGATTCTGGCACTCTCAATCTGATCCTCAGGGATATTCATAAGTACACCTGTAGCTACCAGCATCTGGTACGGTATACCGACCCAGATATTGATGATAATGATCATCACTTTCGCCCATCCCGGATTCGTCAGGAAGGGGATATAGCTCAGGTTCGAGGGAACAAGTCCCACGCTCTTCAGGAAATCCGTAAAACCAATGTTGTTGCAGAAGGTATTGACGATACCGCTGTCTGCGAAGAAGTTACGAACCAGAAGCAATGTTACGAACTGAGGTACTGCGATCGCAACAATGAAAAGGGTTCTCCACAGCTTCGGCAGCTTTGTACGCTTGTCATTGATGAACTTCGCCATCAAAATACCGCCGATGTATGTACTGAAGGTGGCAAGAACAGCCCACTCCAACGTCCAGATCAGTACCTTTTTAAAAGAATAACCGAAGGTAACTGTCACGGAACTGGTAAACAGGTTTTTAAAGTTGGACCAGCCTACCCATGTAAACAATGCGTTGGGCGGCATATGCTGCTGATCGTAATTGGTGAATGCTACTGCCACCAGAACCAGAATCGGCAGGATATTCATCAGGACAATACCGATTGCCGGTAACGTCAGCAATGTAATATGAAATTTTTCATTAAACATCGTCCGAACATCTTCACGGAAGTTATTGATATGTTCTCCGTTCTCTTTTTTCTGCTGCAGACGATATACAGCTTTCATGTTGGCAATATAGAATAAAACAAATACTAAAATTAAAAATAACGAAATAATGGAATTTAAAAGAATCAGGAAAGAGTTATCATAATCATTTACAGTACTGGTCATGGTAAGCGGATCGAACACCTGCTCAAACTGCACCGTACCGAGTGTACCGAATTTAGCGAGGTTTGGCGCTGCATATCCGACACACAATACTGCAAATAATATTTCAACCAGACACATGATGATACCGTTAACCACCTGTTTCCTGGCAAAATAACCCGCACCCATCAATATAGCTGACAGCTTTACCCAAATATCTCCCTTGACAAAGGCAATTCCAAAATTTTTAAAATAATCTCCTATTGCGCTTAATGCCTTCTTCATACGAAACTCCTCTCAGAAGCAAATAGTTTATGCCACGTGAGCATCTTGTTACATTTTTTAAAAAGGGCGGGTGAATATACACCCACCCTTTTAAAGTTCATATTTTCCAGCCAGGTTTACAAAACCCTCAGCCCGGAAAGATTTCCTTTGAAATCTCACAAAAACTTACTTTCATCCGAGTTTGCGAAGCAAATCTCACAGAGACTTACTCTCATCCGAGTTTGCGAAGCAAACCTCGCAAGGACTTACTTTCATCCGAGTTTGCGAAGCAAATCTCGCAAAGTTAATTCCGCAGGAATTTACTTTTATTCCACAGGAGCTGTAATACCTTCAACTGTGGTATCCAGTAATTCCTGTAAATCTGTGCCGTCCGGGTTACCGGAAGCAAGGATCTGTCCTAATGTCTCTGCAGGAGACCAGAAGTTACCGCCTACACGCTGAGGTGTTGCATATGCTGCCTGAGCTGCAAGTGCTGCGATAGCCGGGTTGGACTGAACTGCATCAGAAGAAGCTGCTGCAAGGTTTGCAGGGCCAAGGCCTCTTGCTTCAAATCTTGCTGTCTGAGCTGCCTCGTTTGTTAAGAACTCTGCAAGGAGCATAGCCCAGCCGATATTAGCGGAATGAGGGTTAACACCAACCAGCTTGTATCCTGAGTAAGAGGACATCTGGCAGTCTTTACCTGCTACGTTGAAGGTAGGAAGCTTGCATGCTGCATAGTTGTCTCCCCATGCTTCTGCTGCTGTTTCTGCTCTCCATGTACCGTTTACACATGCTACTACGTTGCCTTCTGCGATCTGGGTAGCCATATCCTCATCACCCATATCTACCAGTACGTTAGATGCTGTCAGGTCAAGAATTGCCTGTGCAACATCTGTACCGCCTGCTCCGTTCCATCCACATGTATTGGTCAGACCGTCATCGTTCAGAGTAAGCTCTAAGCCTGCACCCTGGAAGAATGCGTAAATATACCAGCCGTTGGAAATATCCATAGCGATCTTCTTGCCTGCTGCCTCAGCAACCTCAATCATCTTCTCTAAGGACTGTACATCATCAGCTGTAAATACGGAAGAATCATAGAACATGAAATAACCGTTATCTGCTGTCATCGGATATGCATATAATTTACCGTCAACGGTAGCTGCCTCAACAGCACCGGAAGCATTCTCTGCTGCTACATCATATGTGTAGTGAGCTGCAACTTCCTGTAATGCACCTGCCTGTACAAGCTCGTTGATCTGGTCATCAGCGAATGCATATACATCTGCTGCTGCCTCAACGTCCGTCAAAACAGTATCTTTTGCTGTAGACTCGGACTCTGCACCAAGTGTAATTTCGAATGTTACATCAGGATATGTCGCCTTGAACTCGTCAAGAAGCTTTGTTGTTACGTCCTGGTCTTCTTCGGAAGCCCATACAGTCATTGCTACTGAACCTGTTGTGTTTGCAATCAGGGTAGCTACAGGATCAGCTGCATCTGCTGCCGCTGTATCCTCTGCGGGAGCTGCATCTTCTGCAGGTGCTGCATCCTCAGCGGGTGCTGCGTCTTCTGCGGGAGCCGCATCCTCTGCAGGTGCTGCGTCTGTTGCCGGTGCACTGGATGCGTCATTGCCGCCGCAGCCTGCAAGACAGCCGGCTACCATTGCCGTTGCCAGTACTGTTGCCAATACTTTCTTCTTCATAATTTTTTCCTCTCTCTTTCCGATCTGGCGTAGACATTATGTTCTGTCTCACCAAATCTTAGTCTTACCATTTTATGGTTTCTATATAAAAGGTGCTGCCACCTCTTATACCGTTTCTATCGGGCCGGACAGGGATTTTATATTCTATATCTATAGAATATAAAGAAAGGACCGGTCCTTTCTTGCGCGTCTGCCGCAATCGGTATTCTTCTGTCTTCCTTACCGTCGGTATAACGCCGTCTGTGTGCGGATCCAGTTCCGCCTCTCCTCGGGAAGTAATTTGTCCGAAAAGCGCCATTTCCAGTTTACACCGATGGTAGAGGGCTGGTTCATCCTCGCCTCGCTGCCAAGCTGCAGAACATCCTGCATCTGCAGAATCACCACATCCGCTATGCTGGCGTAAGCCGCCCTGACCAGGGCATCGGAAATCTCTTCCTTGCTGTCTATATTTAAATAGGAATACATATATGCCAGTTCATATTCGGTACGATTCCGGTAATAACCGACGATCGTATCATTATCATGCGTGCCTGCATAGAGCACTGTATTGGTATCGGTATAATTATGGGGAAGATACTCGTTGTCCGCCTTGCCGGTAAAAGCAAAAAGCAAAACCTTCATATCCGGCCAGCCCATCTTTTTGATCAGTTTGTTGACCCCGGGCAGCACAGTTCCCATATTCTCGGCGATAACTTTCTTGTCTCCGGAAGCTTTCTCTATTGCCTCGGCAAGTTTTCTGCCTGGTCCCTTTGACCATCTTCCTTCCCTGGCATCGGTCTTACCGGCCTCAATACTGAAATATTTCACCACTGCCAGAAAATGATCGATCTTGATGATATCAAACAGTTCGGCCTGCTGCCTGATCCTGCTCTTCCACCAGCTGTATCCGTCCGCTTCCATTGCGTCCCAGTCATACACCGGATTACCCCAGATCTGACCTTCCGTGGAAAATTCATCCGGAGGACAGGCTGCTACGCGAAGCAGTTTTCCTTTTCCGTCCAGACAAAACAGTTTTCGATGTGTCCACACATCCACGCTGTCATATGCCACATAGAAGGGCACATCCCCGATCATCTGAATGCCCCGCCTATGAGCGTATCTCTTCAAGGCATCCCACTGTCCGTAAAACTCATACTGGCAAAAATTCCAGAAAGAAATCTGATCCGCCAGTTCCTCACGGTATCTGTCAAGCGCTTCTTGCTGTCTGTCCCGGACTGCGCTTTCCCACTCATACCATGCTTTATCTTCAAAATGATATTTCAGAGCCATATACAGGCTGTAATCTTCCAGCCATGCCTTATTCTTTTCACAAAACGCTATGTACCGCGCATCACCGCAGTCAAACCGCTCAAATGCAAGCTGCAGCACTGTATACCGGTTCTGATATAAAACAGAATAATCTACGTACCCCTCACTGTCTCCCCAGCGGTATGCCCTGATCTCTCCGGTCTTTAAAAGTCCATCCTCCACCAGATCGTCCAGATCAATGTAATACGGGTTCCCCGCAAAAAGCGAGATCGACTGAAACGGGCTGTCCCCGACAGTCAGCGGTCCCATCGGAAGAATCTGCCAGTACTTCTGTTTCAGATCCACAAGCAGATCCACAAATTTGAAAGCTGCATCGCCAAAGGTCCCGATCCCATATGCAGAAGGCAGGCTGGATATCGGTAGTAATATTCCTGCTCCCCTTGTCAATGTTTTAACTTTCACATCTAATCTCCCATCCGCGAAAATTTTGACGAATTCTGTTTCGTAAACTTTCGTATCCGAGATAAATTTACCACCTAACTGTATATTTTGTCAATACGGAAATCCTTTTCCGAAATTATTTTTTCCATTATGTACTGATTTTTATTGGTCATTTTGTTTATTTTTTACAAAATCGCGAAACTTTTCGCAAATATGTCTGTCTTCTCTTGCAATCTTTTCCGTTTTCTTCTATGCTTATTTTTGAAGTGTATTTTTTGAAATATACTTCATATATTATAGAACACTTGTTATGAATTTTTTAATTCGCAGCAAAGCACAAATCATACGGAAAGATTTATTTACGTTTTGCCGGAACAGTTCCACTCTCCGGGGCAAACCGTTATATGAGGTATCATCATGGCAACGATCAAGGACATCGCAAATCGTCTGGGCATATCTGTCAGTACCGTATCCAAAGGGTTAAACGGTGCAAGCGACATCAGCGAGTCACTGCGTCAGGCAGTGCTGGACACTGCAGTGGAACTCGGCTACACCACCAAACAGATGCGCGGTAAAGTACAAAAGAAACTCTGCATCTTCGTAGAAAACATGGACTACGAAACCCCTGAAGAATTCGGCTACGACATTATCTTAGGCTTCCGGCAGGCCGCCTATCATGAGCACTACGATATTACAGTAACTCCCGTCACGCCCCTTTTCCAGTCTACACAAAAATATGATACATATATGTTAAGGAACGGCTATGTCGGAGCCTTCATGATCGGTTTCGCTCTGCAGGATGACTGGATGACACAGTTTAATGACACTGACATCCCCACTGTCCTTCTGGACAACTATATAAAGAAGAACCCCGCAGTAAGCTATATAGGTACAGACAGTTTCGAGGGCATTGACGACGCAATCGTCCATCTGATGCAGATGGGACACAGCCGCATCGCCCTGATCAACGGTTCCCGAAACTCCATGATTTCGGAACAGCGCCGACAGGCTTATATCGACGGTATGACCGCCCACGGGCTTTCTTTCTCTGAAGAGACTATGCCATATGGCTACTATGTGGCCGATGCCGCCAAAGATCATGTAAGCAATCTGCTTTCCATGGGCATCACGGCCATTCTGTGCTGTAATGACCTGATGGCTTCTGGTGTTATCGCTGAATGCCGCAAACGCGGTTTCCGCGTCCCTGAAGACGTGAGTGTTATCGGCTTCGACGATCTGCCCATCTCGGCTCAGCTTGTACCGCCTCTGACCACGATCCGCCAGGACCGTCTCGTACTGGGCAAATGCGGATTTTATTCTCTGCATTCTCTGATCAATCACGTCCCCATCAGCCGGACAATGCTGCGTCCTCAGCTGATTGTGAGAAAATCTACCGGTACAGCTGCCATTCAGGACGATTCCTTATGATCAGGTTCTAACAGGATTCCGGCTGATAATCCCGTATGGTTTCAAGTGCCGGCAGCGCATGACCATCATAGTCAAAAAGTGCCTGATTGGCCCACTCGTTACCACAGGGTCCCTTTTCTTCTATATACGCAAGTGCACCCTCTGTCGCCCAGCCGGAACCGGCCACCGGAATCCAGGCTGCCTCCCAGTAGAAGAAGCCTTTACATTTATGGCCGGGCACCTGGTCTATCACCCTGAACAGCGCCTCCATAAAGTCCTTCTGGCCTTCTTTTGTCATAGGAAACGGCAGCTTCTCCACCAGTGCAGGTTTGGTCGCATATCCCTTACGCTCTTCAGGCGCCAGTTTCTCATATACCCCATAGTCTTCCATGGTAAATCCCATAGACACCTCTGCAATCATCAGTTCCTTGCCGTAACGCTCCGCCAGATCATTCATATTGTTCTGCAGATCTTCCAGCGTACCGTGCCAGAACGGATAGTAAGACAGCCCTATGATCTGGAAATCCTCTCCCCGCTCCATGTAATGATCAAACCAGTCTCTGTACATCGGTCCATTGCCGCCGTTATCCAGATGAATCATAATCGGCATATCCGAATCCACCGCACGTACACCGCGGATTCCGGCACTGATAAACCGCGCCAGATTATCATAGTTGGGCATCTGCCCCAGCGGCCACAACATTCCATTCGTCAATTCATTTCCCACCTGAATCAGATCCGGGTAAGCATCTGCTTCCTTTAACGCAAGCAGTGTATCTTTCGTAAAGTTATAGACTGCATCAGTCAATTGATCTGCGTTCATTCCGCGCCATGCCTTAGGCACCCGCTGTTTCCCCGGATCAGCCCAGAAATCACTGTAATGAAGATTCAACAGCACTTCCATGCCATGAGCCTTCGCACGCTTCGTCAGTTCAATCGTGACAGGCAGGTCGTTGCTCCCCGCTCCGTAAGGCACACCTTCCTCCGTATAAGGGTCGTTCCACAGCCTTAAACGAACGGCGTTAACGCCATAGCTCTGCAATATATCAAATACATCCTTCTCCTCGCCGTGATCGTAAAACTTCCCGCCGAGACGCTCCACCTCCAAAACCGTGGACAAATCCATACCCTTATAAAATTTCATATGTTATCTCCATTCACCGCATAGTCAGGACATCTGACTGAAATCTATCGTTAACGACATTAAAAATTACGTTTTCGGTCCTGCCAAAGCTCCTATATATGGCTTTGGCAGGAACCGGAAAAACACTCCCCTCAACCGTAATCCGGAAGAAATACCCGCCCCAGCCTCAGCCCAGAAGAACAC
>CAJUJP010000073.1 GCA_910586615.1 uncultured Lachnospiraceae bacterium
TACCAAAAAAGAGGTATTTTTTTCCAAAGACACAAACTATTTTACACTACCCTCTAAGAAGGTTTAGTGTTGGTAATGCTAAGGCATACGGGTGCCGTTTTGCCATTCTATCATTATGATCACCCCGCAACCCAGCACAATCATACGAAAAACCACAATAAACCACCTCAATTTAGGCAAAAAACAACATTTTCTTTTACAGGATATTCTGCTATACTGATATACGTGTTGTGAATAGTATTATGAAATATTTTCACGAAGGATGGAAACTGTCAACCAATTCAACTATAGTTAACAATGATGTAAAGTTCGCTTTCGGTTCTGAAAAAGCTTTCATGAAAGCTTCTACATATGGCATAGACAGGATCAGGAAGCGGAAATCGGCCATGGCGTTAACTATAACTTCAGGAGGAAATGTGTAAAATGGAAAATTTTCAAAACGCAGGATCAGGTATTAGGAAAATGTTTATCGCGTCAGTAGGGGCTGTTGTGTGCGCAGTTCTGTTGTTCATTCCGATCATAAACCTTCTCGCGATAATCGGAACATTTGTTTTCGGTATCATCAGTCTTGTAGGTCTTTACGGTGCAGGCAAGGACATCGATGGCTGTCAGAAAGCATTTATGCTCACCATCATTAATATTGTCATAAGTGTTGTAAGTGTACCCCTTGGATCAGGTTTTGTTGGCGCTATTTTATCGATTGCAGAGTATGTGCTGAACTTCATGGTAGTATATCTTGTATGTACGTCTGTGGGCAGTGTCATGAACCAGATCGGTGCTTTAGAGGCGGCACAGAAAGGTGAGACGGTATGGAAGATTAATGCAGTATGCTATGGTGTTATGATCGTTGTGGCAGTTCTCGGGAACATTCCGGTACTGAACATTCTTGCAGCTATCGCAAGTATTGTGGTAGCCATCGCAGCTCTGGTTGCGGCTGTTCTGTACATGATCTTCCTGAACAAGTGCAGCCAGGCGCTGAATGCATAGGGCATGAGCGCTTAAACAGCGGAATTCAGATTAACCGGCGGAAAGTTTTTTCAGGCGACTGAGAAAACCTTCCGCTTTTTTTCAGAATAAAACAGTGAACAGCAGCAGATAGATAACAAATATTCCAATAATAACAAAAAATGATTTTCCCTCTAAAGTCTTACGCGAAATATCCGATACAAATAGTGTAAAGAATTAATTGTTATGAAAGGAGGAGTCTCCTATGCGTATTGAATCATATACACAGGTACAGCAGTTATACAACGCGAACAAACCCGGCAAGGTACAGGGTAAAGCGAAAGCGTCTGCTTCCGATCAGATACAGATTTCCAGTATCGGTAAGGATATCCAGAATGCTAAGAATGCGGTAGCAGCATCGGATGACATCAGAGAAGAATTGACGACCCCTCTTAAGGCAAGTATTGCAAACGGTACTTATCAGGTGAGCGGGGAGAGTTTTGCAGAGAGACTGCTGCGAAAGTATGAAGAGATCGAAAGTCTGTAGGCACAGTGAAGGAGAGATTGCAGAGTGGCGAGTTTAATGGAAGTCTTGATCGATGTTTTGGAGCAGGAGAATCAGGAGTATGAGGCACTGTTGAATTTGTCCATGAAGAAAACTCCGGTCATTGTGTCTGAGGACTTGGATCAATTGGCGAAGATCACGGATGAGGAGCAGATCATTGTAAGCAGGATCAACCATCTGGATAATCAGAGAAATGAAGCCTTTAATGATATTGCGAACGTACTTAACAAGGATGTTGAAAAGCTGAAAATTGTGGACTTGATCAAGATGATGGCGGCAAGGCCGGAAGAGCAGAGGAAGCTGGCAGAGGTATTTGACCGGCTGCAGGAGAACGTGCGGAATGTGAAGCGGATCAATGAGCAGAACCGTGAGTTGATCGAAGCAGCACTGGATCTGGTACATTTCAATATAAGTGTACTTCAGGCGGTGAACAAAGCTCCGGAAACTGCTAATTACAATAAGGGCGCTTACAATACCGGCGATGTGATCGGTGCAAGCTATAAGGCCTTTGATGCAAAACAATAATTGTTAAGGACGGTAAAATTATGTCATTAATGGGAAGCCTGTGGACGGGCGTATCAGGATTACAAACTTCAAATAATGCGTTGAATACAACAGCGCATAACATGTCAAACTTAGACACCAAAGGGTATACAAGACAGCAGGTTGCGCAAAGCACAAGACCATATGTGACGATCTCGAAAAATGCACCTGCGTGGAAACAGCTGGGTCTCGGTGTCGAATATTCCATGACAAGACAGGAAAGAGATGTATTTTTAGACAAAAACTATCGCCGCGAATCGGGACGTAGCGCGTTCTATGATATCTCGACGAGCACGATGGAGGAAATAGAGTATATATTGGGTGAGAGTGAAGCGGGAGGCTCTATTGAAGGCCATGAGTTTTCTGAATCACTGTCTAATTTCTGGACGGCAATTCAGGAGTTGAGCAAGGACCCTACAAGTTCGGTAAACCAGAACCTGTTTGTGACGCGTGCTTATGAATTTGTTTCCAGAGCTTCTGCGGTCTATAAGAGCTTATGTCAGTATCAGGACAATCTGAATAAGTCTGTGATCAAGGAAGTGAACAATCTGAACAGTTATGCGGAGGAGATTGAAGCGCTCAACCGGAAAATTGTTGCCATCGAGGCAGGTGATGTGGAGCGGGCGAACGATCTTCGCGACAGGCGTAATTACCTGCTGGACGAACTGGCGAAACTGGGTAATATTTCTTACTCAGAAGATATTACCGGATATGTGAATGTAAGGTTTGAGGATGTAGATCTTGTGAAAAGCGGAACAGTGAACCGGGTAGATCTTTACACTGATCCCAAGACCGGGTTTTACACACCTTATTGGTCAATGCTTGCAAATCTGGATCGTGACAAGGACGGCAACCCGATTGTGACGAAAGAAGGTATTGCAAGTGCGGAAGTGTTCGACACGACCAGACAGATTTCTTCGGATCTGAACACGGATATCGGCTCTCTGATGGGTATCTTGCTGGCAAGAGGCGATCATAGAGCTACTTATAAAGAAATTCAGGACTATCCTCCGGATGCGGATCCGACGGATCCCAGCCAGAAGGAAGAGGGCTGGTATGATATACATATATCACAGTCCATTGTTATGAACATACAGGCGGAGTTTGATCAGCTGATCAATGCCGTAGTAACAAAGATTAATGGTATTCTGGCGGAAGAGGCGGAAATTGCGAAGGAGCAGGGCGATACGGAATATCTCAGGGATGAAAACGGGGAGCCGTGGCAGTTATTCACGAAAGTGATTGATCAGGAGGACTGGTCCGTTTCCAATATTACGATCAACCAGAGACTGCGTCAGAATCCTGCACTCTTAAAGTTCCGTTTGAATGAGCATTCAGAAGATAATTCTACGATGGAGAAGCTCAAGGCGGCTTTTGAGGAGAAGATCTATACACTGAATCCCAATGTGGAGACACCGCTGTGTTTCCGGGATTATTATAAGAATCTGGTGGGGCAGGTTGCCAACAGCGGATCGGTATTCAGAGGAATTCAGGAGAGCCAGACGGTGGCTACCGACGCTCTTATGAATGCCAGAGAGCAGGTTGTAGGCGTTTCTTCGGATGAAGAATTGACGAATATGATCAGGTATCAGAACGCTTATAATGCATCCAGCCGGTACATTAATGTGATCAGCGAGATGCTGGAACATATTTTATCCACACTGGGTCGATAAGACAGAGGGAGTGAACTTATGCCATCTACATTTTTTGGATTAGAAATTGCATCATCGGGGCTGAGAGCTTCTAATGCTGCGCTTAATACAACAGCAAACAACATCAGTAATACTCATACGTTAGGCTACAGCCGTCAGGAAGTGAAGCAGGAGGCCATGAGTCCGCTGCGTGTGTTCGCAACTTACGGGTGTGCGGGTGCCGGTGTCAACACCCTGGCGATCGAGAGAATCCGTGACCGGTTCTATGATGATAAATTCCGTGACAATGAGACGAAGCTTGGTGAATTTGACACGAAAGCATATTACTGCAAGATGATCGAGGAGTATCTGGAAGACGACGGTAAGACCGGTTTCAAGTCGATTTATGACAAATTCGAGATGGCGCTGCAGGATATCACCAAGAACGGCGGTGATGAATCTACCAAGCGAGCTTTTATATCCGCAGCGAAGAGTATGACGGATTACTTTAATAATATGTATGGTGACATGCAGAATCTGCAGGCGGATGTGAATGATGAGATTAAGATTCGTGTGGATCACATCAATTCCATTGCCCAGGATCTTGCAACGGTCAATATGCAGATCAATACCATCGAGATCACTGGCACGGTAGCCAATGAACTGCGGGATAAGAGAGATGTTCTGATCGATGAATTATCTGCCATCGTGGATGTGCAGGTGGAGGAAGCGCCGATCTATGACCAGACGGGCAGAGATACGGGCGCGACCAGATGTATTGTCCGTATTGCAGGCGGGCAGACGCTGGTGGATCAGAGTGATTATTACCAGTTGGAATGTGTGGCCCGTCCCAAGGAGGAAAAGGTTAATCTCACGGATATAGACGGCCTGTATGATATACGGTGGACGCATGGACCGGATTTCGGAATGAATAATGAATCCATGGGAGGAGCGCTCCGTGGTCTGATCCAGATGCGGGACGGCAATAACGGAGAGTATTTTAACGGTACTACCACCGAGATTATATACGGGGGTAGTACGAGTAAGGTAACCATTGCTACCACATCGGATTACCTGAACGGCATGAATAAATGTAACCTGTCCGATACGGGCGGTGTGATCAATATAGGTGATCAGTTGTACTATTACACGGACTGGACATACGAAGGCGACGGTGTATATACATTTACCATCGACAATGCTGCCAGTGATCAGCCTATTACCGCGACGAAGACCAACCGTCTGGCGAGTGTGGGAAGCGGCATCAACTATCAGGGTGTTCCTTACTATATGGCCCAGATGAATGAATGGCTTCGGGATTTCGCACAGAAGGTCAACGGAATCTTTACCGAAGGTATCACAGATGATGAGCAGGATGCAGGTATCCTTTTTACCGGTGACAATCCTGTTGCTAACAGACAGTACACAGAGGACGAACTGAACGATTCGGCGAAGAACGGTAAGGGATATTATTATTTGACTGCCGGAAACATTACGATCGTGAGCGAATTGATGAAGAACGCTTCTTTACTGGGAACGAGAGGGAATAAATCGGACGGCGATGACCAGAACGGTGAAGAAGTTGACGGTATCGAGCAGTGCGAGCAGGTCAGGAAGGTTCTGTCCATGATGCATGACAAGAACCAGTTCAGTTTCCGCGGAAGAGATGCGGGCGGTTTTCTGGAATGTGTATTATCGGATGCGATGCTGAATGCAAGCAATGCAAATACGTTTTATGCTTCTTATCTGAGTCTGGAGACAAACATTGATAACCAGAGAACTTCCATCTCCGGCGTAGATGAGGATGAGGAAGCGGTAAGTCTGGTCAAGTACCAGAATTCTTACACGCTGGCTTCCAAGATGATTTCTGTACTGACGGAAGTTTACGACAGACTGATCTTACAGACGGGTGTATAAAAATTTTTCCCTGAAAGAAAGAGGATGATAAGTTATGAGAATGACAAACAAGATCATGCGGAATAATTCGCTGTACAATATCAACCAGAATAAGATTCTGGAAGACAGGCTGACAAATCAGATGACAAATCAGAGCAAGATTGCCAGACCTTCGGATGATCCGGTGGTGGCTATCAGAGCGCTGCGTCTGAGAAGTAATGTCACATCCGTGACGCAGTATTACGACAAGAATGCAGCCGATGCAGATCAGTGGCTCACGGTTACTGCAGATGCGCTCAAAACCGTTGATGAGGTGCTGGTGAAACTTTATGAGCAGGCCAGCAGCGGCGCCAACAAAGATCTGACAGCGGACAATCTGGAGATTATTCTGACCCAGATGAAGTCATTGACCAAGGAGTTCTACGCCAGCGGTAATGTTGATTATGCAGGACGGTTCGTGTTCTCCGGCTACAGGACAGACATGGCGATCACTTTTTCCGCAGAGGATATTGCGGAGATGAAGAAACATCCGACCAGCTATGAGATCAATGAGAAATTTGGTTTTGCCGATATCAGTACCATTAATTATACCAATTCGGATGTGCTTTTGACCACGAAACCGGGTGATGGGATCGTCGGTGGCCAGAGTTATGAACAGGAGATCACCAACACTGATTTATACAGGATCAGGCTTTCCTATGATGCGGTTGATGGTGCACCGGCGGGCTTTTCTTTTACGGATGCCGACGGAAACAATCTGGCAGGCAATATGCAGGAGTTCTCCGATCCGGAGGAAGCATACAAGGCTGTTTCGGACGGCACATGCACCGGCATTGCCTACATTCCCTCCACCGGTGAACTGGTATTCAGCGAGCAGTATTATAAGGATAATTTTGAGGTGGGCGACACCTACAACCTTACCTATAATAAATCCAACTGGATCGAAGGCGATATCAATCCTGCACACTATTTTGTATGCACGGAGTCTAACACATATACTGACGATGCGGGCAACCCTTATGTGAAGAAGACCGCTTACAATACTACCACGGCGGATCAGGATATTTATTATGACGTAGGGTTTAATCAGCAGATTCAGGTGAACACACTGGCATCAGAGGTGTTTGGGTACGGCGTCAGAAGGGATATGGATGATTTCCAGCACTGCCTGACCCAGCTTAAGGATATCGAGACAAAGATCAAGGATATCGAGACGAAGATGAAGGAGTTTCCGGAGGACAGCACCGACTATATGAACTGGTCGAAGAAGCTGGAAGCAGCGAAGGTGGCTCAGGATCATATTCGTGAGAACGTCCATACGAAATTTGAGAACCAGATCACCAAATATCAGGGCTATATGAATGATAACAATATAGCGATTACCAACAATGCTACCAGGGGAAGCAGACTGGAGTTGATCTCCACCCGTCTCATGGGTCAGAAGGCTACCTTCAAGGATCTTCAGACGAGTAACGAGGGTATCGATGTTACGCAGGTTGCGGTAGAACTTACCAGTTCCGAACTGACTTATCAGGCGGCTCTTATGGCTACAAGCAAGATCATGCAGACCAACCTGATGAATTATATCTAAAATGGCGCTGTGCGTAACGGGACAGGAAGAAAGGGCGGTTACAGGATATGCAGATTACGACAAAGGTATTTGGCACAATAGAGATAGATGATGATAAGATCATAGAGTTTCCGGGCGGCATCATCGGTTTTCCGCAGCTGACGGAGTTTGCGATGATTCATGACGAGGATAGGGGAACGGATTCCATCCACTGGCTCCAATCCATTCAGGAACCGGCTTTTGCGATGCCGGTGATGGATCCGCTGATCGTCTACCCTGAGTACAATCCGGAGGCGGATGACGAGTTGTTTGCCGGTATCGGAAAACTGGTGCCCGAGGAGATGCTTGTTCTGGTCACAGTGACGGTTCCGAAGGATCTGACGAAGATGTCCGTGAACCTGAAAGGCCCCATCATCATCAATGCGGCCGAGCGGAAAGCGGTACAGGTGATCGTAGAGGGTGATGAATATCAGGTCAAATTCCCGATCTATGATATTTTAAATAAGAAGAAAGCAGGTGAGTAAATGTTAGCTTTATCCAGAAAGAAGAATGAGGCTCTGGTTGTCAACAATAACGTCGAGATCACGGTGCTGGAAATCAAGGGCGAACAGGTAAAGCTAGGCATCAGCGCGCCGAGGGAAGTACCTGTCTATCGCAAGGAAGTCTATGAACAGATTCAGGATTCCAACCAGGAAGCTGTCAATGTGGACGGTATGAAGGCATTAAAAGACCTGCTTGGATAATGCGATTGGAATGTATCTGGTCAGGTTTTATACAGATATTATGAAAAGGTCGGGTCGGTGTGCCGGATCTTTTCTTATGGTATAGGAAATTCCACCGTTTATTCGAGTTCGCGAAGCGAATCTCGCAAAGTTATTTGCGAAGCAAATTACTTTTTTTTAAAAACGATTTTTACATAGGTACTAAATATTTCTGTTTTTTTTCCGATATAAGTTGTAAGAGATTACGTCTGTTTTGCTGTGCACAAAGGGCGTATTCATAAGACGATTCTATAAATCATAATATCACACGGAGGTGATCGGCAATGGCAATTGAACCATTAAACAGCGCAATGGCTTATCAGGCGCAGGCGGTTGTAAAACCGCAGCCAGCAGCACAAGTGAACACGGAAGTTCCTGTGGATGGACAGACAGTCAATGTTGATGAGACGACAGCGTCCGTAATCCAGATTCAGGCCGAAGATGAGAGTGACGGCAGTGAGGGAAGCGGAAGCCAGCAGCAACAGCAACAGGCTATGGTGAACAAGCAGGAGACACCCGAACATTTAAAGAAGATGATTGCTGAGATGAATAAGAAGATCAACAACAGCAATGAAGAGGCGGTTTTCGGCGTTCACGAGGAAACGAACAGAATCATGATCAAGATATTGGATAAGGATACGAAGGAGATCATCAAAGAGTTCCCGCCGGAGAAGACGCTGGATATGATCGCGAGACTCTGGGAGATGGCAGGTATCCTTGTAGACGAGAGACTATAAGCAGTTTGACAGGAGGGTAATAAAATGGCAATCAGAATTACAGGTATGTATTCCGGTCTGGATACGGAGAGCATCATCAGTGAGCTTGCCTCTGCGCAGAGCATGAAGAAGAATAAACTGGTGAAAGAGCAGAGGAAACTGAGCTGGAAACAGGACGCATGGAAAGCGCTTAACACCAAAATTTACAGCTTTTATACGAATGTGCTGGACAGCATGCGTTTTCAGGGCGCTTATTCCAAGAAGAAGACGAGTGTGTCCAATACAAACGCAGTCAGTGTCGTAACCGGCGCTGATGCGCCCAACAGTGTGCAGACCATGCGCATCCAGCAGCTGGCAAAGCAGGGATATATGACCGGCGGACGTGTTTCCAAAGAGGACGGAGGCAATTGCTCCACAGCTACCACACTTAAGGATATGGGATTTTCCGGAGAAGGTAAATTCAGGGTTAAGGCAGGAAATAAGACCACGGATATCACTTTGAAAGAGGATATGAAGATTGCTGATGTGGTGAGACAGCTTGAGTCGGCAGGCCTGACGGCAAGCTTTGATACCAAGAACCAGAGATTTTATCTGAATTCAAAACAATCCGGTGCGGCAGCGGACTTTACGATCACCAGCAATGATGCAGGCGGTAAAAATGTCCTTTCTCTTTTGGGATTCAATTCCGGTTACAATGTGGACAGTAACGAGTATAAAGAGTACAGCAAATGGGCAGGTTACAAGACTGACACAGACGCTCGTAACGAAGCGGAAGCCAGCGAACTGGCAAAGCTGATTGCGGCCAAGAAGGCAAGTACGGACTCGCTTCTGAAAGCAAATGAAGAACTGCAGAAGAGACTGGATTATCTGAGAAAGACTAACGAAGAGAACGATAAGTACGACGAGACGACATCGGCCAAAGATTTGTATGACGAACTGTACGGACCGGAGGAGGAAGTTCCGAAAACGGATAAGGACGGCAAGCCGGTACTTGATGCAGATGGCAAGCCGGTGATGGTGAAGGAAAGAAACGGCGGTCTCAAGAAAGCGCTGGATGATGCCAATGAGGAACTTAAGAAAGCCAAGGATGAACTCGCTGAACTGAAGAAGAACGGTGCGACAGAAGCAGAGATCAAGAAAGCTGAGGAGAAAGTAGCCGAATGCAGTACTAAGGCTACAGAAGCCGGGAAAGAATTTAACAGTAAGAAGGGGCAGTACAGCTATGTGAAGGCGGTAGAAGATCTACAGGCTGCCATCGATAAGAATAATGATACCATTGCGGATAACCGGTCTTATTATGAAGTAGATGCCAACGGCGATCCGGTTCTGGATGGGGATAAGAAACTGCAGGCTACACAGAAGGCGAAGGACGAAGTAACGGCTTACTTTGACCAGAAAATCGCTGCAGCAGAACAGTATCTGGCGGATGCGGATGCTTATAACAAACTGAGTGATGCAGAGAAAGAGGCAATGGCAGATAAGATGGCCACCAAGGTTGACGGCCGGGATGCCGAAATCTACCTGAATGATGTGAAGTATACAAACAGCAAGAACACATTCGAGATTAACGGACTGACCATTACTGCACAGCAGGAGACCACAGAAGAGATTACTTTGACCACAGCGGAAGATACAGACGGTATTTTCGACATGATCAAGAATTTCTTCACTGAGTACAACAAGTTGATCAATGAGATGAGTGCGCTGTATAATGCGGATTCTTCCAAGGGATATGAGCCGCTTCTTTCCGAGGAGAAGGCAGGTCTTGCGGATTCCGAGATTGAGGAGTGGGAGAAAAAGATCAAGGATTCTATTCTCCGTAAGGATTCAACCCTGAGTGATGTAAGCAGTGCTATGCGCAATATTATGCTGCAGGGCGCTGAGGTCAACGGTAAGACGATGTATCTGTCGGATTTCGGTATCAATACGCTGGGCTATTTCAATGCGGCGGACAATGAGAAGAGCGCTTACCATATTGACGGTGATAAAGATGATCCTAATACTGCCAACAATAATGATACATTGAGAGGTATGATAGCTACCGATTCGGATACGGTTATGAAATTCTTCTCCGGGCTGTCAAAGAACCTGTATGATAAGCTGACAGACAAGATGAAGAGCGTGAAGGATACCAGCAGTGCCTTCACCGTATACAACGATAAGCTGTTGAAGAAAGAGTACGATGATTACAAGGATCGCATTGCGAAGGAAGAGAACAAACTGAACGCGCTGATGGATAAGTGGTATAAGAAGTTTTCCGTTATGGAGACTACCATGGCGAAGCTGCAGTCTAAGAACAATGCAGTATCCGGTATGTTTGGCGGTTGATGAATCTAATGCAGTGTGATATAGTGTAAGTACGATCAAGGAGGAACAAACTTATGCCAAAGCAGAATCCCTATGAGCAGTATCAGAGAAATAAGGTTCTGACTGCTTCACCTGCAGAAATAACTCTGATGTTATATGAAGGTGCCATCAAATTCTGTAACATTGCCATTATGGCCATCGAGCAGAACGATATGGAGAAAGCACATACCAATATCAGAAAGACACAGAGGATCATTGAGGAGTTTCGTAACACGCTGGACCGCCAGTATTCCGTGGCGGAAGATTTTGACAGAGTGTATGTGTATGTGCTTCGAAGATTGTTTGAGGCAAACATACAGAAAGACAAGGAGATTCTGGAAGAAGTGAACATGCATCTGCGGACCATGAGAGACACATGGAAAGAAGTGATGATGCATTGTAATAAGGCATAGCGGGGTAAGATGATGAACCAGAGTGGTGCACAGATATTATTACAGAGTCTGGAAAAGAAGAATAAGGTGCTGGATCAGATGATATTGCAGAACTGTCTCCAGGAAAGGATCTTAAAAGAAGAGGATCTGGATATGGATGCTTTTGATGCTGCTATCGAGCAGCAGAGTGATTATGTTGACGAACTCGACAGACTGGACAGAGGCTTCGAAGCGGTATATGACAGAGTGCGGGAAGAACTGATGCAGAACAAGGAGCATTATCGTACCGAGATCACACGGATCAAGGAACAGATCCAGTTGATCACTGACAAGATCGTAACGCTGAATGCAGGCAACATGCGCAATAAGATGCTGGCGGAAGCTCAGTTTAAGAAGAAGAAGCTTGCCATTGGCAGCGGTGTTTCAAAGAACAGAGTAGCCACCAACTACTATAACAATATGAACAATCTGAATTATGTCTCGCCACAGTTTTATGATAACAAGAAGTAAAATTGTGACAATATTTCAGAGGTGAAATGAAAAGCCGTTTTCCCGGAGAAAATTTTTAGGGAAAGCGGCTTTATATTTGGGAGAAGAACTGCGTTTTTCGTTACTTTGGAGAAGGCTGCTTGCAAAATGTGAAACTTGTTTGCAAAAGGGGAAGAATGGCCTGCAATGAACTGTTTTGGAGCAGGTCAGGCTGTCACACAAGGAAAATTTGCTAAAAGTTTAAAAAAATGTAAATAGGTTCTAAAATAAACCGGAAAAGTTCCGATATAATATATGTCTGAAAGAAATAAGCCGGAAAGTGCTACAGGTTCAGACAAAGGGGAATGGGTTAAAAGTTAACGTACGAACTTACAGAACCATTGCAGAGGAATAGTTAAGAAGCGGCATGGATGCCGTATGGATTCAAGGAGGAACGCAGTATGATAATCGAACATAATCTTTTAGCAATGAATTCTAGCAGAATGCTTGGCATTACAACAAAAAAGCAGGCAAAGTCGACAGAGAAATTATCTTCCGGGTACAAAATCAATCGTGCAGCAGATGATGCGGCAGGACTGGCAATTTCCGAAAAGATGAGACGCCAGGTGAGAGGACTTACACAGGCATCAGCTAATGCGCAGGACGGTATCTCCTGTGTACAGACGGCTGAGGGTGCATTGAATGAAGTACAGGATATGCTTCAGAGAATGAATGAGCTGGCAGTAAAGGGTGAGAACGGTACATTGACATCCACGGATCGTCAGTACATCCAGCAGGAAGTAAAGCAGCTGATGAGCGAAATCGATCGTGTACAGAGTACTACTACCTTCAATGAGCAGAAATTATTAGATGGTTCTTTTTCAAATAAAGGTCTTCAGGTCAGTGCTGAGGCAGGACAGCATGTAGGCATGACCATTAAGAATATGAATACCAATGAATTGATTGCTAATGCAGTCAGCAAAGCCGTAAAATTCGGCACTGCGAACGTAGATGCGCAGACCACTGATACGGATTATGTATATGCAGAGGGTGACACCAATACATTTAATGAGGCCATGCTGGCGAAGTTCTATACTTTTGATCTGGATGGTGTGGTTGATACAGACATCAAAGACAGCATTACACTTACAGCGGTTCCGGCCGGCGTAGATCTGAATTCGGCAGCAACGGCGGCAGATTTCGCGGCATTGAATGCTTTTTCCAGAAGCGCACTTCAGGATGTGTCAAAACAGAGATCTGATCTCGGTGCAATTCAGAACAGACTTGAGTATGCGATCAGGAATCTGGATAACATTACAGAGAATACGGCATCTGCGGAGTCTGAGATTCGTGATACGGATATTGCTACGGAGATGGTTACCTACTCGAATAACAGTATCTTGCAGCAGGCGGGAACTTCCATGCTGTCACAGGCGAATCAGTCCCAGCAGCTGGCACTGTCACTGCTTGGATAATATTGCAGTCTGAGTACGGAGTAGTGTTTGACGATTATATGCATAGATTTGTATTTCAGATATGAAAAAGAGAAACATTTAAAGAGGTTGGCATAGGTCGGCCTCTTTAAATGTTTCTGTTCATTCATATTGGCGAAGCGAATCTTGTAAGTGCGCAGTGCTTGTTTTTGGAGAAGGGACAGAACATTTAAGTCCGTTGATTGTATGGCTTGGCTTTTTTGAGAAAACTTGGTTTTTATTTCTTTCTGCGTGATAAAGCACTGGAAACATCCTGGAAAATTGCAAAACAGGCAGCCGGAAAAGCAGAAGCTAAAAAATATGTTTAAAAATAAAAACAAAGATGACAAATATATTGTTAAGGAAAAGTAAAAAGCACCGATATATAATATAAGCAATAAAATTGCGGTTTGACAGTAACGGGATCGGGGCAGCGTACGAGCCATCGAAACCGTTACATATAGCAACACGGCAAGGAAGCCGTATCAAATTCAAGGAGGAATATAATATGGTAGTACAGCACAACATTACAGCAATGAACT
>CAJUJP010000074.1:0-1409 GCA_910586615.1 uncultured Lachnospiraceae bacterium
ACTATACTGTCGGTTTTGGATTTTCACCAAATCAGCATTTACACGCTCGCGGACTCTACCGCCGATCGGGAATTTCACCCTGCCTTGAAGACATTCTTTCTATTTAGTTGCCGTTTATTATTATAGATTTATTTTCCATCAATGTCAATAAAAGTACTGAATTATGGCTAAATATGATGTGTGCTTCCCGCCGGTCTTTTAATCGTTCGTGTATGGATAGTTCCATGCTCTCCCTACTCGATAAATGGGAATTTTTCATCCTGTCTCTCTTCATAAATATCATTTTTCAGCCAGCACGATCAAATTTATTTTCTTCTGCCACAATTATCTTTTCACAAGGAAAATGGCTTTATTTTTCATATCAACTTCAAACGCCGTTTCTGATATACGAATAAATTCAGTTCCTACTGGGGCAGTCATATATTTATAAACATCGCTGTCCAAATCATGACATACTATGCCGAGCGGCATCAACATAATGTTTTTCACATCTGAATTATAGTGTTCGTCTTCATTTCCTGCAAAAAATGTCCATCCGCTGTCTGCCGGATTGTTTGGCTTGCGTCTGTACATAAAACCGACTTTCCAGCCTTCCTCTACAATTCGCCTGGAAACAAGTGCGCCTTGATTCAAAAGTGTGCGTATTTTTTGGATTTCATCATACCGATTTTCATGATTCAAAAAACTATTCCTCATTTCGTCACTGACAAGTGTATCGGTGCAGAGACTTTCAATATTTGCGTTCCATTTGCCGCTGTCCTCTGCCTGATGCCTCAAAAGCACAGCCAAATCCAACAATTCTTCCTCTCTGCACTCAATACGAGTGTTTACTTCTTTGCACATATTTTTTCCGGTGTTGTCATAAACAAACACCTGCACTGTTCCATCCCGATAAAACAGGAGCTTTACAGCGCCCATTTTGGCTTCATCATCATAAAACATCATAAAAGGCGGCAGCTTACCATTGACGTACCATTCAAATTCGGTGCCATCCTTGCTATTCATAAAATAGACCGCCCCGTTTTCTTCCAAATCGCTGGATTTTACCTGCGGCAAATACTGTTCCCTGTTCTGTTCCATAATGCTTTTAACTTTATCTAAAATCACATTCATAATATATCCCTCGTTTCACATTGTCCATTGTAATTGATCTAATCTCAAAATTATGATTTTCCATTCTGCTTCTTTCATTCTACTACAGTTCCGAGAGCGTGGAAATAGTGAGTTTTCCGGGCAAAATGCTGCCCGGACTGTGCCGCCGGCGTTCACATGCGGCAGAAAGCGGAAAACCCTTATTTTAAGCCATTCCTGCAAGAAGCTATAAAAACTTACGGGCTTATAAGAAGATTTTCTGCTATAAAATCAATAAAAAATATAAAAATTTTTGAACAGCAAAAAAAGAAATCCGT
>CAJUJP010000074.1:1509-12737 GCA_910586615.1 uncultured Lachnospiraceae bacterium
ACAGGAAAAATGAGCAATGGAGATGTACATAAAGTATCCGGCAGAAAAGAAAAAACCCTCCAAATAATAAAGAGTCATCAAACTCAAAAAAGTAAACACAAAAAATAAAAAAAATTTTAAAATTTTTTCAGCAGCAAAAATTAAGGAATCTGTACAGGAAAAATGAGCAATGGAGATGTACATAAAGTATCCGGCAGAAAAGAAAAAAACCTCCAAATAATAAAGAGTCATCAAATTCAAAAAAGTAAACACAAAAAATAAAAGAATTTAAAAATTTTTTAGGGTCATAATTGACAGAAAAAAACTTTGTTTTCGGAATTGTAACCCGCTGAAAATGGGCTTATGGTAAGATGGGTTTATAAAATATCCATTGCAGGTAACAGGCAAATATTTTAGAATCAAGTGTGTAAATCAGAAGTTGCAAAGGAGAACTTTATGAAATCAAGCAATAGAGAGGATGGCTGGTTAACTGGAAGACTATATTTCAACAGAGAAGATAAAAGAGTGATGATCAAGAGACCGCGAAGCGGGTTTGGCTATACATTGAATTTAGGTAATAAGTGGACATGGATATTTAATATTATTTTTGTAATTATTATAGTTATATTAGTCAGTGTTCTATAAAATAACTTCCAGTTTAACCTTTTTTTGTGAGGGCTTATGACAATTTAACCAGAGTAGAAACATATCTTTTTCCAAAAGAAGCAATGCGGGAGGCACTCTATAATGCATTAGAGCAGCATTGGCAATGTTTTAAGTAAATACTAAAACAAAAAAGTTTTCCTTTTATAAAGAGTAAAAAGAGATTAAAATGTAAACATGGATTTTAAAAAATGTGAAAATCAGATCATAAGATATCACGTAATGAAAATCAGGCAATGAGAGTTAAGTAATAAGATATCAGGTAATGAGAGTCAAGTCATGAGATATCAGGCAAAGAGAGACAGATCATGGAATATCAGGCAAAGAGAGAGACAGATCATGGGATATCAAACAATGACAATCAGACAATAAATCTGCAGCAATAGAAATCCTGGCAAGGCAGTTAAACCAGACGAGTTTGTTTTAACTGCACTGGCGGAATGAGGAATGGAGAATACGAATATGGACAGTACAGATCAGAAAAAGAACATTATGGAATACGAGACGGTAGCGCTGGATGATGAAAACAGCGCACTTGTAATTCTGGATCAGACTAAACTGCCGGGAAGTACGGAACTGATCAGCCTGCATACCGGTGAGGAAATATGGGATGCAATTTATCTTCTGAAGGTACGCGGCGCGCCCGCCATTGGTGTGGCGGCGGCATTTGGGATATATCTTCTGGCGAAAGGGATTGAAACCCGGGACTATGATGTGTTTTACAGGGAATTTTGTAAGAAAAAGGACTATTTGAACTCGGCAAGGCCTACAGCGGTTAATTTATCCTGGGCGTTAAACAGGATGGAACAGGTATGTGTTGCGAGTCAGAATTTGCCCGTGGCTGAGATCAAGCAGAAGCTCAGGGCGGAAGCAATTGCCATGAAGGAAGAGGATATCCGTGTGTGTAAGGCTATCGGCGAGTACGGGCTGACGCTGGTGAAGCCCGGAGACGGCATTCTGACTCATTGCAATGCGGGACAGCTTGCCACCTGCAGATACGGGACTGCTACGGCACCGATCTATCTGGGACAGGAGCGGGGGTACAATTTCCGTGTTTTTGCGGATGAGACCAGACCTTTATTACAGGGAGCGCGGCTGACTTCATATGAGCTGCACGCTTCCGGGGTAGATGTGACGCTGATCTGTGACAACATGTCCGCCACGGTCATGCGTAACGGATGGGTCAACGCGGTGTTTGTGGGCTGTGACCGGGTGGCGGCCAACGGGGATACGGCGAATAAGATCGGCACGTCCGTAGTGGCGACGGTGGCAAAGCGGTACAATGTACCGGTGTATATTTGTGCACCTACTTCCACCATCGACATGAGTACGGCCACCGGTGCGGATATCACGATCGAACAGCGGCCGGCCCATGAGGTGACAGATATGTGGTACGAGAAACCTATGGCGCCTGCCGGTGTTAAGGTGTTTAATCCGGCATTCGATGTGACGGATCACGATCTGATCGCAGGTATCGTGACGGAGTATGGCATCGCGAGAGCG
Organism: uncultured Lachnospiraceae bacterium; assembly: GCA_910586615.1. Lineage (GTDB taxonomy): Bacteria > Bacillota > Clostridia > Lachnospirales > Lachnospiraceae > UBA3282. The sequence goes on from CAJUJP010000074.1 coordinate 3,655, forward strand.
CCGTACACGGAATCGCTTAAAGAGATTTTTGCACAGAAGAAAGTGAAAACTTTTTAGAATATCGACAAAAGTTTTCATGATTGCTTGAACCAGCACTGAAAAACTTACAAAAATCCAAAATTAATATGTTCAGAACTGCTTATCCTCGTCCAGTACGGGAATGCAGATTGTAAACGTTGTTCCCGCGCCTTCTTTGGAAGTTACTTCTATCCGTCCTGCGTGCTCCAAAACAATGGTGCGGGTGATGGCAAGCCCCAGTCCCTGTCCGCCTTTGCCGCTGCGGGTGGTGTAGGAACGGTGGAAAATGTTCGGGAGATCTTTTTCCGGTATGCCGCTGCCGGTATCGGCAACAGCGATGTAGGCGAAGTCATCATCCGACGTGAGAGAAAGGGTCACTTTGCCCTCCGGCGGTGTAAAGTCGGCGGCGTTGTACAGGAGGTTTTCCAGCGCACGGAAAAGCTGTTCCGCATTTCCCATAATGCGGCAGGGGCGCGGGGTGATATCTTCAAGAAAGTTTGGCCCGTAAAGTTCTATGATCGGGCGGCAGTTGTGATAAAAATCCGAAAGGAACGTATTGAGCAGCATGGGCTCCATTTTGACGGGAGAGCTTGTCTGTGCTGCAACTTCCTGAATGGATTTCAGCCGCTCGGATAAAAGGCTGCACTGTTCTTCTATATGAAGCATTCTTCTGTGGGTGTCCGCATCCAGCATAATGTCGTTTAACCGTATGATCTGCGCCATATTGGAGAGAGAGGTCAGAGGCGACTTCATATCATGTCCCAATTCTGCGATGAGCTGTCCTCTCTCTGTGAGCAGCTTGCGCAGATGTTTTGTTTTTTCTTCGACTTCTTCCTGCAGATGCAGATTCAGTCGTGTGTTTTCCAATGTCATTTCCCGACTGCGCCGTACCATCAGTACGGCAAATGCGATTACCATGCAAAACGCGCCGTATTCTTCAGGATATGCGCCGGCAAAGGGCTCATAGACGCCGATTGACACAACACTGTAAAACAGGCAGATGCCGTTTGCGGAAGCGGCGGCAAGAATGATTCCGATGTGCCGCAGTCCTGCAAGAGCGCCATAGACGGTCAGGCTGATCAGCAGGAACGCCATGCCTGCTTTATACCATGAAACGAACGGCCCGTACCACAGGAGCAGGCCTGGAAAGACAGGAAGTACAAACACGGGCACGACGACAACAATGCCGCAGCTGCACAGAGAAAGAATGCGCAGCGTTTTTTGCAGCCTTTTCAAACCGTCCGTCACAAACAGCAGAAGAGTGATCTGCAACGAAAAGTAAAGGCCGGATATAGCGGCAGCATCTTCGATTGCATAGAGTGTGCGCACAAGCGGTACGCCAAACAGTCTTAAGAAGGGATAGCAGATCCGCACGGCAAAAGACAGGCTTAACATACCGAAATAGAATGTGACAGCCCGGCTGCCGTTTTCTCTGCGCTCCCAAAGGACAAGGCAGAATAAAGAAAGTGTGAGGGATGAAAAAAACAGCAGCCCATAGATGAACATACGGGCGCCAATGAGATGAGTCACACTGTCCGCGTCTCCGATCACGGGTGCGTACCAGAGTCCACCATAATAATGGGAATAATTGGCAGTCTGTATGATCAGATCTGCATTTCCGTCAAGATAGAAGGAATAAACGGTGTCTTTGATCAGGGGGGTATAACTGCCGGGAGATACAACGCCGGTTTCGCCAAGGTACAAGCTATCGGCATAGACTTTGGCGGTGCAGAGAGGCTCCTGCAGATAGAGCTGGACATTACCGTTTCCGGTAAGGTGCAGACGCCATGTTGAGACTCCGTAGGGAATTTTGTTTTCGTGGAATAAAGCGAGGTTTGGATATTCCCCGGCCCATGTGGTGTAATAAGGCTGTGTCTGATCTGCAAAATCTTCTGGTGAAAGCAGAACATCCGGGTAAAACTCCCAGCCGTCCACAAGAGAACAATAACCTTTTTCTGGAATTACGCAAAGATGGTCTTGTGTAAGAACCGCCTTTGTTATATATTTATTATCGTATCGGGTAACCGCCAGCAGTCCAAGCAGGCTTAAGAGCATTGCAACTGCGGTTATCAGAAGCATTTTAAGTGTAAATTTGGAAAACAGGTTCTTTTTCATGATAACAGATCCTCCTCTGGCGGATAACGATCAAAGGTAATTGTTGCAGTAAAGAAATATCAGATTGAAAAAGCAAATTTTTTCAACTGTGTATCATTAAGCAGTATCACAGGCAGGATTGTGATACATACGGGGACGATATGAGAAATAAACATAAATACATTTTTGCAGCGGCGGTGGCCATTGTACTGCTATTTTACAGGGGCGGGTCAGCGGCTGCATTGGAAGCAGAACCAAATACAGAATTTGAGCAAAGCGTCTTTCCCGCAGTGGAGCCGGAACAGGTCACAGAGCACGCTGCAGAGCCGGATCCGGAGGTGGAAGAGATTCCGGAAAATGATGCAGAGCAGGTTCCGGAAGAAAGCATAGAGTCTGCCACAGAGTCAGAACCGGTGAAAAACATGGAGCCCATCGAGGAGATGATTCCTGAACAAATGATCACACCTGCCTTGCAGCAGGATATTGAATCTGAACCGGTGCCGGATTCCGTATCCAACGGTACAGATTTGATCCGGTGGCTTGAATCGCACAAGAACACAGGAGGGACTGTAAAGCTGGCAGATCACGTGATTCTGGACGGGGACTACAGTTTTTGTCCGTCTGGTATGAATATGCCTCCGGTTGTGGTTGATACGGATCAATATACAATTACCATAACCGGAGAGATCGAGTTTCTGAGTGATCATCATCTTACTTTTTCGGGACAGCCGGATGGCAAGGGCATATTTTGTGTGGCTGAAAAAGGTATGCTTTCCATGCAGGGTATTGCGGTGGAAAGCGGACAGGGTGCATTATGGCAGGAGGAAGGCGCCGGGCTGGTAATTGCTGACTGTCATATAGCGGGAAGCATCCATTATGCGGAGACTCCGTTTGTGGTGGATCAGAAGACTGATTCCGTCTGCGTCGTCGTGGAAAAAAATCAGACGCTGCACGATGTGCTTCCGACGAGCATTGAGTGTACGGTTAACCGTCAGGGGCAGGTCAGCCATAGTGAGCCGGTTCCGGTTACCTGGAACCTTGCGGGAACAGAAAAGCAGCAGGAGCAAAGGCGGCGTTTTCAGGTACAGGGTTCCTTTTTACAGGCGGCGTATGCCGAACCGGTGTCGTGCACGGTGGTGTATAATGACTACCCTCTGACTTTTACAGAAGTGAGGGCATCGTTAAAAGGCAGTATATATATGTTTTCGGGCTGGTATACAAAACCGGAGGATGCCTTGCCGATTACGGTAGTGTCGGAGTATTCTTTCAACGGAGAAAACTGGTTCACGGATGAAGAAAAATTTGTGACGGATACTGCTGATTCCTTTACGATCATTGTTCAGCCGGGACAGTTCGGTACGGCGGTAAACTCTGACATATATATTCGTCTGCGATGGAATCACAACGGCACCGAATACTTTTCCAATGTTCTCTGTTATGCGGCAGGCAATCTGGAATGTGCGGAAGATATAGGCGGCAGCAGAGGCGGAGGAACTTCTATTGTAGATCCACCCGGTCCGCCGCAGGAAAATGATCCGCCGCAGAATGCCGGCGATACGCCTTCGACAGAACAGCCGGTTCAAAATGCAGACCGGAATACAGGCTCAAATACTGAACCGGGGGATGCCGGATCAGGGGCTTCGTCAAATACAGATCAGACAAAAAGCAGTGACGGCAATACCGGTTTGGCTGCGGCAGGCGCCGTACAGTCGTTACATGCAGAGCAGAGAGCGGGACAACCACAATCTGCGGTGGGTCCGAATACCGGAACAGAACAGCCGCAGTCTGCAGAGCGCCCGGACACCGGGACAGAACAGCCGCAGTCTGCAGAGCACCCGGACACAAGGACAGAACGACTGCAATCTGGGGCACTCCCGAACACCGGAACGGCGCAGGAGGTTTTCGCTGCTGCATCCGCATATGGAAAAAACAGCGCTTATCAGTCCCGGATGAATGGACAGGAAATGCGCTTAGGTATCCGTGATGGCATGATCGTGTGTGCAGCAGGTTTTGTGCTGCTGGCAGTTGCTGCCGGAATCGTTTGTTTTGGTGTTCGGTCCCGCAGGCGGCGGTCAGTTTGATTTCGGATCCGGCACGAAAAGATACCCCTTGTAACGCTTTGTCTGAATATAATCGTGATCAGGGCGGATCTCATAGAGTTTCTTGCGGATGCGCCCCATAATAACCTGCAGAGATTTCTGCCCCTTGTTGATTGGCGTCTTCCACACTGAATCATAGATCTGCTCCGGCGTATATATTTCATTAGGATGTCTTGCAAGAAAATACAACACATCAAATTCGTAAGACGAAAAATCTACAGAGTATGTTTTATAACTTACACTGCAGGAAGAAGGAAAGATAGAGAGTAAACCGTAAGTAAGCGTCCGGGGCGGGGTGGCGGCTCTGCCGGAACGGATGCGGGCCTGTACCCGCAGTTCCAGTTCTCTTAAACTGTAAGGTTTGCATACATAATCATCTCCGCCCACAGATAAGCCCCGGATACGGTTTTCCTCTTCTGTATAGCCGGAAAGAAAAACAATGGGAAGCCCTGTCTTTGAGCGGATTTTCTCACACAATACAAAGCCGCTCATATCAGGCAGGTCAACGTCCAGAACGACGCAGTCAAGCGTATTAGATAAAATGATCTTTTCCGCCGCCTGTGCAGTATCCGCACAGACAACCTCGTATCCGACCGCGTCGAAATATGTCTTGTTATCTCTTAATATCATCGGATCATCGTCCACCATTAAAACCCTGTACATATCCATCCCCACTCTTCATCACGGTTCAGACCGTGAACCTGTGCGCCAGCACAAATCTCGCAATTAAAAATCGAAGATTTTTAATTTAGTATAGCATAAAAATATCCCCCGAATAGCACTTTTCATACCGAAAATGAGCGCGAAAATAAACGTCAGGTAACAATCGCCCCATGAAGCTTTTTTTAGCTTAAAAATATTGTAGAATAATGCTATGAAAATTCCGGATTAAGTTAAAAATGGAGAGGATTACATATGAAACAGCATAGATCCGATCAGATGTGCAGTATAAGTCATGCAGGAAAGGCGGGATAAAATATGTTAGGCGGTTCTGTATACATAGCGTTTATCCGGTTTGCCATCAGCCTGGCGGGTGTGGTGGTGTTGTTCTTTATAATTTCGAAATCACGATTCGGCAGAAAAAAAACGCTGGTCTGCTACGGGTGTTTCAGCGCGGCGCTGATTCTGATGGCCTGTGTCTGGTATGTGGCGGACTGGGAAAGCTGCGTGCGGATGGTCGCATTTACGATGTATATGTGCTTTGCGGTTTTTGCGGTTTTCATGAACAGAGACTCCGTTTATCTGACACTCTATAAGCTGGCGCTGATCTTTTATCTGATGTCGGCATTTGTGGTCGGCGGATTGGAAATTTCCATTATTTTCTTTCACCGCAATGTATGGGCGGATATTGTCTCTCGCATTCTGCTGATTCTGATCATTGCGTTTCTGCTTGACAAATATGTCAAGAAATCCATGCAGGGGTATGGCGATTATGTGGAGAAGGAGGCAGATCATTTCAGCATAGCCCTTATGATCATCTGTGTTTTGCTTGGAATCGGCTATATCTTAAATCCGACTCTGAACAGGGAGATGACGCCTCAGCGGCTTTATCAGGTTCTGACAAATTTCTTTTTGACGGGGACGCTGCAGCTCCTTGTATTCCGGTTCTATCTGCATGTCGGGAAAGAGAAAGAGTATGAGAGAGAAAACCAGTTGATTCAGATGAATTACAGACTTTTGGAGCGTCAGCTGGAGATTCTGGAAGAGTCCGTGGATTCGGGCAGGCGGCTTCGGCATGATATCAGGCATCATAATGCGGTTATGGCGGAGTATGTGCGCAGAGGACAGCAGGAGGAATTATTGCAGTATCTGCGGGAGTATGACAGGGAAACCGATCAGGGCATACCGGAAATGATATGTGCCAATACTGCGGTCAACAATATCCTGTCGGCCTATACCAGAAAGGCAAGGAGTGAACGGATCAAGGTCACGCTTGATGTGGAACTGGGCAGGAACCTTGCGATACCCAGCATTGATCTGGTGGCAATTCTGGCCAATGTCTATGAAAACGCCATCTATGCATGTATGGAAGTGATGAAACAGCCGGACGGGCGGGAATGTTTTATTCATCTGATGCTCAAGAAAAGAAAGAACAAGCTGATCATTTCCTGCAGAAATACATGTAAAATGGGAACCGAGTTGAAGGGCGGACAGCCGGGAACGGAGTTCACAGGCGGCGTCGGTGTTTCGAGCATTACCAGAACGGCTGATAAGTATGCCGGAGAATATGATTTTAAAAATGATCAGGGCGTGTTTGTAGTCAGATTGATCATGAATGTAGATTCAGAAACGAAAAGAATGAGGAACAAAAACCTCAGAACGGAGGAAAGATGACGTACCTGATAGCGCTCTGTGATGATGAGACAACAGAGCTGGACAAGACTGAGGAATTATTGAGCGCCTATGAGAAAAAGCACCCCGAACTGGATTTTATGATCGAGCGGTTTGAAAGCGCGGGAGAACTGCTTTACATGGTGGAAGAAAGGAATTATGCACCAGATTTGATCTTTATGGATATTTTCATGCCGGACCGTGAAGAGATGCCTGTCTGCCATGGAATAGAGGCGGCGAAAAAGCTCCGTGAGATGGGAAACAAATCAAAGATTTTTTTTCTGACCACATCCAGGGAGTATGCGCTGGAAGCATTTGATGTGGAAGCGTCACAGTATCTGATCAAGCCGGTCGCGGAGGATAAAATTACCGCCGTTTTGGACAGATTTGCAGCGGAGGCGGAAGAGGAACGTAAGAAGTATATTTTGCTTAAGATCGAAGGAAAAATCGTGAGGGTGGCAGTGAAGGATATCATATACTGCGAAGCACAGGGGAAAGCGCAATGCGTGTATCTTGCGGAGGGCGGAAAATATCTGCTTCGCATGACTTTGACGAAGCTTTATGAGATGCTTTCCGGCTATCGGGAGTTTGTCCGGGTTGGTGTGTCTTATATCATCAGTTTGGATCATATAGACAGTTTGACGGCTCAGGAGATCATTCTGGACACCGGGCAGAAGATTTATCTGCCAAAGGGGGCTTATGGCTGTCTGCGGGAGCAGTATTTTGAATATTACTGCCAGAATGAGTAAGGTGGTGTATATCTGCAAAACTGCAAACCGTACCAAAAAAGGTGCGAAGTATTCCGAGGGGATTGTTATTAAGCCATGCGTTTGATAAATAATAATTATGTAAAAAAACAGGCACGGGAGGCTGTGCGGAATGGAGGAATCATTACTATGAGAAAAAAGAAAGGAAACCTGTTGCAGAGAACGATGGCGCTGCTGCTCTCGGTGGTGCTGGCTGCGGGGATGGCATTGGATGCGTATCCCTTAACCGCTCTGGCGCAGGAAAATGCCGGGGGGGGGTATAACGCGGCAGAGGAAAGCGTCAGCGGGAATACGGTGACGGAGGAAGAGAGCGGAGCAGAAGCGGGCGGTGAAGAAACCGGAGCAGATTCTGCGGTAGAGCAACCCGGCGATGGAGATACGGAAGAAGCCGGGGAAACGAAGAAACCGGCGGAAAGCCCCGTGCCCGAAGGGCAGGACGGTGAGTCTGGGCAGAAACAGCAGGCGGCAGAAGATGAAGAGGATACCAGCAGCAACGATCAGCAGCTGGATGGAACGGCAGCGAAGCGGCAGGTGATGGGGACGGCAGATGTTGCGGCACAGGCGGGAGAGCTCGTTTCCGGCGAGGGCTGGATGTTGGACACTGACGGTAAGCTGACGATCGAGACGCAGAATGGAATAATAAAATGGGCCGATTTTAACAGCATGGGAACAAATGCCTATGTGAACGATATAAAAACGGTAGAGATCAAATCCGGCGTGGGATCTATACATAATTATTCGTTTGCCGGTTGCAGCCAATTGACAGGAGTAACAATTCCGGATAGTGTGACAGACATAAGAAGCAGTGCGTTCTGGCTGTGCACAAACCTGACATCGATAGAGATTCCGGACAGTGTAACAGTCATAGGCGAGTCTGTGTTTGAGGACTGCTCCAGTTTGGAGTCTATAACGGGTCTGGGGGGCGTGACAAAAATAAATAAGCGTGCATTTGCCAACTGCACTGGTTTAAAGGAGATCACACTCCCGGCCGGACTGACACAGATAGGGGAGATTGCGTTCCGGGAGTGCACGAATCTGGAGAGTGTAATCATGCAGGGAGATACACCGCCAACGCTGTCGGATCCGACTGATGTTTTTCAACGTTGCTATTTTGTGTCAAACAAGGTAAAGGGCATAAAAGTTCCGGAGGGGACAGCCAAAGCCTATAAAGAGGCATGGACAAAGTGGGCGGACTATATTACGGACGGGACAGACGGCACGGAGGACGAGTTCCTTGCTTCCGGTACAGACTGGACGCTTGACAAAGATGGAAAGCTGACGATTGCGTCGGATATCGGGATGGAGAACTGGGAGGGTGATGAAAACCACTCTGATAATAAGAAGAAAATAAAAACGGTAGAACTGCTGGACGGTGTGACGTTTATAAAGTGGAATGCATTGGCGGAATCATCGCTGACAGATATTACGATTCCGTCCAGCGTGACAAAGATAGAAGACCATGCATTTACCGGCAGTGGAAGTTTAACGAACATAACGATCCCGGAAAGTGTGACAACCATAGGGGCAAGCGCGTTTAGGTTTTGCAGGAGTCTGGAAAGCGTGACCATGCTCGGGGAGATTCCGGCAGCAATTGACGGGAATGTATTTGGATCCTGTAAGTTCGAGACAGATGGTACGAAAGGCATAAAGGTGCCTAAGGGAACTGCGGAGATATATAAAGCTACATGGACAGAGTGGGCGGATTATATTACAGACGAGACAGACGGCACGGAGGACGAGCCTGAGAATTGGGGCGAGGGCTGGACGCTTTACA
>CAJUJP010000075.1 GCA_910586615.1 uncultured Lachnospiraceae bacterium
TCGCCCCTCTTCTTAAATATGCCTTCACCTTCTCCCCATACAGATACGGATCATTCCCCATCACAATCCCCCACTGCATCAACAGCGCCGCCGCCCCCGTCACAAAGGGCGTTGCAAAGGAAGTTCCCGTCACCGGCCCGTACCCGCCGTCCCGGTCTGGTGCAATGATGCCCACCCCCGGCGCCACCAGATCCGGCTTTACAAAAGAATCTGAAGTACGGCTGTTGACCTGTTCCTGATACAGATAGCCTCTGCCGGAAAAATCTGCGTAGGCTTCATAAACAGGATCGTATGCTCCCACCGTGATCACCTTGGATGCGGTGGAGGGAATCGTAAGCGTCACATCCGGTGTCGGACGGACAAAACGTGTCCGGGCGCTCCTCACCGTACCAGAAGGCAGATAAAAGGTATAATTTCCGGTGATCGTCCTGACGGGTTCCAGTAAAAAGGTCCAGATGCCGCTGTCCACATACCGGCTGCCCGCCGCCGGAAGAAGGTCGAAATAGATTTCCTGGCTGGTGAGATAGGGTGCCGGTTCTCCGTTATATAGAAGGATCTCCGTCTGTCCCAGCCGGTATGTCTGTTTACCGGGCCGGTCAGTATCCACAAGCACTGAGTCTCCTGAGGGCGCTATAAGAATTACCGTATACCGGTCGGTATATTCCTTCCAAAGCTGGATATTTATGCCTGTTTCGTAGTCTCCCACAACCAGTTCCACACGTGTCATATTCTGTGTGACAACTCTGTCAACTGTACCGACTATATTAGTCAATCCCCCTGCATACTGACTTTCCGGTAAAAACTCATCCGTCATGCCTGATCCTGTCACATTTCGCACTGTTTCCGATGTCCCGCTGCTTCGCGCGCCCGCCGCCACACCATGCTGTCCGCCTCTTCCGGTCACTGCCACACTGCCGCCCACATGCCCGCCGGAGGCTCCTTCGTTTCCGCTGCCCACGCAGATCACGGTTCGTCCGATTTCTGCCGCATTATCCAGAAACCTTTCCAGCAGAGAAGTTCCGTTATGTGCACCGTAAGTATTTCCGAAGCTTAGATTAACGGCTACCGGCATCTGCAATTCCACAGCTTTGTTGACCACATAAGTTAGCGCACGCATCAGCTCCGTTGTTCTGGGAAAAGATTCTGCTCTTGGTGTTCCCAGCCGCACCACCAGCAATTCGCTTTCCCTGGCAATGCCTGCATAAGCTGCCCCTGCCGCACCACCGCCGCCGGCGGCTATTCCCGCCACCGCAGTTCCATGGCCTGTCGTATCAATGCTTGGAACAAGCATCTCCGCCTGTTGTCGGCTGCCGGCGGACAGCGCTTCATTGATCTGTGCGCTGTCAAATTCCCTGTCCAGCACCTGATCCCACAGATACCGTATTCTTGAAGTACCGTCTGCATTGCGAAAATCTTCATTCCAGTAGCTGATGCCGGAGTCAATGACCGCCACCAGCACCCCTTTACCCGTCAGATTTTCATATATCCTGCTTCCCGGTGCATAACATGCCGCCGTACTGCCTGTCAGATCAGAGAAAAAAAGCCTTTTCGGCTTTTCTACATATTCAATCTGTTCTGTTTCGGCCAGGACAGCCATTTCGGATTCAGGCACCGTCAGGATCGCATACCCGGCGATCAGTTCCTCCACCATAATATTTCCTGCCGCAAGTCTTTCCAAAGAACCATGGTATTTTACGATCACTTCCCATGTCTTCTCTGCCGTATCATAACCTACATTCAATTCCAGCGACCGCTCACGCTCCGCCTCCGGCGTGTCCAGTGCCAGATTCAGTAAATTTTCATTTTTCTGGGAATCCATTGCCGTCTCTTTTCTATTTATATTCCATATATATTATTTCAGTCTATTGCGGATGTTCATGCTTTCACAGTACACCACATGCATATTGCAAGTCTGCCTGCAATACTGCTTAAGTAGAAAGTTCTACACCTCTTATGGATGCCGCATCAAAAAGCACAAAGCTCTTTTACCGTCTTCCCTTCACAATCTGAATACCTGGAAAAAATTGCCTTATATCGTTCATCATTTGGCAACAAAATATAAAAATAAACCAAAACATGCTTTGACTCTCTTCCCGGTTCATGCTAAGATATTTTGTAAGTTATGCAATACGGCCGGATACGGCTTTTCATAATTTTGTCTGCATTTTACGGGACGCTTTGAATCGCTCTCACGCTGACATACAGATCATAACACTACAGAAAAACGGAGATGCATCATGCATACCACTACACCAAAAGACACCAACACCGTGCATACAAACATAAATGAACTGTCCGGCACAAATTTGACCGCCGCGGACCGTTCCTCCCGATCATCTTCCAAGGAGGAGATGCTCAAAACATATACCAATCTCTATGAGCAAAAAGATTTCGGAACTCTGGATTATCCCGTCAGCGTATATTATCTGGACTTAAGCCAGTCATATATGAACAGAATCCGCTGGCACTGGCACGAGGAGATGGAGATTCTCATCATCAATACCGGCATCGCCCAGATAGCTACCGATGATGACACCTGCACATTACAGCCCGGCCAGGGAATCATCATCAATCAGAGTGTCATGCACTCGATCCAGTCCATTGACCAGAACAATTGTACTTTTTACTCCCTTGTGTTCCACCCGGATTTCCTGTTCGGACACAAGAACAGCTACCTGCAGACACAGTTTCTTCTGCCTGTACAGAATTTCTGCTTATTTAAGATGTTAGTACTGGATGAAAAAGACAGCTGGCATGAACGCATGATGGACGCCATCAATGATACGATTGCTGTCAATATGATGAAGCCTTTCGGTTACGAGATTGCCGCAAAGGGGCACTTGTGCCGTTTCTGGTCGGAACTGATCAGCAAACTCCCGAAGACAGGCACCGCACCGCCGCCTCACGTCTCATTAGATGAGCAGCGGGTCAAGCAGGCCATGCTCTACATCAGGCTTCACCATGCGGAACCGCTTTCCTTAGACGAGATTGCAGACAGCGTACATATCAGCAAAAGTGAATGCTGCCGCTGTTTTGCGCGCACGCTGCAGATGACACCTTTTGAATATTTGATGAAATACCGCATTTTCGAGGCTACCAAGAAAATGATGGAGCATCCCGACGAGCCTATGTCGATCGCCGACCTGGCATTATCCGTGGGATTTAATAATACAAGCTATTTCAATAAATTATTTAAGAAGTTTCTGGGCTGTACTCCTACCTATTACAGAACCCACAAGGTTTTGGCCAGAGATGCCGCCCCCAGCGGGCCTTTCAGCATTCCTATGCCATAAAAGATTTCCGGACTCATATTTTCTTCTTGCAGATATCCTGCAGGCAGCATTTTTCGCAATAGGGTGATGTTCTTGCAGTGCAGATTTCTCTGCCGTGCCAGACTAGCCTGTGGCAGAAATCGCTGCCTTCTTCGGGCGGAATGATTTTCCACAACGCCATTTCCACCTTCTTCGGTTCCTTGATCCCGTCTACCAGCCCGATTCTGTTACACAGGCGGATACAGTGGGTATCTGTCACGATTGCAGGCTTACCGAACACATCTCCCATAATAAGATTTGCGCTCTTCCTGCCCACTCCCGGCAACTTTAAAAGCGCATCAAAATCATCCGGCACTCTGCCGGCATACTCTTCCTGCAGCATCTTCATACATGCACTGATATCTCTTGCCTTACTGTTTCCCAGCCCGCAGGGATGTACGATCTTTTCTATTTCCTCCACCGGAGCCGCCGCAAGGGATGCCACATCGGGATATTTTTCATACAGTTTCTCCACTACCACATTGACTCTCGCATCGGTGCACTGTGCCGCCAGGCGTACACTGACAAGGAGCTTCCATGCCTGGTCGTACTCCAGCGAACATGCCGCATCGGGATATTCCTTCTTCAAGCGCTCTATGACTTCAAGCGCCAGTTCCTTTTTCCTCATAGTTTCTCTCATTTCTGCGCTGCTTTTTCTATCAATTTAATTTTTTCAGAACAGTGTAACCCTACAGGCTGAGGCAGGCAGCGCACCGCCGCACACCTGTACAAAAAGTAATTTGCTTCGCAAATAACTTTGCGAGTTCCGCTTCGCGGACTCGAATAAGCGGAAGAATTGCAACAGCAGATCAAAAAACTGACTCTGTTATCACCCGTCACTCTTCCGGGCACACATGAAGCAGCCATCCTCATGGGAATTGATCACTCCCACCGCCTGCAGATAGGCATAAATGATGGTTGTCCCCACAAAAGTCATGCCTCTTTTTTTCAGGTCCTTAGAAATCTCATCCGACAACGGTGAACTGGCTTTATCGCTCTCATAGACGATCCCGCCTTTCGTGTATCCCCACAGATATTCCGAAAAACTGCCGTATTCAGATGCAATTTCCCGAAAAACCTGCGCATTTTTCACCGCCGCTTTGATTTTCAGACGGTTGCGGATGATTCCCTCATCCTGTCTGAGTGCTTCCAGCTTCTCTTCGTCATAGCCGCACACCTTTTCCAGATCAAATCCGTCAAAAGCCTGTCTGAACGCCTCTCTCTTATTCAGCACACATTCCCAGGAAAGCCCCGCCTGAAAAGATTCCAGAATCAACATCTCAAACAGCCGGTGATCGTCATGCACCGGCTGCCCCCATTCTTCATCATGATATTTTATATAAAGTTCATTCTTCGGGTTCGCCCACCCGCATCGTGCTTTATGATCCGCGTATTCCATCCCTTTGCTCTCCTTGTTTCCTGCATACAGCTTCCTCTGCTGTGTCAATCCCTCGCCATTTCCCTGAACTCTGTAGCGTACAATACTCTTTTATCCTCATACATCCGGTCATCGGCCAGCGTAAGCAGACGGTCTATGCTCTCTGCTGCATCAGCCCGCCACACACAGCCGATAGCCATGGGCGCATTTTTCTCACGCATTCTGCATTTAAGGGCCTCCACCCTTTTTGAAAGCTCCTCCTCTGCCATACCCGTACACACCGCCAGAAATTCATCGCCGCCCACCCGGAACAATGCATATCCTTCAAAAATTTTTCTCAGACATTCACTGGCACGGAGTAACAGTTTATCACCGGCCAGATGGCCTTCCGTATCATTTTCCTTCTTCAATCCCATCACATCACAGTATACGATACCGATGCTTTCTTCTGGTTTGATCCTGTTCACATAGTCATGAACTGCATGTCTGTTGCCGATTCCTGTCAACTGATCCAGAAAGCACAACTCTTCCAGCCGGCGCACGTGGTTGCGTCTGTGCAGCAGAGCCACAATAAAATGACCCAGAATCTGCAGCATCGTAGTGATATGCGCAAGAAATCTCCGGGGCGGATTGTCCACTCCGTAAAAACCGATAATCTTGCCTTCGCTGACCAGCGGACTCACCACCAGAGACTGGATATTCTGAGGTTTCAGGCAGTCATAGACCACCCGGTCAACATCTTTAACCTGCTCAAGATCCTTAATGATCACATTCTCGCCCCTGGCAAATTCACGATACCAGAGACTCACCACTTCAAAAGGAACATTCTGCAGATTTTCCTTCTGCGGTACGACACCGCTGGCGCACCATTCATATGTATTGTCAAACGTATTCCTGTCTGTCTCTTCAAAAATGTAAAACCGTTCACTGGTCAGCGCCTGACCCAGATACTCCAGCAGGACAGCTATGGATTGATCCGGTGTATGCGCCGCGAGTGACAGTCTCAGCGCTTCGTTGACCATCACCTCATTCGCCTCATAACCGATATTCTGCTGCTCCCACGCCCCCAGATCCACCGCAAGTTCGAAACGGTATCTTCTGCCGCCTTCTTCGATCAGCGTGTCTTTCAGCGCCAGCTTCTTCTTGATGACCGGATCATACCGTACCTCTTCCAGAAAAAAGCCCGGCCTCATCTTATCACAGTTGCATACTGCACAGGGCGCGGAACTCCCTGACAGAAGCTCATAGCATTTTCTGCCCTTCAAATCCTCCTGATTTTTGATTCCGTATATTTCCCGCGCTCTGCGGTTCATATATACAAGTTCATGACTGTCAGGATCGGCCACGTATACGATCTCATTCAGTTCCTCATAAAAATCCCACAGCTTCGATACCTGCTGCCCCGGTACGATTATTTCTTCCATAAATTCCTCCTTGCAAAGTATTCCTGGCGATACTTTGATCCTTTAGATTCCGGCATAAAAAGTATCTGTCTGGAACGTCAGGACCGCCTTTTTATGCCCGGATCATTATAGCAAATTCTCCTGTAATAGAAAGTATCTAAGAACACATTGCACTTTTTATGGTATCTTTTGCAGGTTTCCGGTCAGCTGTGAAACAGGTTCACTTTATCATTCAGTTCCGCCCCCAGACTGTCCAGACGGCCGGCAAATGCTTCAAGCTGCGCCACTGTTTCTATCTGCTGCGCAGAAATCTGCATAGCCTGTTCCGAATAATCCAGACACCGGTCCGAATCCTTATGTATGTTTTCAAATGCCTCTGTAATATTCTCTCTGGCTGACACAAACTCCCGTAGTCCGTCATGCAGCATGTGATTACGGCTGTCCATATCTGCCATCGAATCTGCTATCTCATCAAACGCTCTTCTGACTTTATCCGTAATTCTGGCGTTCTGCGCGAACAGATCCGTCACAGCCTCGATCTCAGACACAGTCTCATCAATTTGAGACTGAATATCTCCGATCAGCTCCCGGATATTTTCGGTCGCACCCTGTGTCTGCTCCGCCAGTGTCCGTATTTCATCCGCAACCACCACAAACCCTTTTCCCGCTTCACCTGCCCGGGCTGCTTCGATGGAAGCGTTGAGCGCCAGCAGATTGGTCTTTGTAGAGATCTGTGTGATCGTGGAAATAATATCCGTGATATCCTGCGATTTCTTCTCCAATCCTTCGATACCGGTCTGCAGTTTCCCCATATTGTTCGTAGATTTATCCGCAGACTTCTCCATCGCCACCGCAATTCCGGTGCTGTCAGCGATCTTCGTGTTAACTTCTCCTGCAATACTCCTCATGTCCTGAAACTGATCATAGAACTGATCAATCTGTTCCTGAAAAAGATCCAGTTTCGTTCTCCCCTCAGACACACTTTCATTCTGCATACCCATGCTGTCCGAAATATGCACCATTTCACCTTTTACATGCTCCGCACCGGTCATCACCTCATTCGTAATCTTCTTAAGGATTCCCGAAGATTCCCTGATATTCTCCGCGGCGTTCGAGGATATTTCCAGAATTTCTCTTAAGCCGGCCATCATATCGTTAAACCCTCTGGATAATCTCCCCACTTCGTCACGGCTGGACACCGTAATCTCATTGGTGATATCCCTGGCCGCAACAGCCGCCGCCAGATTCCTGACAGGCAGCACGATTCTGGAGGCAGTCACTCTGACAATGAAAAGACAGATTACAAAGGAAATGACCACCGCAGCGGCAAATCCCTGAATCAGCGTAACGACCTTGGCATCCAGAATCCTCTTATCCACCGCAACGGCCAGCACCCACTTGCAGGCAGGAACCTCTGCAATAAAGATTGATCGCTCCACACCATCATAATCTGCTACTTCAATGCTTTTCTTGCTTCCCATGGCAAGGGATTCGTAAACCGCTTCATAAGGATTACCCGGCAGTTCCAGCACATACACAGGCTCGTCATCCACATAGCCAAATGCTTCATTCGGATGTACCACCAGACCCATCTTATGATCAAACAGCATGGCATAACTGTTATCCGGCACCGTACACTTGTTGACCATCTCCACGATCGTGTCGATAAAGATATCCGCGGCAAGAACGCCTTCCACCCTGTCGCCTGTGGTGATTTTTCTGGAAAGTGTGATAACCATTCTGCCGGAATCCACATCCTTATAAGGCGCTTCAAAATAAACGCCTTCTGATCTGATTGCCCCCTCATACCAGCTCCGCCCGGTAAAATCTATATCCGGCTCAGGCACGTAACCACTGGCTGCCGCCATCTGATTGCCTGCACTGACATAATAAATATCATATAAAATATCGTCTTCATTATAATTTTCCAGAAGATCCTTAAGATATGCAAGCAGCGCTTCCTGCTCCGTCTTATGTTCCACCTCAATGGTGGCCGCCACCGTATCCAGAAAGACCTCCTGCTCCTTGATCCAGACCTCGATCTCTTCCGCGCTGGTCTTCGCCAGAGACTCCGAATTCTCCCGCTCCTTTTCCTTCAGTTCGCCTGAAGTGCTAACATAACTGATCAAAGAAGCGATCCCGAGACAGATCACACAAATAAGACAGGTTTCCAAAATAAGTTTTCCTCTTAAGCTTTTCATGCCATTCTCCTCTGTTTGTCTTTTGTAACAGTTCAGCCCTCCAGCCCCGCTGTTATGCCTGATGAAACGAGTACTGTCAAGGAATATCTTACCATGTATTTCGAACATTAGCCATCAATATTTCATTTTTTGCCGCTTTCTTATCGTTTTTTTGTGGATTTACGCAAGCGGGACATATATTACAAATTCCGTCCTCCCGTCATGTGTCCTGCCGGCCGTAACATAACCGCTCTCAGCTTCCAGAATTTTGCGCACAAGATACAGCCCAAGACCGGATCCTTCCGTCATCCCGTTTCCTTTTCCCCTGTAAAAACGCTTAAAAAGGTGATGATACTCTTCCACGTCGATCGCCGCCCCCTGATTTCTCACGGCAATCCCCGCATAATTGGTCATTTTTACCGCCTCGATCTCGATTTCGCTGCCCGCATCCCCATACTTCACCGCATTGTCCAGCACGTTGAAAAACGCCTCCGCCGTCCATTTACCGTCTGCCGTCACCTTCTCCTGCACATCCCCTTTTAACACGATATTAATGCCTTTTTGCCGGGATTTTTCCATAATCTGCCCCACGGCCTGCAAAATGACGGGCTGCAGGCTCTGTTTCTCCGGTTTCAGCCGTATCATTCCCGTTTCCAGGCGGGAAATCTTAGAAAATCCCTCCCCCAGCCATGACAGTTTCTGTGCCTGCTCCTTCAGACACTCTGTAAACCGCTTCCTTTCCGGTCCGGTCAGGTCTTCTCTCTCTAAAAATCCCGCATAAATACCGATATTCGTAATCGGCGTGTTAAGCTGGTGCACAAGATCCCCGATATTCTCGTCAAGCTGCCTGCGCATCTGCTTCTCCCGTTCCTCATAAAAACGCAGAATATCATAAAGCCGCATCAACTGTCCCTGCAGCCTTGATAAAATAGTGTCCTCCGCCACCGGAAATACCGTCTCCGGCTTCCCGTCGGCCAGGCTCTCAAGGCATTCGCCAAACTTGTAAAGCGTACTGCTCACGCTTCGTACAACCGCAAAATAGACCCCCGTCAGAACAATAATGCATGTTATTCCATACACAGCCATCAGCTTCATGCACAGATCCACCCTTTCGGAAGTACCGCCCTTTCCCCACATTCCCAAGATTTCCATGCACAGGAAAAGCAGTATGAGCATCACGCCCATACCGCCTTTCCACATGGTATCCGTATTTTTATGCAATCGATATAGAAATCCCCGCTTCATGGCTTACCCCGTTTCTTTTTGTCTCAACTCTGCCCGGACCGTCCGGGAACGAATCTGCTGCCGGCAGGTTCCTCCCATTTATACCCCATGCCGAATACAGTCCTGATATACTCCGGCTGTTCCGGGTTCTCTTCCACCTTCATGCGCAGTCTGCGGACCGTCACATTAAGCGTCTTGTCCTCCACAAACCGCTCATCCGCATCCCAGATCCGTTCCAGCAGCATTTCCCTGGTCAGGACAATCCCCGTATTATGCAGAAAAAGTTCCAGCAGCCTGCATTCCAGCGCAGTCAGCTCCACTGCCCTTCCGTGCCGTGTCAGACTCTTCTTCTCGAAATCATACACAAGCCCGCCGCTTGCATAAATCTGCCTTGACACACCCTCACTGCGCTTTAACACCGCGCCGATCTTCATCATCAGCACCGGCATGGAAAAGGGCTTGGTAATATAATCGTCACACCCGGCCTGAAACCCCTTCATCATATCGGCCTCTGAATCTCTCGCTGTCAGAAAAAGTACCGGTACCGGATGCCCTGACAAAACATTCTCTAAAAACGCTCTGCCGTCCCCGTCCGGCAGATTGATATCCAGCAAAACAAGACTCATCCTCTGTTTCAGATGCCTTTCCGCCTCCTCAAGCGTATACGCACTGTGAACCGCATACCCCTCCCGTTCCAGGGCAAAGACAATTCCGTCGTTAAGCGCCCTGTCATCTTCTATCACTAAAATATGTTTCTCCGCCATACCCGCACGCCTTTCAATAACATACGCTATTATTTGTTTTTCCCATCATACACTCAACCTATCTCGCGCAGTCTCTCCACAATGGATTTCCGGTTCATCGCCTTCGTCAGTCCCTTTGCCATCACCACACACAGCAGCAGTGAGAAAATGAGAAAAATCAATTCCGCCGACAAAAGCGCCGGCAAAGAAAAATTGAATACAGTCCCCGATCCGGCCATAACAGAAATTCCCGTACCGGCCACAGTCGCCAGTCCCAGCGCCGTAAAAATATAACCTGCATATTTACAAAAGATGTCCCTCTCCATCTGTCGTCCCGTCATACCGATGGACTGCATGGCGGCATATTCCACCCTTCTCGCCATCACGTCCGTAGCCACCGTGTTGATGATATTCGCAATCCCTATAAATCCTACAATCACAATTAAGAATGACCCAAGTACCGTAAATGTCCTTTTCATCTCCATAAAATGAGCGCTGTCCTGACAGACCGAGTCAAGCATAAGCTGCAAATTACCGTTTTCTTCCAGGATCTGCTCCACTGCTTCCTGCTTTTCCCGTTCGGAAAGTATCCTGCCGTCTTTCGCAGTGTCTGCTCCATTGAAGGTAATTGCGCCCACAAGGTTTTCATAATCGGAATAAATACTCTGAAAGGTGTCCTGTGACAGCCAGATATTGGAAACCTTCACATTGTCATTTCCATAAGGACTCTGATTCAGAACAATTGCCATGACCGTAAGCTGTTTGTCCACATAACGTCCCGCTACGTCATCATAGAATGTCACTTTTACCTCATCACCTGCGTGAACCGCATAGTCCATATTTTCATCCTGATCGCTGTTTCGGTCAGAACCGTCCCGAAGATAAATCAGATCATTTCCTTCCTCAAATTTTTCCGGATCTATGGTGCCCTCAAGCACAGCATAACTCCTCATTTCATTTTCCAGTCCGGTTCCGTCCATTCCGACTACTCCGACTTTCAGGTTTCCCCTGTCATTGAGTTCAACCGCCTGCGCACCGGTATCCGGAAGCACGCTTTTTGCATAAGATATCCTGTCAGCAGCAATTTCTCCTTCCGTGGTGATCTCCGCAGATGTGAAATACCAATAGTTCCCCGCCATTTCAACACAGTCCGGTTTTGTCCTTGCAATATAATAAATCTCAAAATCTTCTGCAAAATCCAGATTCTGCAACTCTTCCACCAGTTCACTGCTGATCGGCTCAAAAGGCTCATTCAGGGACCATATAATTCCTTTGTGCCGGATCTGAAAATCTGTATTACGCCTCCTGTTGACCTGCGTTTCCACCGAAAACCCCGCCGCCAGTGTATATACC
>CAJUJP010000076.1 GCA_910586615.1 uncultured Lachnospiraceae bacterium
GACCCGTGACCTCCGCACTACCAATGCGACGCTCTACCGACTGAGCCACAGCAGCATTCCGATGACGCTTTCTACCGCAATCACCGTTTTGTAGTATATCACAGACATTTTTACTTTGTCAATACTCTGCTTTCTTTTTTGTATTTTTTGGTTTTTTTGTTCTTCAGCAGCGCTTTCTCATCGAATTCCTGCCCTTGCGGGTTCTTCTGCCCGGGAGCCGGTATTTCCACGACGGCCTTCTCCCGGTTCACGTCTGCCAGCCAGTCCAGCAGTTCATTCCGTCTTCTTTTGTCATCCAGAACCGCATTATAATTCAGGATCTGATAAAGCTTCAATCCCTTGCGCACATCCTCTTCATACCGGCAGTTCAGCCTGATTTTCTCCGTGATCTGCAGAGTCAGATTCTCCGGCGCCTGCTCCGCCTCAACGGTAATGCACACATAATTAAAATCATGTACCCTGACGGTCTGCCCTGACGGCTCAGAACAGGGAATATCCCGGTCCACCACCACACGGGGATAACATCTTTTCTGGTAAAAAGGCTGCGTCACACGCTTTTTCAGATTCAGCTTCAGATCTTCAAAGCTTCCGCTGTCCTTTTTGATTTCCATAGGCACTGTGGGAATCCGGTCGTATAACACGCCCAGAAGTTCCTCAAAGCTGCCGTTCATATCCGTGATCTGATAGGAGAAATTCCAGCTGTCCTGATACTGGCTCACATGCACCACCCTGGCCAGCAGGTCCACATGGTAATCTTCCGTATCCAGCAGAATTTCCACATCCGTATCCTTCTCAAAATAATAAGGCTTATCAAACCGGACCGCCACACCCGTCTCCGAAGCATCCTTCGTCCATCCTTCCAGCACTTCATCCCCGTATTTCACTTTACAGGGCATACGTACCATGACGCGTTCCGTCTTCCTGTAGGGAATCCGTCCGTCCACAAAAAACAGGGACATAACCAGCAGAAACAGATTATACACAAGCCAGAACAGTACTACGATGGAACCAAAGGAACCGCTGTCCAGCATAATGATCACACACCGCACGATCCCGATCAGCGAGAGCAGGATCAACAGCAGAAAAGGAACCGTAAACAGCAGGTTTTTGCCCTTTTCATTCTTCTGTGTCCCCTTGCCGGTCACCTTGAACTTCTTCATGGATATGCCCACCGATTCAAACAAAACCGGCAGCAGCATATAGGGAAACAGAACCGTCTCATAAATGCTGGTCCATTTGGTGGTCCTGATGTTCCCGCTGAGCATCCGAAGGCTGATATTGCTGCTCACAAACATCGGAAGCCAGAACACAAGCACCTGCAGGATGGTACATTTAAAGACCATGAACCCGAAAGTCGCATAAAGAATCGGTGAAAGAATATAAATCAGTCTTTTTATGGGCGCATACCAATACCAGATCGACGCCCAATAATTCATTTTCTGGGAAAAAGTAAGATCAGGAGCCGTAAAAATATGCATTTTGCGCCCGGTGGCAATGACTCCTCTGGCCCATCTCGTCCTCTGCTGGATCAGGTCCTTCAAGTCCTGCGGTGAAAGCCCGGAAGCCAGCGGCTCACTTGTGCCCAGACTTACATACTGTTTCTTTTCGATCAGAATACCCGTTGCAAAATCCTCGGTAATAGCGCCTGTATAGAACCCGCCTGCCTCTTCCAGCGCCTCCCGGCTCAGTACCGTATTGGAGCCGCCGTAAATGACACTGTTCGTCTTCGTCCGCGCCACCTGTATGTCTTTATAGAAATAGTCCTGTTCATTGGGGATTCTCTGTTCCGAGTAAAGATTAAACTGGAACAGATCCAGGTTGTAGAAACTCTGCGGCGTCTGCACAAATCCCAGCTTGACCTTATCCTCCTCTTTTCTGCCTCTGTTGCGTATTTCACAGTCAACAAAATAGGGGATCGTCCTCATCAGGAAACTGCTTCTGGGGATCATATCTGCATCGAAAGTGACCACGTAAGGAGAGTTGGAATGGGCCAGCGCATTGTTCAGATTTCCGGCCTTGGCGCCCTTATGATCCTCCCTGTCCAGATAACTGACTCCCATCCGCTCCGCCAGCGCCCGCATCTCCGGTCTTCTGCCGTCATCACACAGATATATATGGACTTTGTCCTGATCCGGGTATTTCATGCGCAGGCATCCGTGAATGGTCTTGTGCAGAAGTTCCGTATCCTCGCTGTATGTGGCAATAAAAACATCCACATCCGGGAACTCGCTTTCCGGCACTTCAGGCAGCGGATAACCCTCCACCGTATACATATTGGCATAATGGACAAATGCCTCCACCATACCAAGCACCTCCACCACCAGCAGCGCAATGCCCGCCACGACAGACACAGTTCCGTATCCGAACGGAATCGTAAAGAACATCCTCCACAGCAGATAAACAATCGTGAAGAACACATTCAGCAGAAACCATACCTTTCCTTTTCCATTATGAAAAAAATCCCTTAAAAAAGCTTTCATACTTCCCCTCCGCACATATATATCTTTATTTCATACCTGTTATCTGATCCGTGCCGGGAAAGTATTTTATCTTTTCCCTGCTTCTGCCCTTTCAGCCTGACGGCATTTTTACCGTATCTCTGCCTCGTCTTCCTCGAAAAACCGGAATGATTCCTCATTAATATTGTAAGGATAGATTTCCACGATGATATAATCAAACTCATTGTCCTTCACAAAATCCTCAATATCCAGCCGGTCGGACTCTTCCAGCGACCAGATGGCATGGAGTTCACCCCACATGGGCATCATAAATACGATCATCGGCGAAAAATAAGAGTCCCTGATGGCGCATACCTTATACCCTTCCGGATTATCGGTGTTTATGATCTTCTCATAAGGGCGGATGCCGTCCAGATACAAAAAGTACTGTGAATCGCTGTAAATGTCTTCTCCTTTCGACAGGATTCCCACATCCATAAGCGCCTCCGTGGTATCTCCCGACAATTCTTCCATCTCATCATTGATCCCCATGGATTCCCGTTCATAATGCCGTGTAAACTTCGGCCAGTATGCCTCAAAATCCTCCACATCACAAAAATTCGCTCCCGTCTTTCTCCCCATGGAGCCAAACATGCCGCGGCGGTAGACAACACTGTCGTAATTTGCCCTGTCCATATAATAATGCCCCGGATCCCAGTCATCTCCGAACCGCGCCTTCACTTCCTCCACAAAAACCTGAGACGCATAGAAAGCAGCCGGAATTGTCCAGTGATGATCCGTCCTAAAAAAAGCCTCTTCGCCGGACAGTTCATCATTCGGAAAAAACATTCTGCCGTCTATCGTCTCCACACCGAACCGGTTCAGATAAAACAGCAGCTCATCCACAACCGTATCGGGATCGTTGACGGGAAGCCCGCGCCTCAGAACGCTCTCCCCTTTGATATATTTGCCGGGTGTCACGAAGAAGATAACCTTCGTTCCCCTGTCTGCAACGCAGTCCTGCAGCCTTTTCACCCTTCTGGCATATTCCGGGATCTTCTCATCGTCTTCCCGGAAAAAGGAAGCATAATGGAGAAATCCTTTTTCATCCTTGATATAGCTGAAATTATTCACCTCACGTTTATCCAGCAATACCTGCAAATAGGAATAAGTCTCTATAAAATCCATTCTGTGATACATGTTTTCCACAATACCGGCATCCAGGTCTGCCACCAGTTCGGAAAGTCTGTCTGCATCCGGCACCGGCCCCTGTTCCGCTTCCTGATCCTTCCATGTGTCCTCCACCGCATCCAGCCACGCCGGATAGCCGTGCAGCGCATTGATCCCGGAATACCCGAACAGGACAACAAGAAACAATACCGTAAATATTCTTTTTCTCAACATATATGCAGACATCTGTATTCACCCGCCTTCCACATGCAACCCGTTCCCCAATAGACACCCTTCATGCAAATTTTTCGAAACGGGCCATCAAGTATGATCCGTCAGAGTCGCCATACCGCCCGATATGATTCTGCCAACCAAATCATCAAGTATTCCATGCAATCATGTAACGATGTTTACCAACATTTATATTAGAAGTTAAAATAAATGAACGGATTATATGTGCCGCTGGCCAGATAACTGACACAGACGATAAACAGGCCCATCAATCCCACCGGATACAGTACCGTGCATACCCTGTGCAGAAAAATCTTCGGATGATCGTATAAGATCCGGTTCATATCTCTTGCATAAGGCATGGCAAACAGGACACCCGCCAGGAAAAACACCCAGTTTTCCCTGAAAAGCATGACCGCCATGTCACTGTAGAACCCGTTGTTGTTCAGACCCAGCATGTTCATGAAAAACCGCCCCGCCTGATAAAGATCATCCGCCCGGAACACTACCCAGAGCGCGTTTACCACCATCAGCGTATAAAAATGCTTCAGAAATCTGTCCTGCATTTTCTCAGGGTATTCAAAGAACCTTTCCGCAAGCTGGAAGATAAAATATGCCAGCCCCCAGAACAAAAACGTCCAGTTTGCACCGTGCCAGATACCTGTCAGAAGCCAGACCACCAGCATGTTACGCACCATATAATCCTGATTGGCCACCCGGCTTCCTCCCAGCGGAAAATAAACATACTCCCTGAACCAGTTGGTAAGAGAAATGTGCCACCGCCGCCAGAAATCGGAAACCGATGATGCAATATAAGGGTAATTAAAGTTTTCCGGGAACTCAAATCCGAAACACATTCCCAGACCGATGGCCATATCCGAATATGCAGAAAAATCATAATAAATCTGCAGTGTATAAGCAATACTTCCCAGCCAGGCAAGCATCGCCGGAACCATCATCCTCTCCGTGCCGATGGCTGACCAGCTGAACACATTGTCTGCAATGCCTGCAAAACAGTTGGACAGCAATACCTTCTTGCCCAGTCCAACCACAAAACGGCATATTCCCATGGAAAACATATCGAAGTCCGATCTGCGGTTCCTGATCTGATCCGCTATGGTATTGTACTGAATGATCGGTCCCGCGATCAACTGCGGAAAAAAAGATATATACAGCCCCACATAAAAAGGATTCTCCGCCCGCACCGTACCCCGGTAAACATCAACAACATAGGACATCGCCTGAAAGGTAAAAAAGGAAATACCGATGGGAAGCGTCAGACTGACCGCTTTGATCCCGAACAATTCCTCCGATCGGACCGACTCCATCACAAAGCCAAGATATTTGAACACAAAAAGCGTAAACAGATTCAACGTCACCGCCGCTGCCAGCAGCATTTTCCGGAATCTCCCGCTTTTTCCTCTCTCGATCATCACCGCCAGCACGGAATTGACCAGAATAGATGCGATCATCAGCAGCACATACACCGGCTCTCCCCATGCGTAAAACACCAGGCTGGCAAGCAGGAGCAGAATATTCTGCAGCATTCGTGAAAAGGAAAAACAATAATATAAAACAAGCACCACCGGAAAAAACACAAACAGAAAGACAATGCTCGAAAACAGCATACGGCCACCCCTTTCCTATTTTTTCCTGTACCGCAGATAATTCACTGCAAAAAAGAGTAAAAGCAGTGCCGCCGCCACCCGTATTCCGCCGATGACAGCCGGATTATTCAGTTTTTCCAGGAAATAATGCCGTTCCATGACTGTTCCCGGATCTGTATAAGACAACAAAACCATCTTCTCATCCCTTTCTTATGATCAACACGGACGGAACCAAAAACAAAACCATGATAAACAGGAGCATCAGCTTGTTCTCACTCCGGTAGGAAGTATCCCACACACACATTTTTTCCAGATTTTTCAGCTGTGTGGCAATGGCTTTGCCGTGTTTTTCCAGATATACCCTGATCGTGTAGATCTCCTGGTCGTAACGATCGTTGAATCTGCTGACCACCGTACCGTCCAGAACGTAATCCTCCAGATAATAGTTGCGATAGTTGAGATGGTCTCCCTCGTAATAGTCCGCCGCCCATCGGTACCATTCCCTGACTCTGGCTGATCTTATGTACGCCGCAGCCTCATCCATAACATTTTTCACATGCCCGTCACTGAGCGTATCCCTGCGCAGCTTTGCATAACGCGTCTGCAAAAGCTCCACAAAATGCCTGTCCTGTGCAAGCTGTCTGAAAAAAGGTCTCTCCTGGAATGCCATCGTATCAGGATCCATCTCATCCTGAAAATAATTGTTCATAGCCTGGTCAAAATCCCACACCGGCCCGATCTTCAACTTTTCGCCGGAATTTTTATACATGTAAGTGGAATGCATACCTGCATCATAATTCCCGAAATATTCATTCAACAGAAAATAATCCACAAAGGTGTCCGTATCAATATACCTGCCATAAGTTCTGAACACCCCCTCGTCTTCCGAGTAAAGCACCTGCTCGATCCGCGAAAAATCCTCCTCGATAAATCTTCTGGCCTTCGCCGTCAGCTTCCGCTCCGACGGGTATTTCAACCCGATCCATTCCTCCGACAGTCCGTTCAGCCGCCCGTAAGTGTCAAGCATCAGGTCAAAATGCGTGAAACGGTCTCTCCGCACAATATAGCTGGTATAAATGTTTTTCTTCTTAAATTCGTCTATATCCACACGGTTTTTATCCCTGGCCACTGTCTCCATCATCAGATAAAGCCCCTGGTAGATATATTTTCCGTCCTTTTTAAAAATAACCTCGCAGAAACGGCTGTCCGGCGTTACCGGAGATACCTCTGAAGAAATCCGGTAGCTCAGATAATTCCGCAGCATACTCTTGTCTGCCATACTGCCGTTTAAGATCCAGCTGTCGTGAGCGCCCATGCCCATCACATCCACTGCGTTTGCTTCACCGTCCTGTCCGGTCAGCTTGAGCAGATACTGCTCCTTGTCAAACATATAGGAAGTATGCCCCCGTTTCTTGATCTGCAGACTGCTCACCACCGACGGACTGTCCGTAATGTGGTTGTCATATCCGCCGCCGTCTATGATGCTGACAGTTCCCGTGGTATAAGGCTCCTCACCGGTCAGATATTCCTGTGACGACTCAAACCGCTTGTAGTCCGGCATCTCCCCGTCCACTTCCAGAATGACAATGGGCATATTCGAATAAAACCCTTCTGCCACCTGAAATTCCGGCGAAAGATATAGCAACGGATCTTCCGGAGATTCATCCGGCGGCAGCGTGGTATAAGTACTCTGATCTATGTTCCTGTCGGCATGATCCGCCATGCCCCGTAGGAAACACAGCAAAAGAATCACTGCAATGCAGAACACATTCAGCCCGATCAGGCTTAGTTTTCTTCGTCCGTGAAGCATCCTTTCCCTCTCCTATTGGTTGATCTCATCATCCTGCCGCACCACACTGATATTCGTAACTCCTTTTACGGAAGAAAGTATTTTTGTCATGGACCCGTTGATGTTCTCATATTTCCTCATGATCTTATCCGAAACCTCGTAAATATATTCCACTGCCTCGTCCTGCAAAGAAGCATTGTGGACGCGCATCACTGCTTTTCCGGCAAAAAACTCCTCCATCCTTTTCTCAATTTCCTCGTCCGCTTCCCGGCTGCCGTTGATGATGATCATGATCCGCTCATTGTTACGTACAAATCCGAATAAGATGAGAAAAGCAAAGATGAGTACCGATCCCGCGCCGGCGATCAGATAGTCCGACACACCACAGCAGATTCCCACCGCAATAGCCCAGAAAATATAGGCTGTGTCACGGGGATCCTTGATGGCAGTACGGAATCTTACGATGGACAGCGCACCTACCATACCAAGCGACAATGCTATATTATTGCCGATCACATTCATGACCAGCGTCGTGATCAGCGTGAGCATCACCAGCGATACATTAAAACGCTCACTGTATACCGCCCCGGAATGGGACACTTTATAAGATATATAAATGAGACAGGCAATCACCGCTGCCGCCGCAAAATTGATGAACACATCCTGTAGTGTCAGCCCCTGTGTCGTGTTGATCAGACTGTCGTACAAAATCTCTTTCATTTGGTTATTCCCCCTTTTATGGATTCTTTTGTGGCACTCTCGTTACATGATGTGCTCTTATCATATTTTTCTCCATTTCTGCCTTTACTGCTATCTCCTGCCCCGTTTGCTTACCATTCTGGCGCGGCAGTATTTACTGTTTGATACAGCCATTTTCTCATAAGGAGTCAATTCATTCTTGATACAGGTAAACAGAAAACCGCTGTACTTCACTTCCAGCGTGGCCTCCCCTCTGCCGCTGACCGGATAGAGAACAGGATTTTTGTCAAAAATGTTATAGTTTCCCTCGCCGGCCCGCAGTCCGGCATCGAAAGTAATCCTCGTCTCATTGTGATCCAGATAATAGGCGAAACGGTCATACTCCACAATACATTTGGGCCGGTAGCACTTACTGGTCAGCGTTACATACAGCCAGGATGCCAGTTCCTCCTCCCGTTCCTTAAGAAATCCGTACCCGCCCCGGATCATCTGCTCCGCCTCTGTCCGGGTTAACAGCAAAGAACGCTTTCTCTGCGCCGTTCCAGATTTTTCCTTTAATTCCAGCTTGGCAGATCCTGCTTCCGGGTCATACACTCTGAGCCGTATCTTCTTCCGGTTGTCGTAACCGTCCACCTTTTCCTCAAAATCCGTGTCAAAAGGTGTGTCAAAATACAATGACCGCACAACATAACCGTTTATTCCATTATGAGGATCCTCTTTCATGAGTGGTGCAAGCCGTCTTTTGAGCCTGGCAGTCTCCTGCAGATTCACGACATATTTTATTTCTTTTCTGCTTACGTCAATCATCAGCCTGTGTTCCTCCGCACTGCTTATATTCTGATGCCTGCCTGTTTTTCACCTTTGCCTGTATCTGCATCCAGTGGCAGTTTGTCTGCTCTTTGGCTCGTATCTGCATATCATGCCTGTTCTTCTGTATCTAAAGGCTGCAGTTTCAGCAGATCGTCATAGGTTTTGAAGTTAATTTGCTTTTTGCGGTTTTTGTACTGTACCGTCATCCCCGCTCCTGCAAATGCCGCGGCAATCAGCCCGGCGACAGGCACACTGCGATAAATGCCCGAATAAATATCCACCGCCAGAATCACACCTCCTGCCATGGCAGAAAAAGGTATTATACATTTAAGAAGGAAATTTTTTGTCTTACTTCTGTCAACCATGAAACCCACAAGAACACTTGCGAAATAGAGCAGGCATATTCCTATAAATGCTATCAATGTAGACACAAAAAGCCGCAGGACAAGATTCTGCGTCATCTTCTCCGATGTCAGATAGCCAAGACAATACACCCCGCACGAAAGCAGCATCAGCATTACCGTTTGAAAATATTTGTATCCTGAAAAGCAGAACAGTATACCGATGACAGCCAGTAGAATTGTTGCGATCAAAACAAGCAAATCCCGCGAAAAAGCAAGTTCTCCCTGCCATTCCGGAATCCTTAATATAAAATTTTCCATTTTTCTCCGTACACTTTCTATATGGACAGATCAAAGAACCTCATACTAATCCCGATGCATATTGCAAGCCTGCTTGCAATACTGCTTAAATAGAAAGTAAAAAATCTTTGATTTTTTAACCTATAAAGCTCTGATCCATCAATTTCAGCCTCCTTAAGCATCATATCACATACTTAAAAAAATATTCTATTGCATTTATTGACATGTTCTTTCTTTTTTTGTAAAATCCTGCCATTTTTACTAATTACATATTTTTTTGCCTTTCTTTTTAGATATGTCAGTAATTCAAACAAACTATTTAAGAAGTCTATTTCGACATACTTTTGCATACTTTTTGTGCGGAATCTGGTATAGAATGCTTTGTAACAGTTCAGCCTTCAATGTCATTAAGTTAATAGCGATATTTGTATGGTTA
>CAJUJP010000077.1 GCA_910586615.1 uncultured Lachnospiraceae bacterium
TCCCCTTTTCATTTTCAAAGTTAACTTAATGACATTGAAGGCTGAACTGTTACGTAATATTTTTATTTCCCGCTTATATTCTCGTACAGGCCGGCTCCGAATTCTGTTATTTTTCCATTAACATCCTTCAGCAATCCTCTCAGGCCTCCTCGTTCGCGCTCGGCAAGATACCTTTCCCAGTGTTCATCTATATCTTTCTGCCGCTGTTCAGCTATCTTTGCAAAATCTTCATCGGCCGTCTGTTCCACCGGTGTCCTGTCTATATTTTCCACATGGTCATCAGGCATGAAGATCAGTACTGCCATAGCCGCCGCCATTGCTACAAAAACTTTCGCCCGATAGGCAAAAACCCTTCTTTTCTTCGCCGCCTGCCTTTCACGCCCAATCTGCGTGAAAATATTTTCCTTAAGCTGTCTCGGTGCATGCAGCATTTCTTCTGCTTCCACCTGGCTGATCAGTTCCATGAGCGTCTCTTCGGACATCTTTCCGGAGAAGCAGTCATGACGCTGTCTGTTTATTCTTTTCTTTTCATCTTCTATGTTTCGTATCATGCGCCCTTCTCCTTTCCATACAATTTACGCAGCATAGTCCGTGCACGATAGATCTGCGTCTGCACCGTCTTAATTTTCATACCTCTCCCGGCCGCAATCTCCGCCGCATCCATTTCATCATAATAATATGCTTTGGCGATTTCATCATAAGGCGGCTTCAATGCCCTGCATCTGGCAAGCAGCGTGGCCCGTACCTCTTCTTCAAGGCAGATGCTTTCCGGTGTCTCCCCGGATGTACTTACCTCGTGTATCCCCACATCCTCTGTAGGAATGCTTCTGCGTCCCGCACTTTGGAGATAATCCAGACACTTATTGGTTGCAATCCTGCACAGCCATGCCTTTTCATACTTTCCGTCAAAATCCTTCAGATGATCGTAAGCCGAAAGAAATGTGTCCTGTGTCAGATCTTCGGAGGCAAAATAATCCGATGTCATCTTATAACATATGGAAAAAATCAGATGTTGGTAGGAATCAATCAGCGCTGACAATTGTTCTTCCCGGTTAATATGATCTGCCCCCTTTCTCATGTAACTCTATTCATTATAACGAAAGACTTCTTCGATTGTCTTCAAATAATTTTAAATATTTAAATTAACTTTATCATGTATGTGAAGCAGGGAAATATTCTTGAAAAGAGAATGCCTAGCGAATTGCCGGCTTTGAAAGAGCAATATAATATGTAAGTTACGAATTTGATAATAGAATAATTTTGTACCAACTGTCTGATCTGTCAGAATCTGGTTGAAATCGATGCGGGCAGCGGACTGTGCACTGAATCTTCGTGCAAAAGCCCGCTGCCCGCATCAATTTTGTTCGATCAATTTTGGTTCAGGTCAATTTCCACCCTGAAAACCGCTTCCGCCTTATCCTTTCATCTTCGGCTTAAAGATAAGACTTGCCAGATACCCAAACACCAGAGCGGCACAGCACCCCACTGCGCCGGTCTTGAAACCGCCCTGGAACAGCCCGATAAATCCGCTTTCGGATATGGCTTCCTTGACACCCTTCATCAGAATATTCCCGTAACCGAGCAGCGGCACACTGGCGCCCGCGCCCGCATACTCCATAAAAGGCTCATACCAGCCGAAAAAGCTGATCACCGCACCCGTACATACGAGCAGCACCATGATTCGCCCCGGCATCAGCTTTGTCTTTTCCATGAGAATCTGCACCAGCGCACAGATCAGACCTCCTACCCAGAATGCATTGAAATAATCCATTACTTCCTCCGTTTCCACGCTGCCTATGTCACGTCTTACCCCAAGATGTAAACATAGATTACAGTGTCACGTTCTTTTTAGAATTATTTTCTGCAAATCCGGAGAAATTATGCGGAAAGAGATTTTTTCCCGATATGGATGATCTACTGCGGTCTGAATCATCTTTTAAATAACATATATAATTTTATTAATCAACGATAGTTTTAAAATATGTTCAGATGGTGGTGTTCAATCACACATTTAGTTCACATAACACATTTGCATACATGCTCTACGATCTCACGGATGGAAAAACCTTCGCACTCTATCGTAACATCCGCGTATTCTTCATACATGGGCACGCGCTCCGCGTAAAGTTCCGTCAGTCCCTGACCTTCCCGCAGTGTCACGCCGCGCTCGTTCAAGTCTCCCAGCCTGTCGGCAATAGCGTCGCAGGACAGCCTGAGATATACGACCACGCCAATCTGCTTTAGATGTTCCATGGCTCTGCGCCCGTATACGACACTGCCGCCGGTGGCAATCACGGTTCTGTGTACATCAATGGAGGCATTGGCATCCTCCTCCACAGACCAGAACGCTTCTATGCCCCGCTCCTCTATGATCTCATGTAACAATTTTCCTTCTCTGCTCTGAATAACCAGATCCGAATCCACAAAGGCATAGCCCAGCTTCTTGGCTAGTACAACGCCTACCGTACTCTTGCCTGCGCCGGGCATACCGATGAGGATAATATTATCCTTGTTCATATATACTTGTGCCTTTCAATCAATTACCGATCCTACGTGGACTATCCCAGATATGCGACTACTTCCACCTCGCAGAGTACATCCTTGGGAAGCTGCTTCACGGCAACACAGCTTCTGGCCGGTTTTTCAGTAAAATACTTCTCGTAAACTGCATTAAAAGCGGCAAAGTCAGCCATTTCCGCCAGAAAACATGTGGTTTTTACAACTTTCGTGTAATCTGTGCCGGCTTCTGTCAGGATTGCACCCACATTTTTCATGACCTGCTCTGCCTGTTCCGTAATATCATCGCCCTTAATCTCCCCTGTGGGCGGATCAATCGGAATCTGCCCCGATGCATACAGGAAGTCTCCTGCAATAATGCCCTGTGAGTAAGGTCCGATTGCCGCCGGCGCTTTGTCTGTAGATACTTTAGTTAACATAACTTTCCCTCTCTTTCTTTACTGCTCTTCTAACACTTTACTGTACAAATTTTGTGACTCTTCAGGCAGTTTTCATCTATTCCCCGCCGAATCTTGCCCTCACATAGAATCCCCTGGCATTCTCAATCACTTCCGTAACCACACCCTCCCGCTCCAACATGCGCTCTCTGAAGGGAAAATTACCTGACATTGCCAGCGACGGATCGATCGTATAATAGTAGTTACTGGGAAGGACACCTTCTGTCACGGTGACATGATCCCCTTCCTTCAGTAATCCGGGGCGCTCCATCTTAAATTCCATTTCCCGCATGGTACATGACCTTCTTTCCTGAATCTCCCGCAAATATAGCCAGACTATACAAAAACTTCCTGCTTTTACACTCATCTGCCAGTCTGCGGATATTATCCCCGGATCAGACAGTCTTCCGAAAAGTGTACGCAAACTTTGTCCATCTGATCTTCCGTGTGTCTGTCTACACCGTCATCTCACGCTTCACCTTCGCAAGCGCCTCCTCCTGTGCCGCAATCACCCGGTCGCACCATCTGTCGAACTCCGGATCTTCCTTCTGGCACTCAGGATGGCTCTGTACATACTCCACTGCCCGGCGTACCCCCTGGTCAAACCGGACTGTAGCTGTAAAATCAGGCACGAGACGCTTCAATCTGGTGTTGTCAAAGACCACACTGTTGGATTTATCACCCAGAAGCGCACCCCTCAGATCCCACTGTTCCGGGCTTGCCGCCGCAATAAACTCGCTGGATACATAACAGGTATGCAGTTCCACGCCCAGCGCGTCCGCAATCGTCCGGTAGATCTGGTTCCAGGTCAGCGTCTCATCTCCTGTGATCTGCACAGCCTCGCCAATGGCATGGATATTTCCCATAAGCCCCGTAAATCCTTTGGCAAAATCGGAATTATGTGTCATCGTCCAAAGAGAGGTGCCGTCCCCGTGAATGATCACCTTTTTCCCTTCCAGCATCCTTTTTACCACCTGATAGCTGCCCTTAGGGCCGTGAAGTCCAAGGGGTACGGACCGCTCGCTGTAAGTATGGCTGGGCCGCACGATGGTCACCGGAAAGCCTTTCTCCCGAT
This sequence comes from uncultured Lachnospiraceae bacterium, assembly GCA_910586615.1. GTDB lineage: Bacteria > Bacillota > Clostridia > Lachnospirales > Lachnospiraceae > UBA3282. Next base: position 4,030 of record CAJUJP010000077.1, read on the forward strand.
ATAATTTCATCAACAGTTCCTCACCGGCAATCTTATTGCGCGAATAAGCCCAATATGGATTTGCAAGCGGTGTTCCCTCATTGATCCGGTAATCAGACAACGGTTTCTGATATGCCGACGCAGAACTGATATAAATAAACTGCTTCGTCTTTCCGGCGAACAGCCTGTAATCCCGCTCAAGGTGCTCAGGCGTAAATGCTATAAAATCCGCTGTCACATCAAAGCTTTGTCCCGCCAGTTTTGCTGCCACATCCGCCTCATTTCCGATGTCTGCCTGAATAACATGTGCCCCCGGCGGCAATGTATCATTGCGGCTGCCGCGATTGATCAGCCAAAGCTCATGTCCCTCTCTCAACAATTTTTCAGAGATTGCAGTGCTGATTGTGCCTGTCCCTCCGATAAAGAGTGCCTTCATCTTCCTCCTCCAATCCGATTTTTCATGAATACTGTCAGAATCACATCCCGAGCATGTTCCTGAGAGGATTGACTCCCTTCGCCTGCTGCATGATCCTGTCCCGGTCTCCTGCCAGATATTCTTCCAGCTTCCCAATTTCTTCTCCTGTAAAGCCTTCCGATTTCTCCACAACTCCGTCGGGAACAATTCCTTCCGCCCAGTCTTTTCCCCTGAAAAAAGAAACCCTCACAAAGCTTTTTCCGTCCTTTTGCAGCATCCCGGAAACAATTACGCTCATTTCCTCTGAAGTTTTCTTTACAACCACTTTTCCGTCTTCTGTTTCTGCCAGAATCTTCTTTACGGCTGGTTCTCCGTCTTCCGTTTCCCCTAAAATTTTCTTTACAACTACCGTTCCGTCTTCTGTTTCCGCTGACTTCTTCTTTACGACTACTATTCCATCTTCTGTTTCCGCTAAAGTCTTCTTAACGACTACTATTCCGTCTTCTGTTTCCGCTGACGTTTTCTTTACGCTTACCATTCCATCTTCTGTTTCCGCTGACGTTTTCTTTACGACTACCATTCCCTCTTCTGTTTCCGCTAAAGTCTTCTTAACAAATATTTTGTCGTCTTCCATTACTGTTTCTAGCCTTTCACACATTCCGCAGGCCTGCATACAAGAAGACTCGCTTTCATATGCCGCCACGGAATCATAATGCCTTTCTATATCTGTGCAGTTAATATCGTACCACAGAATACAGCACTGCGACAACATATAAATCAAATGAAAAAGTGCTCCCTGTCACTCTGAAATGCATTTTACAAATTTAAAATACATCTTATCTCTGAGTGAAAGATACATCACCGGAAACCCGGTCATAGTAATCCTTCACTGCCGCCTGCACAGCCTCCTGTGCCAGGACAGAACAGTGTACTTTGTGGGCGGGCAGACCATCCAGCGCCTCGGTGACTGCCTTGTTCGTAAGCTGCTGCACCTGATCCAGCGGTTTACCCTTGATCAGTTCAGTCGCCATGGAACTGGACGCAATGGCAGAGCCGCAGCCAAAGGTCTCAAATTTCACATCAGTCACGATACCGTCCTCAATCCTGAGATAAATTTTCATAATATCACCACAGACCGCGTTGCCTGCTTCACCGATTCCGTCTGCATTCTCAATCACTCCCGCATTTCTGGGATTTCGAAAATGATCCATTACCTTTTCACTATAAAGCGCCATAACAATTTCCTCCTCAAAGTAAAAATTCTTTCTTCCCGTTGATCTTATCCCGCCACAACGGAGACATATTGCGGAGACAGGACACGATCTCCGGGACAGCTTTCAGGATTTCATCCACCTCCTTCTCCGTGTTTTTTTCACACACCGACAGCCTCAGCGAACCGTGGGCCGCCTCGTGAGGACGTCCGATGGCCAAAAGTACATGGCTTGGATCCAGAGAGCCGGAAGTACAGGCCGAACCGGAGGAAGCGCATATGCCACGGTCATCCAGAAGCAGGAGCATACTTTCTCCTTCCACACCCTCAAAGCAGAAACTGACATTTCCGGGAAGACGGTTCAAAGGATCGCCATTGAGTGCGGCATGGGGAACCTGTGAAAGTCCTATTATCAGTCTGTCCCGCAAAGCGGCCGCTTTGGCTGCATTTTCTGCCATGTGCAGACAAGCCTCCTCCAATGCCGCCGCCATACCCGCTATGGCAGGCACATTTTCCGTTCCGGCCCGCTTTCCCCGCTCCTGGGCTCCTCCCTCAATGATACCGGTCAGCGCAATGCCTTTACGTGCATAAAGTACACCGGTTCCTTTCGGTCCGTGAAACTTGTGGGCGGAAAGAGACAGCATATCAATGTTCTGCTCTTTTACATCAATGGGAAGATGTCCCGCAGCTTGCACAGCATCGGTATGAAAGAGCACTCCCCTTTCCCGACAGACACTGCCGATCTCCGAAATGGGCAGGACAGACCCGATCTCGTTATTGGCATACATGACCGTGACAAGAGCCGTATCTTCCCGGACAGCGCTTTCCACCTGCTCCGCCGTGACTGTGCCAATGGCACCCACATCCAAAAGTTCAATCTCAAATCCCTCCTTCGCCAGCCGGTTCAGCGTATGCAGCACGGCATGATGCTCAAATGCGGTAGAGACGATGTGCTTTTTCCCGTTTCGTGCCCCAAGATACGCTGCCGAGCGAAGCGCCTGATTATCAGCTTCACTGCCGCCGGAAGTAAAATAGATCTCCTCCGGCATGGCACCGATACATACGGCAATGCGCTCCCGTGCATCCGCCAGCACTGCCGCCGCAGCCTGTCCGGCCTCATACAGACTGGATGGATTGCCCCAGATGTGTTCCATACAGTCTGTCATGGCCCGGATGGCCGCCTGACAAGGTTTTGTAGTAGCTGCATTATCTGCGTAGATCATAAAAAAATTCCTTTCTCCAAATACAGCAGTGTATCACTGTATCATCTAAAATAAATTGTTCCCGTTATTTTTCCTTTCCTGTGATTATATTCCTATAAACCTACTTTGTCAATAGGTTATTATCTTTCTTGAAGTCCTATCAACCTTGTGGTATGATAGGAAAATAGACAAAAAACTTGTGGTATGCACGGGAATTAGTTGGGAAAACACTGGAGGGATTTCTATGATAATTTCTACAAAAGGCAGATATGCACTGCGGTTTTTAATTGATCTTGCTGAATATCAGGCCGATGGTTATGTGCCTCTGAAAGATGTAGCCATGCGTCAGGATATTTCGGAAAAGTATCTGGAAATCGTCGTAAAAGAAATGGTAAAAGGCGGTCTGCTTACCGCCATGCGTGGAAAAGGCGGCGGCTACAGGCTGAACCGCTCACCGGAAGAATATAACATAAAGTCTGTTATTGAATTGATGGAAGGGCCTCTGGCTTCCGTTGTCTGTCTGGAACCGGGAAAGGAAGCCTGTCCCCGGAAAGAGGACTGCCGGACACTTCCTCTCTGGCAGGGACTGGATCAGGTGATTTCTGATTACCTGACGCGCTTTACTCTGGCGGATCTGTGCTGTCATAATTATAATAACACCAGTTTTGATTCATAGCAGCCAGTTTCCGCTCTTCCATGCATCCTGTCCGGCAGTAGAATAATCCATACGAACTCATGCAATTCCGTTTGCTCTCTTATACTCACTGATCAGTGCATCTATCCTGTCCTGAGCAGCCTGATATGCAATCCGGTCTGCGTCTTTTATATTGATCGGGCCGCCGGAAGCCGCCAGGGCATAAGGATCACCGATTGTTACTCTGCCGCCTAACAGCAACGCCTTTTCCTGATATAATGCCATTTGCCGCTCAGCTTCCGACATATCAGAACGATAATATGGAGAACCTACAAGCAGACCAAATTTCGTGTATTTCAGAGAAAGATAATTCATGCTGTCCGCGATACTTCCCCGTGAAAGATTGTCCCGGTGAGCTTCCGCGTAATACGCCTTAATCGTATCTTCTGCGCATTGATATTGACGAAGAAGAGATTCCACATAGGTAAGCGAATAAATCTTTCCGTCCGGGTCAACAATTCTTCGATAATGCCATTCCTCATCAACGGGCAGACTGCCTTTTTGCTTCTCAATCTCTTCCAGAAGTGCCGGTATATCCGCATTTTGCATAGCTGTTTCAAGCCGCCCAGCCGTTTCATCGTCCATATCAAAAGCCGCAGCAAAGCTCCCTTTGTATGAAATCTCCACACTGTCTTGTTTCCCGGCAGAAGATGTTCCATTATTTTTCTGCTTACAATGAGTGGAATTCATCGTAGCTGCAGGATAATTTTGTATAGCTGATTCAGCATATAAATTTACATTCATAAGACCCCTCCATTACTTGACAAATTAGACTTTCAAAATATTAGCTTCATATCGTTCGATGAATCTGGCTGTATTTTGTTTTTTTGATAAAATACTTCTTTTCAACAGTTCTTCCCTCATTTCTTCCTTCAGTACCTGTTCTTCTAACTGTTCCTTCAGATACTTTTTTTCCGCTAGTCTCTCTTCAAACTGCTCTCTCATGAGTTTTTTCTTTTCGTAATGTTTTTGCAGTGGAGTTTTTTTCCTCCGGACTTTTTTCTTCGGTATTTCATCCTGGTCACTGTCGTCTGATGAGGGATCCTGGATCGTAAAATACATATCAGTACTTCTTTCATAGTTGCTGTTTTCATATATATTGCTGTATGTACCTCCGATTCCCGTTATGGCCATAATGTCATCCTCCAATCGAAACGATCTATATTCTCTTTATCGCCAGTCTGACAGAAATTTTCAGTGATTTGACGCAAACAGTTCCATTTTTGGATCGAGTAGGAGGCTAACCATTAATTGATTAGCCGACCTCTCACACCACCGTG
>CAJUJP010000078.1 GCA_910586615.1 uncultured Lachnospiraceae bacterium
GACCCGATTTTTCCCTGTTGGAATCAAGATTGCGAACTTGTTTCGCAATTACCTAGAAGTAAAAACCGCCTTCTCAAATCCATCATGCACCAGACATAATGAAAACAAGAAGACGGGGTGTATACCGTGTTACCACTTCTTTTCGCCGCTTCCTCACGAAAACGGCCTCACTGAGTACTATCATACTCTGCCGCTGTAACAGGCGGAACCTGTTGCGTCCTGACCGTCCACGGCTCAGACACACTGCTCAGAAGCCATCTTCAACAGCGTAACCGCTTCATTCCTCTCAGCATACGGAATGTTCTCTGGAAAGGGCTCTTCTGTCTACTCTCTTCGTCACTGCTTTCTCTCAATAAAATATATCGTTAGCCTAACACAAAAGAATTTGCTTGTCAATTCCCCGGTGCCGCCAATCCCGCGATTCTTACAGCCGTATCGGCCGATTTCCGGTCTATATCGGCATTTACCACATTCAACGTGCATCTGTAGATTCCAGTCTCATACACCCTAAGCCCGGAACCGGTTCCCAGCACATTACCCGCCTCATCCGTCCAGATCAGTTCATCACCTTCCTTCCATGTCAGATATTCATAACCTTCCCCCTCTTCCAGCACGGCTTCCAGGCAAACAGCACTGTCTGAATAATCCGTATCTTCTCCCATGACCGACAGTTCCGCATAGACAACATCTTCCAATCCGCATACAATTTCATGCTGCCATACAGTAACCGTTTTGGTACTGACATGATTGCAGGTACCCGGATTTTCGTAAAGTCCTCCGTGACTCGGGCATGTGTACTGTCCTCCATGCCAGCTCCCTCCACCCGGCTCATCAGGATTAGGATAAAATGTTGCCTCTGTCTTTTTAAGTTCAGCGCCGCATTTATGCTTCTCCTGTCTGGTCGTATGGGAATTCTTATAACAGCCGGAAATGCCGTCTTTGTTCTCCTTGTTTCCGATATGCACATGCCGGATTTCAGCCTGTTCCTCCGATGCCGCATAAACCGGCAAAAAAGTGTCAGGCACATCTCCGTTCTCTCCGTCTTCTTCTCCTTTCCTGTATGCTTTGTCATTGTCTGCTCCGTTTCCCAGCAAAAGCCTGCCGCCGGCCCATGCCGCTTTGCCGCGGGATATGTTGTCTTCTGTGGCCGTTTCATAAAAATCCGTGCGTTCTTCCACTCCTTCTATATGCATGGCTGCCTGTGGATTCAAAACAGGCAGTCCACCGGGTACATTCTGGGATTCCTCCGCCGCCTTAAGCAGTGTCTGCCAGTCGATTTGAGATAAATCGATGTTCTCCTGCACAGTATCGGGATTCCGGTCAAACGTATATTCATCTTCCGCCTGTCGTCTGAACCGCGTGCCCAATCCCATCAATACACCTGCCAGTCCGTGCTTTTTCTCCGTTACATAGACACAAATCTTTCGCAGATCACCTGCATCTATGACAGCCTGCCCGTATTGAATCTTTCCTATACTTCGAAGCATCTTCAAAATTCGCGTGTCCATTCCCCATGTCACCTTCGGTGTTTTATGACCTGTATCGGTCTGTGTTCCGCCATTTACGCCCTTCTTTGTTTCACCCTCATTTTTTGACGGATTTGACGGAGCCCGCCGCGGCCGGCTGCGGGGTTTTTCTTTCCCTTTTTCTTTTTCCTGAGGTTTTTCGGCACCATCCCTTTCCGCTTCCTCCACAGTTTCATCCTGCTGTTCGTTCAAATTACCATCCTCAGGGCTGTCTGATGTGGCATCATCGAGATTACTGCCGTCCTGATCCGGGTCTTCCTCTTTCTTTTGTTCTTCGTCTTTGTCCACGCGCTCCTCTTCGCCCTGTAGAACATCATTGCCACTCCCGTCGTCTCCTGCACCTTCTTCCTGCTGACTGTCTCCGCCCGAACTATCTTCTTCCTCCTGTGGTATATCGTCTTGCGAACTGCAATTTTCGTCCTGCGATATATCGTCCTGCCGGCTGTCATCTTCGTCCTGCGGTGTATCCTCTTGCCGGTTGCCGTCTTCGTTCTGCGGTGTATCCTCTTGCCGGCTGCCGTCTTCGTTCTGCGATATCCCCTCCTGCCGCCTGCTTTCGGCTTGCAATATGTCTACCTGTCGACTATCCCCTTTAGCCTTCAGCGTTCCGTTATTTGGCCTTTCACTCTTTTTCTGCAGCGTGCCATCAATCCCCTCTCCGTTACCGCAGGCATACTGAGCCGCATATACGGCATCTGCCTGCACCCCGGTCAGGCCGGTTGTCAGAATAAGGACAGTTCCGATCAATGCCCACAGCCCCATGCCTGCTCTCTTTTTTCTGAAATTTTTGTCTTTCCGGTTCCCGGTTTTTCTAACCGCCATCTGATTTACCCCATAATCAACTTTTTTTCTTCTATGACTGCTTCTCACGATATCCGATCCACCTGCCTTCCTCATCATATATTTCTTCGTAATCCACTATTCCCCGGCCTTCCATCCATCCTCTCAGATAATGCTCTCTCAGATCGTGATTATTGCCCCGCATAAGGCTGCCGTCCGACCATGCCGCTCTGCCCAGTGTCATATTATCCGAGGAAGCAAGCGTATATGCTTCCTCATAACCCGCCGGAAGTGTCTGGGACTGTGCCAGAGCCTGCAGCAGCAGATCAAATTCCACCGCCTGCAGTTCCTCCACTTTCTGTATTTTTATAACTGACGCTTCGACCTGGGGATCCCGTGTATAACGATATCCCCATCCATCCCTGATCAGTTTTGTCCCTACGCCGCCAAGGGCTTGTGACAGACCGCCCTTGCCCTCAGCGGCATATCGAAAAAGCACATCGATATCCTCCGCGTCCAGTACCACTTCCTGCCCGCCGGAATCACTGTAGCGAATCACTCCTCTGCTCTGAAACGTACTTCCTTCTCCGGCATCAGCAGTAATTCCCGCAAACAGTAACCCGGAACAGGCCAGGGCAACACCTGCCAGTGCCGCCGCTTTTCTTTTTGACGGCAGGATTCCTGCCTTCGCATCTTTTGTTTGTTTTTCGTTCTTTTTTCTGTTTATAGTCATTTATCTTCACTTCTCCTTTTCGTATTTATATCCATTGTTTTCTCCATTTCTGCGCTGCTTTTGTCTCAACTATGTTGAGACATCGCATGAAACGAGTTTGTGACAAGCAACGCGCAGACACAAATCTCGCGATTGAAAATTTTAATTATCAATCTTATCACTCCTGATAAGGTTCCAGATAAAGTGTGTTTTTCTCCGCGTCATAATGGTACCGCAGTGTCTGCACAGCCAGCTTTCCGATCCGGTTCTCTACGGCAGTCAGCTGGTTTAACAGTTCATCCAGATGATTGTTGACCTCCGTTATATTCTGATTCACGGCCGCTTTCAGAGTCTTCTCAAGATTTCCGATATATGTCCACAGCTTCGCGTCTTCCTGTTCCAGCGCCGCAATCTTCGTATACAGCTTTGCAATATCCCCCGTAGACCGCTCCACATCTTTACGCAATTCCAGAAGCTGCTGCTGTATCATCGGCAGCGTTTTCTGATCCATGACCTGTACAATATCGGTGAGATCATACAGTTTCGTCTGCACTTCTCTGAGATTCTTCACAATATTGCTCACTTCCGTATGAAGCACCGTGATCTGCTTCTGCAGGGCGGCGTCTTCTTCCTTGCACTGCACGATAGTTTCCGCCAGATTCTGCTCTATCTTCGTCATCGTCTCATACAGTTCTTCGATCTTGTCTCCCAGCTGCTCTATACTGGTCAAATACTCCTGTTTCAACTCTTCTATGCTGGTCAGATATTCCTGCTTCAGCTCCTGGCCGGAATCCTGCGCCATATACTCCGCCGCCTTTTCTTCAAAAGAAGCCGACACAAGCTGCTGCTCCGAATCCTGCTCCTCTTTCAGCCTGTCCAGTTCAGCCAGACGTTCTTTCTCCCGTGCGTTGTGTCCCCATAAAATCAGCAGCAGCAATACAATCACAACCATTGCAACCGCCCCGATCACCACAGCGGCCAGCCTGTCCTCTCTCCTGTCAGGATCATTTTTTCTTTCGTCCAGATAATCTGACACTTTCGTCATAAATTCTCTCATAAACTTTCCTTTCTTTTGATTAATTATGTTTTCTGCTGCTCCGGCCGGAGTGTAAAAACAATTGTATTCCAACATTTGGAAATCCGTGGCGATCCGCCATAGAACCGTACATGATATGTACGGAATAAAGTATACTTCAAGATGAATCCAAAGATTGTATAGTTAAGATAGCAAAATATCTTTTCTTTTTCAATATCGGAATATTGCACAAATTTTTTGCAGTAAAAAAGTCAGAGTCCACTGTTTCCCGTGATATACTCTGACTTTCTCCCTTACAAACGAAATTTCGTCTTTCTATTCTAAAAAAACTTTATAAACAAAAATTTATCTTCCTTCGTACTGTACTGAATTCAGATCAATAGGTTAAGATCTCATACCCGTCCTCTGTGACCACCAGCGTCACTTCCCACTGTGCTGAAGGTTTTCCATCGTCAGTATAAACAGTCCAGCCGTCCTCATCATCAATATAAATATCAGCCTTCCCCATATTTACCATCGGCTCTATGGTGAATACCATACCCGGCACCATGAGCATTTCCGTGCCTTTGGGCGTCACATAACTGACAAAAGGTTCTTCATGGAATTCCAGCCCCACGCCGTGGCCGCCGATCTCCCGCACAATGGAATAGCCGTTTGCTTTGGCATGATCGTTGACAGCCTGTGCCATATCTCCAAGGAAATTCCACGGCTTCACCTGCGCCAGACCTGCATCTATGCATTCTCTGGCCACCTGTACCAGCCGCCTTGTGTCAGGCGCCACATCTCCCAGCATGAACATTCGTGAAGAATCTGAAAAATATCCCTGATAGATCGTAGAAACATCCACATTCACGATGTCACCGTCCTGCAAAATCCGTTCTTCACAGGGAATCCCATGGCACACCACTTCATTGATGGAAGTACAGACACTCTTGGGAAAACCTTCATATCCAAGAGTAGCCGGAATCCCGCCCATGTCTCTGGTCATCTCGCAGACCAGCCTGTCAATGGCCTCCGTACTCATGCCCACATGAATCTGCTTTGCAATCTCATCCAAAATCGCTATATTCAGCTTGCTGCTCTGTCGGATCCCCTCAATCTGCTCCTGCGTTTTGATAATATCATGATCCGGTACGATATGCCCCTGTAGGGCATAATGTTCTATTTTTTCATCAAATGCCATATGACAGGCTTTATATTTGCGCCCGCTGCCACACCAGCAGGCATCATTTCTTCCTAATTTCTTCACAGTGAACCTCCGCCTGGAATGTTTCTTTTCACAGTTCCCGATTGAAATACGCCGTCAAAAACACCGCCGGGGAATTCCAGTAAATGGTGATCTCATTCAGAGAATAGCACGCTGCATGGTCTACATAGCACTTCATAGGCGGTGTACCTTCCCTGATCCGCTCTCTGCCAACCTCATCACAGGGCGTCTTAAACGGGCCGCCGCTGACCCAGCCGGGCATAGGCTCTTCGATGCCGTCACACTCCGTAGGACGGTTATGAGGATGCCTGTATGCATGTTCTCCATACCCTGTCACATAGCTGTAATCCACGGCGTTCATGCCGAGAAGATAATGAAGCTGTGCCAGCGCGGTCTGCTCATAAATCAGAGAACGTTTCTCACCGCCGGCCTGATCCGGCGATCCTGCTTCTTCATCCTTCTTCGCCGTCATTGCCGCCAGTATGAGCAGCATACCGCGGTTCAGCACCACCATATTGCTGCCCCAGATATAATCCTCCGGCTCCATAGCCACACCGTAGCCGGACTGTTCCGCCACCCGAACCAGCCTGTCCGCTTCCGCCAGCACAGTCTTCCGCAGTTCCCCCACGCTGTCCGGAGAAGCCGTGCCGGCCGCATCCGTCAAAATCCCAAGCGCCGCAAATCCAGACACGTCCGTCCAGCCGAAATCAGTCCTGCTTAAGTCCTCCTGCAAAAGCTTCGAAACCTGTTCCTGATATTTCTGTTCTCCCGTTGTGAGCAGCATCTCTGCCGCAGCCCAGAGACGTTCGTCCAGATCGCACACATCGTCATATTCTCCCGTGTTACAGCTTTCCGGATTATGGAACCCGACATATTCGGGATGCTTTTCCAGCCATTCATATGCCGCCTTCGCCGCCTTAAGCAGCCTGTCTGCAAAATCCCCGTCATAAGCTCTGTATACTCTGGATGCAAGAGCCATGGAAGCCGCATAATCCGCCGTGGCCATAGATGAGACAGGGAAAAGATAAAACTGTGCCTTGTCCTCCTCCGGCATGATAAAGTCTGCATGACGTTCCGATGTCAGCTTATGATATGCGCCGCCTTCCTCGTCCTGCATTTTCAACATCCACTCCAATTCATAACGGCATTCGCTCAGAAGATCCGGTATACCGCTTCCCGATTCAGGTATGTTCAGACTTTCCTGAAAGCTTTCAGGAAAAAGCTGAAAGGCATATAATAAATGTCCAACCGCCACCGCAGCCGGCGAAATATACCTGCCGTAGTCACCCGCATCATGCCAGCCGCCTCTTACCTCTTTTACCACACTGCGGTCGTTCCAGAGCACTGCATCACCCATATGACAGCAAGGGTGGGTATAAGGCCCGGCATACTGTTCTTCCAGCGCACAGCCGCAGCGCTGAAAATAAAGTGCCTTCTGCAAATCCCTCTGAAGCTCCTTGTAAACATCTTTGCCGATGCGAAAGCAATGAGAACGTTCCCCCTTCTCATTCTCTATGTAGTACAAGCCGGTTTCATGGATTTCGCTGAAATCCACTTCGTACACATGATCGCCCGAAGCAGCATCCGTTCCGGCATCCCGTGCCGTTCCCGCCATCACCTGCTCCTCCCCGCCGTCTTTCATCCGCATTACTTTGTAATTCTCTCCCGCAGTCATCACCGCCCGTTTCCTGTCCTGTGGCAGATACCCCGTCTGATCGCAATAAATTGCCATTGTTAACCCCCTTACTTTCCGCAGACACGCCTGCAATACCGATACATCCATAGCCGCTTCAATACGTTTCCAAATACATGTCGATTACATAGTACTCCTTACCGTCTCTCTTTTCAAGCCACGAACCGTTTTTCAAAGTTTTATCCTATGCCTGCAAAAACTGCTCCGCCTGTTCCATGGACATATGAAGTTCTTCTGCGATCATCCGGCAGATCGTCCTCTGCGGGATCTCTAATTTTCTCATCCCCGCCGCCATAGCCTTGACCGCTTCTGCGATGCCTTCTGAAATGCCGGCCTTCTTCCCTTCCCGTACTCCTTCTTCAATCAATTCATCAATTGCTCTGCACACGTTGATCTCCTCCTTCTCCTTGTCTTTGCTCCGGCGTGCCAGATTCAGCAGACCGGCAGATCCTGTCATCATTCCAAGTGTCTGACATGTCTCATCATCCATATTACGGCAAGCCTTGTGCGTATCAAGATACTCTTTAAAACCGGATCTGTCATTTCTTCTTGCATACAGTGAAAACAGCATCCCCAGCTCTGTCCGAAAACATTCATAATCCTTCTGTTCTGACAGTCTGAGGATGTGAAGCGGATATACCGGCACAAGTGCGCGCAGTCGATCTGCCAGCTCTACATCCTCTCCAAAGTCTATCAGATCATGCATGCTCTCCGCTCCTTGCCATGCTTCACTGCCCCAGTAAACTATCAAGGTAACCACCGGTCTTAAACGTTCCTCTCTTCGAATTCCACAAAGAAATTCCGCGTCATCTCTCAATGCCTGTCCAGGCGTTTCCCTTTTGATTTTTTTAAGCTGCCGGTCATATTCCAGTGCTTCCTGCAGCATCACCCTTGCAGGCATACTGTAATCAATATGTTCTTGATTCGCCACGATCCATACTGCAAATAATTTTCCATCCCGATCCTGTTTCATAACCAGATCATTGGTTCTTTCCAGTGCCTGTCCATTGCGGAACATTGACTGCACTGCATTGGCCTCCGTCAAAGTATCCGGACAGACAATTTCCTCTCCACAAAATACGGCGCCGTTAATCAAATCTGCATACCGCCTTCTGTCCGAAAGATAGTCCTTCAGTGTAATGTCTTTCTTTCCCATCCTGCCTCCTGTTAGTTAACTTGTCGAACAGAAGACTGCCATCCGACCAAATCTCCTGCCCTATTCAATTGGTTATTGGAATAAAAGCACGATTTCGTCAGATGTCCTCTCGGACGTGATCATATACCGCATCGTGGCATATGTATTGATATTTTGAAGTGAAATATATGCTTTTGCGACATTATAACATAATCTCATATATTTGTCACTCATTTCTTAGCGCATTACGGACAAATTTTGTAACAGTTCAGCCTTCGGCTTCACTGTCACGTCTGATGCACACAAAATGCTC
>CAJUJP010000079.1 GCA_910586615.1 uncultured Lachnospiraceae bacterium
GCAATCAGAGACTGATGTGCGTCACGAAGAACGGTTTCCATGATTCCAACCGGCTTTTTAATCTGTTCTGCCATTATGTTTTCATTCCTTTCTCAATTTGATTTCTCACTACGCCTCTGTGAACCCCTTCCCGATGCGGTAATTCTGGTGCAGTTTCCGCAAGCAGGAAAGTATGTCACAATTGCACATTATAGTTTAGAATACTCCGAATACTGCCATGAATGTACCGGCTGCAACCGCAGTACCGATAACGCCCGCCACGTTAGGACCCATAGCATGCATCAGCAGGAAATTGGTAGGATCAGCCTCTGCACCCACCTTCTGCGACACTCTTGCCGCCATAGGCACGGCAGACACACCTGCGGAACCGATCAGCGGATTCACCTTGCCCTTTGTCACCGCACACATCAGTTTACCAAACAACACACCGGCAGCCGTACCGAACGCAAACGCAACCAGACCTAAAACAACGATTTTGATGGTATCCCAGTTGAGGAACGCCTCTGCGCTTGTGGTCGCACCTACGGAAGTACCAAGGATGATTACCACGATATACATGAGTGCATTAGATGCAGTGTCTGTCAACTGTCTTACCACACCGGATTCTCTGAACAGGTTACCTAACATCAGCATACCAACAAGGGGCGCTGTAGTAGGCAGGATCAAAGAAACGACTACTGTTACCACAATAGGGAACAGAATCTTCTCTAATTTGCTGACAGGACGAAGCTGTCCCATCTTGATCTTCCGCTCTTTCTCTGTCGTAAAGAGTTTCATGATCGGCGGCTGGATAATCGGCACCAGCGCCATATAGGAATAAGCCGCCACGGCGATAGGTCCCATCAGTGTAGTCTGTCCCAGCTTACCCGCAAGGAAGATAGATGTAGGGCCGTCTGCGCCGCCGATAATGGAAATAGCTGCCGCAGCCTTGTCATTAAAGCCAAGGAAAATCGCCCCGAAATATGCTGCAAAAATACCAAACTGTGCTGCCGCGCCGAGAAGAAAGCTCTTCGGATTAGCAATAAGAGGACCGAAGTCTGTCATCGCACCGACACCCATAAAGATCAGGGACGGCAGAATCGCCCACTCGTCTAACTTATAAAAATAATACAGCAGACCACCACCGGCGCCGTCATCTCCGTAAGGTGCCATAATATCCGGATAGATATTAACAAGCAGCATACCAAAAGCGATCGGAACCAGCAAAAGCGGTTCAAAGCCTTTGGCGATGGCCAGATATAGAAATACAAGTGCTACGACAATCATGATGTAATTACCGATTTCCAGATTAAAGAAAGCGGTCTGATGTATCAGATTGTCAAGCGTCTCTACTATATACATTTTATTAACCTCCTGTAGTTTTAGTCTCAGATGCCTGACCAGGGGCCAGGTACTGACATTTTGTCATAACAATTCAGACATAAGCCAAACTGTTACAATTAATTCAATGTTGCCAGTAATGCGCCCGCCTCAACAGCATCGCCTACAGCTACATTAATACTTGCTACAGTACCATCCTGAGGAGCAACTACAGGAATCTCCATCTTCATGGCTTCCACAATTACGACAGCGTCACCTTTCTTCACTGCCTGTCCTACGCTTGCTTCGATCTTAAATACCTTGCCTGCCGCGCCGGCCTCGATCTTAACACTGCCTGCCGCGCCGCCTGCTGCAGGTGCAGCTGCAGGAGCAGGTGCTGCCTTGGGAACTGCCCTGGGTGCTGCAGGTGCTGCTGCAACCGGTGCGCCGCTTGTCTGGCCTTCTTCCACTACTACATCATATACGCTTCCGTTTACGGTAATTGTATAATTTTTCATCTTCATATCCTCCTATGACTCTTAGGCATTCTGCCATTTGCTCTTATTAGATTTTCTGATGGACCTTACTACGAATCCGTCTGTGGAACCGGAACCTTCATAGGCCGCAATTGCAGCCGCAATAACTGCCACCAGCTCCGTATCATCGGAAAGTTCTTCCTGCACCGCAGGCTGTACTGCTGCCGGAGCCGGCTGTGCATTAGCCGCCGGAGCACTTGCCTCCGTCTTCTTCTTCGACTCCATCTTGGAAATCAGTGAGAAGCAGGAAATAATCAGGCTGATCAGAATCAGCACAACAAATACGGTTCCCATACCGATCAAAGTATTCATGCCCGCTTTGAGCATGATCTCGCCGGTAGAATATTTCACGTTCGTCGTAATACCCGTAAAAGCGCCCGTCGCAGCATCAACAACAAACTCTACTGTAGCGTTATGGCTCGAACCGAGTACCTCGACGCTGATCACCATCTCTTCATCGGTGGTATGTGCAGAGCCTCCTGCAGTACCTTCAAAAGTACCGATATCCTTCAGTGCATCTTTCCATCCGAGAAGTCCGGCATAAATCACCTCATCGGACGCGTACTGCTCAACAGCATTCTCGTTTACGATCTCATCGATATTCTCGAGCGTCGCCTCACCGAACTGCAGCATACTCGCTTCATTTGGATCTGCCGCTTCTTCCTGTCCGCATGCACACAGGCCGACCATACAGGTAATCATACCTAATATTGCTAATAATTTTTTCATATTAAGCATCATCCTTTCTAAACTGTACCGTGTTTTTTATCCGGACGGCCTTCACTCTTAGTCGCTAACATCTCGAAGGCACCGATCACATATTTTCTTGTGTCGGCAGGCTCTACGATCTGATCTACATATCCTCTCTTTGCCGCACTCGTTACGTTATTCTGAAGTGCCGCATACTCTTTTGCACACGCGTCAATGGCATCAGCGCCCTGTCCGTCACAGATGATCTTAGCCGCAAGTGCCGCATCCATCATGCCGATCTCAGCATCCGGCCACGCGATGGTAATGTCTGCGCCCACAGCCTTGGAATTCATTGCCACATATGCACTTCCGTATGCCTTGCCGATGATCACATTCACCTTCGGAACTGTTGCATTTGCAAAAGCATATGTAAGTTTCCCTACAGCTTTGGCAATTCTTCTCTCAGAACACTTTGTCGCCGCAAATCCCTTTACGTTTGTCAGAGATAATACCGGAATGTCAAAAGCATCACAGAAGTTGATAAACTCTGCCGCTTTCTCTGCACCTCTTACCGACAGCGCCGCATCAAACTTTTCAGTCACTTCGCCGTCCTCATTATAAACCTGTGTACGATTGGCAACCGCACCGATGGTTGCGCCGTTCAGTCTGATGAATCCGACAACCATATCCTTTGCATAATTCTGCTTTACTTCCGTAAAAATGCCATTATCCGCGATCTGGGATAAAGCAATGGAAGTGTCGCCCACACAGTCAGCGATCTGTGCACATGCTCTGTTCAGATCATCCGTGCAGTCATCCACTGCGATCTCTGCATTATTGGCAGGCAGCATGGAAACAAGCTGTCTGATCTGTGCCATGATCGATGCCTCATCGCCAACCATATCCACGAGTCCGGTTTCCTCGCTCTGGAATGCTGCCGCCGCTGTATCACATCTGGACACCTCGTTGCCTTCCAGCGCATTGGGAGAATTCACGAACAGCTTCGCTTTCTTCTCTTCCATAAAAGTAAAGTCTGTCATAGCAGGAATCAGGGCAAGTCCGCCGCCGCAGCTTCCAAATACCGCAGTGATCTGCGGAATCACACCGGATGCCAGTGTCTGTTTCATATAGATCTCACCGAAACCGTTCAAGGCATCTGTCGCCTCCTGCAGTCTAAGTCCGGCAGAATCGATCAAACCGATCACAGGCGCACCTGTCTTCAATGCCAGATCATAGAGGTTTGCAATTTTCTTAGCATGCATTTCGCCGACCGTTCCGCTTAAAACGGATGCATCCTGGCTATAAACATACACAAGATTACCATCAATCACTCCATAGCCGGTCACAACACCGTCAGAAGGAGTTTCTGCCTGTTTCAGATTGAAATCCGTAGCTCTCGCTGTCACAAGCGCACCGATCTCAACGAAACTGTTTTCATCGAGCAAAGCGTTGATTCTTTGACTCGCTTGAGAAGTAGTACTCATTTTTCAGCCCTCCATTTATCATAATCTTAAATAATAATAACATTATTATTATGTGCATAGCACACGAACGTAGTATACCATAGTTTGGACGGCTCGACCAGCACATTTTCCAAAAAATTTCACGAAAAGCGCCAAAAAAATGTTAAGAAGCCCCGTGAAAATAACGATAAATCATTTCCCGGAGACTTACACGTTTTGCACTGCCGGAACTAAGGAAGAAAAATTTTTAACAGATAGCTGCAGATCCACCCGTAAGTCCGTTCTTCCACCGCCTCCGCAGTGACGATGGGATACCTCTTCACAAGCGTGCCGTTCAGGTAATAGCTGACTGAACCGATTTCCGTCCTTTCTGCCACCGGTGCCTGAAGCACATCCGCAATCCGGGTTTTTACCTCTACCTCGTCCTCCTCACACAGCAGACAGGAAATCTCCGTCTCGCCGTGGTTTTCCAGCTTTACCCCCACGTCCGCCTGACTGTAAGGCGCACCGGAAGCTCCGTCTATTCCGTTTCGTACCGGTATGTCACGAAAAGTTTTCTCCTCATAAATATCCCTGTACCGGTATCGTTCCATGCCGTATGCCACAAGCTTCTTCATATCGCTCCACTTATAGGTTCTGTTATTCGGCCAGCCGCAGGCAAGAAGCGCAACAGTAAAGATCCGTCCTTCGCTCTCCACTGCTCCCACATAGCAATATCCGGCATTATTGGTAAATCCTGTCTTGCCCGACAGTGCTTCCTTCATCATGCCGAGAAATGCGTTGTGATTATTGCAGTGGAAGCTTCTTGCCCCGTCTGCATCGGTAAAATCATAGCTGATCGTCCTTGTGATCTTTAGAAACTGCTCCCTGGCCGGGGAATCCGTCACGCAGTAAGCCATGATCCGGGCCAGATCCTGTGCCGTCGTAGAATGAATCTTTCCACTGTCATTGACTACCGCATCCAGCCCGTTAGGCGTGATGAAATAAGTATCATAACATCCGATGTCCCTGGCTTTCTGGTTCATCATGGACGCAAACTCTTCCACACTTCCGCCCACCGTCTCCGCAATCACCACTGCCGAGTCATTATGAGATTCCAGCATCAACGAATAAAGCAGGTCTTCCAGCCTGTACCTCTCTCCCTGCTTCACATACAGCTTTACCTTGGGCATACTTGCCGCATAGGAAGACACCTCCGCGATCTGGTCCGGATTGCTGTACTCCAGCGCCAGAATGCAGGTCATGATTTTCGTGGTGCTGGCCATAGGCATGACATCCGTCGCATTTTTTCCGTACAGAACACGCCCCGAATCCGCATCCATGAGTACCGCCGCCTGGGCATAGAGCTGCAGGTCTTCCTTCTTCTCCTCCGCTGTTTCTTCTGCACAGGCCGGCATTGTCTGACAACAAAACAAGGCAATCGCCAGCATCGCGGCAATCACCCTGTTACAAATCATTTTGCGGCCCGGTTCCGGCTCAGATAAAGCAGAACCTTCCGTTATCCTGTGAAAAAACTTATTAAAAAAGAAATACATGCATATACTGACCCTTATGGTTCTTCGTTACTATGTATATGCGGACACGGCTTCCCTATGACCATGTTTTCACAGTCAGCTGTCTCATCTGTTCCTGCTGTCCCATGTCTCACCGGAAGGATATCTCAGATATCAAGCTGCAGCTGTACCTCCGACTCCGCCTGCTGCTTAAATTCTTCGATCTGAACTGCATTGAGCTCCGGCAGGTCTTCCAGAGATTTTACACCGAAACTCCGGAGAAACTGTTCTGTCGTGCCAAACAGCAGCGGCCGTCCGGGTGCATCCAGCCGCCCTACTTCCGTGATCAGATCATATTCCAGAAGCTTATTGACCGCATGGTCGCAGCTTACGCCTCTTACCTTCTCAATCTCAAGCCTGGTAACCGGCTGCTTGTAAGCGATAATGGAAAGTGTTTCCAGAAGAGTGTCCGTCAGCACAAATTTTTTGGGCGCCTTGGCGATCCTGATCAGGTATTCGTACAGTTCTCCTTTGGTACACATCTGGACCGCGTCGTTCAGTGTGGTCAGTCCGATTCCTCTGTCCTGGGCACTGTAATCCTGTGCCATTTCTTCCAGAAGTTCCTTCGTTACCGCCTTATCCTCTTCGATCACTGTCGAAAGGCTGTCCACGCTGACTGAATCGCCCATCGTGAACAAAATAGCCTCCAAAACTGCTTTTGCCTTTGCTCTTTCCATCTTTCTTCCCTCTTACCGCCGCATTTCATTTCACTGCATACATTATTCGGATGCTGACGTAAGCTGCAGCGGCGTACTGTCACTCCCGTCTTTCGCCGTGATGATGATATCCGAAAAGGTATCCTCCTGTTCTATGCCGATCCTGCCGGTCTTGATCATTTCCAGAATCACAAGAAATGTGACAATGACTTCCATCTTGCTGCTCTGCTTCTCCAACAGCCTGCGGAAGCTGAATGTCCTGTGGCTCCGCACATACGCCTCCACGAAAGTCGCCTTCAGGTCCATGTCGATCTCGTCTTTCTCAATATTTCCGAAAGTACTTCTGACAGGGTCTATCTTATCCTCCTGTCTTTTCACGATCTGCTTGAAAATCTCATGCAGTTTCTGTAATGTCATATCACCGATCAGTTCCTCATAATCCACCGGCTGCCTGTAATCCGCCACTTCCTTCGGGAGTGTAGGTCTTTTATAAAGGCTTCTCTCCGCATCAACCATCCGGTCCCGCAGTTCGTATGACATATATTTGCACATCTTATATTCCAGCAGTTTCTCAACCAGTTCCGCTCTGGGGTCTTCCTCCTCCCCTTCTTCATTGACCTCTTTAGGCAGGAGCATCTTACATTTGATATCGATCAGAGTCGCCGCCATAACGAGAAATTCACTCATGACGTTCATATCCTCTGTCTCCATCTGTTTGATATAATCCAGATACTGTTCTGTGATCTCGACGATCGGAATATCATAAATATCTACTTTATTTTTATCAATCAGGTGCAGGAGCAGATCCAAAGGCCCCTCAAACACCTCCAATTTAACAGGAATCGCCATCGCAAGCCTGTCCTTTCTATCTTCAACGTACCGCCATCCCGGCTGATCCGTTTCACATATACCGCTGTTTCTCCGCCTGCATCCTGCTCAGCCAAACTCTCTGCGGCGATTGTACAGTAAGTATCTTTTATGCTCTGTTTCTCCCCTGAGGCGGCAGGATGTTAACTGTCACCAGTTCTCCCGGATTGAAAACCCTGACCGGGATCGTATGAGTCCCCAGACCTCTGCTCAGGATCATGGTAGACTTTCCACACGCAAATCTTCCTCCGTCATATTTCGGAAAAAGGGTCAGATTGGGGGACAATACACCACCCAGAACCGGAAGCCGCATAATACCGCCATGAACATGTCCGGACATTACCACATCAGCCCCCCATGCCGCATACGCTTCAAAATACTGCGGCGTATGAGCAATCAGAATCTGACAGGCATCTTCTCTCGGTTCGCCCAGCAGTTGCGTCAGATAACTTTTTTCCATGCAGTTTTTCTGAACACGGCGGTAATAACGTCTGTCTATCTGAGAACCGCATACCGCCACATTATACTCAGGCAGATACAGATTCTCATTGATCAGCGGTCTGATCCCGCATCCTGAAAGTCCGGCCATATAATCGTCATACATGCTTCCGTACTGTTCCGGGTACAGCCCGATCCGGTACTCATGATTTCCCATGCCGTAATAGACTTTGTATTTCGATGCCAGACACTTCATCAGTGACAGTGCCGTATCAAAAGGATGTCCCTTCGCTGCTGTAAGCATATCTCCCGCGACGAGTATCGCATCGGGAGATATGCGGTCAATTTCATCAATCAGTCTTCTGTTGTCTTTGCCGAAAGACTTATTATGTAAGTCTGACAAAAGTACAAGCCTGCACGGTTTCTTCACTTTATCCGAAGTAATCTCATATTCCACATTGACGAATCTGTTACAGTCCCACGCCGAAACGAGCAGACACAATATGACCGCGGCTGCCCCGCAGATCAATATTCCTTCTATCATATATGTTCTCTCCACTTCAGACACCGGAATACCGGAACACTGATCAGGTTCTGCCTATCCCGCCGTCCGGCCCTGTCTGCCATCCGCGGCCATGCCTACACAACTTGTAAAGTATATCATAAAACAGCGTATTCCCGCAATCTGTGAACTTGTGTTCTGTATGTATGCGGTAACAGTTCGTTACTGTTCACACCCGCACCATGCACTTGCTGCATGGTGTCGGAGCCAGCGCCA
>CAJUJP010000080.1 GCA_910586615.1 uncultured Lachnospiraceae bacterium
ATCGAAGGCGAAGGTGAAAATCCGGGCGGCGGCAGCGAAGGTGAAGGTGAGAATCTGGGCGGCGGCAGCGAAGGCGAAAGCGAGAATCCGGATGGCGGCAGCGAAGGTGAAAGCGGAAATCCTGACAGCAGCGGAGACGGTGGCTCAACCGGAGATACAACCGGCGGCGAAAGTGAAAGCATCACACCGGGCAGCAACAGCGATGATACAGTCGTTGACAACAATAACAGCGACAACAGCAATGAAAGCCAGTAACAAAATTTTGTAGTACATTCTCTTTAAAAGGAACCGGGAACTGTCATGAGAAATCAGACAGTTTCCGGTTCCTTTATGTCGTCAACATTCCAGCTTGAACGGGAATGCATATTGCGGTATTTCTTCGGAGTCATGCCAGTATAGTTTTTGAAGAGCTGTATGAAATGACTCTGGGAAGAGAAAGACAGGTAATTTGTGATCTCAACCAGGCTGTAATCGCAGAACTTCAGGAGATTCTGTGCCTTTTCAATCTTTTTTTCCCGGATATAATCACTGACGGATATTCCTGTTTCTTTTTTAAAAACGCGGGACAGATAACTTGCGGACAGTCCTGTATATTCTGCCAGGTCTTCTATGGTGATCCGCTCTTTGATATGAACATAAATATAGTCAATACAGGCGGTGACTGCCTTGGAGGTTCCCATATTTCTCACCACGAGCCGCATTTTGCCGGTGAAATCCAATACCATACGGTCGTGGAGGTCTATTACGGCCTGCGTGGTATGCAGATTGTCCAGTTTTAAAATATAAAAATCACTGAGCCGGAAAGCAAGTTCCATTTCCATGCCGGATTCCACGCATAATCTTGTGATAAACGCGGTGGTGATCACGAAATGGTATTTCAGATTCGTTACGGGGTCCCGTGAAAGCATTCCCACGCCTTCCGATTCGGTGAAGCGTTTCTGTTTACAATTCTGGTATACAAAGTCAATATCGCCGGAACTCACCGCGTGAAAAAACATGTTTTCTTCGTTGATCGGGCGGTGGAACATTTCGTTCTCACTGTCCTGAGTTTCCTGCAGGTGCCAATCCTGTGTCAGATCCATAATACATCATCTCTTTTTTGGTTTTGCTGAATAGAAGTTGTGACAGCCATGTTGAAAGTCTGTCTGTTATTAAATGTACTATAGCATGGATCAGGAATTTTTACAATTATACATGTTTTATGCAGGTTTTTAGCAGGACTGTGTTTACATATTGCGTAAAATCTCCTTTTTATTAATCAGCCGGCAAAAAATATGAAAGAAAAAGGAGAGAGTATAATATGAGTCAGTTAAATATTCAAGCAGTGATCAACGACGACGGTTCCGTTTCGATCAGTTGGTCTCCGATTCCAAAAACAGTAAAATATAAGGCACGTATGTACGCCGATAAAATCTGGGTGTTTAATGATGACAATCTTACAACCACATCCTACAGGACAGCGAAAAATCTGGAAGCGGGTAAGGTTTATTACATTGTTGTCAGTAGCTATGCAGCTAATAACAGCAGTCTTGCTTCAGAGAAAAAGACACTGATCTTCCCCAGCGATTTCTATACCAGCAGACCTGTGGGAGTACCGCAGAATGTTAAGGCGAAGGCTATGGTCTCGGCTATTGAGATCAGTTTTGATGCGGTGCAGTATGCCAGGAGTTATGACATCCTGTTTGATAATACAGTCTATAATACGACCGGCACAACCAAGCTTTTTACCGGTCTGCCTTCCAAGTCGAACCATACCTACGCGGTTCGTGCCAAAAATGCGAAGTATACGGGAAATTACAGTAAGACGCAGAATATTCAGACCCTTCCGGTCAGTCCGGCGGTACCCGGAGGCATCAGGAAGACGGCGACGGAGACCTCTGCAACAATCAGCTGGAATGCGGTCAGCGGCGCGATAGGGTACGATATCCTGTTTAACGGCAGTACTTATAGTCTGACTGCCACAACAAGAACTTTTACGGGCCTGACACCAGGCAGAAGCTATACCTTTCAGGTGAGAGCCAGAAATGCCGATGTGGCCGGCGCATACAGTTCTTCGCTTACGGTGGCTACACCGGCCAGGCCGCCTGCATCTGTAAGCGCTGTCAGCACGGAACAGTCGATTACCGTAAACTGGAGTAAGGTGGAAGGAGCATTCGGCTATTATGCAAAACTGAAGGATTCGGAAGTTGCGATGCCAGGTTCGGCAACATCCAATGTCTTTTCGAATCTTTTGCCAAAGACTTCGTATACTTATCAGGTATGCTGCAGAAGTCAGGACGGGACAGGCAGCTACAGCCCGGCGAAGTCGATTACCACACTTGCCAAAGCGCCTGTAATTCCTGCGGATCTGTCCTGTGAAACCACGGAGAATTCTGCTACGGTCAGATGGAATGCGGTCAGCGGCGCGACGGGATATGATGTGCTTTTTGACGGAAATGTTTACAGTGTGAGCGGAACATCCAGAACATTTACCGGTTTGCAGGAAAATACGGAATATGGATACCGGGTGCGCTCAAAGAATTCTGACAGGGTTGGGGAGTACAGCCCGGAAAAGAAAGTAAAGACCACACCCAAAGCTCCCGCAGGCGCAAGCGGTGTATGCAATGAAAATTCGGCTACCATCAGCTGGAATGCGGTGGCCGGTGCGACCAGCTATGATCTGTTGTTTAACGGCAAAGTGTACCGGGTATCGGGAACATCTTATAAAGTCACCGGGCTGACACCCAACAGCAGGCATACCTGTCAGGTGCGGGTGAACAATGCAAATGGTTCCAGTTCCTACTGTGCGGCCGTAACATTTACAACAACACCGAAACCGCCCGCAAATTCCAGTGTGAGTACAGCACAGACCTCTGTGGTGGTCAGGTGGGATGCGGTTAGTGGCGCCACCGGCTATGATGTGCTGTTCAACGGCAAGGTCTACAGCACAACCGGTACTGTTGCGAACATTACCGGATTACAGCCGAACACATCCTACAGTTATTCGATCCGTGTGTGCAACCAAGACGGATCCAGCTCATACAGTTCAGCGAAAACGGTGAAAACGCTTCCTTACGCGCCTTCCACCTATCCGACAGTGCAGGCCGTATGCAAATCAGATTCCGTTACACTGTCCTGGAATGCGGTGTCAGGCGCTACCAAATATGATCTGGAATTTGACAAAAAGGTCTACACGATGACGGGTACTTCCAGGACGTTCACCGGGCTTGAGAGCGAGACGAAGTACAGCTTCAGAATCCGGGCGGGCAATGACGGCGGATACAGCAGATATTCACCCTATCAGACAGCCACAACGGATATGCAGATACCGGGGGTTCCCACAGGGATCACGGCAACGCCGGATATCTACACTGTGGACATCAAATGGGATCCTGTCCCGAAAGCCTCTGTCTACGAAGTTCTGTTTGACGGATCTGTCTATGCATCTGATAAACCGAGCAATGTGATGATTGGTCTACGGGAGAATACAACCTACCGCTATCAGGTGCGTGCCGGAAACAGAGCCGGGAAAAGTGCCTATTCTGCCGCTCAGACAGTAAAAACACGTATGAGGCCTCCGCTTATGCCCATCGTTACCTCGGCAACTGCCACATCCGATACTGTTACGATAAACTGGCATATTTCAGGAAGGGCTGCCGGATACAGAATTTCCCTTAACGGTACTGTTTATCAGGTAACAGGAGAGACGACAACTACAAAGACAATTTCCGGGCTGACGCCGGGTACGGAGTATGAGTATGCAGTCTGTGCATACAATGACGGTGGCAGCAGCGGATATAGCAGCCCGAAGACGATCTGTACCATTCCGTCGGCACCTGCCGGGCTTACAGCTGAGCCGAAAGCACATTCAGTAAAGATCATCTGGCAGAGAACTGCGGGAGCAGACAAATATACACTGACCTTTAACGGGCAGAATTATGTGACGAGTGAACCTTTTTATGAAGTGGACGGGCTGAACCCCAATACAGTCTATCAGTTCCGGGTCAATGCCGGAAATGCCAGCGGCAGCAGTGCGTTCAGCAGTTATCATGAGACGCGCACGCTGCTTGAAACACCTGCAAACGTCCGCGCAGAAGTGAAAGCGCGGGAAATCACTGTCAGCTTTGACGAGGTGACAGGAGCAGACAGCTATCTGATTCTGTTTGGCGGAGAAACATACAGTACCACAGTACCGTGCAAAACATTCACCGGACTGGAACCGGAAAAGGAATATACCTATTCGGTCTGTGCGAAAAACGCCTATGTGGAAAGTGAATACAGCGAACAGCAAAGTGTGGAAACTCTTCCTGTAGGACCGGCAGTGCCCTCTGACGTGATGGCACAGGCAGACTTGAACAGTGTGACGGTAAGCTTCAGCCCGGTATCGGGTGCGGATGATTATGACATCAAATTTGACGGCAGGATGATTCATGTGTCACAGGAAGAGGCGCCGGCAGTTCAGAACATGGAGGCGTACAGCGGCAGTGAAACATATCTGATGGAGAGGTGGCAGGATAAGATTTATCGTGTATTTTCCGGTCTGAATCCGAACACGGAACATACCTATTGTGTACGGGCAAATAATGCCGAGGGTTCCAGTAAGTTCAGCGCGCAGGGGAGAATCATGACCGACATCAGCAGACAGGGCGGGCTGGCAGACCGGACGGATGGAAAGGTTTATCCTGACGGCAGAATGTCATACACAGGGAATGATCCGGTCAGTGCATTGACAGGCGCTTTTCTGTGGAGCTACACCTGGCTGGAAAATTTCGGAAGAGACGGACTGCACTTTACGGCGATGTATGATTCCCGGAGAGATGAAGTTGACAGTGTTTTGGGAAAGAAATGGTCTTACTCCTTCAATTACATACTGTATATGGATGAAAATTATATGTATTTCAGCATGCCTTACGGGGATGTGATTCCCTTTGTAAAGGAAGAGGGAAACAGCTTCCGGCCGGCGGAAGGCGTTCAGACTGTATATACGATGGTGCAGGCAGAAGACGGTTCTTATGTGGTGGAAAAAGAGGATGGCACCAGATATGTCTTCGATTCAGGTATGCATCTGAGCAGAATCGAGGAAAACGGTCTGGTAAAATACAGGTTTGAGACAAATACAGCAGGACAGATCATAGGGATCAAAGGGCGCCACAGGGAAAGTCTGAGTCTGACATATACCGGAGGACATATTACCGGCGTTACGGATACCATGGAAAATACAGTTTCCTTTACCTATGAGGCAGGAAGGCTTGTGTCAGCAGCCAATGCCGATGGAAGAAGCATGTCTTTTACCTACGATGAGAGAGACAGATTATTATCCGTGTCTGATTTTGCCGGACAGGTCTATCTGGTCAATCAGTATGATGCCAGGGGCAGAATTGTGAAGCAGACTACGGCAGGCAGAGGAGACAGTCATGTTTCCTATGATGAAAATAACAGAAGGACTGTCTTTAGAGATGAGCTTGGACATGCGGTAAGCTACTGGTATGATGAGGCAGGCTGCATTACCGATATTGAATCGGAAGGAGATAACGTTCAGAACAGCTATGACGGAAAAGGAAGACTGATTAAGCGTGTGGACGCGCTGGGCAATATTACACAGATGTCCTATGACGCGTGCGGGCGTATGAATTGTGTAACGTATCCTGACGGCTCGAAAGAACAGGTTTTCTATAACGATAGAAATCTTCCTGTGAAAGTGGTGAAACGGGACGGAGCGGAATGTCTGTACCGGTATGATGACAATAATAACCTGATCGAAGCACAGGATGAACGGGGTAACAGCAGCATTTATGCATATGACGAAGAGGACCATCTGATCTCCTGCACGGATAAGAACGGAAATGTGTGGACCTATGCTTATGATGAGGCAGATCATCTGCAGCAGGCACAGGATCCCGACGGAAATCTCTATCAGTACAGCCATGATACCGCAGGAAGAATGACTTCCTATACCTCACCGGATGAAAAGACCATATCCTATCAATATTCAGCCGCAGGAGACCTGATCCAGGTGGAAGATGCGGACGGCACAGTGGTTTTTGCCTATGATGCCAACGGAAACAGGACATCGGTGACAGACCGCAGAGGCAATGAGCAGCGGATGGAATATAATGCCATGGGACAGCTTACTCTTGTTACGGATTATATGGGGAATGAGTATCATTTTTCCTATGATCAGAAGGGAAATCTGAAGAAAAAGACAGACCCGCTGGGAGCAGAGAACAGTTATGTCTATGACGCAAGAGGCAACAACACGGCATGGACCGATGGAAACGGCAATATGACTGCGTATTCGTTCGATGCCTGCAGCCAGTTGACGGAAGTAACAGATGCGGCGGGCGGTATCGTACATTATGCATATGATACAATGGGACGCGTTACCACCATAACAGATCCGCTTGCACATCAGACATCCTACACCTATGATGCTGAAGGACGTGTTACCGGAAGGACGGATGCGCTTGGCAGCAGTGTAAGCTATACCTATGATCAGGCAGGTAATCTTTTGACCAGAACTGATGAGGAAGGTGTGGTCACGGCGTATGCCTATGACGAAGACAACAGGTTGATCTCCATCACATCTGTAGCGGGAGTTACCCGGTTTACTTATGATAAATCAGGAAGAGTGACGGCCGTAGAAGCTCCGGACGGAAGCAGTGAGACAGCGGCATATGATGCAGATGGAAAACTGACACAGTTTTCAGACAGAGAAGCCAATAAGACGACCTATGTATATGACAAATCCGGGCGGATTGCAGAGATCACTCTGCCGAATGGCGCAAAAACGGCCTATCAGTATGATGCCAACGGTAACTGTACAAAGATTACGGATGCGGAAGGACACAGCAGCAGCTTTGTCTATGATGCGAATAACCGAATGACGGCCATGACCGATCCGGAAGACAGGACAACGGATTATGTATACGATGCGGCAGGACGGCTCATATCTGTCACCGATGCCAGAGGAAGCCGGTGGACTTTTACCTACGATAACAACGGCAATCTGGTCAGCGAGACAAATCCTCTGGGCGGTATCAGGATTTATAGATACGACTGCCTGAACCGCAGGACGGAAAGCCAGGATGAAGAAGGCCATAAGCGCCTCTATGCCTATGACGAAGCCGGCAATCTGATTTCTTTTACAGATGCCAATGACAACAAGTGGACTTATGCTTATGACGCGGCGAACCGCCTGACCAGCGTGACAGACCAAAACGGCGACAGTCTGGCAGTGGAATATACCAAAACCGGAAAAATAGCAAAAGTGACAGACAAGGAAGGCGTCGAGACAAGCTACAGCTATGATGATCTGGGCCGAATGACCTGTATGCAGGATGCAATGCAGCACAGTCTGGAATTTACCTATGATAAAATGGGAAGAGTGCTGACCCGAAAGGACGCAAACGGAAATGTGACAGAGTACACCTATTCCCCGGCGGGACATCTTTTGACGAAAAAGGATCCGGAAGGCGGCATCACAACATATGCTTATAATGCGGCAGGACAGATCGAAAAAATGACGGATGCAGCGGGCAATACCACATCCTATACCCGGAACCTGCTTGGACAGGTAACGGCGGTCAGAAACGCGCTGGAAGAGGAGATTACTTTTACCTATACGGCGAACGGGCAGATTGAGACAGTCACGGATGCGCTTGGCAGCGTTACGACCTATGCCTATGATGCAGGCGGCAACCTGATCCGCGTTACGGATGCACTTGGCAATGTTACGGAATATGAATATGATGCGATGAACAACCAGATCAGGGAATGCCTGTCCACGGGCGAAGAAGCCGCCTGCGTGACCCTTTATCAGTACGACCAGAGAGGGTGCATGGTCAGGGTGATCAATCCGATGGCGGAGGAGCAGGTCTATGCTTATGACGGAAACGGCAATCCGGTGACAGTCACTGACGAGGAAGGAAATGAGACA
>CAJUJP010000081.1 GCA_910586615.1 uncultured Lachnospiraceae bacterium
TAATTGGGGCTATACCGCCTAATCTGAAATTACTTCCCTCTAACCGTAAACATTTCATTTATCAGCATTTCCGCCATCATACCGATCTCATCCGGCTACACCGAAAAATGCATCCGGCTGATTTCAGACATATATTTGTGCATAAAAAAACGTGCGCTAGAGGATTCGAACCCCCGACCTTTTGGTCCGTAGCCAAACGCTCTATCCAGCTGAGCTAAGCGCACATGTTGTAAAAGGTTTACAACAAAAGTTATTATATAGACTTTCCTCTTAAATGTCAATAGGCTGCGCCAGAAATTTTAAGCGATCCCGGCTGTAAAATTTATTTTAAATAAAGTGCCTTTAATTGAAGCGGCAGATCAGGTACGACTATAGGTAAAAGTTTTAAGCAACCGAAATTTTAAGTGCACTGGGTTTAACCACACTGTCAATCCAGGACTGTTATATGGTGCTTTATAACATCTTACAGCAAAGAAAAAACAAGCATCTGCAGCGTAAACAAAACAATATATATAATCATGCCCGCATTGCACAGCACCGTCCGAAACCAGCTTCCCCTCTCGATAACCATCTCACCGGCATCCAGTTTCATCTTCGGACGGTTGACAAGAAAAAGGACGATTCCCGTAATAGCAATTCCATACACACACAATGCGTAAAGCGCATACACGATCATGCCCGTTACGGATTCCATCTCAACGTTCTGCAAAAGAAGCCCGCCTGCCACACTGCCGATAAAATTAACGATCATATGCAGCCCGATGGTATACCTGATTTTCCCCGTCTTCACATAGATATATGCAAAAAAGCATCCGATAAAAAAGGCATAGAAAAATTGGTTAAAGTTGCCGTGGAACAGTCCAAACATGAAGCCCGATACAAAAACCGCCGTTCCCTGTCCGTATTTCACCACCCTGTCGCAGATCAGCTTCCGAAACAGATATTCTTCAAATGCAGGTGCCAGAAGAACAATATACACAGAAGAAATCCAGAGATTCACGTCATCCAGCACAGCCAGCAGCGGATTGACCACTTCCTCACCTTTCAGCAATCCTATCCCAAGGGTGACTCCAAGTCCAATCATATTTCCCAGAATCAGTATCCCGTAAGACATCATAAATGCCAGAATAAACTGCCACGGCTTCATCCTGTGCTTCTCTATGTCCCTTTTTTCACTTCCCGCCTTTATGATCCAAAAAGTGACGGGATAGCCTAATAAGTACAGCGGAACCATGGATGACGCAAGCATAATATCCGGATTGTCGACCCATTCCCTGTTCACCGCCAGCACCAGAAACTGGCTTCCGTACTGGATTCCCATGATCACCAGGGAGCACAGCGCCATGCGCAGACCCAGTCTTGAAAATTCTTTTTTATATGCTTTTGTATCCATGTTTTTCTCCATTTCTGCGCTGCTTTTGTCTCAACTATGTTGAGACGTCGCATTAAACGAGTTTGTGGCAAGCAACGCGCAGACACAAATCTCGCGATTGAAAATTTTAATTTTCAATCTTTGATCACTCCGATCTTTGTTTACTGCACAATGCTTTGTTTATTATATGCCATCCTGTCAATATGTTCAAGCGCCCGGAATGCCTCTCAGGCTGAAAAAGCAATGGTCACTTCTCCCGATTTTGCCTTACAAAGACATACTCTTTCTCAGACGACAGTTCCTCTCTGTACACATACTGCAATCTGTCAAAAGCCTTAAGTCCGGCCGGATCTTCTATGGCATATTCCGCCATGAAACGCACCATCTCGCCTCTTGCCATTTTCGCATAAGTTCCCTTCTGCACAATTCTGCCGCCGGACAGTTCCCCGAAAATACAGGTTATATATGTATCCTTGTCCGTTAAATACTGCTCTACGCACCTGGAATACTCTCTGGAAGCAAGATTTATGATCACACCGTCCTCCTTCCTGACGCTGTCATACAGCCTCCGCCCCCACAACGCATACAGATCCTTATATCCGCATACGGCCGCCTTAGTCTGCATTTCCAGTCGATAAGGCGTCACCCCGTCCAGTGGCCTTAACACTCCGTAAAAAGCAGACAAAATGCGTAAATGCTCCTGCACATAGCGAAGCTGCTCCTCCTCGAACACTGCCGGCGCCATATACTGAAAGGCGATACCTTCATAGGAAAGTATCGCCGGTGTCAAACCCGCGTATAGCTTCATCCGTGTCAGCCGGTTAAAATTCTGCTCCGCGATCTTATCGCTGCATCCCCACATCTCCTTAAGTTCCCCATAGGATCTGGATTGCATCCACTCAAGAATCCGTTCTGTCTGTTCTAAATATTCCGGCATTCCGGCACAGTTTAAGGAATCCGTATCAGTATTCATCTTCTTTGCCGGTGAAAGAATGATCTTCATCAGATCTCACCCAGCATCTTTTCCGGGTCTTCTGCGGCTTTTACCTTGTCATTTGCCCTGACGATGATTCCCTCCTCATCAATCAGATAAGTTGTCCGAACCACGCCCATGGAAACCTTGCCGTAGTTTTTCTTTTCTTTCCATACATCATAAGCCTTGATTGCCGTCAGTTCAGGATCTGATAATATGGTAAAGGGAAGGGAATAATTCTCCTCAAATTTCTTGTGGGATGCAACGCTGTCTTTGCTGACCCCGATGACCACCGCACCCTTCTCCGTGAACTGTGGATACCGCTCCGCAAAACCACATGCCTGCTTCGTGCATCCGGGCGTATTGTCTTTCGGATAAAAATACAGAATAACCTTCTTACCCTTATACTCCTCCAAAGTGTGTACTGTCCCGTTTTGATCCGGCAGTTCAAATGCCGGTGCCTTTGTTCCGATCTCTAACATATTTTTCTCCATTTCTGCGCTGCTTTCTGCGCATGATTATATCGTAATACTTCATGCAAATATCTATACCCACTTCCAGTCCCTGTCCTATTTAATTAATGTAAAAAAAGTAATTTGCTTCGCAAAATAACAAATCGAACAAGTTCGACTGTGAGATTCGCTTCGCGAACTCGGATAAGCGGAGGAATTTGCTATACCATAAAGAAAATCTGACAGAAACTGTCCGATTGCACGATATGATAAACAGAGCTGCCTCGGATTCCCTGTAAATACATGTGCACATTATAGAATTTCTTTGATAGATTAATCCTAATACATGTTTTATGATCTGTCAACTATTTTTTCTCGTAAAACCGCTCTGTCCGCTGTGCATGTATTGATACTCCCTTGACATTGTCAGAGAAAATATGATAGTATTACTATCACATTATTTTATTATAGTAATACAGCAATGAGTTATCTGATATAGATCATATATATGTCATATTTGAAAACCATTGGAAAGATTGCAATATAAGCAGTTTCTTATGCCCTTTCAACCACAGGAGGTAACAATTTGGGAGAATCCATGATCCGAAAACAACAGACAGAACAACGCACCCGCCAGATTCTTCACGCCGCACTGAAACTTTTTTGTGACAAAGGCATTGAAGATACATCGGTGGAAGATATTGCCAGGGAATCCTCTGTGGGACCGGCAACGATCTACCGCTATTTTGACACAAAAGCAGAACTGGCGATTTCTGCCGGAATCGCCTACTGGCAAGAGGTCGCCGGGAAATATGTGGATGTCTTCTCCCAAAAACACTATCTGGAAATGACAGGTTTATACCAGATCCGCTGTATTTTCCATACTTTTCTCCAAATCTTCGAAAAAGAGTATATGTTCCTAAAATTTTTGCAGGAATTCGATATTTTTGTCCGTAGATACCAGATTCCCAAGACGCGGCTGACAGAATACGAAGAATGTATCCTTAATCTGAAGCCCTATGTAACAGATGCCCTGGAAAAAGGGCTTCTGGACAAAAGCCTTGCCTTCCCGTATACAGTAGAAGAAGTGTACTTTTCAGTTATGCACACACTCTTGAGTCTGATGCAAAAGCTTGCTTATAACGGCAGTATACTTTCCTCGGACGAGCGGGTCGGACTGTCTGCACAAATACAGATCATCGAAGACCTGCTGCTCCGTGGTCTTGCCCGCGAAACCGGGGAATTGCTGTCAGACTGACTCACCGTCAGCAATAACGAACCGCTCTCAAAACAGCCCATCAGCATTTAAAGGAGGTACACTATGAAATCACTGTCAACAAGAAAAATATGGCTTTTTGCCGCCGGACAATTCGGCTGGTCCCTTTTGTCCGGCCTGATCTCAAACTGGCTGGTCTATTTCTATCAGCCGGATGAAGCATCCATCACCCAGGGACAGACTCTCTTTATTCCCCAAGGACTGGTAGTTTTTAATATTTTTACACTAATTGGCGGCATCACGGCTTTCGGACGGCTCTTTGATGCCTTTACAGACCCTTGGATCGCATCCCTGTCGGATCGTTGTACTTCTGAAAAAGGCCGCAGGATTCCCTTTTTGAAATGGGCGTCGTTACCACTGGCTCTCTCGACAGTGCTTGTATTCTGGTCACCGGTGAACGAAAACAGTTGGATTAACGCGGCATTTTTATTCGCCATGGTAATGGCATATTATCTGTCCATTACGGCCTACTGCACCCCCTATAATGCACTTATTCCGGAACTTGGACACGATCAGCAGGAACGTCTGAATATTTCCACCGTCATTTCTTTTACTTTCATTGCAGGAACGGCCGTGGCTTATCTGGCTCCGGTCATCTGGGGAACACTGATTCCTGTGTTTGGCCGGGTCAATGCCATCCGCGTTACTTTTGCGGCGATGGCCATAATCGCTTTTCTATGTATGCAAATTCCGGTGTGGACCATTCGCGAAAAAGATTACGTGAACACAGTGCCCTCCCAGGACACAGCCTTTTCCTCCCTTGTCTCCACATTCCGCAATGGGGAATTTCGGAAATTCGTGGGTTCCGACATTTTCTACTGGATTGCCATCACCATGTTTCAGACGGGACTGCCGTTCTTTGTGACCAGCCTTCTGAAACTGCCGGAAACCATGACTACAATCTATTTCGTAGGTATGACCGCCCTGTCACTGATCTTCTATATTCCGATCAACAAACTGGCTCCCAGGCTTGGAAAAAAGAAACTGATCCTGGGTGCATTCGGCATATTTATACTGTCCTTTCTCTACACCGGCTTTCTGGGGCGGATCACCTTAATCCCGG
Organism: uncultured Lachnospiraceae bacterium; assembly: GCA_910586615.1. Taxonomy (GTDB): domain Bacteria; phylum Bacillota; class Clostridia; order Lachnospirales; family Lachnospiraceae; genus UBA3282. Next base: position 5,137 of record CAJUJP010000081.1, read on the forward strand.
CCAATATACAGGGCTTTATCCTGATGGTCACAGCCTCTCTGCCGATGGCCGTGTTCGGTATCCTTCCCCAGGCAGTGGTAGCCGATATCGCGCAGAGTGATGCCAGACGCACAGGAAGCAACCGTGAAGGCATGTTTTATGCGTCCCGGACCTTCGCCTTTAAACTGGGGCAAAGCCTCTCCATGCTGCTGTTTACGGCAATTTCCACTATAGGAACTTCCTCCGGTACAGGATACCGCATTGCCGCTTTTATTGCCGCGGCGTTCTGCCTGCTTGGCGGAATCGTATTCCTTTTCTATAACGAACATAAAATAAACCAGAGCCTTTAAATACTGTATGGCAGAAAGCTGGCACCCCGGCAGCATCCTTAGTCTGTCTGCCTTGCCAACGGCCGGCTCATTACCCTCTGATAATAAATTTACACATAATAATACGGAGTCTTGAAATGAACAGAAAAGCAATTGAAATCCAAAATATGATATTACCCGAAAAAGGCTACGAAAAAGCAATGAAGACAGTTGTAGAACCGTATCTTACCGCGCGTAAAACAGAAACATACTACGAAAGAAGCAAAGGCCAGCGCAGCTTCTACATCCGCTGTCTGGCAGATCACCCGCGGGGTGTCGTCGTGATTTCCCACGGATATACCGAGACCATCGAAAAGCATCTGGAAAACATCTACTATTTTCTCCGCGGAGGTTACCATGTTTTCATGCCGGAGCACTGCGGCCACGGACACAGCTACCGCCTCTGCAGGAACACGGAAGATCTGTCCCTTGTGCATATCGATGATTATAACAGATATGTGGATGATCTGCTTTTCGTTGCGCGGATTGCCTTAAGAGAGTTTCCCCGCCTTCCCATGATCCTCTACGGTCACTCCATGGGCGGCGGTATCGCGGCGGCGGCAGCAGCACGGGCGCCGGAGCTGTTTTCCAGACTCATCCTCTCCTCGCCCATGATACGCCCAAGCAGCGCTCCCACCCCCTGGCCTGTCGCATGTCTGATTGCAGGTATGTTCTGTCTGATTGGAAAAAACGAACGCTATGTAATCGGAAACCACCCCTATAACGGCCCGGAACAATTTAAAAACAGCGCTTCCAACTCAAAGGCCCGGTTCGAATATTATCAGGATAAGCGAATCGCGGAGCCACTGTTTCAGATGAGCGCTCCTTCTTACGGATGGCTCTGGCAGACAGCCCGTTTAAATCATTACCTTCAAAGCAGAGCCTGGCGGCAGATCAACTGCCCTGTGCTTGTATTCCAGGCAAGCCGTGAGACCTATGTCTCAAATAAAGAACAACGACTATTCGTATGGAAACTCAACCGCCGGAAGAAAAGAATGGCAAAGCTGATCCGCGTACCGGGAACAAGACATGAGATCTTTAATTCCAGAGCAGAGCTGCTGGCACGTTATTGGTACAGGATATTTGACTTTTCTTCGCGGAAATTTACTGTGAAATTATAATTCATTAAAGCACGGAGAATCCTCATTTTCTCCATACCCAATTCCAATCTGTCAGAAACCCCGGGATGAAAGACGCTTATGCTTTCCTGTCAAACGCGGGCCTGTCTCCCAGGTAATCCGGCAGTTGTGCCAATTCATCCTCTACATCATTTTTTACGGCGCGATACTCCTTCCAGTAGATCGCATAAAATTCATCTTTCCTGGCCAGCTCTGCAGGTGTTAACTCATATCCCCATCCATATCCGGTATTTGACAGCACCTTTACGCCCTGATATTCTATCTCAGCCCCGTAACCGCCGCCTGTCAGCATTGGGCAGGTTAATATACCGCCGCCGGAAAGAGCAAACCTTTTCTCGGCAAGACTGCTTTCCCTTCCCTTTGCCGCTTCCAGAAAATCAAGCAATGTAAGTTCACCTGTACCTTTACATTTCGGATTGCCGTTCTGGTTTTTCATCTGGTTCTTAGCGTGCTGATACAGCCCTTTTCTGTCCGGTGCGACTTCGGACAAGTATTCAGCACGCAACTGCGTAACTTTTATGGAAAGTTGCTCTGATTCTGACTTACTTCCTGCCATTGCCGCTTTTTTTGCCAATTCCCTGATCTCACTAATAAATTCTTCTTTTGATTTACCAGACTTCCCCGCTGTAGGGATATAAGACCAATCTGGCTCTCCTACTGAAGTTGTCGCAATTGTTACATTTTTTATACTACTGACAGAACCGATTAATGATACTCCCATAATACCCCCTGGTTTTTACTAAACCCCATAATTCGCCATACTCCTAAAAACTGTATCCGATCTTTTCTATTATGCTAAAATCTGGTTTAAATAACTCCCTTTTCGGAAAAGTGTACTCACTGCTTAAATTTTTAAGTACAATGTATATTATCACATATGATCACGGAGTTACATTTACCCGGCAACTCTTTAAACGGGAGTTTATTTATGTCGTGGAAATTCGGGCATCAAATCAATCAATTTAATTGTTCGTCCTTCTTTATCCAATAGAATTTCAATATTTTCCACATCTCCGCCTAAATGCATCATAAATTCTCTGCAAATACCGCAAGACGGAATTATATTTCCATCTTTATATACTGAAACCACTTTTTTAATCTCACTTTCGCCATATGTAAGCATTGTTGATAAAGCATTTCTTTCAGCACACATTCCTATAGAGCCATCTGTGTCAATGCATATACCCTTGTAAATATTACCTTTTTTTGTGAGTACGGCAGATGCCACACTTCCTACCCACATTTTATTTGAAACATCATGGGGGTTCAAAAC
>CAJUJP010000082.1 GCA_910586615.1 uncultured Lachnospiraceae bacterium
ATAACAATTATAATTCGTGAAGATTCTGTAAGTTTTGAAAAAATGGACGAACGAAACAAGGCATTTGATTAATATTAACCGTTGCAACTGACAAGATCAATCTGCTCTTGTTATGACTGTACTAACTGTTGCCTACACTTTAATCCTCACAAAGACGCTCCCGAAAAGGCAGCGAAAAAATGTCTACCTATATAATCCGTATATAAAATTCACAAAAAAACAGGTTGACAACAGACAGCGATTGTATTAATCTGTCACTAACACATTATTGTAAGTGAAGTTTACAGGAACGCATGTCGTTCAGAAGTGTTCCGGCGGTGCAATTTTAATTTGATTCTGAGAAAGGAGGTAATGAGTATGTTAAAAGATAGAACAAGTAAGGCCAATACATATAAGATGAATCATAACTTGAACAGAAAATTGTTTATGATACAAAATTACCTCTGCAGACGGGAGACCGGGTTAGAATTGAGTGAATGACTAGCTGGGTCAACATATGTTTAGTGCTTATTTATGGGCTGTGGTGATTTTGCCACAGCCTTTTTTTGGGTATAGGAAATTTCTATGCTTATCCGAGTCCGCGAAGCGGATCTCGTAAACGCTCTGGAATGGAGGAATATTATGAAAAAAATATCGAGTTACATATGGAAATACAGGCTTCCTTATCTGATCGCCATCGTGTCGCTGCTTATTGCGGTCACGCTGGATATGATGGCGCCGAGACTGACGGCACGGGTGGTGGATGATGTCATCGTTGGCGGTAATATCGGCGAACTGAAGTATCTGTTGCTGGGATTTCTGGGGATTGGTCTCGGAAGATGTATTTTTCAGTATGTGAAAGAGTACACTTTCGACAAAAACGGTGCCAGAATTTCGGGAAATATGCGGAGAGATCTGTTCAGGCATGTTCAGGGACTGAGTGCAGATTTTTTTGACCGGACGAATACGGGAGAACTGATGGCGCGTGTCAAGGAAGACATTGACCGGATCTGGGATGCCATGGGATATGTGAGTATGCTGCTGATCGAGGTGGCATATCATACAGGGATCATTCTGGTGTGTATGTACATGCTGAACTGGAAGCTGGCTCTGATTCCTACGGCGGCTATGCTGCTGTGCGGTTCGTTTGCAGTGATCATGGAGCGCAGGCTTGGGCGGGTCTATGAGGAGATCAGCGAGGAGAATGCTTCCCTGAATACGGTTGCGGAAGAGAACCTGGCAGGAGTCCGTACCGTGAAGGCATTTGCACGGGAAAAGTTTGAGATTGGAAAATTTCTTTCTCATAATAAAAGATATTACGATCTGAATATGGAACAGTCAAAGGTGTTTGTACGGTATTACCCGTGTTTTACCGTGGTGACTAAGGTATTACCGCTATTGACTATATTAGTCGGCGGTAAGTTTGTAATTGACGGAGAGATGACGCTGGGGCAGATGACGGCATTTGTGGAGTATTCTACCAATATTGTCTGGCCGATGGAAATGCTGGGCTGGCTGACCAACAGTTTTTCTGCGGCAGTGGCTTCCAACAAGAAGATCCGCAAAATCTATCAGGAAAAACCCAGTATTGTGGAAGTGACTGATCCGGTCAAACTTGATCAGGTAAAGGGAAAGGTATGTTTCGACCATGTATCCTTCCACAAGGCGGATCAATATGAGATTCTTAAGGACATCTCTTTCCAGGTGGAGGCGGGGAAAACTTTGGGGATCATGGGAGCTACCGGTGCGGGAAAGACTTCTATCGTGCAGCTATTACAGCGTATGTATGATGCTACGGACGGCGCTGTTTATCTGGACGATGTGAATATAAAGGAACTTTCTCTGGAACAGCTTCGTACCAGTGTAAGCTATGTGATGCAGGACGTATTTCTTTTTTCAGATACGATTAACGACAATATCAAGCTGGGTAAGAAAGAATACATAGATTTCAAGACAGTGAGGCGGGCATCTACGCAGGCCCAGGCCAGTGGTTTCATCGAGCGTATGGAGCAGCGTTATGATACGGTCATCGGTGAACGCGGCGTAGGTCTTTCCGGCGGACAGAAACAGCGGATCAGTATCGCAAGGGCATTGGCAAAGAGAGATCCGATCCTTGTGCTGGACGATTCTACATCGGCGCTTGACATGGAGACGGAGCACCTGATCCAGCAGACGTTAAAGACGCTGGAAGATACGACCAAGATTATCATAGCCCACAGGATCAGCGCAGTCCGGAATGCGGATGAGATCATCGTGCTGGACAATGGAGCCATCGCGGAGCGGGGCACGCACGAGGAACTTTTGGCGAAGCGGGGCTTGTATTACGAAACATATGAGTCGCAGTACGGGACCATGCAGGAAGACAATGTGGTACAGGAAGGAAATGTTGTACAGTTTGCGTAATGTGCCGCGGGGTGTGTCCGTGCGCTGTCTGGCACAAACCCGTTAATGCACCGTCTTGATAAGGTAAGCGAAAAGCAGAGATAGAAGTAGAGAGAAAAACAGCGCAGAAATGAGGGAAAAATGGCAGTTAATTCATATAAAGACGACGAACAGACCATTGAACGTGGTAAGCTGCAGACACTGGCGCGGCTGTTCAGATATCTTCTGGCATATAAATGGCAGATCATATTAGTGCTTTTGATTATGGGCTACGGTGTGTTGATCAGCCTGGTTAATCCGCTGATCATGGAATCAGCTATTGACGATCATATTGCACCGGGGGATTGGAGCGGTTTATATAAGCTGCTGATCTTTGCACTGGGAATTAATCTTTTACTCGTAATCACAGTGAAGCTGCGGATGTACATTATGGCAAAAGTATGTAATGAGATTCTTCTGACAATCAGGCAGGAATTGTATACCCACATTCAGAAGCTGGATTTCCACTTTTTTGACAGCAGGCCCACCGGAAAGATTTTGTCCAGAATCATCGGGGATATCAATTCTCTTAAGGATGTGCTGTCTAACTGTGTGACGACGCTTATACCGGACGGACTGACGGTCATCGCGGTAGTGGTGATCATGGTCTGGAAGAATCCGAAGCTGGCGCTGGCTTCCCTGATGACCATTCCTTTTATGGCGGCGGGGATGATCTTTATACAGGTAAAGGCTCATCCGAGATGGCAGCTTTTCCGTAAAAAGTCCGCAAATCTCAATGCATTCATACATGAGGATATGGCGGGAATGCGGATCATCCAGAGTTTTCATGCCCAGGGGGAAACAGAGAGGACTTTCGACGAGTTGTTGGAGGAGCACAAAATTTCTTTCTTTGATGCTGTACGCATGAGCGATGCTTTCGGGTCAGTCATTGATTTTTCCTGGGGGCTGGGCTGCATTCTGCTGTATTATACGGGTATCGTGATCCTGGGTGTGGAAGAGGTCTCCGTGGGTACATTTATTGCATTCGGAACATATCTTAACATGTTCTGGCAGCCGATCCACAATATCAGTAATTTTTATAACCAGCTTGTGACGAATATTGCAGGTGCGGAGCGGATCTTTGAGATTCTGGACACGCCTCCGGGGATCGCGGACGGTGAAGGTGTTTCGGAGATTCCGCCCATCCGGGGAGAAGTGACATTTGAACAGGTGAACTTTTCCTATGATGATAAAACTAAGGTATTGGACGATGTGAGTTTTCAGATCAGACCCGGAGAAACCATAGCTCTTGTAGGACCGACCGGCGCGGGAAAATCTACGATTGTGAATCTGATCAGCCGGTTTTATGATGTGCAGGAAGGAAAGGTGAAGGTTGACGGACATGATGTGAAGACTGTGTCCATCGAGAGCCTGCGCAGACAGATGGGGATCATGACTCAGGACAATTTCCTGTTTTCCGGTACGATAAAAGACAATATACGCTACGGAAAGCTGGATGCGACGGATCAGGAAATCGTGGCGGCGGCGAAAGCAGTGAACGCCCATGAATTTATTATGAAGCTGGATAAGGGATATGACACGGAACTGTCAGAGCGCGGCGGTGGACTCTCCATCGGGCAGAAGCAGCTTCTGGCATTTGCCAGGACAATGGTTTCGGATCCCAGGATTCTGATCCTGGATGAGGCTACATCCAGCATTGACACGAAGACGGAACTTCTCGTACAGGAGGGGATCGAACATCTTCTGGCAGGCCGGACTTCTTTCGTCATTGCCCACAGGTTATCCACGATCCAGAAAGCCGACCGCATTTTCGTAATTGACGATGGCAGAATCATCGAGGAAGGAAATGTGCAGGAACTGATGGCAAAGAAGGGCGTTTATTATCAATTGTATATGGCGCAGTTTTCTGTCTGAGATTTTCTGATTCTCTTTCCGGAATCGCGTAAATGGAAAAGGTGGCCGGGGTATCCGGCCACCATAAAAAACAAAAAAATTACACACTTTACTTGATATCCCCGGCGGGCTTATAAATTCATTCACCCTTCCATACCATAAAACTGTATTTTCCATTCACCTTGCTCTTTGACAAGTATAAATGTCAGATACAGAAACATATCTTCATAGGTACTGTCCCTGAATTCTATGGAAACATTACATTTTCCATTTTCAATTTTTTTCTCATCAGCATCTGACAATCCCTTCACCGTTAAATCACTTATGATTCCTGTACCTTCATATATATCAGGGTCCCCTTCATATGTACTTGCCAGAAACTTCTGAACAGCATCAACATCTCCATCAAAGTATGATTCCGCAAACGCTTCCAAAGCATTTCTGATATTCTGACAATCTTCAGTTCCCAGATATTTGTCTGTTCCTGCGGTATGATTTATCTTTTCATGATCCACTTCGTTTGATAACGCAAAGGTATCCAAAATCACAGGAAATTGTCGCCCCCATCCTTCTTCAAACTCTACTGGATAAGAATAGAATATTGCCCATACGTCATTTTCAAACACTTTCTGTTCGGCATGATATAATAGATCTCCCTCCTGTTTCCACCATTTACGGGAGTCCTCTTCTGCATAACCGTCACTTTCAAGTTTCTGATTCACAGAATCCTCTGACTCACCTTCAAAATGCGTGATCCAAAGTGTGGCCTGTTCATTGATATCTGTTTTCCAGAGGTCGGGAGCAGATAGATACCACTGCTCATCATCAGGCAGATAAAAAGAATAGCCATTACCAATCGCAAGGGTAGCCTGTTTTTGCTCCTGCTCCCCTTCTTTCGAAAAGGTAAGTGTCATTGTATTTTCCAATGTATTATTATCAACAGAGGAATTGTCAACAGACATGGGGGTAGTTTGAGCAACTTCCAGTCCGGACTGTTCGGACATATTTCCCGTATCTGCATTTGCGGCGTCCTCGTTTTCGATCTTTTCTTTTTCCGTATTCTCTTTTGCAACAGAACAGCCTACCAGCATTCCCAAGGTGATTGATAGAATAACTGCGCATATTAATATAGAAATTCCATTTTTCTTTCTGTTTCTTATCAATATATTTTTAAAACGTTTTTTCATAATCTTTGTTCCACCATAAAATTGCGTTGATAAAACGGTTTTCCTGACACATTGCTTATGAAGCATGGACAACAATGTTTCTGTATATGCTTTCCGCAATGCAAAACTTGTGCCTTGTGTAACTCTTTCATCACAGGACAGCTCCATATCAATAACAGCCTCTTTCTGCATAATCCAGATTATTGGATTGAACCAGTGAACAGCATTGGCTGTTACGAAAAGCAGTTTAAGATACACATCGCCTCGCTTTAAATGGACCAGCTCATGTTTTAAAATGAAAAACAAATCATCAGAACTATACTGCTCTTTGGGCAAGACTAAGACAGGTTTTAGAAAGCCTATTATCATTGGGCTTTCAGCCTTATCATATTCCATCACGCATACGGTACGTCTGATATGTAATTCACGTTTCAGATGAAAAATCTGACTTAAAATACGTGTTTCCTTTATTTTTTTCCCGTTTTTTATTACCTGTCGTTTATAATGGGAAAAACTGATAAGATGGACAGATATAAAAATCAGGCTGCCAATTATCCAGACAAGAGTCACGAGATCAAGCATGGTTATACCTGCTGTATTATTTTCAGACGAGGCGTTCATTGGAGTAGTCATCTGCGCCGGTATCTCAACAACAATTCCTCGATATGGGATCGCCGTGTCAGTTGGAGTGTCTGTACTGTTTTCTCCTGATTCAGAATTCGTTTCAACGTTCGGTTGTGTGATCCGGTCCATAACATACTGCCCGCTGGTTCCGCTAAAAGGAACAAGCAGCCGTAATGCAAGAAAAATCCAAATCAGGTATTTCCATTTTGCGGCATACCTTTTGTTTAAAAATGGTGTCAGAAGAATCAATCCGATAACGATCAATCCAATAGATACTGAAATTCCTAAAATGGATAAAAATATATTTCCCATCATTCTTCCTCCAATTTATCCAAAAAATTTCTGAGTTCTTGAATATCAGAGCTTTTGATTTCTTTATTGCTATATAGTGCAGTTATCATATTCTGTATTGAATTATTATACAACTTTTCGAGAAAATGTTTACTTGCTACGGTCTTGTAGTCATTTTCCGAAATAATGGAAGTATACAAATTTCTTCCTGTTGAACGGTCACAACTGATAAATCCCTTATCAGCCAGCCTTGTTAATGATGTCATTAACGTGGAAAGCTGCCAGTTTCTCTGTTCCTGTAATTCTTTTAAAATATAGTTTGAAGGTACAGGACTTCCACTGTCCCAGATCACCTGCATGATTTCCAGTTCCGCCTCCCCTAATTTTTTTAGCGTATTTCCCATGTATTGATGCCTCCTTTTATACGAGCGTATAATGCATTATACAATTGTATAAAAGAGCTGTCAAGATGAATCTTATTATTTTTTGCGTTTTATTTTGGAATTTTTGTAAAATGTTTAAGCTAATTCAATTTGTCTAAATAATTGTTTCCATATTTTCTTTTGCAGGATTTCTTGTGCATGGATAATGAGTCTTAATTGAAATTCAGGGGAAGAGATCGGGAAACTCCTCCGCTTATTCGAGTTCGCGAAGCGAATCTCGCAAAGTTAATTTGCGAAGCAAATTT
>CAJUJP010000083.1 GCA_910586615.1 uncultured Lachnospiraceae bacterium
GTACAGGTTCAGGAAACACCGGAACGGGCAGCGGCGGCAGTACGGGCTCAGGTAATAACGGAACAGGCATCGGTAATCCGGGTGCCAAGGATCCGGGCACAGGGATGATCGGAAATATAGATTATGAAGATTCCATCGGTGAGCTTCTGGACGATTAAAATAAAGAGTATAGAAAGCAGGACATAAGTGGATAAACAGGATAAAAAATATACATATGAAGATTTTTTAGAGATCATAAAGACTCTCAGGGGTGAGAACGGCTGTCCGTGGGACAGAGTCCAGACTCATGAAAGTCTGAAACCGTGCATGATGGAGGAGGCAGCCGAGCTGCTTGCCTCCATCCGCATTTTTGACCGCACAGGAAATCCGGAAAATATGATCGAGGAACTGGGGGATGTATTGCTGCAGGTGGTTATGCACGCCGAGATCGCATCGGAGGAAGGTCTTTTTACAATGGAAGACGTGGTGAATGTGGTCAGCCGCAAGATGGTGCGCAGACATCCTCATGTGTTCGGCACGGCAAAAGCAGATACACCGGAGGCGGTGCTGGTGAACTGGGAAGAGATCAAAAAGGAAGAAAAAAAGGACAAGGACTGGGTGGAATCCCCGCTGCGTGAAATACCGCCGGAGCTTCCTTCGCTTACCAGGGCGGCTAAAGTTCTTAAGAAAATAGATAAATTCTATGAACCCGGTTATACTTATGAACAGAATGTGGATGCGCTGCAGGAAGCAGTAGATGCGCTTAAGGCATATGACGCCTGCCCCTATGATAAAGGTCTGGAAAAAATCATGTCCGATATACTTGTCCGACTGTCAGATATCGCCCGAATCAAGAAAATATCCCAGGAACAGATACTCACGGACAGAATAGAAGACCTGATCGAACAATACGAACCGCCCCTCTCATAAATATCACAATTTGGCGTAAAAACGGTACAGAAATGCGGAGAAAATGGCGTTTTTTTGCTTGACAATCATAGGAAAAGCGTATATAAATATGTGTAGGCGTTTCAAAAGAGGAACATCTAAGTAGTAATAGGAAAACTCAATTTAAGAGGAGGAGTTCAAGATGAACAAGACAGAATTAGTTGCAGCTATGGCTGATCAGGCAGGATTATCCAAAAAAGACGCAGAGAAAGCATTAAAGGCATTTACAGATGTTGTTGCTGATGAACTGAAAAAGGACGGCAAGGTACAGTTAGTCGGCTTCGGTACTTTTGAGGTTTCCCAGAGAGCTGCAAGAGAGGGCAGAAATCCTCAGAGCGGCGAGGTTATGAAGATCGCAGCTTCCAAGGCACCTAAGTTCAAAGCCGGCAAGGCATTGAAGGATATGATCAACGCATAATCTCTTATGTTGAGGAACGGTAGAAGCCTGTATGCATCCGCATATGGGCTTTTATAATGGAACGGGAAAGGAGCGTGGCTTTCATATGAGACTGGACAAATACCTGAAAGTATCCCGGCTGATCAAGCGCCGCACGGTGGCCAATGAAGCTTGTGATGCCGGCAGGGTACTGATCAATGACAAACCTGCGAAGGCATCGGCCAATGTCAAGGCAGGAGATACCATCACCATCTGTTTCGGCAATAAAGAAGTCAAAGTGGAAGTGTTGGATGTACAGGAGACTGTGCGTAAGGAGGAAGCGAAGGAGTTGTTTCGTTATCTGACTTAAGGCAGATGGTATATTTAAGAGGGATCGCGCATACATTTTACAAGTAACATAATTGCCCGGCACGCATGAAGCAGACGGCGGATCGTCTGACCTGCCGTGCCTTGCGGTTTCGGGAGGGAATGTATGGAAGATCTGAACAATATGAATAAAAAGCCTCATAAACTGATGCTTACCAACAGGAGGACATGTAGCATAAGCGGTGTAAACGATGTTCTTTCTTTTGATGTAAATGAGATTCTGCTGGAAACAGAACAGGGGATGCTGATGATCAAAGGCAATGAACTTCACGTCAGCCGTCTGTCGCTGGATAAAGGCGAGGTGGATGTGGACGGCAGGATCGACAGCTTTACCTACTCTGAAACGACAGGATACAGCGGAAAGGGTGAATCGCTTATTGCCAGATTATTTAAGTAACTCTTGGGGGAATCGCAGAATATGAGTCAGTACATTGTGCAGGAAGTTACTTTTTTTGTGCATTCTATTTTTATGGGGCTTGTTATCACTTTTGCTTACGACTGGATCCTGATCTTCCGGAAGCTTCATAAGCACGGCAGGATCTTAACGTCCGTGGAGGATCTTTTTTATTGGATTATCTGCGGGCTTGGTGTTTTTTATATGCTGTATAAGGAGAATAATGGCGTTCTGAGATGGTTTGCCGTAATGGGAGCCGCACTTGGAATGCTTTTTTATAAAGGTATTATAAAAAATAGATTTGTAAACATTATGTCAACATATATACACAAGATAATGTGGTTCATATTTCGTGTGATACAAGTTGTGCTAAAACCGGTAAAATGGCTATTTTTCGCGGTTCGAAGGTTTGTTCGATTCGTGAGGAAAAGATTAAAAAAAGTGAAAGAATTTATTAAAAAGCGGTTGACGGGTTTCATAAAAACACTTAGAATAGTTTTATGTAAACAGTAGCAGCCACAGTGGAAGGAGGGGCATTGTAAACAGCATGGCAGGAAAAGCAGCATATCGTAAGAAGCGCCAGAACAGGATGGGCATGCTTTTGGTTACCACGGTTGTTTTAATGATGCTGATTGTGGTTGCAGTTAAAAGTGTAGAACTTCGTGAGAAACGTGCATCTTATGCGGTAAGGGAAGAGGCACTGCAGCGGGAAATAGAGGCGGAGCAGGCCAGAACGGAAGATATAGCGGAATACGAGAAGTATACGCAGACGAAGAAATATGTGGAAGAGATCGCCAGAGAGAAGCTCGGCCTTGTGTACGAGGGAGAGATCATTTTTAAAGACACGCATTAAGCAGGTTTTGGATAAGGTTCCGGAATCTGCTTTTTTGTGGGACAGGATTCGGGAGTGAATCCTGCAGACGGCCTGTTTGTTTTGTTAATTTTGTGAAGCAGATTTACTTTTGGTAATAATCAGGACAACCTTCTCATATATTGAGTATTGACCATTCATAATTGTCCGTCGTGACGGCAGACGGTTATATATTTGAGGGAGGTAGTCATGAAAAAACAGACGGAAGTCAGGGACGATAACAGGATAACCATCATACCGGAATACGGCAGGCAGAGACTTTTAGGTTACGCGGAATCCTTCAGGGATCTGGCGGATCTTTTTGAAGGAGAAGATGTCCGGGAGGAAAAGGGCAGGAAGACAGGCAGCAGACAGGATTATCTGTGGCAGCGCAAATTGCGGGAGAATCAGGAGCTGCTGGCGGATCATCTGAAGGAGATGGCACACATTATGGCACAGGTGGCAAAGGAAACCTGTCTGTACCATCCCATGGGAGAGAGAAGATTCCGGCAGATGTCCAGATTGTTGAAGGAATCCGGTATCCAGCTTAAAAATTTTTTCGAGCTGGAACATGAGGACGGGCATGTGGAGATCAGCCTGACTATGAGAACGACGCCGGAGAAGTATATTTGGATCGGTGAAAAAGAGCATATATCAGTGGAGGATGTGGCGGATTTTATTTCGGCTGCGATGAACACAAGGCTGCGTGCGGCAAAGAATGCGCCGATTTATCTTACGCCTGAGTGGAGTACATATTATTTTCTGGAAGAGCCGGATTTTCATCTATTGACGGGAGTGGCAAAAGCCGTAAAGGAGACAGAAAAAATATCCGGAGACAATTATTCTTTCTATGAGGCGGATCATGGAAGGATGGCGGTAATTCTTTCTGACGGAATGGGTTCCGGTGAGAAAGCCTGCAGCGATTCGGGGCGGGTGGTGGATATGATGGAGCGGCTGCTGGAATCGGGATTCCGCAAGGAATCGGCGGTGCAGATGATCAACGGCGCGCTGGCTCTGGCGGGGCAGGAAGAAAATCTTTCCACGCTGGATATCTGTGATATTGATCTGTATACAGGGGAGTGTGAATTTCTGAAAGTGGGTGCGGCGTGCACTTATATTAAGCGGGGACGGCTGGTGGACAGGCTTTCAGCGCAGAATTTTCCGCTGGGTGTTTTCGGCCAGATGGAGCCGGAGATCCAGTACAGGACGCTGCAGAGCGGGGATTATGTGATCATGCTTTCGGATGGCGTGCTGGATGCGCTTTCCCAGGGGATCGGGGAGGAAGTGCTGCCGGAGATTATCGGTAAAATGGAATACAGTAACCCCAATGAGATGGCCAGCCAGATCATGGCTTATTGCCTCAGACAGAGCAGAGGCCAGATCAGGGATGATATGACAGTTCTGGTGACCGGAATCTGGAATCAGAGTGAGGAAAACATTAAGAAACTCTAAGGCTGCAAAGAACGCAGCCATTGGGGAGTCAGGGTAAAAGATGGATACGACGTATACAAAAGTGAAGAATTATATTGAAAAGCATCATATGATAGAGGACGGGGACCTGATTGCCGTAGGAGTGTCCGGCGGAGCGGATTCCGTCTGTCTGCTGGACATGATGCACAGATTATCCGGGGAGAGATGTTTCAGCCTGCTGGCGGTGCATGTGGATCACGGCGTTCGTGCAGAATCGGCTCAGGATGCCGCTTATGTGGAGAAATTGTGCAGAAATCTGGGAATTCCTTTTGTACTGCGCAAAGTGGATATGGAAGGTTACGCCGCCGCCAATGGCATGTCGTTGGAGGAAGCGGGACGGATGCTGCGTTACGGGGCATTTGAGGAGGCGTTGAGAGAACAGCGCCGGGATCTGGCACAGTGCAGGATTGCCGTTGCCCATAATGCAGACGACCGGGCGGAAACGATGCTGTTTCATCTTTTCCGGGGCAGCGGGATCAAAGGGATGGGTTCTATCCGGCCGGTCAGAGAATCGGTCATACGGCCTCTTCTGTGTCTGGAACGGAATGAGATCGAACCTTACCTTGCCTGCCGGAAGCTGCATTACTGTCATGACTGTACCAATGACTCAGATGCCTATGCCCGAAACAGGATACGTCACCACATCCTGCCTTATGCGAAAGAAGAAATCTGTGCCGGGGCGGTGGGTCATATGAACGGGCTGGCGGATCTGCTGGAAGAGACAGAACGGTATCTGACGGTTCAAACGGAGAAATTATGGGAAAAATATGTGGAGGAGTTTCAGCCGGACGCTGCGTCGGTCAGTCTGTGTGTCTGCACCGGGGAATTGCTCAGGGAGGATCCGGTCATGTGCCGCCGGGTACTGCTGGCCTGCCTGGAAGGGATTGCGCCCTACCGGAAGGATATTACCAGAAGGCATGTGGAATCTCTGGAAAAGCTGATCCGGGGGAATGGGAGCAAGGAGTTGTTTTTACCCTGTGGAATCAGGGCATATAAGGAGTATGACAGGCTTTTTCTGTACAGAAAAAGGATTACAGATGAAAAGACAATGACCGTTGCCGGAAAAGGGTTGAAGGAGAATGCAGAAGCGGATTCTGAGACAGAAAAGGCAGCATACACAATTGTTCCGCCTGTAGAGTTGTGCCTGCCGGACGGCAGTATATACAGCTTTACACTTTTTGAATGTGATGCCCTGTACAACGAAAATCAACAAAATATTCCGCGAAATAGATATACGAAATGGTTTGATTATGATAAAATAACTACGACTGTGCTGTTGCGTACGAAGCGGCCGGGTGATTTTCTTTCGATCGATGCTGCGCTTCACAAAAAGTCGGTCAAACAGTATATGATCAATGAAAAAATCCCGAAAATACAGCGCGACAGCATGTATTTACTGGCTGACGGATCCCATATCATGTGGATTCCCGGTTATCGGATCAGCCAGCAGTATAAAGTGGATGAAAGTACAAGGCGTATCTTACAGGTACAGCTAAGAGGAGGGCATCATGGCGGAACGAATCGAAGTATTATTGACTGAGGAGGAAGTTGATAAGAGAATTCAGGAGATTGGCGAACAGATTTCCAGAGATTATGCAGGCAGACAGGTTCATTTGATCTGTGTGCTCAAAGGCGGAAGTTTTTTTATGTGTGAACTTGCAAAAAGAATCACAGTGCCGGTGTCTTTGGACTTTATGTCCGTATCGAGCTACGGCGGAGATACCAAGTCCAGCGGTGTGGTCAGGATCGTGAAGGATCTGGATGAGCCGTTAGGGGGCAAGGATGTGCTGGTGGTGGAAGACATTGTTGATTCCGGAAGAACGCTGAGCTATCTGCTGGAAATGTTGAAGAGCAGAGGAGCCGCGGAAGTAAAGCTGTGCACACTGCTGGATAAACCCGAAAGAAGAGTGGTGGATGTGAACGTGGACTATACGGGATTCCAGATTCCCGATGAGTTTGTGGTGGGATATGGACTGGATTATGACCAGAAATACCGTAATCTGCCATACATCGGTGTTGTAAAATTTGATTAACGTATTGATGAAAGAGGTTTTGCTTTGAACAAGAATAATAATAATTTTTATCTGTATTTTGTCATTATCATCGGACTGCTGCTGTTTACTGTCTGGATCGGTACGCTGAAAGTGGAGAATAACGGCTATACGAGAGGGCAGTTTGAGAAAGAACTTGCCGACAACGAAGTTGCCTTTGTCAGCATCCATCCCAATAAGGATACTCCCACCGGTTCACTGGAAATCACATTAAAGAGCGGCGTGGAGAAGACGCTCTATGTGACGGATGTGACGGAGATCGAAACTTTTGTCAGAAGTCACGGGATCGATCCTTCGGTGCAGAGCGTGCCTGAGGAGAGCTGGTTTTTGAACAGTGTGTTTCCCATTCTGATCGTGGTGGTGGTATGCGTCTTTTTCTTCGTGATGATGAATGCACAGAATGCAGGCGGCGGCAGTAACGGCAAGATGATGAACTTCGGCAGAAGCCGTGCAAGAC
>CAJUJP010000084.1:0-2692 GCA_910586615.1 uncultured Lachnospiraceae bacterium
CCGTATACGGATTATTCCACAACCGGAGCCTGACCGCATTGACATCATAACTCTGTAAGATATCGAACACGTCCTTCTCCTGTCCCTGATCATAGAAGCGTCCTCCCAGACTTTCCACCTCTTTCAACGTAGAAATATCCATGCCCTTTAAAAATTTCATCCGTTATTTATCTCCATCCTGATACCATTATTCTGCTTCTAAAGCTGATTCACAGATTCCCAAAACTCCGAAAGAATGGCCCACGGCCATTCTTTCGGGCGAACAAGATTTGCTGCGCAAATCGTAGATTTTCTTAGGCGGCGTACTCTGCCGCCTTAAAAAATCTGTTCGCTCTGTTCTAGTCGAAATCAAACTTCGTAAACCGCTTCATCGCATCCTTATACCGGAACCGCACCAGTTCGTTCTTTTCCAGCACGTCCTCCTCCGTCCCCACATACTGACAGCGAATGCAGTGATACTCCTTTTTATCCTTATCGTAGAACATATCAATATCCAAGTCTCTCATAAAGCAGGAGGGACACCTGTAATTTAATTTGCCTTTGCCAGATTGAGCCATGTCGCAAATACCTCCTTATCTTTTAAACTAGTTGTGTAGCCTAACGTAAACATCGGTGAGAATGCATAACCTTCCCTGATATATCCGACCGCATCCTTCTTCTCACAGCTGATCGATACCCTTGTCTCAATCTCCGGTACAACCGCAGCCGCTTCTGTAGCACCCTGCATCTGCGCCTCCCGGCACTTGTACGCATAATCGATCTTCTCCATGTTTGTGCCGTCTGTCACGGAAAGCACAACATTCGTCATATCCTCCGAGTACTCCGTGGTACCGTAGCAGGCTACCATATATTCGTTGATCTCCACTTCTGCCGAAGGATCACTCATCTCCAGGATCGTTCTCTCGATCTTGATATTGGAGCTGCCTTCCTCGAAGTACATCTTCGTCTGTAATTTTACTGTCAGATCATAGAACTCGATGTCCACAGGATCCAGTGTTAAGATTCTCGTATTTCCTTCCTGTGAAAAATGTGCTTTCGTTCTGCACAGGCATAAATCCACTTCCTCACCGTTGTGTGTCAACTTCGCACTTCTGACCGTTCCCTCACCTGCATAGTGTGTGAAATAGCCCGCTCTGTACTTCTCCTGAATCAGGAAAGGATAAGAAGCGTCCGTCACATGCTTCGTGCCGATGCCCACCGGCCACTCCAGCTTCGCCGCGTAAGGGCGCAGGTCTACGATAGCGCCGCCCTGATCCATGTTCGCGCAGACTCTCATATAAGGATCGCAGTACCAGAACAACTGCTTATCCGATCCGTAGAGAATATCTCTCCACAGTGCGCATTCAGGCTCTGTCAGTCTTCTGTTCTCCCGGTAGAAGTCCGCAAACTCCGCCATGGTCATGTCATCCAGTTTGCCCTCTTTCTTGAGTTGTCCGTAATATGCCATGCCGTCCTCATAAGATTTCAGGAGCAGTTCATAAGGAGCCTCCCAGCGTCCCATCTTGTTCATCCAGCCGGGGCCTACAAACATCATATTATAAGCATAACCATTGTTATATTTTGCCAGATCACGATACTGATCGATCAGGTTGTACAGATACGGATACTCCCATGTCTTGGAGTCATAACTCATGCTTCTGAGCACGTTCTGGGGATGGGTTCCGAAATTGGAGCCGTTGCCGTCATAACATGCAATCAGGTCACGGGACAGATGCGGAATCGCCACGATGCCGCTGTCCTCTGCTTCATTCGCCGCCGGCGCATGTACGTTCTGCTTGCTCGGAATCCAGGGTGCCCACGGACCGCCGTCCATGAAGGTGTACCAGGAATTGTTACAGGTATGATATGCCTTCGGCCCCTCTTCCCAGCAGGTGGCAACGGCACATTTTACCATGGGATATTTCTCTTTCACATAATTCACAAGATCCGCATCCATATAATAAGAACCCGTAGATTCCGGATAGAAGCCAAATCTGTCATAGAACTTGCCGAATACATCGTCTACGATCGACTTCTTGTCTTCCATGGAAAACATCCAGATACAGAAATCCTTGGTCTTGTATTTCTCACGGAACTCCTCACAGGGAAGGCCAAGCAGGGAAAGTGCGATCTCATCGCCGTATTTCTCATGATCCGCCTTGGCAAGCTCCACCGCCTCATCATTAAATAAAGAAGCGTAAGTCATCTGGATTGTCGTCTTCAGTCCGTTCTTGTGCGCAATCGACTGCTGTGTCTTAAAGATATCAAGGGACTCTGTTAAAAGTTCTTTCCTTCCGATATCCTCTTCTTTGCCGTGTCCGGTTACCTTCTCCGCATACTCAGGAACCATCTCCGGGCGATGGATGATGTTGACAATAAACTTATCCATATGGTCTGCCCTCCATTTTCTTTTTTAATTGTGTATTATTTTATGTCTCATGACTTCTCGTTACTTCGTACAAGCCGTTGCAATTGGTAGATTTCACTTTGCGCAATCGGTTGTTCATATTGAGATAATAACAAATTGCACAGAGACTGTCAACGAATTTTTATAAAAACAGAAAAAATATCTGAGAAAGTATCCCTTTTCCCCTACAAATAGTCCATTACCCGCTTCTCTGTCTGCGAAAATTCGGAAATACGAAAAAAACATGTAACCGGCAGCATTGCATAGCCCCGAAGATTACGGTAAAATAAAACGAGCAAAGCTCGT
>CAJUJP010000084.1:2792-6723 GCA_910586615.1 uncultured Lachnospiraceae bacterium
TTACGAGATCCGCTTCGCGGACTCGGATATGCGGAAGAATTTCCTCTACCAAAATAAAACGAGCAAAGCTCGTTTACGAGATCCGCTTCGCGGACTCGGATATGCGGAAGAATTTCCTCTACCAAAATGAAACAAGCAAAGCTCGTTTAAGTTCGTTTACGAGATCTGCTTCTCAGCCTCGGATATGCGGAAGAATTTCCTAATACCACAAGAAAAAAACGAGCAGAGTTCGTTTATAGTTCGTTACCGGAAAGGAAGAAAAACCCATGAAAATAACGGTCATCGACGGCCAGGGCGGCCGCATCGGAAAAACACTCATAGAGCAGCTCAGGAAAAAGCACAGTGAACTGGAACTGTATGCCATCGGCACGAACAGCATCGCAACCTCCGCCATGCTAAAAGCGGGAGCCGATTACGGTGCCACCGGTGATAACGCAGTCATCGTTAACGCCGCCGATTCGGACATCATCGCCGGCCCCATCGGCATTGTATTTGCCAATGCTCTGCTGGGCGAGATCACGCCCGCCATTGCTTCCGCCATCGGAGCAAGCAAAGCATACAAAATTCTCATTCCGGTCAACCGGTGCAACCACTTCGTTGCCGGCTGTGCGGAAGCTTCCATGAGCGAATATATCCGTATTGCCGTAGAAAAGATCGAAACCATGCTGTGACTGCCGCCAGATGCGGTACTTTTTCTGTAATGAGCCTGTCTGCGGCTGTTTTCTGTGTAATCTATATATTTTTTAAAAAAAGCTGCTTCAAAGATTATGCATACTGAATATTGCCCCCGTTCCTTTTCGTTGTTAGAATATGCCCGTAAACAAAAACAGAACGTAAAATGAACATGCCGGTGAAGCGGCAGGAAGAAGCTGATCCTATCAGTGGCTTCGGAATGGAGGAGAATATGAAAATCTATAACATTGACAATCCCGAAAAATTTCTTGACCTGGTAAAACAGTGCAAAGGCAGTGTAGAACTGGTTTCCAAAGAAGGTGACCGTTTAAACCTGAAATCCGAGCTGACAAAATATCTCGCGCTCAGCAAGCTTTTCACAGACAGTACTTTTATTGAAGAAATGGAACTGATCGCATCTGATCCGCAGGACGTAATGCTCCTGATGGACTACATGATGGAAGGAAAGTAATATACAAAAAAAGTAATTTGCTTCGCAAAATAACAAATCGAACAAGTTCGATTGCGAGATTCGCTTCGCGAATTCGAATAAGCGGAGCACTTTCCTATACCAGAACAAAACGAGCAAAGCTCGTTTGCAAGATTCGCTTCGCGAACTCGAATAAGCGGAGCACTTTCTTATACCAGAACAAATAAATGCAGCTGTCAGAACCGATTATTTTCTGACAGCTGCACTTTTCTAATACCTGTTAAGGCGTGCAGTCTTACTACCTGTGATGTCTCCTCTGTCCGTGGCATCCGCCGGATCCGGATCCCGCCGCTCTGCCGCATGTATTGTCGCAATATCCGCCTGCATGAGCATAGCCGCAGTAACTGCGCTCATTATGACTGTGGCGTCCTGTCTGTGTACAACCTTCTACCGGACACACTGCAACCACGCCGCAGGAACCATCACAATATCCGCAGCCGTGGTCATATCCACAGTAAGTCTGCTCATTATGGCTGTGATACCCTGTCTGTGCACATCCCTCTACCGGACACACTGTAACCGTCCCGCAGGAGCCGTCACAATATCCGCAGCCGTGGTCATATCCACAATAAGTCTGCTCATTATGGCTGTGATACCCTGTCTGTGCACATCCTTCTACCGCACACACTGCGACTGCCCCGCAGGAACCGTCACAGTACCCGCCCCCATGAGCATATCCGCAGTAAGTCACATTGTCATGAACATGAAGTCCCGTCCGCGTACAATCCTCTACCGGACATAACTCACATACGGTATCTGTCTTCACATCCGTTTTTACACTTGTCTGTCTGTTATGATGCCCGTGAGCTGAAACAGGCATTACAAACGACATAGACAAAATTATTCCCGTCATTCCCAGTGCTGCAATTCTTTTCATACGCATAACCAAAACCTCCATTGCATCTCAAACAATTGATACACCTCTTTAAGCTGATTCTACCGCCGGAACTGCATAATGTCAATAGAGGAACACAGTGATATTCTTAATTATTTTCGTTTTTTTTCGTGACTGTATTTTCGAGAATTACGATCCGAACTGATTACAGACAGCCTGTAATCTCTTAAACGTTATCCATCGGAATCACGACACACTTTTCCCGAATCCTGTAGAACTCGAAATATCTGTTCTCCAACGGAATCCACTCATGCGCAAACCGCTCATACATCGCCGCGCCGTTGCGCGCCAATATCCTTTCCCGCTGCACATCTGCAGGCACCTCCAGAAAAAAGCGCAGCTGCCACACATCCCCGAAATAAGGGTGGCAGCTGTATGCCCCTTCCACGATGTTCAGCCTGTTCCACGAAACTTCACAGGTCTCACCCAGAGTCATGGTGCGGCAGTCGAAACGTCTGTATGCAAAGCCTCCCCTGTCCGTCAAATGTTCCAGCACTTCTGTCTGAAACCGTTCATAATCCACATTCCCTCCCGGCTGTGAGTAACGCTCTTTCGTCCTCTGCTCCGGCCTCAGGAAAAAGTCATCCATATGAAAAAGATTACACCCGTATTTTCCGGCCAGCGCTTCTCCAAGCGTGGACTTGCCGCTGCCGCACATTCCCTCGATGGCGATATTAACCTGGTTGGTCATTCCAGTATTTTCAAGCGCAGTATCTATCGCTGCGCAAATGATTGCAAACCCGTCTCTGACTCTTTTTGTGTCCATATCATGCTTTCTTCTTTCAGCTTATCCCTTCTGTCCCGCAGGCTCTGATACCACCCCGTCCTCACAACCGTTCATCACACCCGCTCTCTTCAGCGCAATTATAATAGCAGGAATCATCACAATCTGCAAGATAATTCCCGGCACGGCATTCCAAAGCGCTCCCGCCATAAATATTCCGGCGGAATACTGACTCCCCGCAATCCCGTTTAGCGGAATACTGACGATCCCCCATACCGCCCTGCCTGCAATCATCGCTCCGGCCAGACTCACATAAATACAGAAATTTTTCTTCGGCAGTCTCGCATACAGGAGTCCTGTCATCATTCCATATACCGCCAGTTCCACCGCCATCGCCGCTGCCGTCGGCATAACCGGCGGCATCCCGAACATAGCGCTTCGAAGCAGCGGCGTCATGAACCCGACTGCCAGCCCGTACTGCCAGCCGCAGATAAAACCGCATAGCAATACAGGTATATGCATCGGAAGGAGCTTGTTGCCAATAGGCTGGATCTGTAATGTCAGAAAAGGCAGCACAATTCCCAGCGCCATGAAAAAAGCTGATAATACAAGTTTACGTGTCTGTTTCATAATAATTTCCTCCATAAAATAAAAACCAGAAAAGTTCTCTGATACGCTTTGTGCATACCCGATTACCTTCCTGGTAAACTTATACATAATATTAATACTGATTTATTTCGCAAAAACATCAAAAATAATCTGATTTACTTCCTTTTTAATGACTTCTATCTCTTTTCTCGGTATATGTTTTGCCGCACACCATCCTTCAATAAAGAAATAGGCATTTGCCTTATTTTCCACTGCTGCCGGGGCATTTCCCCCTACCGCCTGCTCTTTCATTGTATCCAGAATACTCTTAAACATTTTATTTTTGTATATCCTTTTTGCCCTCATAACTGATGACCTCCATGTCTTCCCTGTACCACGGACGCTTGACGTCCTCACACCGGCTCTGGCCGGTCATTGTGCTTATTGTACTCTGTCCGGCAAATGTATGTCAAGCAGGTTTCGTCAAAGTTCATTTACCCGGAAAGTTCATGTTACTGTTCACACCCGCACCATGCACTTGCTGCATGGTGTCGGAGCCAGC
>CAJUJP010000085.1 GCA_910586615.1 uncultured Lachnospiraceae bacterium
GTGACAAAAAGAATCCCGTATTCATGCGGGTTCTGGCGTTTCGCAAACGCCTAAAGGACTGAAATAGGAAAGGAGCAGATGTAAGATGAAACGTTCCAGTGTGATTGGCATTATCATAGTCGGGGTAATACTTGTGGCGGTAGTTGCCGGATATGCTCTGAATTTGAACCGCAAGAACAAGGCGGGCGAGGAGAAAGCAGTAGAATCGACGGCGGTACAGAGCGTCCTGATGAGGAATCTTGAGAAAAATTATCCACCCACGCCCAAAGAGGTGGTAAAGTATTATGCGGAAATTACCAAATGTTTTTATAATGAAGAGTACACAGACGAAGAACTGGAAGCCATGGCGGCAAAGATTCAGGAGATATATGACCAGGAACTGATCGATAATAAATCGCAGGAAGATTATATGAATGACCTGCGCACCGAGATCGCCGACATGAAACAGAAGAAATACAGAGTTTCGGATTATGTGCTGTCGGCCAGCGTTGATGTGGAGGAGTTCACAATGGATGGCCGTGCCTGCGCAAGACTGTACTGCACCTTTAAGATCAAACAGGGTACAAGCGGCATAGTGCCTTCCATGGAGCAGTTTATCCTGCGCAAGGATGAGGACGGACACTGGAAAATCCTGGGATGGGATCTGGTTGAAGAGTGACAGCGGTGTACTTTGGCCTGCGCGTTTAGTCCGGTAATCACACCGTTTAGCAGGCCGGCAGCGGATGTGAAAAGAGAAACAGCAATATGAAACAGACGGAGAGGCACGGTTATGCATATTGAAAAGACGTGCGGAAATGAAGATGTCACGATACTTGCCATAGAGAGCTCCTGCGACGAGACTGCGGCGGCGGTTGTCAGAAACGGCAGGCAGGTTCTTTCAAATATCATATCTTCGCAAATAGATCTGCATACACTATACGGCGGCGTGGTTCCTGAAATCGCGTCCCGCAAACATATCGAGAGAATCAATCAGGTGATCGCCGAAGCGCTGGATACGGCAGGACTGGTCCTGAAGGACATGGATGCCATTGCGGTGACTTACGGTCCCGGTCTTGTGGGGGCATTGCTGGTAGGGGTGTCGGCGGCCAAGGCGATCAGTTTTGCTTCCGGTATTCCGCTGATCGGTGTCCATCACATCGAAGGACACATCAGTGCCAACTATATAGAAAATCAGGAATTGGAACCTCCTTATGTCTGCCTGGTTGTATCCGGCGGACATTCTCATCTGGTGCGGGTAAATGATTACGGGGAGTATGAAATCCTTGGCCGTACCAGGGATGATGCGGCGGGGGAGGCCTTTGACAAGGTGGCAAGAGCCATCGGGCTGGGATATCCCGGCGGACCTAAGATTGATAAGGTCTCAAAAGAAGGAAACCCGGAAGCAGTCAAATTTCCCCGGGCGAAAGTGGCGGATGCGGTCTATGATTTCAGCTTCAGCGGTCTGAAGTCTGCCGTATTGAATTACCTTAATTCCTGTGAGATGAAAGGCATTGAGATATGTCAGGCAGATGTGGCGGCCTCTTTTCAAAAAGCGGTGGTTGACGTGCTGGTGGATCATTCCATGCAGGCCATACAGGAGTACGGCATGAACAAATTTGCCATTGCAGGCGGCGTGGCATCCAATTCGGCACTCCGGAGTGCGTTAGAGACAGAATGCGCCCGACGCGGCATCAGGTTCTACCATCCTTCGCCCGTCCTGTGTACCGATAATGCGGCGATGATCGGCGCGGCGGCGTATTATGAATACCGTAAAGGCGTGTGCCATGGTTATGATTTGAATGCGGTGCCTAACCTGAAGCTGGGGGACAGATAGTGTGGTCTTTCCGGTACGCTGCTTTCAGAGGATCATGATCAGGGCAGACATGCCGGCGCGGCTATCAGGCGATTGATGTGGAGCGGCAGCTGTCTGTGCCACTGGTGCGGAGCGCTTCGAAACGGAGGGAAAGATGCAGAAAAAAAGATGTACCGCCATAGTGCTGGCGGCCGGAACCGGCAGCCGCATGAAAAGTGATGTTGCAAAACAATATATGCTTTTGCAGGGCAGACCTTTGATCTGGTATGCGCTGCATGTGATAGAGGTTTCCTCTGTGATCGATGACTGTATTCTGGTCACCGGCGCAGAGGATATTTCTTATGTAGAAGATGAGATCGTGGAGCGGTTTGGATTTCACAAAGTGGATGCAGTCATTGCAGGCGGAAAAGAACGGTATGATTCCGTGTACCATGCACTGCGGGCAATTGCGGACGGAGACATAACCGTTCCCAATAAAGACGGATACCTGTTTATCCATGACGGCGCACGGCCTTTTCTCACCGAAGAAATTCTGGTGCGCTGCTATGAAGAGGCAGAGCGTGAAGGCGCGTGTGTGGTCGGAATGCCGGTGAAGGATACTATTAAGATAGCGGATCAGAACGGTTATGCGGGGCAGACGCCGGACAGGAATTTTGTATGGCAGATCCAGACGCCTCAGGTTTTCGGGACGAAGATCATCACGGAAGCTTATGAGCGGTTTATGGGACAGAGAGATGCGCTGGCGGCAGATGGAGTCAGGATCACGGATGATGCCATGGTGGTGGAGCGGCTGACCGGCCATCCGGTCAAACTGGTGAAAGGTTCTTATGAAAATATCAAGATTACCACGCCGGAAGATCTGGCCGTCGCGGAAGCCTTTTTGCAGATGAACGACAGTAATTTATGAGTAGAAAATCAGGCCGGCACAGAGAAAATGTAGAGGAGAAAACAGATGAGTGCAGAACAGAGAATGAGCGGGAAAAGTAAAGTAAGGCCGGCAGTTTGGATTTGCAGCCTGGCAATGGTCATGATGCTGACGGGATGCGGAAAGATGGCGGTTTATGAAGGCGGCGGCGTGAAGGTTTCGTATAATGATAAAAAATACGAAATATCTCATTACAGCGGGGAAGAATACACCATCTTTGAGCTGCAGGCAGAACAAAGTGATATTGTTTTTATGGCCGTGGAAAACGATGGGAGCATGATAGAAAGTTTTCATGATGCCATGACCGGGATGCTTGGGCAGGAGTGTGACGTACAGGCAGTGGAGACTGTGGACCAACGGGATGATAAATCTGTACTCTATTATCTGGATCATTTTTCAGGTATGAAAGGCGAAGATAACAGTTATACAATCAGTTACGGTAAAGTCCAGGATGACAGGCTTCTGCTTGCGTTTGCCACGTTCCCGGAGGGGGAAACGGGAGAACAGGATGAGGCGGAGAAACAGGAAGTCCTGCAGATTCTCGACACTTTGAAGATATCCTCTGATCCAGAGGTTGGAGAGGAAGTGAAAGTGAGCGATGAACTGCAATTTCTGGCGGAGATCATTTTAAATATCAAGTCTTATGAGGCAGATCTGCGTGCAGAAGAAACGGTTCCCGGCGGGCAGTCCGATCATGAAGCGGGGGACGGAGCAACAGACAGCGGAACCGGCGAAATGATCTCTGACGAGGAAGCGGCTTCTCTGCAATATATGGAGAAAGTACTGATTCAGGATTATTTCGGTGATGCGGCGGAATATGAAATGTATGCACCTGTCGGCAGCGAAAACGAAGAAGGATTTCTCAGTTATTTTGACCATGGGCTGATGTTTTCGGCTATGGTATTTGATGGTGGTTCGAATGCTTTTTTGTATGAATATCTGAACGAATCAGTGGATTTTCAGAAAGAAGACTGGGAGAATGATGCGGACATTTCTGATATAGAGATCGGTGAGATCAGGGCAAACGGGGATGACAGATATCTGTTTGCGTCTGCATGGCAGGAAGATTTTAACGGTATTCCATTTAAACGGAATATGATATTTTATCTGGATGTACAAAAAGACGGTACAGGTATATTCTGGAATTTGGAGATCAGTGAGCGCAGCAGAGATGAGGTGACAGATCTGATCGTTGATGAAACAGCCAGATGTTACGGTATCAGTCTTGACGATCTGGCTGCGGGCGGAGAGTGGGCAAAAAAAGATGCGCAGCGTGAACTGGAACGGCAGGATGTATATGAGCCGGAACAAGGAGAGCTTGTACTTGCCGGTGTGGATGGCTATCAGTATATGGGAATGACGACCTTAACCCTGGACGGTGGATCGATCCAGTGTCCGGTTATGGCGCCTATGGGATGGAATACAAGAGTGAAAGACGGGGAAGTGTCTGCAAGTATGCATGGTGTTTCCATGTATGTCCGAGGCGGCAAGGCAGTTTCTTCCAATTATTTTGCAGCGGCAGAGAAGGATGCGTCTTATAAATATGAGAGCTGTCTGGAAGAGGAAGGCAATAAGAACGTAGAAAGAACCAAAGTGATGGAAATGAAAGGTTATGACGCAGCGGCGTATTTTATTGTTTCCTATGATGAACAGGATTATGAAGGTGAGGAATATTATGCGCGGGCGGATGTGAAATGCTATATCCGCATTGAAGATGAATATATGCTCAATTGTGCTATTTATTTGAACAGCGATAATTATGATAATGCGACAAATATACTGTTAAAAGAACTGGAAACAGCTTACGGAATAGACTTGTCAGAGTTTTATTATGAAGGGATTTAGGTTGAAAAATTAAAGATTTTTTAGTTTCTATTTAAGCAGTATTGCAAGCAGGCTTGCGATATGCATGGGAATTTAGGCTGAAATATAGGGGTATCTGTACATTGGTTCAATAGGCTTTTGTGAAAAAAGGGGAAAAGAACGGGGATGAAACGGCACAAAAAGAACAGCCTGCTGATTGGAAAACTGGTTTTGCTGATTCTGGGGATATTGACGACAGTTATGGTGACAGGATGCGCAAGTCCGGAAGAGGCTGAAGAAAAAGACACAGGGAAAGCGGCAGAAGCGGCGAGAGAAGACGCACAGGAAGAATCAGAAAGCGGAAGCAGCGGACAGATAAATGCTTCGGGTCTAAGAGAACGGGAACGGGGCAGAACGTCAGTTACCATGGCTGACCTGCTAAAAGAAAGTGGAAACGGGGACAAAACGAAAGATGAAGTCCGGCTGCCGGATACTGTGCTTTGGTTTAATGCAACATATGCTGTACTGACCTATAGCAACGGATGTGACTGGCGTCTGGTGAGCGGATTTGAGCGGACAGAAGAAAATGTGGATATTATTAAGGCGGTGCTGTGGAGAGACTGGAATGTACTGGACAGAGAATCTGCAATTGAAACAGTGGATAATCTGGTCATGCAGGGTCATCGGGAAAAATGCCGGGAATGCATGGAACAACTGGAAGAGTGGAAGCTGTTGGATCTTGGAGAGATAGCGTTTCTGGAGAAATTTTTAGAAATGGATGTTGATGAGAATCCTGCCCGTTATGTGATCGCTTATTATATGCACCAGAATGGAATTGAGCCGGAGTACATGGCGGCATGGGATCTGTGCAGAGTAAATCAGCTGTATGCATACTATTATATGTGCGGGTTTATGGATTACGAAGAAGCTATGGACGCGTCGCTTGGCAATTCTCTGATTCTGCAGGAAAAATATGAATCATGGGAAGAGATGATGGATGCCTATATGCTGGGATATCAATTTTGGAAAGGTGATCTGATTCTTACAGAAGATTCACCCGCACAGGAGCGATACCATTATTATGAGATGCTCCGTGACCGGGAAGATAATCCGTATACCCTTGAATGGAAGATGAAACTAGAAAAAAGCTGGTAAGATTTGATAGCCGTATTATGAAAAGAAAAAACAGAAAGATGTGTAAACTGTACTGTATGCAATGCGATTGGTGATGATGTGCTGAGAGGATCGCATCTTTATTCGGACAAAAAAGCCGCACAAACACTGTAAAAATATGCATGGCAGAACTGAAAAACGTACAAAATAGAATTGAAAATTCTGATTACAAAAATTGTAAAAATGATTGAAAAATTCTCAGGAAAAATTATTGGAAAAATTTATTGAAAAAGTGGTTGACACAGAAAATCATTTTTGTTAGAATAATTTTTGCGCTGACCGACAGGTAAGCGATTTACGAACACGGAGAGGTATCGAAGTGGTCATAACGAGGCGGTCTTGAAAACCGTTTGTCCGCAAGGGCGCGTGGGTTCGAATCCCACCCTCTCCGCTGGAGATCCTCTCCAACCGAACCTTATAAAAACAGGCATTGTGAGTATAAGGGCAGCCGGTATAATCAGATTAATATATAATAGTTGATTATGGAAAACAGTTAGGATTAGCTATATTTGGAGAAGTACCCAAGATGGCTGAAGGGACACCCCTGGAAAGGGTGCAGGTCGTTAATAGCGGCGCGAGGGTTCAAATCCCTCCTTCTCCGTTAGTTGCCGGACATAAAATCAGTCGGACAACTTGGCGCACAAATACAAAGATGTGCAAACAGCACCTTGACAAATAAACAGTAATGCAACCCTGAAAATTCAGAGAGAAAAAG
>CAJUJP010000086.1 GCA_910586615.1 uncultured Lachnospiraceae bacterium
TATTTGTGCAATCTGCCTATGCAAAGTTGACAGAGTACCTTTTGACACCCTAATCTTATACCATAAAAAAGGAAGGTATCTTTCAACCTTCCTCTGCCGCGTCAATATATTAGGATCATATTTCTATAACATCCAGTCGCCAAACAGACTGCTGCCAAGTCCGCTGTTCATCACATTCCCATAAGCCGACAGCGCCGTATTTCCAATTCCGTAGGGTGAATATCCTGTCAAGCCAAGTCCCAGCCCACTCTGTATGCCCAGCAGACTCTGTGCCAGATAATTCTGTAATCCGCTCTGTCCTGTCAGACTCAGATAATTCTTCTGCGCGCTTTCCGTCACAGAATCTCCGGCATAATAATCCTTCACTTTATCCATAACAGACTCTTCCCATTCTGGATCGGTCTCCATTTTCTTAAAAGCTTCCTGAATGATCAGATCTCCTACTGATGAAAAAGCAGGATATATGGATGTCTTCTGATTCTCAACTGCCCTTTTCATCACAGTGGAATAATTGTCCGCATTCTTCCTTCTTGCAAAATTCGATGTTCTCACACCGCTGTTAAGTTCATTCACCGGAACGTCTCTTCCGATGCCGAGATCATTAATATACATGCTGATCACTCCTTCTGAATCTTTCGCTCATTATAGCACAGACTGTCCTGTATGCCTATAAAAATGTCACAAGACAACCGGAAACTGTCACAAAATCCATAATGGACGTTAAAACGCAGGGGCGTAGGGGTGATGTATCGCACCTTTGATTCTGACAACGCGCAGGTACAATATTTGTACTTCTATGAAGATTTCCATTACAGAAACATCTGTTTTACTTACCCAGCTCCAGCACCAGATCGTTGGCGCCCCAGATCGCCGTTTTCAGATTGCCTACCGCAGCGGCGTCACCCAGGAAATGAACATGCTCTTTTCCTTCTCCCGCAGGACGGCCCGGCTCATAACCGATAGACGTGATCACGCTGTCCGCCGGAATTTCTCTCCGCCCATCTTTGTTTTCGATTACAATGGTGGAAGCCTTGATCTCTGTTATCTTTGTCTCAAGATAAACCGGCACTTTATGATAGCGCATCAAATCTTTCAACATGGACGAGTTTGCCATACATACACCTTTTACCCTGACCAGGTCGTCCAAAACCTCCACGATCACCGGCTCTTTCCCCTGTAAGGCAAGCTCATAGGCGATCTCACAGCCCGTCAGGCCGCCGCCAATGACAGCCACTTTCTGTCCCACATCCCGGCCGCCTCTTAAATAATCCACCGCCGTAATACTCCGCTCTGCACCCGGTACTTTCAGCATACGTGCTCTGGCACCGGTGGCAACAACGATCTCGTCTGCCTTGATTTCACTCAGATCCCGGATCTCCTTGTTTCTGTGAACCGTCACACTGCTCCGGTCCAGTTCCCTTCTGTACCATTCCAGCAGTTCCTTATCCTTCTCTTTGAAAGAAAAAGCCGACGCCGCTATAAATACACCGCCCAATTCATCGGTTTTTTCATAAAGATCCACCCTGTGCTTTCTTTTTGCCGCCTGCAAGGCAAATTCCATGCCTGCAATTCCACCGCCGATGACCGCAAAATGTTTGACCGTTGCACCCGGTACCGGCGTATATTTCTTCTCTGCAAATGTCCTGCAGTTTAATGCGCACATTCTGGGGTCGGAATGCCCCGCAGTATCCATCTCAACCCCCACGCCCTTATAGGTCGCCACAGGCAGACAGCCACTGTGGCAGGAAATACATGGACGAATTTCCTCTTCCCTTCCGGTTCTGGCTTTTTCCAGAAAATGTTCTTCCGCCAAAAACTGCCGCCCGATAGCCACGCCGTCGATGTCACCGTTTTTGATAGCCTCCTCCGCATCGGCAAGCTGCATCCGTCCTGCGCAGTATACCGGCGCGTCCGTAAACTGCCTGATATGCTTTACATCCTCCAGATTACAGTTCAGCGGCATATACACCGGCGGATGTGCCCAAAACCAGGCATCATAAGTCCCGTTATCACAACTGAACAGATCCACACCCGCGGCGCGCAAATGACGGATCGCCTTTTCAGACTCTTCCATAGTTCTTCCGGCTTCTGTAAAAGTCTCCCCCGGAACAGCCCCCACATTAAAATCTATGGTCTTGCTGGTAACACTGTAACGCAGAGACACAGGATAATCTTCTCCACAGACTTCCTTGATCCTGCGAATGACTTCCACTGCGAAACGATACCTGTTCTCAAAGCTTCCGCCGTATTTGTCCGTCCTGTGGTTGCAGTAAGGCAGCGTAAACTGATCCATCAGATAGCCCTCATGTACCGCATGAACTTCCACCCCGTCCGCACCGGCATTTTTACTGAGCAGTGCACACTGCGCATAAGCTTCCACAAATTCCTCGATTTCCGCCGTCGTCAGCGCGCGGCACTTATATTCGGGAAAAAATACATTAGGCTGACCTTCGTCACAGGCCACCATATTCTGATCCAGATTCAGAACCGGTTTTGCCAGAAATCCCAGCACTTTGTTATCTATCAGTTTTGCCGCTGCAGTAGGCATGGTAAAATTCCTGCCGCAAAACAATCCCAGCTGGAAAAACACCTTCGTCCCGTACTGATGAATTTCATCTAAAAGCGGTGTCACCGCTGAAAAAACCTTTGGACTCTTGTGCAGCCATTTTCCTCTGATCATGGAACGCACAGGCATCATACCCGGAACGATCAGTCCGGCGCCGTCCTTTGCCCTCTCAATATAGTAGTCATGTACTTTGTCAGCTTTTGCCTTGCACGAAATCAGCCAGTCGATCATCTCTGTGCCTTCCATGGGCGCTATCATAACACGGTTTTTCAATTCCAGCTTTCCTACCTTTAACGGTGAAAAAATATGACTGTATCTTTCTTCCATCTTTTCCTCCATTCTGAAGCGTTTTGCATTCACTCTTTTCGACACTGCCCAGCATACATAAACAATTCTGCACCAGAAGACACCCGCATATGTGAGTGAACACGTGTTGATTTTTATCTGTTTTTATCATACTATGAAAAAGGCAGACAGAACAATCATCATTACAAGGCAAACTGTCACA
Source organism: uncultured Lachnospiraceae bacterium (assembly GCA_910586615.1). GTDB lineage: Bacteria > Bacillota > Clostridia > Lachnospirales > Lachnospiraceae > UBA3282. The sequence goes on from CAJUJP010000086.1 coordinate 3,075, forward strand.
AAATGAACAAGTTCCGCCTGCGTGATGATTATATGAAAAAAACAAATATACACAAACTCGTTTATGCGCAAAAAGCAGCGCAGAAATGGAGAAAAACATGAAAAATTCAAGAAAAACACAATATACAGAACATTTGATCCAGCAGACCTATCTGCAGCTGCTGGAAGAAAAAAGATACAGTGAACTTACTGTAAAAAGAATCTGTGAACTGGCAGATATCAACCGCGGCACTTTCTACCTTCACTATGAAGATCTGCCTGCACTGCAAAGATATCTGGAAGATAAAACGGCTGACGAACTCATCCATTCTATCCCCAATCTCACAATGCAGACAACTTTAAATGATGCATTTATCACAGAATATATCCGGCAGATCCTGTCCTATGTGATGCAGAACAGGCATACCAGAACAATTCTATTCAATCCCTACTCCACCAATCACGGTTTTCAAAGGCTGCTGGAAACAGGGCGGAGCCATGCTCTGGAACGCTGGACCCGCAGCGGACTGTCCAGAGAAGATTCCGAATGGCTCTATGCCTTCACTGCAAGCGGTATGCAGGCAGTAGCTGCAAGACTGCTGGAAGAAGACCGGACGCCTTCCGAAATATCAGCAGTCTATGAAACCATTGCCAACTTTATCGCTCACGGCCTTATGGGGTAGCTTTCTCTCCGTGCATATTTTTAAGCACTGCCAGAGCAGCCAGCAGCAGCACAATTCCCACTGGCAGCGAGATCCACGGACTCTGTGCAAAACCTGCCACAATGTATGTTACAAAAGAGATTGCCGCCACTACGATCACATAAGGAAGCTGTGTGGACACATGATTCACATGGTCGCACTGCGCACCCGCAGACGCCATGATCGTGGTATCGGATATGGGCGAACAATGATCGCCGCAAACCGCTCCTGCCATACAGGCTGAAATAGAGATGATCATAAGCTGCGGATTTGTATTCATAAATACATCTACCACAATGGGGATCAGAATACCGAAAGTTCCCCATGAAGTTCCCGTGGAAAATGCAAGGAAACATGCCACAAGGAAAATAATTGCCGGCAGAAAATTCATAAAGCCTCCCGCACTCTTGTGTACGGCCTCGGCAACAAACTCTGCCGCTCCCAGCGAATCCGTCATAGCCTTCAGCGTCCATGCAAAGGTAAGAATCAGGATGGCCGGCACCATTGCCTTGAAACCATCAGGCAGACATTGCATACAATCCGAAAAGCTCAGCACTCTCCTGATCAGATAAATAATGATCGTCAGTATCATCGCGCAGATACTGCCCAGCGCAAGACCAACGGAAGCATCGGAATTAGAGAACGCTTCCACAAAGCCGGCACCCTCAAAAAATCCACCTGTATAAATCATTCCGATGACACAGGATATGATCAGCAGAATAATAGGGATCAGCAGATCGATCACCTTTCCTTTCGGGTTTACAGCTTCTTTCTTCTGTTCGGAAACACCTTTTCCGGTGGAAAACAGATCACCCTTCAGCGCATTGGCTTCGTGGGTTTTCATTGGACCAAAATCCACTTTCATCAGTACGATTGCGATCATCATGATAATCGTCAGGATCGCGTAAAAATTGTAAGGAATAGCTCTGATAAAAATAGAAAATCCGTCTTCACCCTCCACAAAACCTGACACAGCCGCGGCCCATGAAGAAATCGGCGCGATGATACATACCGGCGCTGCCGTGGCATCGATCAAATACGCCAGCTTCGCCCGGGAAACCTTGTGCTCGTCCGTCACAGGTTTCATAACACTGCCCACTGTCAGACAGTTGAAATAGTCGTCAATAAAAATCAGAACCCCCAGCGCTACAGTAGCTAACTGTGCACCCGCACGGGTCTTAATCTTCTCCTTGGCATAATGCCCGAAAGCGGCCGAACCTCCGGCACGATTCATCAGGCTGACCATAGCCCCTAGAATCACCAGAAACACGAGAATGCCCACATTATAACTGTCAGACAGTACCGCCACAAAACCATCATTAAAAATATGTGTCAGCGTTGTTTCAAAAGAAAGCCCTGAATAAAACAGTCCACCCACCAGAATACCGATGAAAAGAGAACTGTAAACTTCCTTTGTAATCAATGCCAGAATAATGGCTACCATAGGCGGAACAAGTGCCCAGATTGTAGCATACACCGCAGGCGTGTACTCTGCTCCGTCCTCTGCCGCAAGCACAGTCATCGGCAGAAGCGCCAGACACAGGATGAGAACACCGATTCCTCGTAACAATTTTTTCTTTTTCATTTTTTCTCCGTCCTTCTATCTTTTTTCTATCGTTTCTCTATTGCCTTAATCCGTAAGACAATATCCTTCCCACGACAATAACAGTGCAGGCGGCATGATCTGCATATGCCGCCTGCACTGCTGCTGCCGAAGTAAGTATACCACCGCCATTTGCATTAAACAAGAAAAATGTAGAAAACACTGCATAATTCTACATAATCTCTGCATAACATGCAGCGTTACATCGGACTGTTCTGTATCCATTTATCAACTTCGAAAATTTCCGCCTGCCAGTCACAGGATTTCATGCATTTTCAACACATTTTATAAAACTGTCTGCTATCTGTTCAAAAGTTCCCGCTTCACACACCGTTCCTGAAGCCAGTGTAGATTTATCAGTTCCTGCGTTTTTCTCTTTTCGGCGCTTTCCTTCAGAATTTCCATATATCTCACCCGTCTTATGCGTTTCTTCGCCTGCTCAATTGCAAACTGTTCCCGCTCTCTGGCCATAGTCTCCCTTGTCGAACTATAATCCGTAGAATCTTCCATTTTCCGGGCGTAAGCCTCTTTAAAAGCATTCGCCGCATTCCAGTCTGTGATCCTCCCCGGATGCTCCTGATAAGTCTCACCCGTATATACATCTGTTCCGATTCCGTTTATGCCCATTTTTGCTCCCTCCCGTTAAACATTCTTTACCTGTAATACGATTTATCTGTAAAAAAAGTTTCATCGGAATGAATTATCTTACCAACTCAAATAAGCACAAACAAACCGAAAATTTCCCCTTACCACGAAATGTTTTCTATCACATAAGAATAACATGCAAAAAAAGTAATTTGCTTCACAAAATAACAAATCGAACAAGTTCGATTGCGAGATTCGCTTCGCGAACTCGAATAAGCGTAGAAATTTCCTATACCATAAA
>CAJUJP010000087.1 GCA_910586615.1 uncultured Lachnospiraceae bacterium
AGAGCGGGTGATGGGAATCGAACCCACGTATCCAGCTTGGAAGGCTGGTGTTCTACCATTGAACTACACCCGCATGTCTAGCTATATGATAATACATATTGCTTTCTTCATAATATACTGCGTCGGGGTGACAGGATTCGAACCTGCGACCTCCTGGTCCCAAACCAGGCGCTCTAGCCAAGCTGAGCCACACCCCGTAAAAGGAACCTGTGAGCATCCTATCTGCAACGCAAGATAAATTATATAATATGCCCTTTTCTCTGTCAATAAAAATTTTTATATTTTTTAAATTTTTTCAAAAATTTTTATTTTACCTGTATTTGATCCCCCTAAACCGGGAATCACGGATTGCCATTCACAAATCCAGATAGTTTATGGTGTAATGCGCTGTCCCTTCCCGGTCAATTTCCATTATGATATAGCTGGGCTTCCGGTTGCTCTGACGGGGATAACTGATACTGCCCGGATTGAGCAGTGTCAGTCCGCTTTCAATATCCACCACCGGCTTGTGTGTATGACCGCACATCACAATATCCACATCGCGCATTCTCGCTTCCAGCTTGATCACATCGCTGTTCATGGCAATATAATAATTATGTCCATGGGTCAGCCAGACTCTGTATTCTCCTATCATGAATTCTTTTTCTCTGGGCAGATCTGAAAAAAAGTCATTATTGCCCTGTACCATCTCCACAGGACACTCCGCCGCCTGTGAGATCAAAAGCTCGCTCCCCTCTATATCTCCGCAATGCACAACCATATCAAGGGGAGCCGTTTTCTCTACAATCTTAAGAAAATTCGTGTTATAGCGATGAGTATCACTTACGATCAATATCTTCATATCATTTCTCAATCCTTTTCCTTAATTCCGGCTTCATTATTTCCAGCGCCCGCCCTCTGTGGCTGATCCGGTTTTTCTCCTCTTCGCTCAGTTCCGCAGTCGTGCAGCCGCATTCCGGCACATAAAAAATAGGGTCATAACCAAAACCGTTGGTTCCTTTTTCCTCGTAATCGATCCTGCCCTCTATTGTCCCCAGCGTAGTGACAACCTCGCCGTCAGGCATGACTGCCGCTATGGCACATACAAACCTGGCCGTGCGTTTCTCATCCGGCACACCGTCGAGCCGTTCGATCAGATTCCTGCTTTTCACGCTGAAAGGAGTATCTTCACCCATATACCTGGCAGAATAAATACCCGGCTCCTTATTCAGATAATCTATTTCCAGTCCGGAATCATCCGCCAGAACGATGATATCAGCGCACACACCGTCCTTTTGCTCTGCCGATGTCTGCCCGTTCTTCCGTTCTGCAGCCGTGTATTCCCCTTCCACCTGCATATCCTGTCCGTTGGCCGCCAGCAGCTTTGCCACCGCTTTGGCTTTGATAATCGCATTTTCCTCAAAAGTCGTGCCGTCCTCAACAATGTCCGCATTAATTCCCGCCTCTTTCATGGACAGGATCTCAAGGTCCATATCGCCAAGAATGTCCCGAACCTCTCGCATTTTTCCTTCATTTCCTGTTGCAAATACGATTTTTGGCTTCATATTCTGTTCTCTCTTTCCATAACTCCGGCCGCACCTTCCGCCACATTCTTCCTGTCATAACTCCGCTGCTTCATGCACAGCAGATATATATTGACTTCTCCCGATGCCCGGATTACTGATTTTCATAAGCTTTCAATACTGCCTGATAGATTCCTTCAGCAATGCGCTGGATATAGTCCTCCCGCTGCAGCAAAATGGACTCCTGCCCGTTGGTCAGATACCCCACCTTAATTGCCGCCGCCGGAACCGTAGCGTCACTGATGACCCGGTCCGCCTCTTCTGCTTCCAGAAGCCCGTTGGCCTTGCCGCTGATGGAAGTGACTACCTCCCGCTCAAGCAGATCCGCCAGTTCCACGCTCCCGAATCCGGGAATAAAAAATCTGCTGTTATAAACTGCTTCCGTACCATACTTTTTGGAATTCTGGTCTCCGCCCACTTCTATGCGGATCAGCATATCCGCTTTTGTCGCTTCCGCCAGCTTCACCCGGCTCTCCGCAGAAGGATTGCTGTCATCCATCCTCGTATAATATACCTTAATATCCGTATTGTCCAGCTTATCCTTCAAGGCTCTCGCAATCTCCAACGTAATTTCCTTGGCGCTGATCTGATTCGTGGCAGCGCCGGTTTCCCCGGCTCCGTACGCCGGATCGATGACAATGATCTTATCATAGGTTTCCTTGGGCGTCATAAATTCCACATAGAGCGTATGATCCTCAAAAATACTGTGATATTCATACACGTCCGTCAGTTCAAACCGCAGGCAGAATCTCTCCTCCTCTGCCTCCATATATCCTTTCATCACATTCTCACAGTTTCCATATACACTGTTGGTTTTATAAAACTGCTCCTGCAGATCAGGTTTCTGAGACACAACACTCACCCAGAGTTCTCTGTCCATATAGTGGTTCTCTATAGTCACTTCCTCAGGCTTTACGCTCTCCGGCATTGGAATACAGAAATAACTGGTTTTTTGACTTTTTCGGTCAATTCTGATCTGTCCGCCCTCTTCCTCCTGATTTCCCGCCTCGTTTCCCGCTCCGTTTGTGACTTTCCCTGTCTCATCCTGTCCGGCTTCCTCCTGAAGCGCCTCTTCCTGTAGTACTTCATCCTGTGCCACATCTGCCACCACAATGATCTTATTGGCACAATAGTATAACATGGCGCTCATTGCTGTCATCATGAATAAAAAGCAATAGACCGCCGTCCTTTTCATTAATCTATTCTGCTGCATCCTTTATCTGTTACTCCCCGGTTTCGGTCCCATATATTGATAAAAATATGTTTTCATCATACCGTTATAAATTTTTCTGTTCTTATCAGCTTTTCTGCCGATGGCCTGTTCCGCCTGCTCATAGGAGGTGATCAAATACATAGACCAGCTGTCCAGCATCCGATACCGCTCCCCGATCATACCGTAAAGCCCCGGCAAATCTTTCTTATCCTCAAGCCGCTCTCCATAGGGCGGATTGGTGATGATAAATCCGTACTTTTTTGGATGGCTCAACTGTTCTACGCTCCTGCGCTGAAAATGAATCAGAGACTCCACGCCGGCCATTTTCGCATTCGTCCGCGCAATCGTCACCATTTCATCGTCAATATCATAGCCCTGTATATCCGTCTCCACATCCATATTAATCAGTGACTCTGCCTCATCCGCCGTCCGGTACCAGTACTTTCTGTCTACCAGATGTGTCCACTCTTCTGCCGTAAAGCTCCTGTTCATACCCGGAGCAATATGTGCCGCCATCATAGCCGCCTCAATGGGAATCGTTCCGCTGCCGCAAAAAGGATCCACCAGAATACGGTTTTCCCGCCAGGGTGTCAGCATAATAAGCGCCGCCGCCAGGTTCTCGGCGATAGGCGCCCTGGCCGTCAGTTTCCGATAGCCTCTTTTGTGCAGAGATTCCCCTGTGGTATCCAGCCCTACTGTCACTTCATCCTTCATCAGAAAGACACGCACCGGAAAAGATGCGCCGCTCTCCGAAAACCAGTCCGCAGGATAAGCCGCCTTCATCCGCTCCACCATAGCCTTCTTCATGACCGACTGGATATCAGACGGGCTGAAAAGCTTACTCTTCACGCTTGCCGCCTTTGTCACCCAGAACCTGCCGTTCTTCGGTATGTAATCCGCCCAGGGAAGGGCCTTCGTTCCCTGAAAAAGCTCCTCAAAAGTCTCCGCATGAAAGCTTCCCACTTTGATCAGGACACGCTCCCCGGTGCGCAGGAACATGTTGGCCCGGCAAAGCGCCTGTACATCCCCTGAAAAGGTTATTCTGCCGTCTTCCACCGACAGAACCTCATATCCCAGATCCATGATCTCTCTTTTTAAAACTGCCTCAAGTCCGAAATGACAAGGCACGATATATTTCAGTTTTTCCATAAGTCTCCTGTATTTATTTACACCCCTCAGCCGTTTCAGTCCATCCTCAGCATGGAATACATGGCAAAAGTATTTGCATTGATCATATCATAGCTTCCGTCGCCGTTCTGCTCCAACGATACCCCGTAATCATATTTGACGCCGGATGTCTTCCCTTCCTCACCGTCTGTATAGAGCACTTCAGGGAACAGTACGAAATAGAGTCCTTTACCCTCTTCAAAGCCCAGCGCATCATTCCTCACATCACCGCCGTAAGTACCCTTGTGCATGTTTTTTTCATCCTTGCTGCTGTCCATATACCACGTATAGGTACCGTCATCCCGCATGACCAGATATCCGGCATCACCCAGATCCCATTCACCGGCAAGAAATTCCTGTGCCTTCTTCTCCGCTTCCTCATTATCAGGAACACTCATCACCGCCGAATTCATCACCTTCAGCGCCTCGCTTCTGTTCGCCTCAAAGGACTTCTCTTCTGCGATATAAGATATGGTGTAGGCATAATAATTCTTACCGTAGAAGCGCTGCAGCGCCATTGTTTTTACACCGTTCTCTTCATATTGATAAATCCACTCATACCATTCATCATCCTGCACCATAACCTGCACAGGCTCTTCCACATCCTCAAAATTCGTATACCCGGCACTGAGCTGCCGCGAAACATTGATCATGTCAAGGGGATGCTGATAAAAGCCCTCCCGTGAACAGGAGATCCCCAGCAGCGAACCGTCCTGTGCCGTAAAGGCAAGGCTGGAATCACTTCCACGACTCTCGTCATAAGTCCAGACCGAATCATCATACAAAAGCGCCAGACCGCCTAATCCCGCCTGCTTAAGACTTGCCGCATCAGTCTGCTCCGTCCCGGCCCGTTCCGGTGCCTGAGCCCCGTCACCGCCCGTTGCCGCACTGCAGCCTACAAGCATCGACATTGCCACGCCACATAAAATATACTTCACTTTTAATTTTTTCATTATTCTCCTCCAGACAGCATCGCCAAAGCATGGCTTACCAATAGTCATTGTATACTAAAGTTCCCAAAATAACAATGTTGCAGACTATGTTTTACAATTTTTTCACAAAATCACCACAAAAAACGGCATAACCGCACGGGAGTTTGACACTTCCGTTTAAACATCATAACACATAAACCTTGTATTTAAG
>CAJUJP010000088.1 GCA_910586615.1 uncultured Lachnospiraceae bacterium
CTTGCATAACTCGCAAAATCGCATACAGAGCGATTTTACTCGCGGAATAGTGCCAAGCTGAACTAATACCAAATTTTAAACAGGTCCGGAAATATACCCTACGCCAAGTCCAGACCGCATTTATACCCATAACATGCATTTTGGCGGCTGTGCATTTAACGGTTCGTTAAATTTATATTGGAAATATCTGGAAATTTATTCGTATAGTTGACTTCCATTTCTTTTATTTGCAAATTATCCTAGAATTATAGAAGAAGCAATAAAAACCAAACGACAAATAATAAACTGTAGGTTAATAAACACTATGTGTCGGAGATCAATATGGAATTAGGTAAATTACTGGCAAAATTACGTAAGGAAAAAGGCGTTCTGCAAAAAGAAGTGGCAACATATCTGAATGTGACTGTAGCGACAATTTCAAATTATGAAAAGGGTGTCCACGCACCCGATTTAAATACATTGATCATGTTGGCAGACTTCTTCGATGTCTCTACAGATTATCTTTTACAGCGGACAGATTACAGATCAAGCATCAATACACTGAATTATCATCTTTCTGCTGATTATACTGTGAGTGACCTGATGAACACTGTGGTGGAACTTGACCCACGCAACGTACAGGCGCTGTTGGACTATTACGAATTGCTGATGCTGCGTAATTCCATGAAGCGCGTAAAATAAAAAGCATAAGTTCCACCACAAACAACAGGGAGTACCTCAAACCCGGATGGCTGAAAGCCCGGGGTTCGGATACTCCCTAATTGTTTTACACTTTTTTCATTCCGGAGAGCCCGTCCGGCAGTCCGTCCCTATGCCGCCGGCGGTATGCTATGTATGCCGGGTATACTGTTTCCCGGATAACTAATGTTACTTACCACACCTGCGCAGACAAAGACCGTCTCCGCATCGGAAAAAACGAACAAAACTTTTGCTGTGAAAGCTTATCTGACAATTACGGCATCAATGTTCAGATCTTCTGTTTCGCTCAGATTGCATACAAAGAAATAATGTCTGCCTTTTAGTTCAATCTCAAAGTCATGATAAAGCTTACCTGAACCTTCCACATAGCGCATAACAAATTTCGGGTCCTTTATGCCCATCTGATAATCAACCGTGTCAGGATCGCCCACTACTGTAATAGTTACACTATCACCAATCTCCTGACTGAAACCGGTAGACACACAAGTCTCCCCTGGCGGAACCGACCACTTAATCTGACGTATCAAATCCTGTGGTTCTATACCATCATCTTCCATAAAATTAACCTTGGAAGGATCCAGATCATAATTCCTCGACAGTTCCTCCAGGATCATTTCTTCATCGCTTTCACCACCAAAACTTGATTCGGTATCCGCAAGCTCTGCCTCCTTATTGCTTGTCCGTTCCGCCACTTCCTGATAAACATTTGCCACTCCACCGCCTGCCGCCAGCGATGTTATGCTGCTGCCCGCCAGAAAGACAGCGCCCAATATAACCGCACTTCGTCTTTTCAGACCTCCATGCTTATGAAATCCCAGCATATATGCTACTCTCCTTTCATAATTCGACTTCCTATCAGCCAGCGCAAATAGCTGATACCTATTTTTCTTACCATCGGAAATCATAAGCTCCAAGATAATCTCGAAGTACTCTTTCCGGGTAAACGCATCGATTCCCTTTTCACATGCTGCCCTGTCGCAATACTTCTCACAGATCAGATCCATCTGACCCAGCAAAAAATATACTGCCGGGTTAAATACATGCAGCAAAGCCGCGATAACGCTAACTGTTTTGAGATGCATATCACCGTTCAGATAATGACACAATTCATGGTAGAATATGACTTTCGCCTGTTTCTCCGTGTAGCACACCAGCGGCAGAATCACAACATATCCGTGACAGTAAGTGATACACGGAGTCTGAACCATATCATTTCTACACAACGATACCTCACCGTCAATTCCGAGCTCGGCACAGATATCGTGAAACACTTTACAAGTCGCCTCATCTTCTTCGGGAATATTACCCTTACAAATCTCCATCCAAAAATGGCGGCAGAACATCTTGTGGATCAGCAGCACTACGAACATTCCCAGCCAGATACATCCAAACACGGCACTGATATTAAATATCACGGATGTCCCGTAGAACAGGTTAATAGCACGCCCGTCCCGAACCATATCAAACCATTCGCCCGCATACAGCACAAAATAGACGAACGGCAGCAGGTACGTGCATAGCGTCACCTTAAAAAGAAAACGCAAAAACCTGACATCCTTCTTGATACATTTCCTTATGATTCCTCCTGCAAGGAAAAATATCGTTCCGGAGATGCCGGTCATTAACAGTGCAACAAATAAGTTACTCGCCCAGTCCATCGATCATCTTCTGTATCCTTTCGATCTCATCTTTTCGTAACGGCCTTCCCTGTGTAAGTGCACACAGGAACTCATCTGCATTATCGTGATTCCAGAAGCTAAGGTAATCACTCGTCAGCTGTCCTTTGTATTCATCTAACGGGATTAAAATCTGATAGAAGAATACACGTCCCTGGCGGTAATGCCTTAAATATCCCTTCCTCACCAGACGCGCAAGAAATGTCGAAACCGTCTGAGGCTTCCACTCCTTATGGTATTTATCATTGACCCTCTGCATAATCTCCATAAGGCTAAGTTCTTCCTCGGCGTCCCACACCGTTTTCATTACCAACTGTTCACAATCTGTTAAATTTTCAAGTGTCATAATCTGCCTCCCGTAATCCCTACAATTAGCATTGTAGTTATAGTATATTAATTTTAAGTATATTTCAATACTATTTTATTATTCGTAGAATATCAAGCAAAAAATGTCTTAAAAACTCGCAAAAATAAACTGTTTGTGTCGTCACAACAACAAAATTCAACATCTTGTATACCTGGAACGACAGGAAAACAAGAAAATATGTTGCATATCCGACATAAATCATGTAGAATGCATAATTACCGTTGCCGGATATTTATTTTTCGTTGTAATCTTAAATCCGGTAACAAAATGGCACGTTTCATATATATTTTAGCGTCATGTTAACATCATGAATACGCATACTGTTAAAAGTATACCAGTAATACGCACAAACAGGAAAACAAATTTGTATCTGCGGCTCAAATTTACACATATGGAAAAAATTTACATATCTATAGAAAGGCATGGTTATTAATATGGTAAAATCTAACACAAAATCCGGTTTTTTACATAAGTTAATCGGCGACAGGGCTTTTTACAAAATGGTTCTTGCGATCGCCGTGCCGATTATGATACAAAACGGCATCACAAACTTTGTAAATATGCTGGACAACATCATGATCGGACAGGTGGGTACGGAGCCCATGTCCGGGGTTGCCATCGTCAATCAGTTGATCTTCGTCTATAATCTGTGTCTTTTCGGCGGCGTTTCAGGTGCCGGTATTTTTACGGCGCAGTATTTTGGACAGAAAAATGATGAAGGTGTCCGGCAGACTGTACGTTTCAAGCTCTGGATTGTAACCATCATCACCCTGCTCACCACCACGCTGTTCCTGACCGCAGGACCGTCGCTGATCCGGCTCTACCTGCAAGGAGAAGGCACAGCCGAAAGTGTTGCCGCGACACTGCACTACGGTCAGCAGTATCTGCTGATCATGCTCCTCGGTCTTCTTCCTTTTATGATGGTGCAGGTGTATTCCAGCACTCTGCGGGAATGCGGGCAGACGATCCTTCCCATGAAGGCCGGCATTGTGGCAGTATTTGTCAATCTGATCCTGAACTATATTCTGATCTACGGCAAATTGGGCGCACCCGCGCTGGGCGTACAGGGCGCCGCCATCGCCACGGTCATATCCCGTTATACAGAGGCCGCCATCGTACTGATCCATACGCACAGGCATAAGGAGCAGAATCCTTTCGCCGCCGGTCTGTACAGAACTTTAAAAGTGCCGGCCAATCTTGCGAAAAAAATTATTGTGAAGGGTATGCCTCTCCTGCTGAACGAGGCGTTGTGGGCTGCCGGTGTAGCCATGGTGGCACAGTGCTATTCTGTCCGTGGCCTGAATGTGGTGGCTGCCCAGAATATTTCCAACACCATCAACAATGTGTTTAATATCGTCTTTATCGCCCTGGGGGACTCTGTGGCTATCATTGTAGGACAGCTCCTGGGTGCGGGAAAAATGGCAGAGGCGAGGGATACGGACAACAAGCTGATTGCTTTTTCCGTCTTTTGCTGCACCTGTATGGCAGCGCTGATGTTTCTCCTGTCGCCGCTGTTCCCGATGTTGTATAACACCACCGATGACGTGCGTCTGCTGGCAAGGCACTTCATCATGGCAAGCGCTTTATTCATGCCCCAGAACGCGTTTCTGCACGCCTCTTATTTTACGCTGCGCTCCGGCGGGAAGACAGTGGTCACCTTCCTGTTTGACAGTGTATTTATCTGGGTTGTCAGCGTGACCATTGCCTTTACTTTAAGCCGCTATACCGCATTACCGGTGCTGGCCGTGTTCATTCTCGTGCAGTCCGGAGATATTATCAAGTGCCTGATCGGATTTATGCTTGTCAAAAAAGGTGTCTGGCTGCAGAACATTGTGTCCTAGTACAACGAATATTAATTAACTGACACATTGACTTGCCTGATTTTTCATCTGCTTCGTTGTT
>CAJUJP010000089.1 GCA_910586615.1 uncultured Lachnospiraceae bacterium
GTATCTGTTCGATACTTCTCTGAAAAATCTTTTAAGATCTTTCCGCTGCCTCTTTGCCTGACAGCTTCTTTTTCTCTTTGAATTTTCAGGGTTGCATTACTGTTTATTTGTCAAGGTGCTGTTGTCGCTTGCTCGGAAAAGTACCGACGTGCGACTTTCATATAATATCAGATGAATCATCTGATGTCAACAGGTTTTTTTAAATTTTTTTAAAATTTTTCCATTAAAATCTTTTAGCATGTTTTCTACATGGATATGCCGGGCATAAGCACCGCCGATACAAGTGATTCCTCCATGCTGCTGTGCACGATACTGGTAAGTCTTCTATGCTGCTCTGCACGATACAAGTGAGTCCTCTATGCTGCTCTGTTCGATACTGGTGACTCTTCTACGCTGCTCTGCACGATACAAGTGAGCCCTCTACGCTGCTCTGCATAATACAAGTGAGTCCTCTATGCTGCTCTGCACGATACTGGTGAGTCTTCTATGCTGCTCTGTCCGATACTGGTGAATCCTCCATGCTACTCTACCCGATACTGGTGAATCCTCCATGCTGCTCTGCACGATCCCGGTGAGTCCTCCATGTTGCACTGTCTTCTGGCGATGAAATATTATAGTACGGAAATGCCCATGCGGCCAAGCACATAATATGCCAGGTAAGCAATCACACATGCTTCCGCGGCCCCCATGACTGCACCCAGCATTGTATCCAGCCATCCTATGACAGAAATATTACTCAACGCCAGAATGGGAGTAAATATAAGGCTGCACAGACGGAATGCAATTCCGAGAACAATGAGTCCAACGACACACAGCGTCAATGTGCTCATCGCCTTGGCCAGTACACTCGTGATTGCAAAGAAGACCAGAATCACACAGACCAGAGACACCGCTCCGGAAATAATCGTAACGATTTCTTTCATGATCCCGTTAGTCCAGCCTCGCCTGATTCTCCATACAAACAATAAAAATATGATTAATATAAAAATATATTTTGTCATCAAAATCCTGTCTTAACCTCTCCGTGAATATCCGTATATTTTATTTCAATTCAATCGTATCGACAGAATCCGGTGTCACAACCATGTAACGGTAAGGCGAACTCTGCGGTATTAATACCAGAACCGCTTTATCAAAATTTCCGCTGTACTTCTCGGTTCCGTTCGTATTATAAACACAGCATTCCGACTCATTGTAAATAATGATCTGGTCATCGTGAAATAAAATATCACTGTATTCTATGTCGAATTCAACAGATTGTTCCATTTTACCCGATTTGTGATATACGTCAAGGCGGTATTTACTGCCGCCCTGGGTGCTGTTAAATACAAGCCCCACGTATTCGCTTCCGTAATAAACACTCTGCACATTTTCACTGACCAGATTTTCCGCAGCACTTACAGGTTTCTGTCCGCCGCTGAAAAACATAACCCGGTCGTCGGACACCGCAAACGCTGATCCGTTGTCCAGAAATCTTGTATAAGGTACGACAGAATTTGAATAGTCATAACCGCTGACATAATTATTTGTATTATTTTTCCCCACATCTCCAAAATTATAAAACGCCACGCTGGACTTCATCTGTCCGCTGTCCACAAACAGATAAGATACGCAGACCAGTTCGCCGCTCGGTGAAATGGACACGCTCACCGGGTAGCCGCTGTCTTTCATGGTAGTCACAAAATAGGCCAGTTCATTGCCTTGTGAATCATACAGGTAAATCCATGTTGTGTCCGTATCATCCAGCACCACCGCCACTACGCCGTTGGAAGCCACGCAAAAATCCCTGACCGGTTTGTTGGTCGTTATACTTCCCATAACTCCGCTTGTATTCATGACATAAATGGTTCTTCCGTTATAATCTCCAATGGCTGCCACATTCTGGCAAATATCCACCATCGGATTCTGCATCTCGAAGGTCTGGTTCCATACCGCATTCCCTTTTATGTCCATACAGCCCGCACCATCTTTACTGTAAGTGAGAAGATAGCCTGAAAAGGGCTTTAGATTCGAGCCTTGCGAAATATGTATTTCTACAGAAGAAAGCACTTCCGCCCCTGTATATATTTTATTTTTCCACTGAAGATAAAACACCGCCGAAATCGCTACAGTCAATATGATCACAAGTGCCATACGATAAAAAATCGTAAACTTGTGGCTTTTGATCTTCTCCCGATAGTTCACTCTGACTTTTTCTTCTTCTCTGTCTTTTTTCATTTTCAGGTAATCCCTGACGTTGATCATAGGTCTTTCCTCTTCCCGTTGCAGCCTTCATTCTGTGGCGCTCTAATCTCTGCTTAAATTACCGGTTCATAAACGAAGCCGCAGACATCTTATCCCATTGTATCATACATTTTCCTAAGGCAGTATTATTTTTTGTCCGTAACGAATATTATCCGGATCGCTAATGTTGTTCAATTCGCAAATCTTATGTACATAGGAAATGTCTCCGTATATTTTCTTGCTGATGGTATACAGCGTATCTCCCCGCTCCACTTTATAATATCTGGTCACATTTCTGGAAAGCGCCTCCACCCCTTCCTCCGATTCACCGGAAACCTGGTCAGCCTCTTCCTCCGGTTCATCGTCTTTGTCACTTTTGTTCTGCTCCTTATCTGTATCCGTCGGCTCATCGCCGGCTGCTTTTTCCTGTCCTCCCGCCTCTATTCCAGTGTCCGCTTCCTTCTGTTTTGCACTCTGCTCTTCATTTTCCAGAGTTACCAGTTTCAAAATATCTTCTTCCCGCCCGGAATCTGCCACATGATCTTTCAGGCTCTCATCGGTCTTTTTCCCGTCTCCTCCGGTATTTTCTCCTGTCTCCGCCTTGCTTTTTCCATCCACATTTCCGTCAGCCGATTCCGCCGCATCTTCTCCTGCCATATTCCCGCCGGACGTTTCCACTCCCTCTTCTCCGGTCGCGCCCCCGACGGTTATTTCTGTTCCGTCTGCCCTGGACATGTCCGCATTGGAAGACGTCTCCTCGTCCGATTCCCTCTTTACCACAATTTCATCCTGCCCGCGGCCCGCCTCGTCAGATATATCTGCCTCCTGATTTTCCATGGCAAAAAAAACTTCTTCAGCCGATTGGTTCAGCTGCTGCATCTTATCATAGCTGTTTGTGGAATTGATCACGATCGCCACCAATACCACAAGCACAATGCAAAGCTGCAGAGAGACTGCGGCATAGGGATTTTTATGTCCGGGGGTATCATACCGTTCCGGCCGGGGCTGCGCGGTGTATTTCGGCGGCCGGGGTTGTCCCCTGTCAATACACTCTGTTTTCCGGTCAATCAGGTAACTCTGCATTTCATGATTATCCTGATAAAAAACTTTGTATCCCTTTATTTCATAGATATCATCCTTTTCATGAACCAAAAATACCGGTCCCGCCTGCGTCAGACGGCAGCCGATTTCATCCAGAAGATCGTATTTATCAAAAACTTCAAGATCTTTATTGCGTCCTGCCCCATATACAATGAATCTTTTGCCGCCTTTTTCCCGAAATCCATAAAAAAAGACCTCCGACAGTTCCAGTGTTCCCGTTTCCTCTTTTAAAAAAGACATAGCATAGTCTTCTATATATATTTCGTACTTTTCTTCTTTTCTTCCTTTGTGAATGACGATCGATGACTGCCCCATTTCATTCACTCCATTCCGAAGCCTGCTGTAACGCTTCGTCTTCCGTTTTTTCCCGACACTACAGAACCACTATAGCATGTCTTATCCAAAAAATATGGCAAAACATGCGGTAACTGTTAATTTCTTGTAACAGTTCAGCCTAGTATGATCCACTTTAATTGCCTCTATGTTTTGCACCGGATAAATTTTCATATGCAAGGCGGAAGAAGGAGGCGTAGCGGTGGCTACGTC
>CAJUJP010000090.1 GCA_910586615.1 uncultured Lachnospiraceae bacterium
AGATAAGATAATCGTAATACAAACATATAAGTTTTCAATAGATATATTCGGAAAGGTGTGGGTGGTTACTGTGTCGTACAGCAGACATTGCAGTTCCAGTTTTTCGTCAAATATGTCTTTGCCATCAACATGAAAATACATATTCGGCTCAAATAAATCAGCAGTAACTTTGGCAGTATACTGATTTAATTTGTAATACATCTCATTAAGCCGTAAATTATTGGGATTAAAAATTGATATATGGATTTCTTTCATAAACTTATTCCTCCTTTGGTAGTCTCACATATTAACTCTAAAGAAGAAT
Source organism: uncultured Lachnospiraceae bacterium (assembly GCA_910586615.1). Taxonomy (GTDB): domain Bacteria; phylum Bacillota; class Clostridia; order Lachnospirales; family Lachnospiraceae; genus UBA3282. The sequence continues at coordinate 305 of CAJUJP010000090.1, forward strand.
AAAATCAACGATACAAGGTAAGCGATCCACAACAGAGTGCCTAGATTCTAATTAGCTTCCATGAGATAATTACTCCAATAACTGTATAGCAGCGTTAGTGATAGTACTGTACAGTAATGTTAGGAGGTAGCATCATGGATCAGGTTACTAAAGTCAGAAAATATCTGAAACGGGAACAATGGTTAGCGCTCATTTCAGACTGTCAGTCCAGCGGAATGACCGTTACCGCATGGTGTAAACAAAACGATATCTGTGAGCAGACTTATTACCGCAACCTTAAGAAACTGCGGGAGGATGCCTGCTGTTCATTTCCTGTTCCGGCACAGCCCGGCAAGACTGCTGTTTTTAAACAATTACAGCTTCAGCAGCCTGTATCAGACGGAAATGCTGCCGTCCTGATACATCTTCCATATGCCACTTTGGAAGTGTATAATGGCGCTGGCAGGGAAACTCTGGAGGCTGTGCTTGCTGCACTGAAATCCACATGTTAGGCGATATCAAAGCTGCCGAACAGGTTTACATTGCCTGCGGTTACACTGATATGCGTAAATCGATTGATGGTCTTGCCGCACTGGTCAGGGAACAGTTCCGTATGGATCCTTTCTCTCCATCCCTGTTCCTGTTCTGCGGCCGTCGCTGTGACCGCATCAAGGCTCTGCTGTGGGAAGGGGACGGATTTGTCCTTCTGTATAAGCGTTTGGAGAATGGATCCTTCCAATGGCCACGGGAACCGGGTGAATTACAGCCTATTTCCTGGCAGCAATTCCGATGGCTGATGGAAGGATTAAAAATAGAACAAAAGTTAACAATAAATCCTGCAAAACCAGCTGATTTTTGTTGATTATTCATTCTGTAAAAGACCTGTATTTACTGGACTTAGAGTGCTTTTTACGGTATAATAAAAATACCAAAAAACATAGGGAAAGGCGCTTCGGTTATGAATACAAAAGATGCTTATATCAGGCAGCTTGAAAATCAAATATCGATGATGCAGAAACAGATTGATAACCTTACAGAACTTATCCTGATCATGCGTCAGGGCAAGTTTGGTGCATCCAGCGAGAAAACTCCGAAAGATGTTGTAGACGGGCAGCTGTCTCTTTTTGATGAAGCCGAAGTCTGTGCAGATGCATCCGTGCCGGAACCTGTTGCAAAAGAAGTCAGGGGATACTTCCGTAAGAATTCCCGGACAAAACGTGCAGAACTAATAAAAGACCTTCCCGTCCGCATCATTCCATGCAGCATACCAGAAGAAGAAAAAATCTGTCTCCAGTGTGGTTCCGTGCTGAAATTTTTAGGAACAGAAACCGTCCGTGAGGAACTGGAATACATTCCTGCAAAACTACAAATTGTCCGTTATACCAGGGAATCCTGCGAATGTCCAAAGTGCAGACGCACTGCCAGGCCATTCATTATGAAAGCACAGACACCGACTTCTTTAATGAACCATTCTCTGGCATCCCCCAGTTCGGTTGCCAATGTCATGTACCAGAAGTATGTTAACAGCGTGCCTCTTTACAGGCAGGAGAAAGACTGGGAGAATCTTGGCTTATCCTTAAAACGTGCCACCATGGCACACTGGATTATCCGATGTGCCGAGGATTACTTTATTCCCATCATAAAACATCTGAAAAAGGAACTCGTGGGACGTGAAGTACTTCATTGTGACGAAACACCAGTTCAGGTGCTTAAGGAGAATGGGAAAAAGCCACAGTCCAAATCCTATATGTGGCTTTACCGTACAGGCAATGATGATAAGTTTCCTGTCGTGCTTTATGATTACCAGCCATCCAGAAACGGTGGCCATGCCGTGGAATTTCTCAAAGGATTCCATGGATATCTTCATACCGACGGCTACTCCGGTTATAACAAACTGGAAGACATCACAAGATGTGGCTGCTGGGCCCACCTCAGACGAAAGTTTGTGGAAGCCGTTCCGGGAAAGAAGGCATCCGGGACACCGCCTACAGCCGCAGAAACCGGCAGGGATTACTGCGATAAACTCTTTCATATCGAAGACCAGCTGAAAGAATTATCAGCAGAAGAACGGTATTTGAAACGCCTCGAACTGGAAAAACCAGTTCTGGAGGCCTTTTGGTGCTGGCTGGATTCGGTACAGGCATTAAAAGGTTCTGCCCTTGGAAAAGCAGTTACCTATGCAGGGAACCAAAAACCATATATGGAGAACTATCTTTTGGATGGGAGATGTGCTCTCTCAAACAATGCCGCAGAGAATGCCATCCGGCCATTTACGGTTGGCCGAAAAAACTGGCTGTTCTCAGATACCTCTAAGGGAGCAGCAGCCAGTGCAGCCGTATATAGTATTATTGAAACCGCAAAAGCAAACAATCTCAATGTCTATACTTATTTGGAATATCTGCTGTTATATATGCCGGATACTGACTGGCAGAACCATCCTGAAGATTTGGATGATCTGATGCCATGGTCGAAAACAGTACAGGCAGAATGTAGAGCCTGAATATTCATGGTTAATATCTTACCAGCAATGGAATTACTTTTCTAGGCACCTTGTTATAAATCGCTTACGTTTTACCGATATTGCCCCCTTCATCCAAAAACAGGAATCTCCTGTAGAATCCAGTGTATTTATCATCTGGTTTTCTACGGGAGATTTCTGTTTTCAAACAAGATTAACGTTTCTGGGCTAATGTATACTCAAAGCGGTCCGTCAGATAATAAGTCTGGAAGGATTCAATTGGAAGAATATCTCCCTGATAATCACCATACGTCACAGCAGAAGAATAGAGCAGTGGAACATCTCTTGCCACGTCCAGGAATGTGGCGACATCATCTTTGGCTGGAATCGCTTTCAGCTTCAGGATGGAATCTGTGATCCTGAGATGGTATTGCTGTTCTATGATATTGTAAAGAGAATTTTCGGAAAAATCATAACTCTCTATATCACGAAAATATTTATAGGGAAGAACCGTCGAAGTATAGCAGAGCGGTTTCTGATCTGCATAGATAATACGTTCCAGATAAAAGATCGCATCTGCTTTGTCCAGCTTTAACACTTCTTTCTCTTCGGGGCTGCAGAGACGAAGGCCGGAAGAAAGTACTTTTCTGGAAGGTGTCATTCCCTGGCGTTGAATTTCCTCCGTATAGCTTGAAATCGTCGTCAGTTCCTGCTCCTTGGCAGTTTCCCTGACATATCCGCGTTTTCCCTGCTTTTTTTCAATATATCCGGTACGATAGAGTTCATCAATTGCTCTGCGGACCGTAATCCGGCTCACGTTATATTGTTCTGTGAGTTCATTTTCGCTTGGAAGTTCGCTGCCGGGAGAGTATTTTCCAGAGTGGATTGCTTCAATTAAAGCGTTTTTTATGTATTCGTATTTGGGTTGTTTTTCCATACACAGACCTCCGTTTCACATTAACTTATTATAATATATTGGG
>CAJUJP010000091.1 GCA_910586615.1 uncultured Lachnospiraceae bacterium
GAGAGGCCTTTGACGAACTGTATAAAAAGTACAAGAATCTGGCGATTCATACGGCATATCTGATCACAGGCAATCTGGCGGACAGTGAGGACGTGGTACAGGAGACTTTTGTGAAAGTCTGGCTGCACGCCCGTGAGCTGCACAATGACAGCGGATTCAAGTCGTGGATGATGCAGATTCTTGCACGGACTGCCTATCGTACTGCAAAAAAGAGCAGACGGGAAATTCCCGATGACTGTGTGACAGACAGAATGAAAGCATCGGAAGAAGTTTCTTCTCTGGATAAAGTGATACAAACGGAAGAGGCTGAAATGATCATGGCTGCAGTCAGAACGCTTCCCGTGAAGTTGAGAACGGTTATCGTTCTATACTATTATGATTCTTTTTCCGTAAAAGAGATTGCGGGGATGCTGGGAGTTATGGAAGGTACGGTGAAATCCAGACTCCACACTGCCAGACAGCGGATCCGGGCGGCTTTGCCGGATCGGGAAGCATATAACAGCAAAACTGAAAAGATATCCTGCCAACCGGTGAAGTAACGGTAAAGAACAAAAGCAGTATCGCAGGCAGGCTTGGGATATGTATGGGTTAGGGTGTGTTCATTCCGTTTTGCGGATGAGGAAGCGTGGAAATAAGCCGAAATGCATAATTGCTGCATGACAGGAAAAAGCACGGAAGGAAAATGAGGAGGGGTTTTATGCGTATGGAACAGAATTTTGACGATCGGATCAAAGCTGCTCTTGATCGGGAGTGTGACGGCATTTCAGCATCAGAAGATGTAAAGCGCAGGATCGACGAAGCGATCTGCGTACAACAGGATGGTAAGCAGGAACGGAGGATTTCTATGAAGCATATCAGTGTAAAGAAACTTTGTGTCGGTGTGGCGGCAGCATGTCTGCTCGTGTCCGGTGTATCGGTATTTGCCGGCAGGACAGATTTTTTTGTGAGCGGTGCTAAGACGAGTCCGGAGTATACGGACTACCGGGATATGGAAAAGGCACAGAAGGAACTGGGATATGAAGTAGACAGCGTGGAACGATTTGAAAATGGCTATGCATTTGCGGGCGTGAGTGTTGACTACACCACTGCCTGCAGCGAGGAGAATGGCGAGATGTATACCTTTCCTTCCATGGATGTGAGGTATCGGAAGGACGGAAAGCTGATTGACCTAAATGTGAATGAGTTGGCGGGGACGGCCATGGAAGGCATTCTTTCCAAGGAGGCTGATGCCACAAGAACATGCGGGGATATCACGCTGCAGTACAACGAGTATACGAACAAAATTGTTCCGACCGGATATGAACTGACCGAGGAAGACAAGATCAATGAACAGCGTGATGATTATAATATGACTTATGTATCGGTTTCGGTAAATGGAGACGCGGAGGAAGCAGCCCAGGGCGGTTCAGAAGCGGGTGCAGGAGCAGATGATCAGGAAGCATCGGATGAGGTGAAACGGGGAAGCTATTATGTTTCGGAAGATGGCGGCGTTTCTGTTGCATTCAAAGGATCCGGGGAAAATGAAAGCTGGACGGACTGGGCAGAAGGCGGAGAGCCGTGTGTTCAGCAGGTTAAAATCGTAAGCTGGGAAAAGGACGGTAAATATTACGATCTTTCAGGAACGGATTTGGATCTGAGCGCCGACGAACTGTTTGATATGGCAGAAGAGATTCTTGAGGGCAGACAGGCTGAAAAATAAATTCCGCTGGTCTTGCGCAGATTGCAGTCGTGAAGATTGTGGTGAGGGAGTGGGCAGAAAAAAATTGTAAAAAATTTACACAATTTTTTCTAAAATGCTTGACAAGCAGTCATAATAAATTGTATACTAGCAAAGCGGGTTGCGTGAGTGACCCGCATATAAATGGGGTCTTAGCTCAGCTGGGAGAGCATCTGCCTTACAAGCAGAGGGTCATAGGTTCGAGCCCTATAGGCCCCACTTACTTGGACATCTTCGTGATGTCCATGATAAATGAATATGGCGAGATAGCTCAGCTGGCTAGAGCATACGGTTCATACCCGTAGTGTCGAG
>CAJUJP010000092.1 GCA_910586615.1 uncultured Lachnospiraceae bacterium
ACCCCGTATTAAGTGCCTATTACCAGAAGAAGAGGGCGGAAGGCAAGCATCATTTGACCTGCATCGGTGCTGTGGCGGGTTTGTCAAGTAAAATGTGTAAATTAATTTTTCGGCGGTCATATGACCGCCATATTTATTATCTGAAGCTCAATCAAAGGGTAGCTCCTCACCATTTCTATAAGCCTCATATAAAAGTAACATATCATGCTCTTTCAGGTACTGGTAACAGGTAAGTAGTTCATTCATGAGTGTTATCCGGGAGGTGCGCTGATATTGCAGTTCCTCTGCTAACGTCTCAAATTTGAGGTCTGTCCGCATGGCTTCTGCTATAAATTCATCAATAGTAACTTCTCCGTTAGTGTGACGTTGTTCTTCAAAATAGTCGTAGTATCTACTCATGCATAAGTTCCTCCCTGTCTTAATATTTTTCGTATTTTAAAATTCTGGTCTGCATCTTATCATCCATCGCCAGCTGGTTCCTCACCATCGACCAGTTCGGCACTGGACGATCATTCCATTTTTTGTATAATTCCACGATCCGCAGATAAAAGGCTTTCCTGACTGCGTCCTCATTGGGGAAGGAGCCTTTTTTTGTGACTTTACGGAAACTGGAGTTGACCGACTCAATGGCATTCGTTGTATACATTACTTTTCTGACAGCGCTCCCATAATTGAATAGCTGCTCTACATGGGTCCAGTTACGCAGCCATACATCCACAGCCCCGGGATAGCTGCTCCATGCCTGCCGGAACCGTTCGAATTCTGCTTCCGCCGCTTTCAGGCTGGCTGCTCCATAAATCTTTTTAAGCTGTGCGGTATATTTCTTATATTCCTTTGATGGGATATATTTCATAGAGTTACGGATCAGATGCACGATACAGCGCTGTACAACCACATCTTTAAAAATGGAGCGCGCCCCTTCTTCAAGCCCAGAAACACCGTCCATGCTGATGAACAGGATGTCCTCCACTCCGCGGGCCTTGATCTCATCAAAAATCTGCATCCAATAATGTTTTCCCTCGGATTCCCCAATCCAGATGCCAAGAATGTCTTTCACGCCATTCACGTCATAACCAAGTATCACATACACTGCGCAGTTCTTGGTTTCCATTTCCTTACGGATGGAGACATACAGGCAATCTACAAACAAAAACGTATAAAATTTCTTCAGGGGGCGGTTCTGCCATTCATTTGCCGTATCTATGACACGGTCTGTGATTGTGGATATCGTTTCATGGGAGATCTCAAAGCCATAGATATCCTCGATCGTGTCTGCAATATCACGCTGGCTCATCCCTTTCCCATACATGGCGAGAACCTTGTCCTCGATTCCACTGATATCCTTTGTGCGTTTAGGGATAAGCTGCGGCTCAAAGGTTGCATCCCTGTCCCTCGGGACGTCGACCGGAATCTCTCCGTAAGCGGTATTTACATTTTTGTGTATGTATCCATTTCGGCGGTTTGTTGTTTCCTTATACCCATGGTCATTTATATCATATCCGAGATGGCTGTCCATCTCCCCCTGGAGCATGGCTTCAAACATAGGCCCAAAAATATCTTTGATTGCATCCTGCATTTCTTCTTTTGTCTGCGGCTGGTATTGTTCCAAGATTGCCTGGGCGATCGCCGCCCCTTTTGTGTTACGGTTCTTTCTCTTTGCCATAAGTGCTGTACTCATCCTTTTTTTCATCCTTTCTTTGAGTGTAGCACACCTTATATAGAAAAATAAAGTATGCAGTTAGTTTTATTGTATTTCTAACTTACACACTTTATTTTACACTCCC
>CAJUJP010000093.1 GCA_910586615.1 uncultured Lachnospiraceae bacterium
GGGTTTGTCAAGTAAAGTGTGTAAATTAATTTGATTTTTTTCGGCGGTCTTAATTGACCGCCGTATTTATTGTATGAAACTCAGTCAAATGGCAGTTCCTCACCATTACGGTAAGCCTCATATAAAAGCAGCATATTGTGCTCTTTCAGGTATTGATAGCAGGTAAGGAGTTCATTCATAAGTGTTATTCGTGAAGTGCGTTGATAATGCAGTTCTTCTGCCAGTGTCTTAAATTTAAGGTCTGTCCGCATGGCTTCTGCAATGAATTCATCAATAGTCACCTCTTCTGAAGTATGTTCCTGCTTCTGAAAATAATCGTAGTATCTGCTCATGTACAAGTGCCTCCCACTTTTTAGAAATTTTCGTATCTCAGTATGCGTTTCTGGATCTTATCATCCATCGAAAGCTGATTTCTAACCAGTGCCCAGTTTGGCACCGGACGGCCGTTCCATTTCTTATACAGTTCTGTGATCCTCAGATATAAGGCTTTCAGGACAGCGTCTTCGCTGGGAAAAGAGCCTTTCTTTGTCACCTTCCTGAAACTGGAATTGACTGATTCTATGGCGTTTGTGGTATACATTACCTTTCGTATGGCACTCCCGTAATTATACAGCTGTTCCACATGCGTCCAGTTGCGGTTCCATACATCTACTGCACCCGGATACTGGCTCCATGCCTGTCTGAACCGCTCAAACTCCGCCTCTGCCGCTTTCAGGCTGGCCGCTCCGTACACCTTCTTGAGCTGGGCGGTAAATGCCTTGTAGTCTTTGGAGGGTATGTATCTGACAGAATTTCGGATCAGGTGCACGATGCACCTCTGTACAGCCACATCCTTAAAAATGGATCTTGCCCCTTCCTCCAGTCCCGACACGCCATCCATGCTGATAAAAAGGATGTCTTCCACACCACGGTTTTTGATCTCGTCAAATATCTGCATCCAGTAATGCTTTCCCTCTGCCTCCCCGATCCAGATGCCAAGGATATCCTTGACACCATTTATATCATATCCTAAGACCACATATACCGCACAGCTTTTTGTTTCCATATCTTTTCGTATGTTTACATACAGGCAGTCCACAAAGAGGAATGCATAAAACTTCTTAAGGGGACGGTTCTGCCATTCGTTTGCTGTTTCTATTACTTGATCCGTGATATTGGAGATCGTTTCGTGGGATATCTCAAATCCATAGATATCTTCGATCGTATCCGCTATATCACGCTGGCTCATTCCCCTCGCATACATAGACAATACTTTATCTTCAATCCCACTGACATCCTTTGAACGTTTGGGTATGAGCTGCGGGGCGAAAGATCCATCCCGGTCACGGGGCGTGTCGATCTCAACTTCTCCCATTGTGGTCTTTAAACTTTTATGGGTATATCCATTTCTGCGGTTACTGGTTTCTTTATAGCCGTGATCATTTGTCTCATAGCCAAGGTGGCTGTTCATTTCCCCTTGGAGCATTGCTTCAAACATGGGGCCGAAGATATCCCTTAATGCGTCCTGCATATCCTCAGCGGATGCAGGCTGGTACTGGTCGATAATTGCCTGTGCGATAGCTTTGCTGGCTTCGCTTCTTTTGTTTTTACGTGGTGCCATAAGTGCGTTACTCATAATCCTTTCGATTCCTTTCTTTTAATGTACCGCACTTTATCATAAAAATAAAGTGCGTAAGTTTTTGTTACCGGTAACTTACACACTTTATATTACACTCCCA
>CAJUJP010000094.1 GCA_910586615.1 uncultured Lachnospiraceae bacterium
TTCTCTCCGTGTAATTATTACTCCTCACCATGTAAGTTTTCCCAAATTTCTACAAATTTCTTACTCCTGTGCGAGAGCTGGTATATAAAGCAGAACCTCGTATCCACCGTAGATGAATATGAAAGCCTTGACCTGATTGGCAATGCGAAGGCTGATTCTGTCCTGTATGACCTGCCGCCAGCTCCCACTGGGAATCAGCAATACTCATCGCGACAAAAAACTGTCGGTGAGCTGCCTTCCATTTCCACATCGCCAGTTTCTTCAGGTTCATGGCAGCATATTTCAGCCTTACCCACATACTGACTCTTTTCAGTCCCCGGTAAGGTGTATAACGCATTCCATATTTTTCTTTTGCATCGGCAAACACCCTTTCGATCGTCTGTGATCTGAGACAGTAACTTTCTTTTCCCTGTGGTGAATGCCGGATATCCTCCGCCTGTTCTATATAATCCTCCCAGATATGGCGGGTTACTGTCTTCTGACAGTTCCTGCTCTCCGTGCACAGATGTCTCGTCTGGCATGCTTCACACTGGTAACACAGACTCTTATATTCCCTGTAGCCCTTCCGGCTGGTCGTGCTGTACGGCAGGCTTTTGTATTCCGGGCAGATGACGATGTCCAGATATTCATCATATACATATTTATACCATTCATGAAACCCTTTCTTCGTCATAGGGCGTTTATAAGGCAGGGAGGGGAGCCGTCCGTCATCTATGATACGCTTGCAGATCCACGGGGTTTTATATCCCGCATCCATGGTGGCTGTCCTGATCTGGGGAAACCTTCTGGTCACCTTCTCATAAAGCGCATCAAAGGCAACACTGTCATGTACATTTCCGCTTGTTACTACCGTGTCTAGTATAAAGTTATGCCTGTCACAGACTGTATGGGCTTCATACGCAAAGCAATGTTTATGATCCCCTTTCCGGAACATGCCGCTCTCCGGATCAGTCGTTGATACCGTGACCTCCCGTTCCCCGGGCTCCCCGCCGCCGGAATTCCCGTCAAAAGGCTTTTTTCCATGTGCCCTGCGGTCCTCATTGATCTCTTTCAAAAGCTGCTCCTCATAGACTTTCGCCGCAGAAGGGATCGCTTTTTTCATTTTCTTATTGATGTTCGCGTTTGCTTTGATATGGGTCCCGTCCATAAACACTACTTCCGGGGAAAGATAACCGCTCTTTTGCGCCTCAAAAAGGATCCAGGTAAACACCTTTTCTATGGTATCTTCACTGAACCGGTGCCTGAAGTTATAACTGACGGTGGCAAAATGAGGGACCGGTTCATTGAGCAGATATCCAAGAAACCACCGGTATGCAATGTTCATATTGATTTCCTCCACGGTGCGCCGCAGGGATGGGATTCCGTACAGGTGCTGGATGAGAACCATCTTGAACAGAACCACAGGGTCAACGCTGGGACGCCCGTTATCCGCACAATAAAGGTCTTCCACGAAATCATATATATGGGTAAAATCCACAGCGCAGTCAATTTTCCGCAGCAGATGATCCTGCGGAACAAGGTAAACGGTAGATAGCGAGTACCTATACAAAACAAGAGCAAACCTGTATGAAAGAAACAGATTTGCTCCCGCCTTTATTTCACTTCACTTTTATCAGGCTTA